>CAZIFL010000034.1:0-32306 GCA_964539095.1 uncultured Synergistaceae bacterium
GTTCCCGGCAGCGAGCATAGTGGTCGGCGAGTGCAGCTTTGCGTCGCGGAGAACCTCCTGGTGGCAGGCGGACGTGCCAGCAAACCCCAGTCGCGCAGCTGGTCGGCGGAAGTCTGGGGTGACGGTTCGGAGCAGCAAAGCAAGGGAGCGGTTTCGCCACTTTCGGAGCAGAGGGGATACACAAGCGGAGGCTCCGTGAAACAGCACGTGACACGTTATTTGTAAAACCGCTCTAGTTCTAAAGAACTCTCCGCCTTTGGAAAAAAGAGCCGGCAATCCCCCTTCGTGCACAGCGAAGGGGGATTGCCGGTGTGCCGGGGGAGCCATCTCTTGTGTTACAAGCTATTCCGGGGATGGTACCGAAATCCCCAGATCTTCCAGAGCTTCATTGAGGGAGGGGTACCAGCGGGGCATCTCCGGAATCAGAGAGCCTATAGGGCAGAAACGCCCCCTCCCGTAGGAACGAAAGGCCTGGGCATCGCTCTGGGAATCCCCGAAAAAAGCGGGGTTTGTACTCTGCATGGCCTCTGCCAGAACTTCCAGCCCCCTGGGAGAGGGCTTGGAGATCCCCAAATCGGGGGTTATGCAGCGATCCCGGGGAAAATCCTCCCACCTCAGAACCCCAAGGGCGAGACGAAGCTCCGTCTCGGGTCTTCCCGTGTAGATTGCCGAGGGGAGAGGGAGGCTGCTCCAGTGCCACCGCACCAGAGGGGTATCAAGCTTCCACAACCCCCTCTCCAAAGGGCGAAGAGGGCTCTTCCCCGTCATGCCGGAGTACTCCTCGCCGAAATAGATCTCCTCGCAGAGAGTGCGGATCTCCTCCCGAGGAGGTCCCTGGGGAAAGCGGCGCTCTATCCAGGAGAGGGATCCCTCCAGGGGGCACTCTTGCAAAAGCTCTCTCCAGATCGCTTCGGGAAGCTTCTCCTCTCTCTTTGAAGAGGGGGAGGCCCCCCGGAACTCCAGAAGAGCACAGAGGCCGAACCAGGCGAGGTCGTAGTCATCGTTGAAGCAGGGATGCCCCTTGGCGGTACGGTACTGCCAGGGGGTGAAATGCTCCCCCCGCGAGATCTCCCCCGAATCTCCCAGAAAAATCTTCAGAGCCCTCTGGATCACCTTGAGATAGGTGTCATTGGCATCCACCAGAACCCCGTCTACATCGAAAATGAGTGCATCTACCTGGGACATGGTCTCCACGTCCTCCTCTCGAGAAATGGCTGTCACGGGCGAAAGCCGCAGTATAGCAGAAAGCCCGGACCGTGTCAGGGGGTTCAGAAAAGCCTCGAAAAAGCCGCTAGTGGCCTGTTCCACGTTATAATGTGCCCTTGGATGGGAGCCTCCGCTCATGTGTCCCCTCTGCTCCCCCGAGTGGTCGAACCGCTCCCTTGCTTTGCTGTTCCGGCCCGTCGCCGCAGATGCGCCGTCCAGACGCGCAGCTGCGGCTCACCAGCACGTCCTGTGCCGGTGCCGGGCCTCCACGACGCAAAGCTGCGCTCGCCGACCACTATGCTCGCGCCTCCGGACACACAAGCTCCGGCTCCTGCGGCTCATGTAGGCTCATAATATAAGCAGGAACAACCCACTAGGATGTGCAGGAAAGGAAGAGTTTCATGATCGACATACCCCTTCACCGGGAAAGCCATCTCCCCATGTACCGCCAGATAGCCGAGCACCTTCGCCGAATGATTCTCTCCGGAACACTTCCGGGAGGCTACCGGCTCCCGGGAAGCCGCTCCCTTGCGGAGGCCCACGGCATATCCCGGAACACCGTGGCGGAGGCGTATGCTCTTCTGGAAGAGGAAGAACTCGTCTGTTCCCGCAAGAGAAGCGGCATCTACGTTCAGGAACTCCGAGGAGCCGGGAGCAAGGGGGGGCAGATCCGAAACTACGTGGATTTTGCCACGGAGCTTCCCTCTCCGGAGCTTCTCCCCACATCTCTTGTGGCGTCCCTTCTTCGGGAGGAGATGCGGCAGAGCTGTGCCTCTCTTCTGGGAAGCCCCGTGGCGGGATTTCTTGAGCTACGCAAGGCGCTCACCCGGCATGCCGCAGGGAGAGGTATCCCCGCCGCATGGAAGGATGTGCTCGTCACCTCGGGAGTGCAGGAGGGGCTTGCCCTCTCACTGGAAGCTCTCGCCTCCCGGGGGGTACGGCGTCTCTGGGCAGAAGAACTTACCTATCCTCAGATTTTAGGGATGGCCCGCTCCCGGGGGTTGGAACTCGCCTCGCTTCCGGAAGACTGGAACTCCTGGGAGTCGATCCTCTCCTCCCTTGGGGAGAGAGAGGCCCTCTTTCTCGTCCCCAGCTTCCAGAACCCCACAGGGCGCACCCTTCCTACGGAGATACGGCAACAACTTCTTGAACTCTCCCGCAAGAGGGGGTTCTGGATTCTCGAAGACGATGCCTATGGAGAGCTTCGGTACGGGGAGTCCTCGGTACCCGCTCTCAAGGCGATGCGTGGGGCGGAGCGTGTGCTCTACTGCGGATCCTTCAGCCAGCTTCTCTTTCCGGGGCTTCGCATAGGATATATGCTTCTCCCGCCAAATATCTGGAAAGAGTGTTGCCGCTGCAAAATGCGCACTACCGGCTACTCCTCCGCCCTTTCCCAGAAGACGGTGCTACGCTTTCTCGAAGAGAACTACCTCGAAGAGGTGCTCCGGCGGGTACGGATCGAAATGAAAGAGCGTATGCTCCTTCTCGGCTCCTTTTTTCGTGAAATTCTTCCCTGGTCCCCCCCGGAAATCCCCTCGGGAGGTCTGTACCTGTGGGTTCCTCTCCGGGGCTCTTCGGGAAGAGAGATGGAGAGTGCGGCTCAGAGAGAGGGGATTCTTCTTCAGGGGGGGGAGCGTTTCCATCTCGGCAATCCCAGGAAGGAGATCCCCTATGTCCGCCTCTCCGTAAGCCGTGTAGAGAGAAAGGACATTCTCGGATCCTTCGAAAAACTTCGAAAGCTTTGGGGTGAAAACGGTGATATATGAGATGCAGCATCGCACACTTTCCCCGGAACAGGAAAAAGAACTCTCCCTCCTCTTAGAAGGGAGAGAGGCACGAAGGGATCTCCAGGAGGGGCTTCTTCGCATGTATTCCTGGGTGTTGCAGCTATCCCTCAACCTGCCGGGGCTTCCCAAATCGCTTCCAGGGGATGAAGCATGCCTGGAGGCCACGGAAAAAATCCTTCTTCACCGCATCCCCCCTCTCAAGCGGGCCTTGCGCACCTTCTGCGACAACGGTGCAGGGAAGGCTCTTCTCTTTACAGGGGGTGTTCCCTCCCGGGAAGAGGTCAAAAGGATCTGTGTCGCCCTCGAAGAAGAGCTTCCCTGGGGGCGGTTGCTGGATCTGGACGTGCTCTCTTCCGAAGGAGCCCTCTCTCGAAAGGATCTGCAACTTCCCCCCCGGAGATGCCTTCTCTGCGGGGAGGAAGCTAAAATCTGTGCCCGCCGGGGGAGCCATACCTTCGAAGAGCTTCGGCGCCGCGCGCAGGAGCTTCTTGCCCTGGTAGAGGAATAACGCTCTTGTGTTAGTCCCTCTTCATGGAGCGTTTCCACAGAAGAAGAGCCGCTGCGGCGCAGAGGGTGCCCCCTCCCAGGCCGATTAGGATGAGTTGCGGGCTTCCCCGCTCCACAAGATAGCCCCCAAGCCCTCCCAGCGCCTTGCCGTAAAAAAAGATCGAGCCCAGAGAGAGTGTAAGAACCAGAAGCCTCATGACTCCACCACCTCTTCCAGAGCCTTCACGCAGATGGGGATATCCTCGGGATCAAGCCAGGAGTAGGAGAGCCGCAAAAAGCTGTCAGGAATCTCCCGCCCCCCTCCCAGAGGAGGCCAGAAGGCCCCTTCGGGGATGGTGGCTACCTTCTTTTCCGTGACCAGCTTTCGTGCCGCTGGGGAGGCCTTCACGTGAGGGGGGAGAAAGAGCGAGAGAAAGGTGCCCCCAAGAGCGTGGGCGAGAGAGCATCCCTGAGAGAAGAGCGAAGAGTTCCGGAGCCCCTCAAGAAGAAGCTCCCGCTTGCTCCCAAGCTCCTTCCGCAGAGAGGTGAGCTGTGCATCAATCCCCCGATCCCTCAGATAGACGAAAAGCCCCAGAGAGCCTGCCGCAGGGGGGGAGATACAGGACATCTCCTGGAGCGCTCCCAGAAGGGTTATAATCTCCCTGGGGGCGAGAATCCAGCCGCTTCGAAGCCCCGGAGCGATGATCTTGGAGAAGGAACTCATCCAGAGAATCCGCCCGGTCTCCCATCCATGCCAGGGGAAATGCTCCCCCCCCTGTCGCAGAGGTTCGTCAAGCTGCAGAAAACGGTAGGGGTCGTCCAAAACTACATAAAAATTATATTTTTCAGCCAGTGCGGCCAATCGCATAACGCGGGAGGGGGCGAGGGAGCACCCCCGGGGATTCTGATAGGTGGGGATGGAGTAGATCAGCTTGGGCCTCTCCCCTTTTTCCAGAAGATCCTCCAGAACGTCTACCCGAAGCCCTTCGTCATCCACAGGAAGAGGGAGAACTCTTCCCCCCCGCCGCAGAAGGGTACACCAGGAGTCGGGGTAGCAGGGGGCATCCATCCCCACCGTATCCCCCGGCTCAAGAAGAGCCTGGCAGAGCAGGTCGAATCCGAACTGGCATCCCGGCACCAGCATGATCTCCGCCTCGGAAATCTGGGGGGAGCATATCCTCTCCCGTTGCAGCCATGCAAGAATCCAGGAGCGCAGCGGCCCTATGCCCCGGCTGCTGCCGTAGCGGAGAAAGCGCCCTCCCATCTCCAGCAAGCCCTTTCGGGAAGCCTCCGCCAGAGCTTCCAGGGGAAAGCAGGAGGGGTGAGGCTGCCCCGAAGAGAGAGGGCGTGCGTTATGTTCCAACCCAAGCCGGATATACTCGATAAGAGGGGAGGAAGGGAGCGTTACGTCTCTTGAAAAATGGGGAATACGAAAAGATTGCATAAGAAACCTCCAAGTATACTAAGTAAAGATAGTTGTATGTGAGAAATATGTATGGTAAGGTATATTAATCACATATCGTCACTACCGTGAGACAAAAAATTCCGAAAATCACCGTGCCATGGCAAAAATGAAGGAGGGACTTCCCCAGTGAAAGATCCTAGGTTGTACACCACATCTGCGGATTACGTCTATCAGGAGCTTCGCCACAAGATTATCACCAAGCAGATGAAACCGGGACAGCGGTTGCCGGAGGTAAACATAGCGGTGCAGATGGGGGTGAGTCGTACCCCCGTAAGAGAGGCTTTGCGGCGCCTCGCCAGCGAAGGGCTTGTGCTCATTATACCCAATAGTGGGGCAAGACTTGTATCCCCTTCTCGAAAAGAGGTCGAAAACGCCTATCTCGTTCGGGAGCAGCTGGAATGTCTCGCGGTCCGGCTGGCTGTGAAGAACGTGGCGGAAAAGCATCTGCGCCGTCTTGAGGAGGCCATTCTCTCGGAAGAACAGGCCTTCAAAGAAAAAAACCTGGAGCAGTATCTCGAAATTAACGAAGCCTTCCATCGTATCATTGCGGATGCCAGCGGTAACCGCATTCTGGGGGATTACATTGATAATATCCTTGCAAGAACCAACGTCTTTATCGTCTTTTACGATCCATTTTATGACATCGAAACAAACCCCAGTATCGAGGAGCATCGGAATATTCTCAAGGCCCTTCAGGAGAAAGATGAGGAGAAAGTGGTGGCCCTTATGCAGGAGCACCTCAGAGCTTCCCAGGAAACTCTTGCAAAGCCGGAGGATGAGGAGGGAACTCTCCCGTAGGGGGGCCCTACCGCCCCCAGCTATAGAGAATGTTCTCCAGGAGCCTCTGTTTCACGATTCGCCCTGTTCAGGAACACCACAAAAAACATTCTCCCAGGGAAAATACTCAATAGACAGACGTTGTATGGGAGTGATATCCCCCTGGGGATCTTGCCCCGCCCCTACGATACAAGAGCTATTCCCGAAACATTTCGGGATATCCCGAGGAGGAACTGATTGATTATGGAAGAACGAGCCATTCCCGCATTTGAACTTGCCAGAAATTATCAGCGTATCCGGAACGAAGTCCGGGAGGGGATCGAGAGAGTTCTCGAATCGCAGCATTTCATACTGGGCAAAGAGGTTCAGGAATTCGAACAGGAAGTTGCCTCCTATCTGGAGGTCCCCTTTGCCATCGGTTGTGCCTCCGGAAGCGATGCCCTTCTCCTTGCACTCATGGCGCTTGGCATCGGCGAGGGAGATGAAGTGATCACCACCCCCTTTACCTTTTTCGCCTCCGCGAGCTGTATTGTTCGTTCCGGAGCGAAGCCTGTCTTTGTCGACATTGATCCCGAAACCTACAACATGAACCATCAGCAGGTGCTGGAGGCGATCACCCCCCGTACAAGGGCGGTCATCGCGGTGCACCTTTTCGGTCAGATGTGCGAGGTGGAAAAGATCGCTCCTCACCTTAAGGAGCGAGGTGTCGCCCTGGTGGAGGACTGCGCCCAGTCCTTCGGAGCCTGGCGGGAGATCGACGGCCTCCCCCGGCGGGGAGGGAGCCTCGGAGAGGTGGGGTGTTTCTCCTTCTTTCCCACCAAGAATCTCGGATGCTACGGAGACGGAGGCATGGTCACCGCTGCCTCTCCGGAACTTGCGGAGGAGATTCGTCTTCTTCGGGTACACGGGGCTGGGCAGACCTATTTTCATGATAAAATAGGGCTCAACAGTCGGTTGGATGCTCTTCAGGCGGCGGTGCTCCGGGCAAAGCTTCCTTACGTGGAGGAGTGGAACCGGGATCGTCGGCGCGTGGCGGAGCGGTACGAAGAGCTTTTTGCCCAGGCGGAGCTTGGAGAGGCGCTGACCCCCCCCCGGGAGGCTCCGGGGAATCATCACGTCTATCATCAGTATGTGGTGCGGGCCCGGGATCGGGACTCCCTGCAGAAGTTTCTTCAGGAGCGGGGGATCGGAAGCCGTGTCTACTATCCCCGAAGTCTGCATCAGCAGCGTTGTTTCCAGGAGTATCTTGCTTCGGGGGTGATCTGCTCCGAATCAGAGAAGCTTTGTGAGGAATGCCTTGCCCTCCCCATGTTCCCGGAACTTACCGCGCAAGAACAGGAGAGGGTGGTGGCATCCATCGGGGAATTTTACCGAGACTAATCCTCGGTTCACCGCTGGCCTTTTTCGGGGGAATTCGTGTAAAATACCGATGCGGCTCTCGGGCCGGATCGGTATTTTGAGTTCAAGGAGGTGGAATGTAGATGATGTACTATCCTTTTTTTGACGGCACCTTTCTGCTGCTCATCCCGGCACTGATTTTCGCGTTCTGGGCTCAGATGAAAATCAAATCCACGTTTCAAAAATACAGCCGTATCCCCGCCCGCAAAGGGGTTACAGCAAGCAGCGTGGCCCGAAAGCTTCTCGACGGCTATGGATTGCAGAACATCCCCGTGGAACGGGTAGGGGGAGACCTTACGGATCATTACGATCCCGCCCGAAAGGTTCTCCGGCTTTCGGACAGCGTCTACGGCAGTTCCAGCATTGCCGCCATCGGCGTGGCGGCCCATGAGGCGGGGCACGCGGTGCAGGATCTTAAGGGGTATACCCCTCTGCGGATTCGCAACGCTGTGGTGCCGGTGGTAAACTTCAGCTCTGTTCTGGCCTTTCCCCTCTTCTTCATCGGCCTTCTCATGCGTTCTCCCACCATGATGGATCTGGGGATTATCTTCTTTCTTGGGGTACTTGCCTTCCACCTCGTTACGCTACCGGTGGAGCTTGATGCCAGTGCCAGGGCGCTCCGGGTTCTCGGAAATACAGGGACGTTGGAGGCCTCGGAGCTTACAGGAGCCAGGAAAGTGCTCCGGGCGGCGGCCATGACCTATGTGGCGGCCACTCTCATGGCTCTTGCTCAGCTTGTGCGGCTTCTCCTTCTGCGGGGCACCTTCGGAGGGCGGAATGACTAGCACCCCCCGAAAGAGTGTGAAGAGCGTGAAGAGGGGGGAGCAGCATATATCTCTCTTCCCCCTCCTCGGAGTGCACTAGACGTGCGGGGTATCGAAGCTGCCCTTACGGCCTATGCGGGGGTGGAGCGGGGAGAGTACGCGAGCGAGGCCCTCAGAAAAGTGCTTGATCAGGTAGATCGCAAGACGGAACAGGTTCTTGCGGGGGGGCTCTTGTACGGCGCTTTGCGGAAGCAGCTTTTGTGGGAATATCTCCTTAAAAAGCTGGTGCGGGCCTCCTGGAACGACCTTCCCAGGGAGGTACGCCATGCTCTGTATATCGGTGTGGGAGGCATAATGACCCTCCACAACTTTGCCCCCCCCGTGCTTGTAAGTGCGCTGGTGGCCTGGTTACGGCAGAAGGGGTATGAACAGGAGGCACGGGTTCTCAATGCCACCCTGCGTCATCTTCCGGAAAAAGTGCCCTCTCTTCTGAAAGAGCTTGAGCAGAAGGGGGATCTCTTCTCTCTCGGCCTCCTGCAGGGAATTCCCCGATGGTACGTTCACGAGATGGAAGAACAGCACGGACATGCCGGAGCTAAGGAGATGCTACGGCTCTACCGCATTCTTCCCTACAGCTCCTTTCGTCTCGGGGCCTCCTGTCAGCTTGCCGACATTACCGAAGAGCTTGCCTCCAAAGGGCTGAAAAGCTGGATTTCTCCGGGAAATCCGTCTTCTCTTCGCACCTCCGGAACGTGTTTCGTGGGAGATCTTCCGTCCTATATAAGGGGTGAGATTACCCCCCAGGGAGAATCCTCTCTCGGGGTTGCGTCCTTTTTTCCATCCTTTCGCCGAAAGCCGCGGATTCTCGACATGTGCGCCGGCCGGGGGGGGAAGACGGGGCTATTGGCACACGCCTACCCCCGAGGCGAGATCCATGCCTGGGAACTCTCGGAAGCAAAGGTCCGGGCTCTTCACAAGGAGCTTGCTCGGCTGGGCTGTCAGGAGCGGGTAAAGGTTCGAACGGGAGATGCTTTAGATCTGCAGGATTCTGCAGGATTTGATATGATTCTTCTGGACGCTCCCTGTTCCGGATCCGGTACCTGGCAGCGTCATCCCGAGGGGAAGTTCCGCATGAAACCTAGGGAGGTCCGGATTCTCGCAAAACTGCAGCGGCGTCTTCTCCTTCACGGAGGAAGCATGCTTCGCCCCGGAGGCTATCTTCTCTACTGTACCTGCAGCCTCCTTCGGGAAGAGAACGAGGAGTCTCTTGCAGAAGCTCTTAAGGGAGATTCCTCCCTTGTGGAGGTCCCTCTGGGGGGGGCCTTCCCCTTCGTTCACCGCGGAAAGCCCTGGGGAAGATATGCCTACCCCTCCACCCCCTGGAACGATGGTTTTTACAGCGCCCTTCTGATGAAGCGTCCCGAAGGGCTGGAATAGACCCGGGGGTGCTACCCCTGGATGGCAGCAACTCTACTTGAGGAGGCCCCGATGCGGAAACTCTTTTTTGTAACTCTGACTGTGATTCTTCTCGTTATTCTCGGTTCTGCGGCGCTCATCTTCCATATGATCTTCTTCGGAGGAAAAGAGATCGGTTCTCCCTCTCTCGAGGGGATGGCGGTCATCGAAGCTGTCGGTCACGTGCAGAGTGCGGGGCTTGTAGCCCGAGTGGACCAGGTCGATTCCGCCAAGAAAGAGGGGGTCGTGGTAGCCCAGTGGCCTGCTCCGGGAACCCTCATGAAAAAAGGGCAGGTTCTTATTCTCAAGGTGAGTAAAGGGGGGCAACGCTACCCCCTGCCGGATGTGCGCAATATGGAGTACAGCCTGGCAGTAAAAACACTCACAGAATCAGGATTTGTTCCGGGAGATATCCTCCGGGTTCCCCGGGATGGAGCCGCTCCGGGGACGGTCATTGCCCAGAGCCCCTCGGCTCCCGTGGCTCTCCCCCGAGGTGCCCGGGTAGATCTTCTTCTCTGTCAGGGAGAGGAGAGCCCTTCGGGGAACGTCAAAATTCCCAACCTTGCGGGGCGCATGGAGGAGGAGGCCAAGGCGCTGATCCGTCAGGCGGGGCTCTCTCTGGGATCGGTTCGGTATCACTATACCCAGGCGAGCCCTCCCGGAGTAGTGATCCGGGTCTCCCCCAACGAAGGTTCTTCGGTAAAGAAAAATTCTGTGGTGAACCTCGTTGTCTCCACCATGAAAAAGAATGGTTCTCCCGAAAGTGCAGCGGCCCCCACTCCGAAGCCCGCCGCCATTCCGGGAGTGCTTCCTCCTCCGGGAGATTCCGTAACTCCCGCAACTCCTGTGGCGGAGCCTCCTCGGGTCAGTCCGGCTCCGGCATCACCGGAACCGACCAAAAAACCGGTGCAGGAACAGCCTCCTGCGGGAACAAAGAAAGCAAAAATCCGTTACCAGGTCCCCCCTCTTTCGAAACCGTTGAAGCTCACCATCGAGATGGTGGACCCCAAGGGAAGCCGCAAGCTGGTAGACAAGGAAGTAACGGGCGGAGAGTACATATCCATGGAGGCCCCCTACACCAATGAAGCGGCGGTTACCATCTATCTGGGAGGAGAGTTCGTATGGCAGGAACGGTATCGGTAAATTCTTCGGCTGAAGGGGAGAGGAAGCGTCCGTATCCCACGATTGCCCCCTCCCTTCTCTCCGCAGACCCTCTCCGTATGGAGGAGAGTCTGCGCTCGTTGGGCGAGTTTTCTTCATGGATTCACGTGGATGTCATGGACGGCCACTTTGTTCCGAACATGACCTACGGCCCCCTCCTCGTGAAGGGGCTGCGCAGGGCCTTTCCCTCGTCGGTGCTCGACGTGCACCTCATGGTGGAAAACCCTGAAATCTTTGTAGAGTACTTTCTTCCTGCGGAGCCTTCCTACCTTGTGTTTCATGTGGAGGCTACCCACCACGGGCATCGGCTTTTGCAGAAAATCCGAAGCAGCGGCTGTCGGGGGGGAATATCCCTGAATCCGGGAACTCCCGTGGAGATGCTCTACCCTCTTCTCTCTCTGGTGGATATGGTGCTTGTCATGTCCGTCAATCCGGGGTTCGGAGGGCAGTCCTTTCTCCCGGAGGTGCTCGAAAAGGTAGAGGCTCTGCATCGATACAGAGCGGTGAAAAACCTGGATTTCCTGATTCAGATTGATGGAGGGGTTTCTGTGGAACGTGCGGGAGATCTTGTGCGCCGTGGATGTGATGTTCTCGTGGCGGGAAATGCCGTCTTTGCTGCTCCCCGGCCGGAGGAATCTGCCCGGGCAATCTATAAAGCTGCGTTGGAGGGATTGTCTCATGCCTGAGGAGGGAAGAACACTACAAGAGCTGGGAGCCTATCTTCGTTTCCGGCGGGAAGAAAAAGAAATCACCACCAAAGATGTCTCGGGAAGGCTCCACATTCGCGAGCGCTATATCCTCGCCATCGAGGAGGGGGATATGGACCAGTTCCCCGCCCTTGTCTATGCCCGGGGATTTATTCGTAACTATCTCGCTTTTCTGAAGGAGCCCGATCTCTGGGAGGAGTACAACAGAGTCTTTCCTCGAAGAGAAGAGGAGGAAGAGCCTACGGTACACTCTCTCAGCTCTGCCCCTAAGGGATTCCGCAGGGTAGCGGTGGGGTGGCTTTACATTACCCTCTTTCTCTTTGCGGCGGGAGGAGGCTTTTTCGTCTGGATGCAGCGGGATACCCTTCTCGAAGCCTTTCATAGGGATTCCAAACCGACCCCTGCGGAGAGAGTTGTCTCCGGAGAGATCGCGGGAGTGCTCTCTCCGGAGATTCCTTCCGTGGCGCCCCTTGAAGAGATTCCTTCGGCCCCCCAAGTGGCATCTCTTCCTGCGACGGCTCCCTCTCCACCCCCCGTGTCGGTGTCGGAACAGCCCACTCCCGGAGCCCCCTCTCCTGCTCAAGCGGCCCAGATTCCTCTTGTCCCTCTCCCTACCCAGGCCCAGGAGACTGCCCGAAGAGATTATCCCTGGCTCTACGAGGCGGGGGAGACATCTCCGGAGGGTACTCCCGAGGGGAGTCGCGAGCTGGTTCTTTCGGCATCCGGAAATTGCTGGGTTCGGGTAGCCCAGGGGAATACGGTACTCTTTGTGGGAACCCTTAAAAAGGGGGAGAGCCGTACCTTCCCCCTGGATAAAGCCCTGGCAGTCCGCCTGGGAAATGCCGGGGCCATCTCTGCCCGGTGGTTCGACAAGACTCGGGAATCCCTTGGAAGAACCGGTGAGGTCAAAACCCTCATCTTCGATCCCCAGGGGGGGTTGCGTGACTCTTAAGAAAAAATCCTCCTCTCCCACGGTTTTTCTTCATACGTTGGGATGTTCTAAGAACGATGTCGACAGCCAGCGTTTTGCCGGAGTCTTTCTTCGGGGGGGAGCAGAGCTTGTGGATTCCCCGGAAAAGGCGGAGTGGGGGTTTGTAAATACCTGCGGCTTCATCGTCCCCGCCATCGAAGAGAGCCTTCAGGCCATCTTCGATCTCGAAGAACTCAAGGTCAGGGGGGTTCTCAAAGCCATCGGTGTTATCGGCTGTCTCTACAGCCGTTTCGGAGAGGAACTTCGAAAGGAGCTTCCGGAGGTGGATTTCTGGATACCCTGTGAGGGGTGGGAGGAACTGAGAGCCCTTCTCGCTACGGAGACGGGGGATCAAGGGCTTCCTCGCCGGGTTCGTCCTGCCTCCCAGTTTCCCTGGGTGCGCTCTCTCAAAATCGTGGAGGGGTGTAACAACCATTGCAGTTACTGCACTATCCCTTCCATTCGAGGCCCTCTTCGAAGCCTTCCGCCGGAACATCTTCTGGAGGAGGCTCGTATACTCGTTGAAGAGGGAGCCCGGGAGATCTGCGTCATTGGTCAGGACATTACAAGGTATGGAGAGGATCTCTCCTCAGGGATCAACCTCACCGGGTTGCTTCGGGAGCTTGGGGGTACGCTCCCCGAGGATATATGGCTTCGTCTCCTCTACCTCCACCCCCTGGGGATTCACGAAAATTTCTGGAAAGAGCTGCTTCGTATACCCCAGGTGATTCCCTATGCGGATGTCCCTATACAGCATGGCAGTGAAGCCGTTCTCAAGCGAATGAACCGCAAGGATTCACGAAAAAGGCTCGAATCTCTCTTTGAGGTTGCCCGAAGCATATCTCCTTCTATGGTTTTTCGTACCACCGTTATGGTAGGATTTCCGGGGGAGGATGAAGAGGCCTTTGAGGAACTCCTTGATCTTCTCCGACGGGTGCGCTTTCAGCGCCTGGGCTGTTTTATCTACTCTCCCGAGGAGGGAACGCCGGGAGCCTCTTGCTCCGATCAGGTCGATCCCTCGGTGGCGCGGGAGAGAATGGAACGAGTCATGGCCTTACAGGAGGAGATTTCTTTGCAGCATCAGGAGACCCTTGTGGGAACCGATCTTGACGTGGTGGTGGAGCAGCGAGAAGGAAACATCCTTCTGGGGCGTTCCTATCGGGAGGCTCCTGATGTTGATGGGTGCATCGAAATTGATCTTCCCGAAAACCCCGTACCTTTTGGAAGCCGGGTGAGGGTCCGCATCGTCGAAGCGCTGGAGCATGACCTTCGAGGGGAGATCCTTTATGATGTTTGAAAAATCCCCTTCCACCCTGGCTCCTCTTCCTCGAACCTGGCAGGGGTGGCTCGCCACCGTGGGGGGGCTGGGGTGCCGTTCTGCCTCCGGAGGGCTCTGGGCGGTGCTGATCGCTCTTCTCACCTTCCAGATCCTGCAGATCTCTCCGGAGCTTTTTCTCCCCCTCTGGATCTTTGGGCTCTATGTGGTATGGCGATATATCCACAAAGAAAATCCTCCTGAAGAGGGGTCTCCGGTGGTACTGGATCTTTTTTGCGGCACCTGGTTTGCCATGCAGGGAAATCCTCCCGGAGCGGCTTTGGCAGCGGTCCTTCTCTTTCGGGTTCTCACCCTTATCCGTCCCTTTCCCCTTTTTCTGCTCTATCCCCGCTGGAAAGGGCTCGGGCGCATGGGAGCCTCTGCCCTTGCAGGGTTCGCTGCTGCAGGGATTGTGCGGGGGCTTCTCTGGCTTTTTCTTGAAGAGGGCATGGCAACTTTATATCAGTTTTTTGGAGGATGATGGGCGTGGATAAAACCGCATGGCGTTTGGCACACAAACTTGTCATAGACTATACGCGAACGAATACGACTCTTGCGGTGGCGGAATCCTGCACCGGGGGGCTCCTTGCCGGGGCCATTACAGAAATTCCCGGCTCGTCGGAGATCTTTCTCGGCGGCGTGGTGGCCTACTCCAACAGCTCTAAAATACGACTCCTCGGGGTTTCCCCGGGAGTGATTGAGGAGCATGGGGCGGTGAGCCAGGCCTGTGCTGCAGCCATGGCGGAAGGGGTGCGGGATCTTTTTGATGCCAAAATCTCCCTTTCTATCACAGGCATAGCCGGTCCGGGGGGAGGATCGCCGGATAAACCCGTGGGAACCATATGGTTTGGTTTCAGCTGGGGAGATCGCACCAAACAGCTTCGACTGCGCTTTGCGGGTGCACGGGGGGATGTGCGCTCTCAGGCGCAGAGGGCGGCACTCCAGATTCTTCTCGGAGACTTCAGCGCCTTCGAGGGGTAGCGCGCATGCAAAGTATACAAAAGATTCGAAGCTTTCTCTGCCTCCCCCTCGAAAATTGCGAGAAGCAGACCCTTCTTGGGTTTATGCAGGATCCCGGGGTTCGCTGGCTGAGGGCGGATCAGCTTCACATAACTCTGCACTTTCTCGGCGACCTCTCTTCGGAAACCGTCCAAAAGCTTGATCAGGCGCTTCGAAAGGCTCCTCTCGAAAGAGAACCCCTGGAACTCACTTTTGCCTCTTGGGGAGTCTTTCCTCCCGGATCACAAGGCCGGGTTCTCTGGGTGGGGGTAGGGGGAGAGGTGGCAAAACTCGTAAGGCTTCAGACCGCTCTCGGTGATCTGCTCTCCTCCTGCGGGATTGTCGTAGAAAAGCGCCCTTACTCGCCGCATATTACGCTGGCTCGTGCTTCCCGAGGAGGGGTTATCTCTCGAGAAGCACGGAAAGCTCTGGAAAACGCGGCTTTCTATGGTCAGGGCTGGAAGGCGGATCGCTTTCTCCTCATGAAGAGCGAACTCCTTCCGCAAGGTCCCCGATACAATCCTCTCGGAAGCTACGAACTTTCCTAGCTTTCGAAAGAATGCGGAACGTTTCATAATCTTGACGAAAACGGGAGGGGAAGATGGTTCGAAAACAGGAACTCACGAAGGAAGATATGCTAACCCAGGCTTTGGACGATATCAAATCCAAGTTTGGTGACGGGGCGATTATGCGCCTTGGAGAGAGAGCAGAGACCCCGGTCCCTGTGATCTCCTCGGGGATACTCCCCCTGGATGTGGCTCTTGGAATCGGAGGATTCCCCCGGGGGAGGATTGTGGAGATCTTCGGTCATGAAGGAACGGGAAAGACCACTCTCGCCCTTCATGCCATAGCCCAGGCCCAGAAGGAGGGGGGGACCGCCGCCTTCATTGATGCCGAACATGCCCTTGACCCCCGGCTTGCGGCGGCTCTCGGAGTAAACGTTCCCGAACTGCTGCTCTCCCAGCCCGACAGCGGCGAACAGGCTCTCTTCATTCTCGAAACCTTGGTGCGCAGCGGAGCCGTGGATATCGTCGTCATAGACTCTGTGGCGGCCCTTACCCCCAAGGCAGAGATCGACGGCAAGGATATCGGAGAATCCCAGTTGGGGCTCCAGGCCCGGCTCATGTCCTACGCCCTCCGGCGCCTCGCTTCGGCCATCTCCCGGAGCGGCAGCTTGGTAATCTTCATCAACCAGCTTCGGGCGAAAATCTCCACGGGGTACAGCCCCGGAGGTCCCCAGGAGACCACCACGGGAGGCCGGGCCCTCAAGTTCTACACCTCTGTGCGCATTGACGTGCGCCGGGGGAAGGGGCTCACCCGGGGAGACGAGGTCTACGGACACGAACTCAACATCAAAGTGGTAAAGAACAAACTCGCGCCCCCCTTCCGCACTGCCTCCACCACCCTGGTCTACGGCAAGGGTGTTCCCAACGAGATGGCGGTGGTGGATTTTGCCATCCAGTTAAAAATTCTCAAGAAAAAGGGCTCCTGGATCGCCTTCAACGGAGAGACCCTCGCCCAGGGCAAAGAGAAGCTCGTCTCCCTTCTGGAGGAGAAAAAGGATCTCTTCGAAGAGCTGCTCAAGCAGATTCATCAGAAGCTCCAGGAGGAGAACATGCTTCTTCTTGGGCCGGGAGAAGATCCCGAAGAGGATGACGAGCTTCCCAAATCCCCCGAAGAGGTGGATCTTCTCATTGAAGAGGGGGAGCTGAACATCGACGTGGATTCCCCGGAGGATTAGTAGACCACAGGTTGTCACGGATTGCCAGAGATAAAAAAAGGCGAGGTGGGGTAATATGAAACGGTGGGCTTTATTGTGCGCGGTATGTATCATCTTTATGGGCGTTTCCGGGGCCCTGGGGGCGGAAATTAAGATAGTAACCCCCACGGACGGGCAGACGGATGTTCCCAACACGGTCTGTACCCTGCTCTGGAAGGTTACCAGCGGGGACGAAGAGATCAGCAGTCTTTATACCTACGATGTCTATTTCGGATCCAGTGCGGCGACTCTCACGACTCCCGTGAGCCAGGACCTTACGGTTCCCGCCTACACAGTGTCGAATTTAGAGTATGACACCACCTATTTCTGGAAGGTCGTGGCCTTCCGGACGGGGGAGGATACCCTGGTAAGCAGCATCTGGCGGTTTACTACCTGGGATGGCGGAACACTTACCTTCGAACTCGTCGCTCCCCCGGATATCTCGGGTCTTACAGATCCCGAGGAGATCGGCAAAGCCCGGGTGCTCATTGATCAGAACCTCCATTGGAAGTGTACCGTGGGGGGGCTTCTTATAAATGGCCTCTCCTACACCGTACGCCTTGGAACCAGCGGTGGCACTATCCCCGTAGTTGCTTCCGGGGTTACAGACATGATCTACGATCCCAATCTAACCTACGACCAGGTCTACTACTGGCAGATTACCGCTACTGCTCCGGACGGGCGAACCTGGACAGGCCCCATATGGAAGTTTTATACCATGGCTCAGACAACCCTGGGAGGAAGCGGCTGCTCTCTGGGAGCCCTCTCCTTCGGAGGAATACTCCTGTTGCTCCCCCTGGCCTACGGTTTGCTCAAAAAATCGAGAAAGTTGTAGGATCGGCCTGTCATGGGGGATGAAAAGCTTCGCCTTGGGGATATCCTCATCAAGGCCATGGCCATCACCCAGGACCAGCTCCAGCAGGCCCTGGAGGAGCAGAAGAAGACCCGGGAGCGCTTGGGAGAACTTCTTATCGCCAAGGGGTGGGTTTCGGAGCGTCAGGTCATCGAGGCCTTGGGGAACCAGCTCAAAAAGCAGCTTGTCTCCCTCTCTCGCTTTACCCCCATGCCCGAGGCGTTGCAGCTTGTGCCGGAATACCTCGCCCGAAAGCTACAAGTAGTCCCCATGTCGGTCACGGGAAACGGCACCCTCATGGTAGCCATCTCGGACCCTCTGGATGTCTTCTCCCTGGATGAACTTCGCCTTTATACCGATCGAGAGGTGGATGTAAGCCTCGCTGTCCTTTCAGAGATCAACCGGGCTTTGGATCACATTTACAAGGTAAAGGAAGAGGAGTCCGGGGAGGTTGAAGTGCTCGGTACCGCCGAGGAGCTTCTTCGGGACAGCGCCACCAGCGTGGCCTACCTTGACGAAGCCTTTGCGGTGGACCTTGTGAACCGTCTCATCAACGAAGCGGTGCGCGAGGGGACCTCGGATATTCACATGGAGCCCCACGAAAAGACCATGCGTATCCGCTTTCGTGTAGATGGAGCGCTCTTTGATGCCCACGAATACCCCCGGGACCGGCATCCTGCGGTCTCCTCCCGTATCAAAATCATGGCCAACATGGATATAGCGGACAAGCGTCGCCCCCAGGATGGCCGGATCATCTTAAAAGTTCAGAACCGCAAAGTGGATTTCCGGGTATCCTCCCTCCCCACGGTGTACGGCGAAAAGATCGTCATCCGGATTCTGGATCAGGAAAACTCCGTGGTGGGGCTCGATAAGATCGGCTTCTTTCCCGAGGATAAGCGAGCCATCGAAGATATTCTTGGAGTACCCTACGGGGTTATCCTCGTGACGGGGCCCACGGGGAGCGGCAAATCCACCACCCTCTACTCCATGCTGGAGCGGGTAAACCGCCCGGAGGTGAACGTCATCACCGTAGAAGATCCTGTGGAGTACAGCATCCAAGGGATCAATCAGGTGCATGTCAACGAAAAGGCGGGGCTTACCTTTGCCAGTGCTCTCCGATCCATTCTCCGGCAGGATCCGGACAAGGTGATGATCGGAGAAATTCGCGATCTCGAAACCGCCCAGATGGCCATACGGGCGGCTCTTACGGGGCATACGGTCTTCTCCACCCTCCACACCAACGATGCCCCCAGCACGGTGGTGCGCCTCACGGATATGGGGATTCCCCCCTTTCTGGTAGCTTCCTCCCTCATGGCCTCCATCGCCCAGCGGCTCATCCGCCGGGTATGTACCTACTGCCGGGAGGAGATGATCGTTCCCGAGGGGCTTGCCCATCCGGAACTTCTCCCCAAGGGAAGCCGGATCTACAAGGCCCAGGGGTGCGATGCCTGCCGGGGGACGGGGTATTCTGGACGTACCGCCATCTTTGAAGTTATGCTGGTGAATGATCCTATCCGTAAGCTCATCGTGGAAAACGCCTCCTCCCGGGAGATCTACAAGCAGGCCCGGATAGAGGGGATGCGAACCCTTCGGGAGCAGGGGCTGCGGAAGGTCTACGAGGGAGAGAGCACCCTGGAAGAAGTACTTCATGTAACCATGGCTTGATATAACATCCGGAGAATTCCCCGGAAAATACCAGGGAGGGGAAGAGATGACCACGTCCATCGTCACGCTTCTTGAAGAGACCCTTCGGGGGGATGCCAGCGATCTGCACGTTGGGGTGGGGATTCCTCCCGCCCTGCGGAAAGATGGAGATCTGGAGTATCTTACCGATTACCCTGCCTTTTCCCCCGAAGATGTCTGGTCCATGGTGCGGGAGCTTCTTTCGGAGGAGCAGCTCAAACGGGTAGAAGAGCACTGCGAAATGGATTTCAGCTTCGAAATGTCCTTTGCGGAAGGGCGGGTATCCCGATTCCGGGGAAATTGCTTCATCGAGCGGGGAAATCCCTCCCTGGCCCTCCGGGTGATCCCCAAAAATGTCCGAACCCTGGATGATCTCCAGCTCCCCCAGAGCCTTCGGGGGGTGGCGGAGCATCTCCGGGGGCTCTTTCTCGTAACGGGCCCTACGGGGAGCGGCAAGTCCACCACCCTGGCGGCCCTCATCCGGCACATCAACATGAGCCGACGCTGCCATATCATCACCATCGAAGACCCCATCGAGTACCTCCACGCTTCAGAGCGTTCGGTGATTCATCAGCGAGAGATCGGTTCAGACACCAAATCCTTCTCCGAGGCCCTCAAAAGGGCGCTCCGGCAAGATCCCGATGTCATCCTGGTGGGAGAGATGCGGGATCTCGAAACCATTGGAGCCGCCGTCACCGCTGCGGAGACGGGGCATCTCGTCTTTGGCACTCTCCATACTCCGGATGCCCCCCAGAGCATCGACCGGATCATCGACGTCTTCCCCCCCCATCAGCAGCAACAGGTGCGCATGCAGATCAGCCATATACTCATCGGCATTTGCTCCCAGCAGCTTATCCCCCTTCCCTCGGGAGGGCGCATCTGCGCCACCGAGCTGCTCTACGCCACCCCGGGGGTGCGGAACTGCATCCGGGAGGGGAAGGTGGGGCAGGTGAAGAGCATTATGCAGACCAGCGCCGCCGCAGGAATGCACACCATGGATCAGGATCTTGCCCGCTGTGTTCGGGAGGGAACCTTCCCCTACGAGCATGCCCAGAAGTACGCCTACGACAGAAAAGATCTGGAGCGACTCGTTTTTGAAATGATGTAAATTATTTGTCTTTCACTTTTTAATTCCTAGCAGAAGGGAGGAGAGACCATGCTCTACAGCTACCGGGCCCGAGCCAAAGATGGAAAGATTACCGAGGGAGAGCGTCAGGCCAACCAGTCCGAGGAGGTGGTGGCCTGGCTGCGAAGCCAGAACCTCATGCCCATCGCCATCCGCGAGGCCAAGGGAAAGGCAACCCCTTCCAAAGGCAACGACAAAGGCAAAGCCTCCTCTTCTCGAGAAGGTGCCAGAAAGGGAGACGGAAAATCGCTGAGTCTTCTGGAGAAGCTCCAGCGGATCAGCACCGCGAGTACCCGGGACAAGGCCATCTTCTTCCGACAGCTCGCCACCATGATCTCCTCGGGGCTCACCCTTGGTGCGGCTCTGGACATTCTCAAGGATCAGACCGCCAACAAGCGTCTTGCGGATGCCATCACGGAGACCAAAAAGCTTCTGGACGGAGGCTACCCCCTGGCGGTGGCCATGAAACGCCGTAAGGAATTTTCTCCCCTCATGATTGCCATGGTACAGGCGGGGGAGGAGGGAGGGCTTCTCGATATCACCCTTGATCGGGTGGCGGGATTTTTAGAGAAGCAGGATGCTTTGGCCAGGAAGATCAAATCCGCGCTCACCTACCCGATGGTGGTGATGGCCTTCGCCATCGGGGTGCTCTATCTCATGGTGACGGTGATCGTCCCCAAGTTCCAGAAGGTCTTTGCGGGGATGAATGCGGAGATGCCCAAAATCACCATGATGGTCTTTGCCATGACAGACTTTCTCAAGTACAAGTGGCCCTTTCTTCTGGGGGGGCTTGTCTCCTTCATTGTTCTTCTGGTGCTCCTCCAGAGGCTGCAGGCCACCCGGGTCTTTGTGGACAAGCTCAAGCTCAAGATGCCCGTCTTCGGGGATATACTCTTTAAAGCCATTATGGCCCGTACCATGCGTACCCTCGGCTCTCTGGTGCAGGCGGGGGTCCCCATTCTCCCCAGTCTGGATATGACCATGGAGGTGGCGAACAACGTGGTGATCGCGGGGGGATTTCATAAGCTTCGGGAGGATGCCAAGCAGGGGTTCTCTCTGGGGGAGAGCACCAAGAAGCTCAAGATCTTCCCCCCCATGGTGGCGCACATGCTCGCAGTGGGAGAACAGACGGGAAAGCTCGAAGAGATGATGAACAAGGTGGCGGACTGGTACGATCTTGAGCTGGATCAGAAGGTCTCTCAGCTCACCGCCCTTCTGGAGCCCTTTATTATCGTCTTCGTGGGGGGGGTGGTGGCTCTGGTGGCGCTGGCGGTTTTCATGCCCATCGTGGGCGCCATCCAGACCATGCTGTAGCCGGAGAGCAACGCTCTGCGAGGATACGTGCAGAGCGTTAAACTGAAACAATGTGAAATAAAATCGCCAATCTTTCCTGTTGACATCGCCTCTTGAATTTGTTTTAATGGCATACGTGGATGGTGTGGTGGCTCTGGTAGAGTGGTTTTTTGTATACTTCTATCAGGGAGCTATACGGATAATGTTTTAGTTTTTTTACTTTTACGGGAGGTGTTTGTATTGATGAAGAGTATGAAGAGAAAAGGTTTTACCCTGGTGGAGCTGCTGATCGTTATCGTCATCATCGGTATTCTTGCAGGTGCCATGATGATGCTCATGGGAAGCAGCACGGATAAGGCAGAGGCCACGAAGATTATTTCGGATATCCGAGTGATGAAGGGCGCAGTGCTTCAGTACTATGCGGATAACTCGGGGTATCCGGCGACAGCTGCGGGGACGAGCGTTACAGCTCTGGAGAAGTACGTTGATAAAGATCTTCCGACGACCACTTATGACCTCCAAAACGATGGGACCCTCGTTTTTGTGGGGATGAAGGTCCCCACTACTGGTGCGGGGGAGAAGCTTGTGGATGTGGTAAAGAATGATAAGATAAAAATGTGGTTAAGCGTTGGTTCGGCTGGTGCTGTCGATGTTTCTAATGATGAAGTTCTTGCGACAACTACCATTGCTGCAGACGACTGGGTCTACCAGCGGGCAAACTGAACGTAACTAGGCTGACGGCACTTTCAAAACCGTGAATCGGCGCGGAGCTTTCTCCCTCGTAGAACTTCTTCTCGCTCTGTTCATGATGGGCATTGTAGGAGCGGCGTCTCTGCCGCTCCTTTTTTCGTTTTTCTCCTTCTACGATCTCGTCCGGGACGGAGCCTCCTGCACCTTTCGGGGGGAGCAGGCTCTCGCCACTCTGGAGCCTTATGCTCTCGGCGCTGGGTTGGGGATGCCCTCCTCATCCCGAGAGGCCTTTGAAGAGGCCTTCACCTTTCCTCCGGGGCTTCCGGGCATCGCCTACCGTGGGTGGGGGACGGTAAGCATCTTTCAGAATGGGCAGCACCTCCGCCTGGTGTCGGGAATCCCCCTGGGTAGAGGGGCCTTGAAGCAGACGGAAATCGCCCGGGAGGAGTCCTCTCTGGAGCTTTCCGCCCCCCTGCCGGAGTTTGGCAAAAAGTGCATTACCTACGTTTTTCCCGCATCCAGAGTCCCCTTTTTCAGCGTGCACTCCTCGGGAAAGACGCTTACGCTTCGAAGCTCCCGCTCCGAACAGGTGCACGCCTTCGATGAAATTCACGGGGTCTTTGCGGCGGAGCTGTATCTTGTGGGCACAACGCTCTATCTGCGTCTCTACGATGAGGGAACTCCCATGGTACAGCCTCTGGCAAGCTCCATTGCGGGGTTTCACTGCGAGTATCAGGAAGAGACCTCTCTTCTTTCCGTCTTTCTTCTCGTTCGTTCCTCTCGAAAACGTTCCCGTCCCCTCTCTCAGGACATACCGGGGTGGCATGCCTCCTGGCCCTCCTCCCACGATCCCGCCTACTACCACGCGGCCTTCTCGCGCTCCTGGCGGATTCGGAACTGAAAAACTCCTCCAAAAGAGTCTCGTGCCACCGTAAAAGAAAAGCTTCGAAAGAATATTTTGATTTTCCTGTATCTTTTTGGGAAAGATGGGTTTTACCTTCTTTCCGCTTTTCGCTATAATCAGTTAAAATGCAGGAAAGGTGGTGAAGGCTGTGGGGTTGCCCTTTTTACGCAAATCCTCTGGAGGAGGAGCGGGTTTTTCCTTTCACGATTCCGAGATTCGATATCTGGAGCTTTCCGGCCAGGCTGGGAAGTATCGCCTTGAAGCTGCGTCGGTGATCTCCTCTCCGGGGGCGGTGCTGGAGCAGGGGATGTTGCGGGATGTCAAACTTTTAGCTCCCCTGATGCAGCGTCTTAAAGACGAGCGGGGAGCAGCCTTTCCCAGGGGGATTACCGTGGGCCTTCCCCCTCGAAATGTCATGATGCGGGTGGTGGGGGTTCCTGAAATGGATCTTGAAGACGCTCGGGGGGCTTTGCAGTGGGATTTTGAAAAATATTTTCCCTTTCCCGTGGGGGAGGCAGTGTATGATGTGGCGGATATAACTCCCGATGCGGGGGGCGCTGCGGGGGAAATGAAGCTTCTGGTGGCGGCGGTTCGCTCCCGTCTGGTGGAGCAGATTCTCGAAATCTTTGTCCCCCTTGAGATCCCCGTGAGTTCTGTGGAGCCCTCTCTGGTGGGGGCCTTCCGCTCCATTCTCGGCCCTGTGCCGGGACTTTCCGGGGGATATCTCATGCTGCTTCTGGAGGATAACAGCACCCAGCTCATTTTCGGGAGCGGCGGTTCCGCTCTTCTTTTCCGTACCCTTCTGGTAGGAATTGGCGGAGAGGGTCCACAGGAGGAGTCTTTGGAATCGGTGGTGCGAGAGGTGCGCTCCACCCTGGGATTTGTGAAGGGGCAGTTCCGGGATGTGCCGGTGAATTCTCTCATTATCGCAGGGCCTCACGGGGATAATCCCGAAGTGCAGGAGCGTTTCCGTCAGGAAATTTCTGATCTTTCGCTTCTCTCCTTTCCTCTGTGGCAGACCTGGGGCATGGAGCCCCCCGGCGGCGATCCTCGTGGATGGGAGTCCGCTCTGGGGCTTGCCTTAAGGGATGTGATAGCATGATGCGTTTCGATCTTCGCCCCGAAGAGTATAAAAATAACAAGGGGAAGAGCGCTAAAGGCGGCAAAAGCAGAGATCTTCTCGGGGTTCTCTTTGTCTTTCTTATGATTCTTCTCGTGGGGGCGAGCGCTCTCTCTCTCGGCTACTCCTGGCTTCGCCTCCGGGAGCAGCAGGATCTTCTGCAGGTTCATCAAGAGAGCCTTCAGGTGCTGGAGCGTCAGGCGAGGGCTCTGAAAACGGAGCTTACCCGCCTTCAGGAAGAAGAAAAGGAATATCAGGCTATTCTGGGGCTTCTCAAGGGGGAGCTTCCCTCGCTGGAGGTTCTGGCGGCGCTGGAGGGTTCTCTCCCCGCTCGGGTATGGCTCACCTCTTTAAGCATCTCTAAAAATGCGGTCTCCATGGAGGGAGAGGCCTATTCCGAGGCCGATGTGGTAGAGTTTGGCAATAATCTCGGCGAGGCGAGCATCATCCGGAGCGTGGTGGTTCCCAAGGTGGGGCGCTCCCGGGGAAATTCCAAAACGGTATCCTTCGTGCTTGACTGTACGTTACACGATATCACCGAGGTTACTCTTTCCAAGGAGGGATCGTGATATGGCCTTCGACTTTCTTCGGTCCGAATCCTTTCAAAAAACACTCTTTTCTCTGCTGATTTTTGCCTTTGTGGCGGGTGTGGGGGGTGGACACTACTATCTTTTTACCACGCTCCAGAGCGTGCAGAAACGGCAGGAGAGCGTGCAGCGTCAGGAGCAGAGCGTAAAACAGGCTGTAAAAACCGACGAAGCCCTTCTACAGATCTATAAGCGCACTCTCTCAAGCCTCTCCCGCCAGCCTGTGGCGTTTCCCCAGGACCAGGTGGCTTTTCTCTCTAACGTAGAGAAACAGCTTACCGAGGTTGGGGTAGAGAAGGTGAGCATTACATCCACCCGTGTGAATACCGGGGGGATGCTTACCGCCACGGTGCAGTTCACCGGTCCCTATTACCAGGTGCTGGAGGGGATAGCGGGGTGGCGTACCATGGAGGAGATCGTGCGTATGCAGTCGCTCTCCGTAAAGTTTGAGGCCTCCGGGCGCATCTCCGGAACCACTCTTCTGGAGACCCGGGTACGAGGGGAGGGACAGTGATGTTCCGTGGAATGGCTGCGCAGTCCCGAAACCTCTGGGGGTGGCTCCGGGGGGATCGTTCGGTTCAAAGAGTTGTTCTGCTTGGCGTTTTTCTCCTTGTGATCGGGGCGACGGTGTTGCAGGGATATTATTTTTATCTCCTCTACAGCGCCAGAAGGGCGAATCCCCCCCTGAGGAGAGATCTTCCCGTGAACATTGCCGCCGAAGAGACGCGGCTCCAGCAGACGGATCGCGATTTCCGGCAGATCATGCTCTACCGGAAACACAGCCGGGAGTATGCCCGGGTGATTCTCGCCATCTCACGGGAGCCCTACAAGGCTGATCTCCCCAAACAGAGCACCCCCTCTTCCCGGAGTATTCCCGAGACGCAGGTGCCGGAGATTCTCCCCCCCTACATGACCGTTCGGGCGATCTTCATTGTGGGGAACAGACGAACTGCCCTCATGGATATTGAGAGCGAGGGCGGGGGTATCATAGTGGAGGAGGGACATTCCTTCGGAGGCGGGCTCGGCAAGGTCCTTAAGATTTCCGGAAACGGGGTGGTGGTACAATGGTCCAGGGAAAAGATCACCCTTCCCCTGCTGCTACAGTAGAAGGAGGAAGAGCTATGGATCGGTTTATGCGGATTATGGGGTTGTTTTTTATGGGAGCAGTCCTTTTGCTTGGTACCGGAACCGTTTCAGCAGAGGGGGCAGACCCCCTTCTTGACATGCCCGTTCTGGGAGGTCTTACGGTGCATCAGGTGGGAGATGGCCTGGTTTCGGTGGAGATCACCGGAACATCCCTCCCCCGCCCGGAGCTGCGCCGGGAGCGCCCTAACGAATTGGAATTCTTTTTTTATAATGTGTCTCTCCCTTCAGGGCGATGGGAGAAGGACTACCGTCTTCCCCTGCTTCGGCGGATTACCATTGATCAGGAGGCCCGGGGGCTCGTTATGCGCATCGAGACCGAGGACGCACTGTTACTCAAGAACCTTCGGGGAACCCCGCCGGCGAACAAGCTGGTGCTGGAACTCTCGCTGAAGAACCGGGCATCCTCGACGGTAGCTCCCGTTGCCCCTCCCCAGCAGGCGTACTCCTCTCTTGATCCCCTGGCAAACCGTACCCCTGTAACGCTTGAGCTTCAGGGGGCAGATCTGCGGGATGTCTTCCGGATGCTTGCAAAGACCATGAACATGAACGTCATTCTTGATCCCTCTACTCCGGATACACCGGTAACGCTCAGCCTTAAGCATGTTCCTCTCCGGGACGCCTTTTCCTACCTTATGCGCATGTACGATATCCGGTATGCGGTGATGGGACAGACGCTTCTCATCGGTCGGGATACCGATCTTGCCCGCACTCTGGGCAAAGAAGTTACCCGGAGCTACCGGGTGGCCTACGGAAATCCCACAGCGATTGCAGCCATGCTCAAGGAGCTTGCCAGAGTAGAGCGAATCACTGTGGATGAACGGCTTCGAGAACTCTACGTTACCGCCTCTCCCACGAAGCTCTTCGAGGTGGAGCGGATTCTTCAGAAGGTGGATCATCCGGGAAAACAGGTGATGATCCAGGCCCGTATTGTGGAGACCAAAAACGATAACAGCGACTCTCTTGAGGCGGTCATTGCGGGGGTCTACAAGCATTGGCACTTCGCCTACGGTGCCGGAGGAGCGACTCTGGGCTACATTGACACCAATCTCTGGAAAGAGTACGATCCCGATAAGGATGGGGAGGGGGTCATCCCTATCCCCGATGGCGTGAATGTGGATAATATCACCACCAACACCATGCGGATGCTTGATGCGGGGCTGAACTCCCTGGTGAAGGCCGATAAGGGGGAGGTGCTTGCCCGGCCTTCGGTGATTACCGTGGCGGGGGAGAAGGCATCTATCAAGCTTACCACCCAGACCAAGTACATCTCTGGAAAGGACGAGGCGGGAAATCCCACCTACGGTGATGTGGAGGCGGGGCCTACCCTGGAATTTCTCCCCACCATCGGCCGTGAGAACATGATCAATCTGGAGATTAAAGTTTCTACGGGGAGCGTCACTTTCAAACAGAGCGGCTCCGCCCTCTTTCCCGAAAAATCTTCCCGTGAGGTAGATACGCGGATTCGGGTGCGTAACGGAGAGCCCTTCGTCATCGGAGGCCTTTTCTCTCATAACAAATCCGAAAACGAGACGAAATTTCCCATCCTCGGGGATCTTCCTCTTCTGGGGGAGATCTTCCGGTGGCGCACCAAGAGCGATACGGTTACCGAGGTGGCCATTATCGTGGTTCCCTATGTGCTTGATATTCCGGAGGGCCCCGTGGAGAATGAGACTGTTTTCCAGAACGAACTGGTAATGCAGGGCTATTAGCTGGTATAATGAGGGGCACTATTTTTTATCGAAGAAGGAGCGGGTTGTAGCATGGCTCAGGTAGTGGATACAAGCGATTTTCATTCAGGTATGAAAATTCGATGGCAGGATGGCATATGGGAGATCCTTGATTGCCAGCATCATAAGATGGGGCGTGGTGGTGCCATCGTAAAGACCAAGCTCCGCAATCTTATCGCCGGCTCTATTGTGGAGAACTCCTTCCGCTCCGGGGAGCGTTTCGAGCGGATCGTCTTCGAAGAGAAGCCCGCCCAGTACCTCTATCAGGACGGGGACAGCTATATCTTCATGGACATGGAGAGCTACGACCAGCTTTATATCCCCGGGGACGTTCTTGGGGATGCGGTACATTATCTTACGGACAATCTCGAAGTGGGGCTCCAGATCTTCGAGGGGCGTATCATGGATTTGAGCCTTCCCAAGTCCGTAGAGCTTCAGGTGGTGGAGACGGACCCGGGGTTCAAGGGGGATACCGTTTCTGGGGGCGGTAAGCCTGCCACACTGGAGACCGGGTTTACCGTGACGGTTCCCATGTTTATTAATGTGGGGGAGCGGGTTGTCGTGGATACCCGTACCGGGGAGTATTTGGAAAGAGTTAAGAAGGGGTAGTTTTTTGAAAGCCTTTACTATCGGAGAGAATGCGAAGCCGGAGCTGAAGGTCCTGGCGGAACGCCTGGAAGAGCTTTCCTTCTCTCCGGAGCAGAGGGCGTGGTTGCGGGATCTGCTGGTTTGTCTCGGGGGAGAGCGTTTTTCCGAAGATTTCCCGACGAAAGAGGCGTACGAGCTTTTCCTTTGCGCTTCTTGCGGAGAACAGTTCTTTTTTCTGCGAGAGGCGTACGGTCCTGAAGATACTCTTTTGTGTCCAGAATGCGGGGAAGTCTATTCCATGCCTCCGAAAAGAGGATCTTAAGGAATAGCCCCCGGAAAGGAGGTTCTTGGTGTGACGGAACAGGATAAGGTTTTTGAGAAAAAAGGTGCGGCAGGCGATTTCGAGGTGAACGAAGGAGGGGGGGCATCCCCTCAGAAGGCTGCCCCCTCCTCTGCGGAGGGGAAAGGGCTTGCTGAGGGAGAGGTGAAGATCTCCGAAGAGGTGATCCTCCAGTTGGCGGGTCAGGCTCTTCACTCCCTTGAGGGGGTGCGCCCCGCAGGGGGGAGCGCTCTTGCCTCTTTCGGGCTGGGGAGAAAAACCTCTGGAGGGGTGCGTGTAAACGTGGATGACGGTACCCCCCCCACCATCATGGTGGATACGTACATCTCCGTTAAATATGGTTTGCGTATTCCCGATGTGGCTTGGGAGGTGCAGGAAGCAGTAAAGATGCATCTCGAAAAGTTCACGGGATACCGGGTTAAGTATGTGAATGTCTTTATTCAGGGTATCCATCTTCACGAAGCTCTTGAAAAGGTCGAAGAGCCCGCGGATGAAAAGGTTGAAAAGGTTGAGCCTCTGCGTCAAGAGGTTGTGCAGCCCCAGCCTTCCGTGGAAACTCTGGAGGAAAAGGCCGAGTAGTGTGGATGAACCAGGCGAGCCGGGCCATGGTCCGGCTCTTTTGTGCGGGGTGAGACCTATGTTCCTTTATTGGAAGCAAACCATGTCGGGGAAGCTGTGGGTTTCCGAAAGAAGCCTCTTTCACCTGATGGAACACGTTCTTCCCGAGGGGTATCGGTGCGAAAATATCTCCCTTTGGGACGACCAGAATGCGCTGAACGTACAGTTGGGATATCCCGGAAGGTCTTTTCTTCGTGAGGATGATCGGTTAAACCAGGTGGCGGAGGATCTTAAACGCTTTCTTCGTCCTTTGGGATTTCGGGAAGTTTTCGTTACCTGGGGGCAGGCGGGATCGTTCTCTTCCGGGGTGGGCAAGGAGCTGTTGCGGCATCCTCTCCTCTGGGGGGCGATTACTGCAGGGGGATCGGCTTTTTTCTTATTCGGTTTTCTTAAAACCCTCTACGCCCTTCTCTGGGGATGCCTGGGATACGGTGTTGCCCGCTTCGTTCTGGGAGAATGGGGACGCAAGACCCTCCAGCGTTGTCGGCGTTTCCTGAAGGGATGAGGAGGCGTTGAAGAATCCCCAGCGTTCTCAAAGGCGCCGCAGGGCTCGGGAGATTGCTCTTCAGGTTCTCTACGCCCTTTCGGCGAATCCGGATAACACCCCCGAGGCGGCTTTGGGCATGCTCCCCTGCGAGGAAGAGCCCCAGGATGTGCGGGAGTATGCCCTCTTTCTCATCAAGGGCGTCTCGGATAACCAGGAAAAAATTGATTATTTTTTAAGGGCCTATGTGGTTAAATGGCGCCCGGAGCGGATGGTTCGGGTGGATCTTATGGCGGTTCGGCTGGCTCTTTTTGAGGGGGTTCTCTCGAAATCGGTCCCCTTGGCGGTGGCTATCTCAGAGGCCGTGGAGCTTGCCAAACTTTTCGGTACCGAGGACTCCGGCCGTTTTGTGAACGGTGTCCTTGGGAAGATTGTGCGCTTTCTTGAGGCGGAAAAGGTCTCGGAGGAGGATTACGAAGAAGACTCCGAGGAAGATTCCGAAGAGGAGGAGCAAAAGATAGCGGAAGAAGAGCCCTCCTCTTCCTCAGGAGAGGTGGAGGGTTCTTCATGGAACGAAACGCTCCCCCCCTCTCTGTAGGAGAGGTTACCCGGCAGATAACGCTTCTTCTCGAAGGCTCCGATCCTCTTCAGAATCTTATCGTTCGGGGAGAGATTCGGGAGATTCACTGCCACCGCAGCGGGCATACCTACTTTTCTCTGGGGGATCATGAGGCGGTTCTCGGGGGGGTTCTCTTCAAGGGGGATGCCTGGCGACAGGCCTATACCCCTCTTGCGGGGGAGGAAGTTTTTGTAGAGGGGCGCATCGGGGTTTATGCTCCTCGGGGCTCCTATCAGCTTTATGCGAGGCGTATTGTCCCTCTCGGCAAGGGGGCTAAGGCTCGCGCACGGGCGATGACGGAGGAAAAACTTCGTAAAGAGGGTTTTTTCGACCCCCGCATCAAGCGCCCTTTTCCTCCTTTTCCCGAACATGTGGGCATTATTACCGCCCCGGGAGGCGCCGCTGTGCGCGACGTTATGGCGGTAGCCGGACGCCGCTTTCCTCGAAGCCGCCTCTACGTAATCCCCGCTCTCGTTCAGGGGGCCGGCACAGTTCCTAGCGTGATTCGGGCTCTCTCGGTGTTGCGATCTCTACCGGATCTTGGGGCCGCCATGCTTGTTCGGGGAGGAGGGGCAAAGGATGAACTCTCCCCTTTCGACGACGAAGAGCTGGTGCGTGCCCTGAGGCTCTCTCCGGTTCCTCTGGTGACTGGTATCGGGCATCAGCGGGATAGTTCCCTGGCGGATCTTGCGGCGGATGCCGTAGCTCCCACTCCTTCGGCGGCAGCGGAGTTTCTCTTTCCCGATCGAGAAGAGTTGCTCGCCTCTCTTGGTCAGTACGGTAAGCGTCTGGAATCACTAGGGCGACGGAAAACCGAGCGGAAAAGGCTTGAAGTGCAGCATGCGGCGAGAGTTCTCCGGGAAGGGTTTCTCCGGGGCGTGCTCTATCGCGAGATCCAAAGGGAAAAACAGCTCGAAAGACAGCTCTCTCAAGCGTGTAACCGTTCCCTGGAGGAATGGAAACGAAGGGTGGAGCGAAGGGCAGAGCGTTTGGAGGCGCAATCTCCTCAGAAAATGCTCTCCCGGGGATACGTTTTTTGTGCTTCCCCCGAGGGAGTCCCCCTGACCTCGGCGAAAAACCTTCAAGAGGGGGATACGATACATCTTTCTTTTGCGGATGGTTCTGCTACAGTTCATGTTCTTCACGTTCAAAGGAGTTCTGTCTTGGAGGGATAGCGTTATGGCATTGCCTCAGACTATAGAATGGAGGAAGAACGCCCTTGTTCTCCTCGATCAGCGGACGCTCCCCGAGGAGGTCCGTTTTTTTTCGTGCCACACTGCGGAGGAGGTAGCCCAGGCCATCGAAACCATGGTGGTGCGAGGGGCTCCCGCCATCGGCATCGCCGCAGCTTACGGCCTGGTGCTGGAGGCCCATAAAGGAAAAGAGGCGGTGCAGGCCGCTTCGGAGCGGCTTGCACGAACCCGCCCTACGGCGGTGAACCTTTTTTGGGCATTGGAGCGGATGAAACAGCTATCGGAAGCTACGGAGACTTCCCTGCTTTTCGACGCCCTTCTTTCGGAGGCCCGGAGGATTTTTGAAGAGGATCTCACCTCCTGCCGCGCCATGGGAGCCTTCGGGGCTTCCCTGCTTCCGGAAGAGGGAGATGTGATTACCCACTGCAACGCCGGAGCCCTTGCCACGGCGGGGCACGGTACTGCGCTGGGGGTTATCCGGAGCGCCGTGGAAGAGGGGAAGAAGATTCACGTCTACGCGGACGAAACCCGGCCGGTCCTTCAGGGGGCTCGGCTTACCCTCTGGGAACTTGAGGAGGACGGTATCCCCGTAACCCTTATGACCGATGGCATGGGGGCTTTTCTTATGGCTCGAAAGACGATCGCTGCGGTTATTGTGGGGGCGGATCGGATCACCGCCCGGGGGGATGTGGCGAACAAGATCGGCACCTACGCTCTGGCAATTGCTGCCCGTCACCACGGAGTTCCCTTCTATGTGGCAGCCCCCCGGAGCACCGTGGATATGGCTCTTCAAAGGGGTGAGGACATTCCCATCGAAGAGCGTCACTCCGAAGAGGTACGCTCCTTTCAAGGGGGACGATCCTGCCGGAAAACGTCCTCAGTGTGGAACCCCGCCTTCGACGTGACCCCCCCGGAGCTGGTAACCGCTATTATCACCGAGAGGGGGATTTTGCGTCCCCCCTACGAAGAATCGCTTCAAAAGTGCATGCAAGACTAAAAAGCTAGTGGCTAGTGGTTAGTGGCTAGTGGGCTGTTCCTGCTTATATTATGAGCCTACATGAGCCGCAGGAGCCGGAGCTTGTGTGT
>CAZIFL010000035.1:0-32168 GCA_964539095.1 uncultured Synergistaceae bacterium
ACGCCGCTTCTTTTTTCTCGTCTACACTCCATACACCACTTTTGAGTATAACTCGGCTAAACACCGCTCCTGGTTACTCCAGGTGCGGCTTTTTTTTGGCTCCAGAAAATATTGAGAGGAGGTGATGTATATGATAGTGCATCCCTTGGAAGGAGTGCTTCAACGCCATGGCTTGACGTGGCCTGATCTTACTACAAAGTTCTTGCTCTCTCCTGCTACGGTTCGAAGTGTGAAGCGGGGGTTTACAGAGAGTCCGCATAAACTTGTGCAACGCCTGGTAAAGGCGAGGATCATAGAGGATGAAGCGTTGTTCATGCGGGAATACAGCCAATGGAGAGAAGCAGTGCTTGAGAGCGTGGGGGCCTAGAGCCCCCTTTTTTATGCGGTGAATCATAGATACCTTGGGGGGCTTAGGCTCCCCTTTTTTATGCGCAGAATCTTACATACCCTGGGGAGGTATTTTATGACGTTGAAGAGTTTGATCGAAAAGGAGTTTGGAAGCGTGAGCAAGTTTGTGAAGATTTCTGGTTTGAACAAGGGAATGACCTACGCAATTCTAGGCGGGAAAGTTGTTGCTGGAAGTGGCTGGAGGATACGAACGGGGCTGATGCTTGGCGTGGATATCAAGAGGTTTTTTGATGACCGTGGTTTTGTGAAGGAGGTATGAAGATGAGCCAAAGAAAAGCGAAAGAGCCCCGTGGCGGCAACCACGAGGCCCTTCCTGGTTTCGTTGTCTGTACTTCTCGGGAAACCGAACATCCCGAGTATAGCGCAGGAGTTAAGAACTTTCAAGAGCACATGGATTTTCTGTACCGCTACATGATCACGGGCGTGATGGTGGGGGCTACGTGCTACTCCATGGCTTGCATTTTCGGAGGTGTCCGATGAGCGTGTACAAGTCCCAGAATCAAGAGGTGCTGAGCCACTTGAAGGACCGAGGCTCGCTTACTCAGATGGAGGCGGCAAGGCTTTATCAGTGCTGGAGACTTGGAGCACGTATCAAGGACTTGCGGAATGCAGGATGGAATATTCTTACCGAGATGATCCACGCAGGGCATAAGCGGTATGCCAGGTACTGGCTTGTTTCAAAGAACCCCGGCAGCACCAAGGGCCTGTTCCCGGAAGGTGAGGAGGCGTAGCAATGGAGCTGTACGAGCACATGAACTCTAACGGGATTCCATCCTCTGATCCTTCCCTTTTGGCTTGCCTTTCAGAAGACAGGATCAAGCGTTTTCACGTTGACGGTGACAAGCGAGGTTCACGCAATGGCTGGGCCGTGCTGCACACCACACCCCAGGGGAAGCAGTTGGTGAACTACGGTACATGGAAGGGAGCTTCCCCATCAGATGGTTTTACATGGGTTGAGAGCGGGGGCGAGCTTACCACTGAGGATCACAAGTTTCTTCAAGCCAAAAGGAAGCGGGTAGAGGCCCGGATGGAGGCCCTAAGACCCCGCAGGAAGAAGGCTGTGAAGCAGCTGTTATCAACGCTTTCCCCAGAGCCGGGGGATCACCCCTACTTGAAGAGCAAGGGTGTGGGGCTTCCCCCTAACCATGGCTTGCTTCGAGGAAGGGAGCACCTTGTGGTGCCTGTTTATCAGGATGAAGAGGTTGAAAGTTATCAGAAAATAAAGCGTGGTTTCAAGGGCTATGCTAGCGGGCGAGGGGCCTTGAAAGTTTCAGGAGGCTACCACATTCTCAATGCTCCAAAGGTTCCCGGCGGGGATATCGTAGTAGCTGAGGGGCTAGCTACTGCGCTTTCCGTAGGGGAGATGCTGGAGTGGAAAACACCTGTGGCGGTAGCATTTTCAGCTCATGCACTCTCTGAGGTTGTGGGGAAGATGAAGGCTCAAGGGTACTCACGGGTACTTGTGGCCGGTGATAATGATCTTCCCGATAGCAGGGGGCATAGAGCGGGACAGGAGGCGGCAATGCAAGCCAAAGAGAAGCACGGAGCCGTCCCTGTGATAGCTCCCGAAGAGGGTAAAGACTGGAACGATTACCATCAAGCGTATGGGCTGGAAGAGGCCCGGAAGTCATGGGCGGGAATCCTTGAAAAAGCAACGAAGGAGAAAACGTCGCTCCTTCACGAGGTGAAAAGCAAGGCATTTCAGGGCGATATCCGTAGGTCTCTTTCCCGGCACGACTTGTGGCATGGAACCTTTGAAAGTGCGAAATGGGTTGTTGAAGGGCTGATCCCCCAGGCGGGGCTTACCGTTCTTGCATCCCCTCCAAAGCGGGGCAAAAGTTGGCTTGCTCTTCAATTGGCTATTGCCGTGGAAAGTGGCGCTCCATTCCTTGGGATGAATACCACCAAGGGCAAGGTGGTGTACTACGCCTTGGAGGATACAGAGCGACGGCTGGTAGAGCGGGTGCACGGATTGCATCCCCAGGGACGGCCCGTAGGCTTGCCTCATTGCGAGCTTACCATACCCAGGCTAGACCAAGGCGGCCTTGAGGCCCTTGTCTCCATGATCGAAGAGGAGAAGCCCAGCCTGATAATCCTTGATACCTGGAGCAAGATCAAAGGTTCCCCCGAAAGAGGCTTGAACGCCTATGAAGCGGATTACCGGCTGGTGGCTCCCCTCAAAGCCCTTGCGGATGTTGCGGGCGTTGCAATCCTCCTGGTAACGCATCTCAACAAGCATCACAGAGGCCTTGACGATATCGAGAGCATCACCGGCTCTATGGGCCTTCCCGGTGCAGCTGATGCGCTCCTGTTTCTGAAACGAGATGAGCACGAAGGCTCTGCAAAACTTGCCAGGGATGGACGGGACTTTTCCGATACAGAGCCCTTGGTGCTCAAGTGGGATTCCCCCGGCTGGAGGATTGCAGAGCAGCACGAACAAAGAGATGTGGTGATGGAGTCCCTGACAGAGTTTCAGACGGTGATACTCGGGGTGCTTGAAGAATATGCCGGGTTCGAAGGAATGACCCCTAAGGAGGTTTCGGACTATCTTACCCAGGGAGAGGCGGACGAGGAGAAGAAACAAAAGCATCGAGCCAAAGTAAAACTCGACATGCCAAGGATGGAGAAGAAAGGCGTGTTGCTAAAAATGTCTCGGGGAAAATATCTTCCTTCGGTGGTAGAGAGAGAAGAAAACCTTGATACCGATGATACCTTTGATACCGATGATACCGGTGATACTTTTGATACTTTCGCTCCCGAGAGGCCCCGGTATCAAGCGGTATCAAGGTGTATCTGAATTTGATACCGGCGATTTTCTCGGTGATAGCAAGGGTTTGGATGCTCTCGGTATCATCGGTATCACCGGTATCAACAATATTGACCCCCTGAAGGAAAGTTCCTCTTCTTCGAACCCTCCTGTTTTTCCTTTGGCTGAAGATTCTCATAATTGCGTGCAGGTGCCAGCATAGCGGGGGGGCTTCCCCCCGTTTTCCTTTTGGCTTAATGGAGGTGCAAGGATGAAATTTGTGATTCGAGAGATGATCTACGGTACTCCTGATGGTGATGAGCGGACTACTAGTCTGGTCACGGTGCAGAAAATTGAACAGGTCAAGAGAGAACTTATGCTCCCTAACCCGGTTTACAAGAGCGCAAGGGATTCACGGCGTTCATTGAAGGGGATTCCTGAGTTCCTGCATTTTTACGGCAAGGATGGAGGTATCCCGAGAGGGTATGAGGAGAGGTTGCGAGAGCTGTTTCCAGGTGCTTCATGGGAGGATGAAACTCTCTCCTTCGAACCCCAGGGTTTTCAGTTTTCCGCTTCCCTCCGGGGATATCAGGAGGCGGCGGTATCAGCCATGGAGAAGTACCGCCAGGGTGTGCTGTGTGCTCCTTGTGGCTCAGGTAAGACCGTCATGGGGCTTGACTTGATAGCACGGCAAGGTCAACCCGCTCTCGTATTGGTGCACACCAAAGACTTGCTTGACCAGTGGAAGGAGGCAGTGAGGAGCTTTCTAGGGATCGAGGCGGGGATTATCGGAGCAGGGAAGAGAAGCATAGGCCCGGTAACTCTCGGGATGATTCAGACATTGCAGAGGGGCATATCCGAGGAGGAGCGTACCGCCTTTGGCCTTGTGATGATAGATGAGGCCCACCACGCACCAGCAAGAACTTTCTTTGACGTGCTGCAATCCTTCCCGGCAAGGTATCGGTACGGGCTTACTGCAACCCCGGAGAGGGAAGACGGTCTCACGGCGGCCCTGAGCTTTTCCTTTGGCTTGCATCAATATGAAGTGTGCAGGGAAGACCTTCAAGAGGCGGGGCTATCCTTGAAGCCTAAGCTGTTCTGGCAACACACAAACTTTCAGTATTGCTATGGGGAGGACTACCAGAAAATGATTACCGCCATGACGGAAGACCAGCCCAGGAACGATATCATCATAGACCTTGCTAACCGGGCCAGGGATAAGGGGCGGACAGTGCTGGTGCTCTCTTCGAGGGTAGAGCATTGTGAAGCCCTTGCGAGGCAGATCAGCGGTAGCGTGCTGGCTCATGGGGGGCTTCCTGTAAAGGCCCGGCGTGAAGCTCTTGAGGCGGTTCGAGATGGAGGTGCTCAAGTGCTGGTGGCTTCCAATATCGCTGATGAGGGGCTGGATATCCCGTGGCTGGATACTCTAATCATGGCTCTTCCCTTTCGTTCCAAGGGTAAAGGTATCCAGAGGATGGGGAGAATCTTACGTCCCATGGAGGGGAAGGAAGAGCCTGTTATCGTTGATCTATTGGATAGTAGATCAAGTGTTCTCAGGAGGCAAGCATCTAAGCGGTGGAATGAGATTTACAAAGGGAACGTGGAGGGGGTGCAACCGAGATGCACTTTATAGCATATACTCTTTCTTGAGCTTTCAATACGCGCGCCGAAAGGGGTGTTGAAATGGCGCAGAGATGCAGGAGCACGTATTGCACAGATGTGATAACCAGGGCGGCGGCTGAGATCGTCAAGCGTGGAGGATCACCGGGCGTAGCTGCCATGTGCCTTGGCTTCGGAGAAGGAACCTTCTATAATTGGATCAAGGCAGGGAGGCAAGAACTTGCGGCAAGAGGATTAGACGGGGAAGCGTTGGATGAAAGCATGTTCCCGGAGAATGACAACAAGAGCCGTTATATCAGGTTCGCCATTGCCATGAGTAGGGCGAATGCTGAGTGCGAAGCGTATCTCATAAGGAGAGTGGTGGAGCTGGCAGAAGAGCGGGGAGATTGGCGAGGCTTCATGGCTCTCTTGGAGAGGAGGTATCCTGAAACATGGGGAAGCTCCAAGAGGCGGGAAGAGGTGATAAACGTCTCCTCTGATGATGTGGGGAAAGCCATGATGACGCTCTATGCAAAGGGGGGAGGGGGTGCATCACCCCCCCCTATAAATAAATAGGTTCCCTAGGGTGCAGGGACTCATCTTCAAATCCCCTTGATCGGGTTGTCTAATCTGGACTAGGCCAGTTCCCCCTGAGCTTTCCTTTTGGCATAGGCTTCACGAAACACCTGACATATTTCCTTTTCAGATTCGAGCCAAAAAGGAGCCAGGAGAGGGCAGTAGAACGCCCCCCGTGCTAGTGCTTTTTCATGGCTTGCCTTGATCCCCATGGAGGATGCTATCTCCTTGATACATTCTGAATAGCTCAGTTCCTTCACGTTGACATTCCCCATGTGGTGAAGTGCTTCCCCCTGAAATGCTTCTCTGTACTCTTGATTCATTGTGAAAACTCCCTTCAATATGAATTTTCGCCATCCTGAATTTTCCAGGAGGCCGTTAGAGCCGTTCTAAGCTATCCTCTTTCTGCTAGAGGTATGAAACTATGCCTAAAACAAAGCAGGTGCCTTACAGAGGCTCTCAGTGGCCTTCTCGTGGATGTGTGCCTTTTCATGCCCTGCAAGGCGTGGAGGAGGCGGTGATTTACCGCTCCCTTCACACAACCCCTCCAAGGGTGTCCAGTAATCCCGGCCTTCCTTTGGCATGGTCGGAGGAGCACGGCCTATCTATTCCATAGGGCGTTCGAAGGATGAGGGAGTAGAGGCCGGGTTCGTTGATGATAGCCATCTTCTGCTTGCCGCCAGGGGTGCAGATAGTGTCTATACCCTTTTCGCCTTCATCGAGGACTTTCGTCAACAAACTCCACCGAAGGCTCAGCACACCAGAACTCCACGGTTCCATCCGGGCCAGCGAGCACATGAACATTCCTTCCTTCGAGCATGAACGTTATGCCTTCCAGCCCTTCCATGATCATCTCCTTTCGAACCCCACCATGCCGCATCATTTCCTTGGCTGCATCGATAAGAGCGGCGTGGTTCTCGGTGCACATTTCGTTCACCCCGAGGTAAATCATAGCGATATCCCCCGGAGACGCTTCTTTTTTGGCTTAGCTTCTTGCGGCTCCTCCTCTCGAACCAGAGCGAGAACCACACCAGCTTGCTTGTGTGCCTTCCGTGTATCCTCACTGGTGAGGTTGATATAGTGGCGTGTCATGTCCATGGTGCTGTGTCCCATTACCCGCTGTAAGCTGAAAGCATCCATGCCATGGCGTAGCATGAGCAGTGCGGCGGTGTGTCGCAAACTGTAGGCGGTAATGTCCAGCCCGCACCTTTTCCCGTAGGACTTCACCCGGCGAGACCACGAGGTTACGGCCCACGGTTCACCCGTCTCGGTGCAGAACGCAGGGGCATCATTCCACTCATCCGGGCGAACATGGAGCAGCTTCTTGATGGAGTCCAGAGTAGGCCCGGACAAGGGGAGCACTCGGGGCACTCTCGTTTTCGCAATCTCAGCTCTCACGGAAAGCTCTTCCTTCTCGAGGTGAACATCCCCAGGTACGAGCTGGAGTGCTTCACCGGGGCGTATGCCTGTATCCAAGGAGAGTAGCATCAGCGCATAATCCCTCAGCCCGCAATACGTTTTCTGGTCAGGTTGCTGGAGCAGGGTAGAGACTTCCTTTTCTTCAAGCTGGACTATCCTTCCCTGAGTGCGACGCTTTTTCAGACCGTGAAGAGGATGAACGCCACCGCGGAAATATCCCTCCGAGAGTGTCCAGTTCCAGAATACTTTCAGATAGGCAAACTTTTGATTGTAGGTATAGGCGTTGCTGTAGGGGCTTAGGAATGCCAGTGTGCTTTCTCTTGGCTTGTCGAGGCCGTCCGGGTGTCGGGAGAAGAAGAGCCGTAGCGTTCTTTGGTAATCCTTCAAGGTGTTCGGAGAGATGCCAGTGGCCTTCTTGAAGAGCAGGAAAGCAGGAATGATATCTTCCGGTTGCGTCTCTCGGTGTTCCTTGCAAATCGGTATGGCGTTCATAGAATGTAACCCCCTTGTTGGCTGACATTCCGAGAAAGCGTAGTGTTCTCCAGAGGCAGGGGACTTCCCGTGGTTTTTCCTTGCTGTGGGGGATTTTTGCCTTTTTGTTAAGCTAAACCCGCTCTTGCAAAAGCACCATTTCCCGTCTATAATGACATGCGCTGTATTGGGGTGTAGCCAAGCGGCAAGGCAGGGGACTTTGGATCCTCGATCGCTGGTTCGAATCCAGCCACCCCAGCCAGTTCCCCTGCAACACAAGGATATGCGCATTTGAAAAAGCGCGCTCCTCCATCGGAAGAGGAGCTTTTTTTGTGTTTGTACTTTCTCGGTTATCAAGTATGATCGTACAGAAAAAGAGATGGGCACTTTCTGGGAGGGCTGTTTAATGGAAATGTGCGGCACCGGAGCACTTATCTTGGCGGCAGGAAAAGGAACCCGCATGAAGGGGCGTATTCCTAAGGTTCTTCAGCCTCTTCTCGGGGAGCCCATGCTTTCTTACGTTCTTGAAGCCGTCCGAAAAGCCGGCATAGAGCATGTCGGCGTTGTAGTAGGGCACGGAGGAGAGCAGGTAGCCTCGTATCTGCAGGAGCATTACCGCCATGTCGCTATCATATGGCAGGAGGAACAGCTTGGAACAGGGCATGCTGTGCAGGTGGCCCGCCCTTGGTGGTCTTCTTTAGATTCTCTTCTCGTGCTTTGTGGGGATACCCCTCTGGTAAGGCCCGCCCTTTTTGAAACCTTTGTGGGGAAAATGGAGGAAGAGTCCGTCGCATCGGGGCTCGTGAGCTTTACCGCTCAGGATCCTGCGGGCTACGGCCGTGTTTTTTTCGAGGAAGAATCCCTCTTTGTGGTAGAACACAAGGATGCTACGCCGGAGCAACTTCGCTGTGATGTGGTGAACAGCGGGATCTACTTCTTCCGAAGCTCCTGCCTTGGTGAAGCCTTGGGGAGTCTTACTACCGCTAATGCTCAGGGAGAATACTATCTCCCTGATGTGATCGGCTGGTGTTCCCGGAGAGGTCTGGGGGCCCGTGCCTTTTCGTGGGATTCCGAAGAGGACATGCTCGGTATCAATGACCCCCTTCAGCTCGCCCAGGCTACAGAGATTATGCGTATGCGTATTCTTGAGCGGTGGATGCTGGAGCAGGGTCTTAAATGTATGGATAGAAGCTCCCTCTGGATAGGGCCTCGGGTGATTTTCGAAGAGGATGTCTTTCTGGATGGAGATGTTCGGATCTTTGGAAAAAGTTCTCTTGGCCGGGGGGCCTCCGTGGGGACGGGGTGCGTGATCTCTAACAGCCATGTGGGAGAATCGTGCCGCCTGCATCCTTACGTCGTGCTTGAGGAGAGTGTTCTCGAAAGGAAAGCCATGCTCGGCCCCTTTGCTTACGTCCGCGGAGGAGCCCGTATAGGCGAAGAGGCTTTTGTGGGGAAATTCGTAGAAATTAAAAAGAGTTCCATCGGAGCCAAGAGCAAGGTGCCCCACCTCTCCTACGTGGGGGACGCTTTCGTAGGAGAGAACACCAATATCGGAGCAGGGTGCATCACGTGTAACTACGATGGAAAGGAAAAGCATTCTACGTCCATCGGAGCGCACTGCTTTATCGGAAGCGATACCATGCTTGTGGCTCCCGTGACGGTGGGGGATAATGGTGTAACCGCCGCAGGATCTGTTATCACTGCGGATATTCCCGAGGGGGCTCTCGGCGTTGCCCGGGCTCGGCAGAGGAATATTGAGGGATGGCACCAACGGAAGGCTTTGCAGAAGCCGAAGGAGGAGAGCTGATTACCATGGTTACGCGTTTGCGAGAGATGAAAATCTTTTCCGGATCGGCAAATCCAAAGTTTGCTGAAGAGGTGGCGAGACATCTTCAGATCCCCGTGGCGGCCTCGAAGCGTTTCCGCTTCTCCGACGGGGAGATCGGTATCTCCATCGAAGAGAGCGTTCGTGGAGCGGATGTCTACGTGGTGCAGCCAACCTGTGCCCCGGTAAACTCCAATCTCATGGAGCTGCTTATTATGGTGGATGCCCTGAAACGAGCCTCGGCATACCGCATTAACGTGGTGCTCCCTTATTTCGGCTATGCCCGGCAGGATCGTAAAACCCGGGGGCGTGAGCCCATTACCTCCAAGGTAGTTGCGAATATCATTGAACACACCGGGGCGCACCGGGTGATTACTGCGGATCTTCATGCGGGGCAGATTCAGGGATTTTTCGATATCCCCGTGGATCACCTTACGGGAATGAATCTCTTGGCCTCGCATTTCCAGAGTAAGCTCAAGGAGGCTTCCCGAGAGGGCCGGGTGGCGGTGGTCTCTCCGGATATCGGGGGGGTGGTTCGGGCCCGGAAGTTTGCGGTGCAGCTTCGGGCGGATCTTGCCATAGTGGACAAGCGCCGTGCGCACGACAAGGCGAACTACTGCGAGGTTATGGAGATTATCGGGGATGTGAGCGGAAAAGATGTTATTCTTGTAGACGATATCATTGATACTGCCGGCACGATGGTCAATGCCGCTCAGGCTCTTCGTGAGCGCGGAGCCCGTTCTGTCTACGCCTGTGCTACCCATGGGGTTCTTTCGGGGCCCGCGGTGGAGCGGCTTCGGGATTCCTGTATCTCCGAAATCGTTCTTACCAACACCATTCCCCTCCCGGAGGAAAAAAACCTCGATATCATAACCCAGCTCTCCATAGCGCCTCTTTTTGCGGAAGCCATCGACAGGATTCACTCAGATCATTCGGTGAGTATCCTGTTTGGTTCATAAACACACGGTTTGTTCTGTGTGCAGGAAGGTATTTCGAGACACCCTAAAGGCTGTCATAAAGTTCAAGGAGGAGTAGGTATGTCCAAGTTTATCCCCATTACGTTTGAGGCAAGAGAAGCAACAGGAAAGGAATACTGCAAGAAGCTCCGTAAGGAAGGCTATATTCCTGTAACCTTTTATGGTCCCGAGTATCCCGAGGCGGGGAATTATAGAATAGCTGCCAAAGATTTCCTTCCTCTCGTTCGGTATTCTCATTGGGAATCCGTACGGCTCAACGTTACCCTTCCGGGAGGCAAGGAGGAGATGGCGATCTTGCGCGATCTCCAGCGGAACGTGGTGACTGATGAAGTGCTTCATATGGATGTCTATCAGCTTATGAAGGGGCATAAGGTTCGTGTTTCGGTGCCCGTGAAGGTTCTTAACAAGGAGCGCTGCCTGGGGATTAAAGATGGTGGCGTTTTCGAACAGATGCACCATAACGTCGAAATGGAAGTGCTCCCCCGGGAAATCCCCGATGAGATTTGCATTGATATAGCGAGCCTTGCCAAGGGAGCGCATATTACCGCCGGAGAGTGCCCTCTTCCGGAGAGTGCGGAGCTGATGATCGCCCCCGAGGAGATCCTCCTTATCGTAGGGGAGCCTCGCGTCTCTGCCGAAGAGGAAGCTTCCGAAGGCGAAGGCAATATGGATGTCGAGGTTCTTACGAGCAGAAAAGCCGGGGAATAGTTCCCGTTGTTTCTCTGTGTCGGCCTTGGGAACCCGGGGCTTTCCTATGCCCATACACGGCATAACGTGGGGTGGATGGCCCTTGATTCGGTTCTGGAGTGCATGACATCCTTAAAGGGGCCGGGGATGAAGTTTTCCGGTGCCCTTTGGGATGGATTCCTGGAAGGGGAGAGGCTTCTCTGCCTTAAGCCCATGACCTACATGAATCTCAGCGGAAAGGCGGTCTGGGAGGCGGTGAGTTACTTCCAGATTGAGCATGCCCGGATTCTCGTGCTTTACGATGATCGGGCTCTTCCTCTGGGATCCTTGCGGATCCGTCCCAAGGGTTCTGCGGGGGCGCATAACGGCATGGCTTCTGTGATATCGTCTCTGGGAACGCTTGATATCCCTAGGCTTCGTATAGGGATAGGGCCTCTTCCAGAGAAGGTCCCTCTGCGACGTTTTGTTACCTCTCCCTTTTCCAGAGAAGAGCAGAAAGAGCTTCCCGAAGTTCTGGAGCGATCTGTCCGGGGAGTGCGTCTGTGGGTTGCAGAGGGTATCCAGCAAGCCATGAATGCGGTAAATTAAAAAAAGTCCCCCGTCTTTACTGATGGCGGGACTTTTTTGCTTCTCAAAGGCTTTTGTGAGGATTGAATTTTTTCGGAGTTCTTGCCGATAATGATGGGGCATTGTTGTGTCGTTTGCCGTGATGTTCGCTCCAGTAAGGAGGCAAAGGTTTTTGAGTATCCATAAAAATACCGGGGCCGGCCGACTCTGGCAGTTTTTCCCGGAAGGGGCGCTCTCCGGGTCTCTCCACATACGCCTTCAGGGGGAAGTTGCCGCCTGGGTCTGGGCCGCAGCAAATTTTCCCAGACCGGCGATTTTTCTCGTCTCCGATCAGCAGCATCTCACCGCCTTTGAACAGAATTGGAAGAGCCTCTTCCCTGAACTCCTCCTCGCGGTGATGCCCGAACTCCCTCTGGGAGAAGAGATGGGGCGTCATGCCTTCTGGCTTACCCGGGGAGAGATTTTTCGAGTCTGGCGGGAGCGGGGAGGGGCTCTTCTCCTGACGCCGGGAAGTTTTATGGCTCCCTATCGTATTCCCGATGCCTATCTGAAGCTGCGCAGAGGGGAGGTGCTCCCCATGCCGCAGCTTTTGGCTTGGCTCGACTTGGTAGGAAGCTCTCGGGTGGACTACGTTGCCTCTCCCGGCGAACATGCTCTCCGGGGATGCGTGGTCGATCTCTATACCTCTTCCCAATCTCTGCCGGTGCGGGTGGAGTATTTCGATGACCTGGTGGAGAGCCTTCGGTTCTTCTCTCCTCGGGATCAGTGCAGCCTCTCCGAGGTGGAGGAGGTGATGCTCTCGGGATCTCCCCAAGAAGAAGGAGCCTCCTTCTCGGAAGGATCTTCCTTTATGGCCTCCTCGCTTCCTCCGGGAACACCCCTGGTTTTTTTCGATCCCCGAGCTTTGGAGCGCCAGGCTCAGACGTATCGATGGCTTTGGGAATCTTTTGAAGAGAGCAAGCGTCTTCCTCCGCTTCCTTCCTGGGAGGAACTTCTCGGATCGCTTTCGAGAGTTCTCCCTCTTTACGTGCGGAGCACCCCTTTTCCAGAGGATCGGGAGAGCTTCCTCTATCCAGTTCCCCCCTTCGGAGGCCGTTTCGAGAAAGCTCAATCCTATGTGGAGGCTCTGAAGAGGGAGGGATACTCTATCACCCTCTGCTCTGCTCATCCGGAGATTCTTTCCTGGGGTGAGAAGATGGAGCTTCTTCTTGTGGAAAAGCCTCTTACGGGCGGGTTTGTGGATAAGCAGACCCGAAGAATTTTTCTCTCCGATGCTGAGATGGTGGGGATTACCGGCATGGGGCTGGAGAGTCACCATCGTTTTGCTGCATCTCCTTCGGAGGGGGATGCGGGATTTTCCGAAGGGGAGTACCTGATCCACGAGGATTACGGCATTGGTTGCTATCGCGGTGTGGAGGAGCTTCCGGGAGATTGCGGCCCCCAGGAGTATCTGGTGCTCGAATTTGCAGATGAGAAGCGCCTCTACCTCCCCTTCACACAGATGTACAAGATAAGCCCCTATTCGGGATATGCGGATGAGAGGGTGGTGCTTGATTCTCTTGGCGGGCGGCGATGGAAAAAGAGCCTTCGGGAGGCCCGGGAGAAAGCTAAAGAGGTGGCGCAGGAGCTTCTCAAGGCGTATGTGGCTCGGGAGCGCGTGGGAGGATACCCCTTCTCTCCCGACGGCGATATCCTCCGGCGCTTCACTGCCACCTTTCCCTACAGGGAGACGGAAGACCAGCTCCGAGCCCAGGAGGAGATCCGTCAGGACATGGAACGTCCGGTTCCCATGGATCGGCTTCTTGTGGGGGATGTGGGGTTCGGTAAGACCGAGGTGGCCTTCCGGGCGGCGGTGAAAGCGGTGGAATCAGGAAAGCAGGTCGCTCTCCTGGTGCCTACAACTCTTCTTGCCCAGCAGCATCTGGAGAGTTTTCGGGAGCGCCTGGGGGATCTTCCCATCCGGGTGGGGGCACTCTCCCGCTTTGTCACCCCAGCCGAAAAGAGGGCTCTTCTGGAGGATCTCCGGGAGGGGGCTCTTGATGTGCTTATCGGAACGCATAAGATGCTCTCCCGAGAGGTGGCCTTCAGGGATCTCGGGCTTCTGGTGGTGGATGAAGAACACCGTTTTGGAGTGGCCCAGAAGGAGCACTTCCGCTGGCTTCTTCCTCAGGTGGATATTCTCTCTCTCTCCGCCACTCCCATCCCCCGGACGCTGCACCTCTCACTGGGAGGGCTTCGGGATATCAGCGAGATGAATACGCCCCCCCAAAACAGAAGCCCCGTGATCCACGTGGTCTCCCCATGGCGGGACGATCTTGTGGTTCGGGGGATCCGCAAGGAGATCTCCCGGGGGGGGCAGATTTTTTTCGTGCATAACCGGGTGCGGAGCATTCTGAAGCGGGCGGGGGAGATCCGCAGGCTTGTCCCCGAGGCTCGGGTGGATGTGGCGCACGGCCGTCTTCACGAAAGAGTGCTGGAGACGAAGATGGAAGACTTCTCTTCGGGGAAGGTCGATGTTCTGGTCTGCACCTCCATTGTGGAGAGCGGCCTGGATATTCCCGGAGCGAATACCCTTATGGTGGATCATGCCCAGGCCATGGGGCTTGCCCAGCTCTATCAGCTTAAGGGGCGGGTGGGGAGACGATCCGAACAGGCCTTTGCCTACTTCTTTTACCCCGGAGATCTGCCTCTTTCCAGAGAAGCTCTGGATCGACTTGAAGCGTTGGGGGAGTATAATGTCTTCGGCGGAGGAGCCAGGCTTGCCCGGAGGGATCTCGAGACCCGCGGGAGCGGCGAGCTTCTCGGCATTGCGCAGCATGGACACATCAAGAAAGTCGGTTTTCAGATGTACTGCACCTTTCTCGAAAAAGAGGTTCTTGCCCTGCGGTCTGCGAAAGAGGAGCGCGAACTTCTCTGTACGATTCGCCTCCCACTGGGGTTCCCGGGACACTATGTCCCCCAGAGTGCCCTTCGAGTGGCCCTCTACCGCCGGGCGAGCCGCATAGAACACATGGATGCACTTCGGGGTTTTGCAAGGGAACTTCGGGATCGTTTTGGCCCTCTCCCCGAGGAGACAGTGCGTTTTCTCTTCTCACTGGAGTTCCGGATTCTTGCTCCTCTCCGCGGGGTGGCGAAGATATACTGCGAGGTCTCTCGTACCGAGGTTACAGGATGTGGTCTTGAAAGGCTTTTCTCTGGTAGATCCGGATGGATGGTGCGGCGTGGAGGCTCTTGTGCCGAGGGGCCAGGGGGAGACAAGGGACTTCGTGCTCTTCTGGAAATTCTTCGTTCCTCCGAGGAGCAGCCCTCTAAAGAATCGCAAGCAGTATAAAAACAACATGATAAAGGATTGTAAAAGGACAAGGAGACCAGATGCCAGAAAACAGCAAGGAAAAGAAAAATGCGGAATTCCAACGTCTTCAGGATATAATGGAGCGCCTTCGGGCCCCTGGGGGGTGCCCCTGGGATCGGGAGCAGACCCTGGAAACGCTTCGCCCCTACATTATCGAAGAGGCGTACGAGCTTGTGGAGGCCATTGAAAAGCAAGAGGAAAAGGGTATAGTGGAGGAGTGCGGTGATCTCATCCTCCAGGTTTTCTTTATCGCTCAGATTGCCCGCGAGGCAGGAGCCTTCGACATCGCCGATATCCTTCAGAAGGTTTCAGAGAAGCTTGAGCGGCGGCATCCTCACGTCTTCGGGGAACTCCGGGTGGATTCCAGCCAGGAAGTGACACGTAACTGGGAGCGCATCAAGGCTGAAGAGCGGGCTGCACAAGAAAATTTTTCTGAGGAAGAGCCGGCTTCCATGCTTTCGGGGATTCCCCGGAGCATGCCCTCTCTTCTTCGCTCCTTTGAAATGCAGCGTCGTGCTGCCAAGGTCGGCTTCGATTGGCCCCGGGGAGATCTTGCTCCGGTATTGGGAAAAGTGCGGGAAGAGATCCGAGAGATTGAACAGGTTCTGGCTCATGCTCCGGAAAATGCCGAGGAGCTGGAAAATGAGATGGGCGATCTCCTCTTTGCCGTGGTAAACTTGGGGAGGCATCTCGGGGTCAATAGCGAGCTTGCCCTTCAGAAGGGGTGTGCCAAGTTCCTCCGGCGCTTTGCCGCGGTGGAACGAGAAGTACGTAGAAGCAGTCGTGCATGGGAGAGCTATTCCCTGGAGGAATTGGACCGTTTCTGGGAAGAAGCGAAGAGACGGGAAGAATCCCCGAAATCACCAAGTCATATTCTTTAGGAGGAATTGTTTATGGTACAGCAGAAAATCCAGGATCTCATCGAAGAAAGAATCCGTCCCGCCCTTCAGAGCCATGGGGGAGATATTGAATTCATCGCTTTTGACGACGCTTCCGGAGATGTTACGGTAGTTTTGAGGGGGGCTTGCGGTACCTGCCCCTATGCTCAGGAAACGCTGCGGAGCCAGGTGGAGGGTGTTCTCTGCCAGGAGATCCCCGAAGTTAAAAGCGTAACCCGTCAGGAGTGAGGAAGGAAGCTACGTGTCTTTGAAGGGAACCTTTAGCGAAGAGGCGGGGGAGAGTCTTTGGACCGCAGAAGTTCCGGGAGAATTGCAGGAGAGACTTCTGGGACAGCATGACCTTACCATTCAGATGGTGGAGGAACGGTATCCCGTACACATAATGCTCCGAGGAGAGACCCTTCTTCTCCGGAGCCCCGATGCGGAGCCGGTTCGCACCGTGGCAAAGCTTCTGCAGGAGCTTGCAAAGCTTGCAGAAAAGGGAATCCGTGTTACCCGGGAAGAAATACGCTACGGTATGGATGCTCTGGCGGAAGATGGCTCGGTGGATCTCGCGGGGCTTCACGGCAATGCCATATGCTTTACCGGCCGAGGCAAGCCCGTGCGTACCCGAACCCTGGGGCAGAAGCGCTATATGGAGGCCATCCAGAAAAACTTCGTGGTTTTTTGCATCGGCCCTGCGGGAACGGGGAAGACCTACCTGGCGGTAGCTCAGGCGGTGGCCATGCTCAAATCACAGCAGGTTTCCCGGGTGATTCTCGTGCGACCGGCGGTGGAGGCGGGGGAGAGCCTGGGATATCTCCCGGGGGATCTCAAGGAGAAGATCGAGCCCTATCTGCGCCCCCTCTACGATGCTTTTTTCGATCTTCTTTCGCCGGAACGCTTTATGCGCTATGTAGAAAAGAACGTTATCGAAATTGCGCCGCTTGCGTATATGCGGGGGCGAACGCTAAACGATAGCTTCATTATCCTTGATGAGGCTCAGAATACCACTCCCGAGCAGATGAAGATGTTTCTTACCCGAATGGGTTTTGGCTCCAGGGTGGTCATTACCGGCGATGTGACCCAGGTGGATCTGCCTAACGGCAAGCTCTCGGGGCTGCGCTCCATTCAAGAAATTCTTAAGGGTGTCGAAGGGATTGATTTCGTCTCTCTTACCAGAAATGATGTGGTGCGTCATGAAATTGTTCAAAAAATTGTACAGGCCTACGAAGAGTTCGAAGAAAAACAATAGGTCCAGCAAAACTCCCGCTGGAAAGGGCTTTTTTGCCAGCCGCCCCTTGCGCTGGTGGTTTTTCCCCTGGGGAACTGCCATCTGCGCGCTTGCTGTTTTTGTGCTTGGCTGGCATATTCTTCAGAGTCGTTATGGTTTTTCCGAGGGAGAAAAGGCCTCCGCCACCTTTGTGGTGGTGGAGAATATGCGTTACGTGGATTCTCTTACCACGGGAGCACTCAAGAGTTCTGTGGCGGAGAAGATAGCCGGGGTTGTGGTGCATGACCCGGGAAAGATCAAGAATTTTCTCCGGGATCTGGGAGACGCCTCTCTGGAGGAGCATGCTCTTTTTTTCAGCACCCTGGACCCCGAAATTCTGCGCATGCTGGATGCCCTTTCTCCGGCAAATCGAAGGGCGGTGCTCGGAGAGGTCCGCTCTCTGGGGGTACGTATCCTTGAGATGGGCATTTTTGAGCGCCGTGCTGTGGAGAGCTTTCTCTGGAGGGAGCTTCACCTTTCGTCGCTTTCATGGAGCGACCAGAATCTAGTGGTGGAGCTACTCTACGGGCTTTTTCTGAAGTCCCAAAATATGGACCCCTATCTTACCCAGAAGCTTCGTGAAACTCTTCGGGAGAGCGTGCAGCCTGTTATTCGAACTATCTACAGGGGAGATATCATCGTGGAAAGGGGTGAGATCATCTCGCCTCATCACGCTCGCCTCCTTCGGCTTCAGGGGTATCGGGAGGCCCTTTTTCCCTGGAGATATCTTGTTTTTCTCGGTTTCCTCGGGTTCTTCTGGGGGTTGTGGCTTCAAGAGCATATGGCGGTCTCTCTTCGAAAAAAGGGGGAGGCTCGCTTTTCCCCCCTTTTTCTGGGCTGCCTTCTCCTTGGGGCCTGGCTTGCGGAGATCCCCGCCCGATGGTTTGACGTCACCGGCATAGGTACCCTTCTTTTGGGAGGGTGGAGTTTTCTCTCCTTTTCCTCATCCCTGGCCTTTCCCTTTGTTCTTGGAGGAGGCATTCTGGGTGTTCTTGTGGCGGGAACTCCTTTTATAAGCATGGAGGCCGCCCCCTTTATGGTGGTGATCGCCCTCTCCTATGCGTCGGGGGTCATGCTGCAGAATGTGCAGGTGAAGAAAAAATACTGGCTTCGTTTCTTTGGAGTGGGTATCGCGGGGATTCTTGTGGTTGCAGGAGCGCAATGGGGCGAAGGGGGGACGCCGGATTTTCTGCTCGCTCTCCGCTTCCTTGTGGCCATTTTCTGCAGCGGCGTGGCGGTTCTTCTGGGGCTTCCCCTGGGAGAGCGGTTTTTCGACGTGCTCTCCCCCCTGCGTCTCTCCGAGCTGAGCCATCCTTCAAGCCCCCTCCTCAAACGGCTTCAGGTTGAGGCTCCAGGAACCTATCACCACTCTCTTATGGTGGGAACTCTGGCGGAGATGGCGGCGGAGAGCATCGGTATGGATGGTGCTTTTATCAAGGCGGGTGCCCTCTATCACGACGTAGGAAAGCTGCGGCGTCCCCAGTTCTTTATTGAAAACCAGCAGTACGGCGCGGAAAACGTCCACGATGAACTCTCTCCCACCCTTTCAGCTCTCATTATTACCTCCCACGTTCGGGACGGATATGAGCTGAGCATGGAGTATGGGGTGCCCCGGAAGATTCGTCAGTTCATTATGGAACATCATGGCACCACCTGCCTGCAGTATTTTCAAAAGAAGGCGGAGTCTCTGGGAGAGAAGGTTTCCCGGGAGCAGTTTTCCTATCCCGGCCCGGCTCCTCGTTCGAAAGAGACCGCTCTTGTGATGCTGGCAGATTCTGTGGAGGCTGCTATCCGAGCGGACACCAAAAGCCTTGCCCGTATTTCGGAGCTGGAAGATACCATCCACGGAGTAATAGAAAACAAGATGAAAGAGAAACAGCTGGAGGATGTGGATTTTACCTTTCGAGAGCTTGAACGCATCAAGAAATCCTTTGTGGAAGTTCTGCGTTCCATGTATCATTCCCGAGAGGGACTCAAGAAGGATGAACTCTCTGCCATGCAGGGGAAGGAGAAAGCCTAGGCGCACGTCATGCATATCCGAGTAGACATAGCGGGAGAAACGGAACTCCAGCCCTTTTTGGAATCCTCTGAAAAGCTGGAGGCGGAGGATCTGGAACGCTATTTTCGGGCAATTCTGGAGGCAGAAGCCCTTTCCTCTCTTCTCGAAGCCCCCATGGCAGAGGTGAGTGTGACCTTTCTCGACCACGTGGAGATGGCTTCTCTTAACAGGCAGTATCGTGGAAAAGAGGGGTCCACGGATATCCTCTCCTTTCCCCAGTGGGATTTTCAAAACCCGGAGGATCTCCCTTTTTCTTCCGAAGCAGGGTGGGAGTCTGTTCCTTTGGGAGATCTGGTTATCTCGCCGCGGGAAGTAGCTTGTAACGCTCAGGAGGAAAACCACCCCTTCTACCAGGAGCTGCTTCTGGTGCTCACGCACGGATTTCTGCACCTCCTGGGATACGACCATGGGGATGCGGATACCGAAGCCCGCATGTTTGCCCTCCAGGAGCGCTACTGCGTTGATTTCTTTGAAAAATATCATGATACTAATCGTAGTTGTGAAAAAGAACAAGGGGATGTGATGAGGGCGTGAGTGCAGATATAGCGCAAAGTTTGCTGGTACTTCTGGTGCTTCTCTGTTTGTCCGCTTTTTTCAGCAGTTCCGAAACCGCCATAACCACAACAGGCAGGATGCGAATCCTGGCACTTCAAGAAAAACATCCGCACTTTAAAAAGCTTTTCCAATGGGTGGTGCATGATCCTCAATCGGTTCTTACTGTGGTGCTCATCGCGAACAATATGGTCAATATCGGGGCCAGTGTTCTCACCACAGCGGTGGCTATCTCCGTTGCCGGTCCCGAGGGGGCTTTCTGGGCCATAGGGATTATGACGGTGCTTATCATTCTCTTCGGAGAGATTTTCCCCAAGAGCCTGGCCATTGTCTATCCTGAAAATATGGTCCTTTTCTCTCTTCCCCTCATATGGGCTCTTCGTTTCCTCCTGGCTCCCCTGATCTGGGTCTTTCACCGGGTGGTGCGATCCTTAGGCAGCCTCTTCAAGATCGATCTCTCACCGGGGCTTGCCTTCGTGACCCGGAAGGAGATTGAGCAGGTGGTGCAGATGGGGGGCGCTTCCGGAGCGCTGGAAGAGGATGAGCGAAAGATGATTCACAGCATTATCACCTTTGAAGAGACCCGGGCCTTCGAAATTATGATACCCCGCACCGATATGGTGGCCCTCCCAAAGGAAACTACTGTTGCCCAGGCAGTGTCCATATTTGAAGAAAATGGACACTCCCGGATTCCCGTCTTTGACGGTAGTTTGGATAATATCATAGGCACTCTACATATTAAAGATTTTATCAAATCTCTCAGCGGTGGGGAGACCGAGATTTCTGTACAGGAACTCACACGAGAATCTCTCTTTGTCCCCGAGGTTATGAAGATTGCGGAACTTTTTAACATTATGAAGGGAGATCGGGTGCATATGGCCATCGTTGTGGATGAATACGGTGGCACTGCGGGACTGGTGACTCTGGAGGATCTTCTCGAAGAGATCGTAGGAGAGATTCAGGATGAATACGACCAGGAGCTTCCCTCCATCCAGCAGGCTGAAGACGGTAGCTACATGGTGGATGGGAACGTGAACCTGAGTGACCTTGGAGAGATTCTCGGAGATGTTTTTGAGGCCGAAGATGTAGACTCCATTGCTGGTCTTGTTCTCTCCCTCTCCGGGGGTTTCCCCGATAAGGGGAGCGTTTTGCGTTACGGAAACTGGCTCCTCGAAGTGAGGGAGATTTTAGGACACCGGATTATGCAGGTGGCCCTTAAAAAATGCGAAAACGAGAATTCTCTGGAAGAGTGCATGTAGCTTTTTTGGAGAGTTTTCTATTTTCATAGAGAGTTGGAGGAAGGGAGTATCATGCGGGAAAAGACGTTTCGTTCCGGTTTTGTAGCTCTTGTGGGAAGACCTAATGTGGGGAAATCTTCCCTCTTAAATAAAGCTCTGGGGGATAAGGTGACGGTGGTCTCGCCTACCCCTCAGACAACACGGAAGCCCGTGCGGGGTATCCTTACTACCCGAAGTGCCCAGATTGTCTTTGTGGACACTCCGGGTTTGCACCAGCCCAAGCACGCTTTAGGAGAGTACATGATGGATAAAGTCCGCCGCTCTCTGGAGGATGTGGATTGCATATGCCTGGTGCTCGATACCACTCGTCTCGGAGGAGGCGAGGAGGAGGACCTGCTCTGGAGTATCCTTGAGGGGGTCACCGTCCCTGTGGTGGTGGCGCTGAACAAGATTGATCTTCTTGAGGAAGATCTTGCTGAGGTTCTTCAAAAGCTGGAACGCTGGGAACGTCTAAGTGGCGGAAAAATTTTCCCCGTCTCCGCCAAGGAAGGAACCGATGTAGAATCCCTTCTTGAGGCGCTTATCGCACACCTTCCCGAGGGAGCCCCTCTCTACCCCGAGGATATGTTCACCGATCAGACCGAGCGTTTTATGACCGAAGAATGCATTCGGGAGAAGATCTTTCTTCTCGCCCGAGACGAGGTGCCTCACAGCACGGCGGTGATGGTGGAGGAGTTTCAGCACCCCGAAGAATATCCTCACCGTGATAACGTCTACATCCGGGCTACGATCTACGTGGAGCGGCCGGGGCAGAAGGCCATCCTCATCGGCGACAAGGGAGGGTTTATCCGGGATGTGGGCGTTCAGGCCCGAAAGGAGCTGGAAACGCTTCTGGGATATCCTGTCTATCTTGAACTCTGGGTGAAGGTCCGTAAAAATTGGCGAAAGTCCCCGGTGGAACTCCGACGGCTCGGTTACGACAAGGAACGCTAACCTCTAAGGAGGGAAAATCCCATGGAACAGCAGGGACAGTTCCGGATAACGGGAGTGGTGCTCTATCGGAAGGATCTCTCCCCAACCTTGAGAACCCTCTATCTCTGGTGCCGCGAAAAGGGAGCCCTCTGGGTCTTCTCTCCCGGCTCCGGAAAGGGGAAGATCGGAAGAGGCTGTACGGAACCTCTGGTATGGGGGACGTTTCACCTGTACAAGAGCACCCGTGGGATCTATCTCAAGGCCATGGATCTTCGGGAAGATTTTTGGGAGCTTCGGAAAGATCCTCTCATGATTCGTGAGGCTCTTCAATGGGGAGGGCTGCTCAAAAAAACCCTTCTTCCAGAGCACCCTGAGGATGCGCTCCTCAGGGTTTTTTACTGGTCTCTGGTGCTGCTTCGGCAGAGGGCTCCGATTCTTCCGCTGCGCTGGCGCTTTCTCTGGAAGTGGCTCTCCCTCTGGGGGCAGGCTCCGGATCTCTGGAGATGCGAAAGCTGCGGAAGGTCTCTGGAGGCCGAGTCATACCAGCATCCCCGAAGGGCAGGTTTTTTTTGTTCCTCATGTATCGCCTCGTCGGGGGAGTTCCAGAAGGCAGAATCCGTATTGCAGGAACTGCGCAGGGCTGTTATGCTCTCCCGAAGTGATTTTCAGGATTCTTATTTTACCCTTGAGCCGTGGCAGTGGGAGCAGCGAATCGCTCTTTTGGAAGAGATTCTTCGAGCATGAGGGACTCTTCCGGTAGAATTTTTGGTGGATCATTGCAGTTAAAGAATGAACACATGGATAAGGGAGATGGTGGCATATGAATCTGCAGGACATCGTGATGAGGTTAGAACGTTTCTGGGCTGATCGGGGGTGCATTATCCAGCAGCCCTACGACATAGAGGTAGGGGCAGGAACCATGAATCCCGCCACAACCTTGCGGGTTCTCGGCCCGGAACCGTGGAGAGTGGCCTATGTGGAGCCCTCCCGGCGCCCCACGGACGGGCGTTATGGGGAGAACCCCAACCGGCTGCAGCACTACTACCAGTACCAGGTGATTCTCCAGCCCACACCGGATGATATTCAGGAGATCTATCTCGACAGCCTTCGTGCCCTGGGCATTGATCCCGCAGAGCACGACATCCGTTTCGTGGAAGATGACTGGGAATCTCCCACCATCGGTGCATGGGGGCTCGGTTGGGAGGTCTGGCTTGATGGCATGGAGGTGACCCAGTTTACCTACTTCCAGCAGGTAGGGGGGATCGACATGGAGGCCGTTCCCGCAGAGCTTACCTACGGCATCGAGCGGATTGCCATGTTTGTGCAGAAGGTGGACAGTATCTACGACCTCACATGGGTGGGGAACGTGAAGTACGGAGATGTGCATCATCAGGGGGAGGTAGAGTACTCCACCTATAATTTCGATGCCTCAGATCCGGAGATGCTCTTCCAGATGTTTGCCATGTATGAGGAGGAGGCCCGGAAGATGGCGGCAAAGGGGCTTGTGCTCCCCGCTTATGACTATGTCCTCAAGTGCTCCCATACATTCAACCTTCTGGATGCAAGAAATGCCATCAGCGTCACCGAACGTACCGGTTACATCGGAAGAGTTCGGGCTCTCGCCAGCGCCTGCTGCGCCGCCTATGCGGAGCAGCGCCGGGAGATGGGATATCCCCTCATGGAAAAATTCGGCAAGTAGGGAGGAGAAAGGCTCATGGAATACAAGGATCTGTTGCTGGAAATCGGCACTGAGGAGATTCCTGCGGGTTTTCTCCTCTGGATACGCAAGGAAATTCTCTCCATTGCCCAAAAGGAGATGGAATCCTTCCGGATTCCCTTTTCTGGGATGGAGAGCTATGCCACTCCTCGAAGAATAGCGCTTCTCATCAAGGGGGTGGCGGAGCAACAGGAGGATTCGGTACAGGAGGCCAAGGGTCCTGCATGGAAAAGTGCCTTTGATGCCAACGGAAACCCCACCAAGGCGGCCCATGGTTTTGCCCGAAGCCGGGGGCTTGATGTTTCGGATCTCGAAATGCGCGAGGTCGGCGGAGTGCAGTACTCCTTTGCCATCTCCCGCACCAAGGGGCTCCCTGCAAAGGAGATGCTCCCCGAGGTGATGCTACGGATCATCAAGAATATCGTCTTTCCGAAAAACATGTACTGGAACGAGAGCATGGTGCGGTTTGCCCGCCCTATCCGTTGGTTTCTCTGCCTCTGGGAGGATGAGATTATTCCCTTCCGTTTCGCAGGATTGGAGTCTGGGCGCATCACCAGGGGGCACCGTTTTATGGGGAAAAAGGAGATTTCTGTTCCTCGTGCCGGGGCCTACCTGGACCTTCTCTACGACAACTATGTTGTCGCCGATCCTGAAAAGCGGCGGGAAAAGATGCTTGCGGGGATAGCGGCTCTGGAAAAAGAGATCGAGGGGCATACGGACATCCGTCAGGATCTGGCAGAAGAGAATCTCTACCTCGTGGAGTACCCTGTCCCCTTTTACGGTAGCTTCGATGAGACCTATCTCGAAATGCCTGAAGAGGTGCTTACCACTACCATGGCTTCCCATCAGCGTTATTTTTCTGTGCGGGATAGCAATGAGAAGCTCAAGGCTCTCTTTGTGGGGGTGAGCAATAATCGGGCCACCAACATGGGGATCGTTCGGGAAGGAAACGAACGGGTGCTTCGGGCTCGGTTGGCAGACGCCAACTTTTTCTGGCGGGAGGATCAAAAAAAGCCCCTGGCGGGGATCGTGAAGAATCTGGGGTCTGTAGTCTACCAGGAGCAGTTGGGAACCCTCTACGAAAAGTGCGAACGTTCCCGCGATCTGGCGGGGCATCTTGCCTCCATGCTTGGGCTGGATGAGGAGACTACCTCTTTTGTCGACCGCACCGCTTTTCTCGCCAAGGCGGATCTTCTCACCCATATGGTCTATGAGTTTCCGGAGCTTCGGGGGATCATGGGGCGCGAATACGCCAAACGTAATGGAGAACCCCCCCGGGTGGCTCTCGGAATTCACGAACAGTATCTTCCGGAAAGTGCGGGAAGTGCCCTCCCCTCGGATATGGTCGGTGCCGTGGTGGGCTTTGCAGATCGCATGGATACCGTAGTAGCCTGTCATAAGGTGGGGCTTGAGCCCACAGGCTCCCAGGATCCCTACGGACTCCGCCGGGCTGCCCGATGCATGAACGAACTCATCTGGGGAATGCCCATGGACGTAGATTTTGAAAATATGGTGCGTTACGCCGCAGAGCGGGTTGAGGCGGAAGGTGCTGTGGTAGATCAGGTGCTCGGTTTTCTGAAACAGCGTCTCCTCATGCAGCTTAAGGAAAAAGGATACTCACATGAAATGATAACCATGACCATGGATGTTATCTGGCGTCGTCCCCTGCGGCTGTCCGAGTTTCTGGAAACTCTCAGGGAGATTTCTCCCGAGGCGTGGTTCCAGAAGCTTGCTACTGCAGTGGGACGAGTGAACAATATCCTTCAGAAGGCGGGGAGTGTGGAGCCTCTCTGGAGGGAAGATCTTTTTGAAAGTTCTTGGGAGACTTCCCTGGGAGAAACTATCCGAAACCACCGGGATGTCGTCGAAGAGGCGATGAAAGATTTTCAGTGGAAGAAAGTGGCGGGCATTTTGGCGGAGCTGGAAGCTCCTGTTACCGCCTTTTTCGAGAACGTCATGGTCATGGCTGAGAACGAGGAGATTCGCAAAAACCGACTGGGGCTTCTGGAGGACTGCCGCCTCCTCTTTGCCCGGGTGGGGAATATTGCCTCTCTCAAGCAGTAAATACTGTAAAAAGCATTTTCTGAAGGAAGAGGAGACATTCTCCCCTTCCTTCTTTTGCTTTTTATGTTACAGTTACGTTTGATAGAATCCAGAGATAAGGAATGGAGGAGATTGCGATGCCCCAGGATCTGTTTGTCGTTTCCGACTTTACCGGAGAAACTGCGGAGCACGTGGCCCGAGCGGCGGCGAGTCAGTTTGGTCCCGAGGCGGTGGCGTTCAGCCGCTATCGTTATGTGAATACTGAAGAGAAAGTGCAGGAGGTTCTTCGGGAGGCTCAAGAAAAACAGGCAGTGGTCATCTGCACCCTGGTGGACCACCACCTTCGAAAGATGCTCGTGGAAGCTGCAAAGAAAAACGAAATTCTTCTTATCGATATTCTTGGCCCTATTCTCTTCGTGCTGGAAAAAAAGCTTGGTAAGCCTCCTCTTGAAACTCCGGGGCTTCTGCGAAAGATGGATGAGGAGTATTTCCGCCGGGTCAAGGCTATTGAATTTGCCATCAAATGTGACGATGGCCGGAGTCCTGAACTTCTGGAGGAGGCGGATCTGGTTGTTGTGGGGGTCTCTCGAACGAGTAAAACTCCCCTCTCTATGTATCTTGCCCATTACGGGGTTATGGTGGCGAATATCCCACTCATCCCTGAAGCCACACTCCCGGATCAGCTTTTTAAGCTTCCTCCGGAGCGCACCGTGGGCCTCACTATCCAGCCGGAGAAGCTTATCAATATTCGTCGGGAGAGGCTTCGTGTTCTCGGCCTTGACGCGGAAGAGTCCAGCTACGTTCAGTGGGAGCGGGTAGAGGAGGAACTCTCCTATGCCCGGAACGTCTTCAACAAACTTCGCTGCAAATCCTTTAACGTCACAAACCGGGCCATAGAAGAGACAGCCCAGGAGATTTTGGATTATCTACGAGCCTAGAGCGGTTCTCGTTGTCATGTGACACTGTGTTAACAGGAGAGCTGGAGGTTGTGTGTCCCCGGCAGCGACATAGTGGTCGGCGAGTGCAGCTTTGCGTCGCGGAGGCCCGGTATCGGCACAGGACGTGCCGGTAAGCCCCAGCCGCGCCATGGACGGCGCGCCTGGGGCGACGGGCCGGAGCAGCAAAGCAAGGGAGCGGTTCGACCAGTCGAGAGCAGAGGGGACACACAAGCGGAGGCTCCGTGAAACAGCAGGTGACACATTATTTATGAAGCCGCTCTAAAACTAAGGAGGTGTTCGTATCATGACTGTTTCCGCAAATTCCATGGTAGTCAATTTTTCCGAGGCCGACGGAAAGCGAAAGGACCTTCTCGGAGGAAAAGGAGCCAATCTCGCCTCCATGACCCAGCAGGGATTTCCGGTTCCCCCGGGCTTTATTATCAGCACTGAAGCCTGCCGGCAATATTGGGATGATCCCCAGGGCCTCATGAATGGCATCTGGCCTGAGGTGCTGCAGGCCGTAAAAGATCTTGAGGAGAGTACCGAGAAAGTTTTTGGCGGCACCGAGGGGATGCCTCTTCTCGTCTCGGTGCGCTCCGGAGCCCCTGTCTCTATGCCCGGCATGATGGATACCATTCTTAACCTTGGCATCAATAAAGAGGTGGCGGAGCATCTTGGAGAGATCTCGGGGACCCCCCGCTTTGCCTGGGATAGCTACCGTCGGTTTATCTCCATGTACGCCACAGTGGTGGCGGGGTTGGATGACGAGCTTTTCGAGCATCCCCTCTTCGACCTCAAAAATCGCCTGGGAGTTACCTTCGACTACGAACTTGACGAGAACTCTCTGGTAAAGCTGGTGGAGGAGTATCTTTCGATCTACCGGAAGCATGCGGGGCATCCCTTTCCACAGGATCCCTGGGAGCAGCTTCGTTCTGCTGTGGAGGCGGTCTTCCGGAGCTGGGATACTCCTCGGGCAAAAACCTATCGAAAAATCAATAAAATTCCTCACGATCTGGGAACTGCGGTAAGCGTCGTGAGCATGGTTTACGGTAATCTTGGGGAGGACTGCGGTACCGGTGTCTGCTTTACCCGGAACCCCTCTCATGGTGCGAAGGGGCTCAATGGGGAGTATCTCATGAATGCCCAGGGAGAGGACGTGGTGGCGGGGATACGAACCCCCGAAGATTTAAGCTCCATGGAGCAGCGCATCCCCCATCTTTACAAGGAACTTGTAGCCACCGGGGAGAAGCTGGAAGCCTTCTACCAGGATATGCAGGATATCGAATTTACCGTGGAGCGGGGTGTGCTCTATATTCTCCAGACTCGCAACGCCAAACGTACCGCTCGAGCCGCGGTGACCGTGGCGGTGGATATGGTGGAGGAGGGGCTCATCGATGCCAAAACAGCCCTTCTGCGGGCTACCCCGGAGCAGGCGGAGCAGCTTCTTCACAGCCAGATCGATCCGGAAGTGCAGCTTATCCCTATTGCCAAGGGGCTTCCCGCCTCACCGGGAGCTGCCATTGGAAAGGTCCTCTTCAATCCCGACGAGGCTGAAGAGGCTGCGAAAAAAGGAGAAAAGGTTATTCTCGTGCGTCCCGAAACAACTCCGGACGATGTGCATGGTCTCTTTGCCGCCCAGGGAGCGCTTACGAGCCGGGGGGGGATGACGAGCCACGCGGCGGTGGTAGCCCGGGGGATGGGCAAACCCTGCGTCTCGGGATGTGATGAGATTACCATCTCCATGGAGACCGAGGAGTTTACCGCTCGGGGGAACACGGTGAAAAAGGGAGATGTCATCACGCTGGATGGCACCCGGGGGCTTGTCTTTCTCGGGGAGGCTCCTCTTATCCGCCCCTCCTTCGACGAAGCCTTTCAGAAGCTTCTCATTCTGGCGGATCAGGAGGCGAAGCTCGAAGTATGGGCCAATGCGGATAACCCCGAAGATGCCCGAAAAGCCATGGAGTTCGGTGCCAGGGGTATCGGCCTCTGCCGGACGGAACACATGTTTATGCAGCAGGAACGCCTTAAAATTATGCAGGAGATGATCCTTGCCCAGGAGCGCGAAGAACGCCTTGAGGCGCTGGAGAAGCTTCAGGTCATGCAGGAGGAGGACTTTATCGGAATCTTCCGAGCCATGAAGGGATACCCTGTAACCATCCGCCTTCTGGATCCGCCACTCCACGAATTTCTCCCCCAGGAGGGGGATCTTCTTGAGCAGATTCAGGAGGCCGAAAAAAGAGGAGATGCCTCGGAGAAGGCCCGGCTTGTTCGGATGCGCAGCAAAGCCCGAAGCCTTCACGAGAACAACCCCATGCTGGGCTTCCGTGGATGCCGTCTGGGGATCATCTATCCGGAGATCTACGAAATGCAGGTTCGGGCCATTCTCGGAGCCGCCTGCACGCTCCAGGAGGAAAAACTCCCCGTGGATCCTCACATCATGTTCCCCCTGGTGGGAACTCTAGAAGAGATGAAACGCATGGGGGATCTCACAGAGAAAATTGCCCGCCAGGTTTTCGAGGGGCGGGGGATTACCGTCCCCTACCATATCGGCTCCATGATCGAAGTGCCCCGGGCGGCCCTCGTGGCGGGAGAGGTGGCTGCCATCGCCCAGTTTTTCAGCTTTGGCACCAACGACCTTACGCAGACAACCTTTGGATACTCCCGGGACGATGCAGAGGGGAAATTCCTCGCGGAATACGTGCAGCAACAGGTGCTTCCCGCAAATCCTTTCCACTCCCTGGATACCCATGGAGTGGGGAGGCTTATGAAAATTGCTGTTAAAGAGAGTCGGGAGGCCCGGAAGGATATCAAAATGGGTATCTGTGGCGAACATGGGGGCGATCCTGAGAGCATCCGGTTCTGCCATGATCTTGCCTTGGCCTACGTAAGCTGTTCCCCCTATCGTATCCCCGTAGCGCGTCTTGCAGCGGCTCATGCGGCGTTGCAAGAGAAGTAAGCTGAAGTGTAGCTACGAGTGTAAAATTGAAATAGCCAAAAGGGGCCTTTCCTGGATAGGAAGGGCCCCTTTTCGCATCGCATCGTTGCCTGTTTCTTTGCCTGTTTACAGAGGAAAGGTTAAAGGCTAATCCGAAAGGCCGTATTGCCGAAGCAGATCGTTGTATCTATCCTCGTAGGTTATTGTTCCCCCTGGGCTCTGCAGGGGAATATAGGCGGGGGGAGTGTTTCCCGGAAGCAGCGTCGGATCGCTCTGGGGAATCTGCACGGGCTGGGTAAAGAAAGCCGGAATCGCCTCTCCACCTTGAGGTGCGGAGGCGAGGGCTCCAAGAGCGTATTTCCCCGTAAGAAGATCATCCCCTCTGGCGAGGTAGAGCTTCGGTGCTTCGGGATCGTTCTCCGCCTCCACCAGGCTCCCTCCATGAAGAGGGCAGAGGGCGGTAGGGGTAAGCAGAGAGGGCATGAGAACGCTTACCTTTGGGCACCCCTCGGTAGCACGGTACCCTGTGGTACGGCAGATGGTAATGGCCTCCATACCCTCAGGGGGGGCAGGGAACTTTTTCTCTACTCCCAGCCTTTCCACCGCCTGGCCTGTAAAATCTCTCCAGATAGGGGCTGCCACAACGCCCCCGGTGGCTTTGCTGCCGATAGGACTGTGATTGTCGTTACCTGCATAGACACCCACCACGAGCCCCGGAACGCCCCCAACGAACCATGCATCCCTGAAATCGTTAGTGGTGCCGGTTTTGCCGAAAACCTCGTATCCCTTGATGCGGCATCGACTACCCGTGCCGTACTCCACCACGAGCTGTAAAAGGGAGCGCATCATCACCGCCAGATCTTCGGGGATTCCCTGGGTAATCTGAGGGCCATTCTCCTCCAGAATCAGGTCGGTATCCGAGCGGATCTCCCGGATAGCAAAGGGGGTTATGCGATATCCGCCGTTGGCAAAAGGAGCGTAGGCGGCAGTCAGTTCCAGAGGGGTTACGCTGGCTGACCCCAGCGCCACCGAAAGGTCATGCGGAAGGTGTGGAGAGATAATTCCCGCACGTCGGGCCATCCCGATGATCTTGTCCGGCCCCACAAGCTCCGCTGCTCGAACTGCCACAGTGTTGTAGGAGTGGATGAGAGCATTCGCAATTGTCGTCTCGCCGTTGTACTTTCCGTCGTAATTCCCGGGGCTCCATCCGTTATCAAAAGAGAGAGGGGCATCCAGAAGGCGGTCTATGGGGCGTACGCCGGATTCGAAAGCCGCCAGATATGTGAAGGGTTTGAAGGAAGAGCCCGGCTGACGGTACGCCTGGGTGGCCCTGTTGAACTTGGAGGCCTCGAAGTTTTTACCCCCCGCGAGGGCGAGAATCTCTCCCGTCACAGCATCCAACGCCACCAGAGCACCCTCGGTGCGAAGCTCCTGAAGGCTTTTTTCTGCTATCTCCTGCAGAGTTAAGTCTAAAGTTGTGTAAATCTTCAACCCTCCCCGGTAGACCTGGTCCTTTCCGTACTTCGGAAGAAGATCCTTGAAAAGAAGGTGTGAGACGAAGTGGGGAGCCCGGGATGATTCAAGAGTCTTCTCCTTGAGCCCCACAAGGTGAAGCTCTTCTGCCCCCGCCCCATCGGCCTGTTCCGGGGAGATCATGCCGAGTTCAGTCATACGCCGTAGTACGTACTGCTGGCGGTTTCGAGCAGCATCTTCAGAGCGGTAGGGGCTGTATCTTCCCGGAGCGGGGAGAATGCCCGCGATAATGGAGGCTTCTCCCAGAGTGAGTTGGTTCGGGGCCTTGCCGAAATAAATCTGGGAGGCCGCCCCAATCCCCCAGGCCCCGTGCCCCACGTGAACAGAGTTAAGATACATCTCAAGGAGCTGCTGCTTAGAGAAGAGCTTTTCCAGCCGGAAGGCGAGGATTGCCTCCTTGGCTTTCCGTTCCAGAGTTTGCTCCTGGGTCAGAAAGAGAGTGCGGGCTACCTGTTGAGTAATGGTACTTCCGCCCTGTTTTATCCCCTTGTGTGCCAGGGTAACGAGAAGTGCCCGGCCGATCCCTCGAAAATCGAGCCCCCCGTGGCGGTAAAAATTGGCGTCCTCCGCAGCGATTACAGCCTGGGTCATCCAGGGGGAGATCTGCTCTAAAGGAACCCACTTTCGATTCTCCTCGTACAACCGGGCAATCACCTCTCCGTGGCGATCGTACAAAACGGTGGTCAAGCTTGGCTTATGATGGATGATCTCATCCGTGCCGGGAAGATCCGCACTCAGCTTGCGCACGTAGAGGACTCCCCAGAGAGAGGCGGCGGCCACTCCCATAAGGAGAAGTAGGAGCAGGGCGGTAAGACAGAAGAAAAAACATCCTCCCCCTTTTTTCTCCTTCTCTTCAGAGGGTTGTTTTCGGGATCTTCCGGAGGAGGAAGCTTCCCCCGCAGGGGCATGGGATCTTTGCGCATTCCTGTCAGATCTTCTCATGGGCAGACATCAATCTCCTTTATTGTGGTGTTCTCCATCTCTTGCGAGCCCTCCGGAGAGGCTGTGTCGAGGTTTTTCTGCAGCAAAAAAACCTTCCCAGATGCGGGGTAAAGAGGGATATTTCAAGGACTCTTTGGGGATTATAGCACAGTCCGAAAAAAAGGGGTTGCAAAGCTCAAAGAAGCGTGATATAGTACCTCTCGCCGCCACGAAGCAGTGGCGCACGAACCTTGAAAACAAAATACAGCGTGCATCAAGCATAACGATCTTGAACAGCAGTACTCAAAGAATCAGGCAGACGAGATCTGTAGGATCTTTGTAATAGAAGAATTCTATGGAGAGTTTGATCCTGGCTCAGGGCGAACGCTGGCGGCGTGCTTAACACATGCAAGTCGAACGGAAGATGCATGGAACAATCTGCTTGCGGAAAGTGAAGTGTATTTTTAGTGGCGAACGGGTGA
>CAZIFL010000036.1:0-31909 GCA_964539095.1 uncultured Synergistaceae bacterium
ACGGTTCGGAGCAGCAAAGCAAGGGAGCGGTTCGACCACTCGGGAGCAGAGGGGATACACAAGCGGAGGCTCCGTGAAACAGCACGTGACACGTTATTTGTAAAACCGCTCTAGCTATTTACCTTGCCGCATTAGGTGGTTTCAGGAATCCAGCTCATACGGTGCGGTATTTCAGGGGAAACTGTCTCAAGGGACGAGCATTTCTCTCCCGTCCTTCTTCCTGAACTTCCCGAAGGCTCCCAGACTTCTGCTCTTCCTCCGGAAGGTCTCCCTCCAGGGCCTCCTCCCGCCGGGAGAGAAGCTCCCCTAAATTGGCGGCACTTCCTCGAACGAGATGGATCTCCGATCCCAGCAGGGTCATCTGCTCTTCCACCTGCTGGATCTTCTGCTTGGAGGATCGCGCCGTCTCTTCCACCGCCTGCACTGCCTGAGCTACCCGGGCGCTCTCCTCAGCCTGGTGTACCGAGGCCTCCGCAAGATTCCGGATAACCTCTCCGATCTCCCGGGTACGCTCTCCAAGGACCTCCAGAGATTTTTCGGTCTCTTCAAAAAGCCTTTGTCCCGCAAGCCCCTTCTGTTCTCCCTCTCGGGATGCCTGGAGCACCTGCTCCACCCCTTCGAGAATCATCCGGGCCACCGCTCCCACTCTCTCCGCCGCTTTTCGGCTGGCCCCCGCAAGGCTTCGCACCTCCTCCGCCACCACCGCAAAGCCTTTGCCCGCCTCTCCGGCCCGGGCGGCTTCGATGGCAGCGTTCAGAGAGAGGAGATTCGTTCGGGCCGCCACGGCGGCAATATTCTCCACCAGGCTTTCGATCTCTCCCGCCTCCTGAAAGAGGTTCTCCGAGAGATGCCGCACATGCCCGAAGGAGCCCATCATGGTATGCACCCCATCGGAGGCCTGTTGACGCCCCTCCTCCACACGGCCCATCTCCTGCTCCAGGAAACCCGATTGCTCCAGAGCGATCTCCGCCAGGGAGGCGGAACGTTCCGCCTCTTCCGCAATCCGTGTAACCCCCTCGCCGGCGGCGTGCATATTTTCTAAATTATCCCCCATCTGCTCCGAGAGGGTGGTGCACTCCTCCCGGATGCGCTCCCCGATATCCTGGGTTCGTGAGGCGATCTCCTCCAGAACGGAGGATTCCCCCTTCACGGCTCCCCCCTCTTTCCGAAGCTGCTCCAGAAGCCGTTCCTGCAGCTCCAGAGCCTCCTGAAAGGCCCGGCCTACCCGGGCAATTTCATGATCTCCCTGAAAAACCAGGGGTTCTCGGGAGGTTCCTTCGAGAACGCTCCTCGCAGCGGCATCCAGCCGTGAGAGAGGCGATGCCATGCTTTTCCAGAGAAGAGAGAGAAGCCCCCCCGCAAGAAGTGCCACAAAAAGGGATACTCCCCCCTGCTGAAGGGCTACGCGCCGTACAGGAGCGAGAAGGGAAGCTTCGTCGATGATAAAAAAAACCTGCAATCCGTGAGGAAGGGCATAGCTCCAGACCCGTTTAGAGATCCCTTCCACGGAGATGCGTTCCATCTCTCCCGAGCTACGAGCACCTTTCCGGAGAAAGGAGAGATCTGCGGGAATCTCTGAGGAGCCCTCGACGATCTCGGAAGCTCCGGAAGCCTCCCCCTCGGGTTGCTTTCCCCCCTCTTCCCCCGAAGGTTGAAGGTGCAGAAGATTGTCCTGGGCATCCAGAAGGGCCACCAAGCTCCCCTGGGGGAGTGCAAGATTCCCCATCACCTCCATGAAGGCTTCCAGAGAGAGATCTCCCGCGAAAACCGCCAACAGCCGGCTGTCGTCGTAGAGAGAGCGTACGGGCACCGCCATGGTGAGCACGGAACCGCCCCCCTTGGGATCTTCCCTCAGAGGAGTAAGCACCGTTTCTCTGGATGTTGCCGCCTGCTGGTACCACTCCTGCTCTCTCGGATCGTACGCCTCCGGAGGAAACCAGAAGGTGCCGTCCAGAAGCATGCCGTTAGGGAGAGCGATATAGAGATCCCGGAATCCCGGAGAAGTGGCATGTTCCGTAAGGTCCCGCACGTAATCCCCCATGGTTCCTGGGAGAATACCGAGATTTTCGATCATGTACGACATGTTGCGAGAGGCGTTGTGAAGAAGATTTTCCTGCCGCTCCATCCAGTCTCCCAAGGTGGCGGAGGCGTTACCGCAGGCTGCCCGCTCTCCTCGATCCGCTTGAGCAGTCACCAGGGAAAGCCCCCGATAATACGAAAAAAAAGCCATCCCTCCGAGAGCCAGAAGAAGCCCCAGAGAAATGGCCAGAATGCGACCCCGAATACTCATATCTCCATCCCCTCCTTCAGATTCTCTTTCAGATTCTCCTTTAGATTCTCTGAAAAGACGTTGCTCCGGAGCCAGAGGCTTCGCCCCTCCCGGGCGGTGTACTCCTTAACCTTTCCCTTGAGGGCCGCCGCGGCATACGAAAGATGCTCTCCCGGAAGAGATTCTTCTCCATCCCCCATATCCACCGCCGCACAGCTCAAGGTAACAAGGGGGACAAAGGCTCTCTCACCGGAGCGGGCCTTCGCCACGTATCCCCCCTGAAGAAAATCCCGCTCCTCGAAAAGGCTTTTTTTCTCTTCATCAAAGAGGCGGCAGAGTTTCTCAAGAGCCTGATCGGTTACATCGCTAGGGCAGACAAGAACAAAATCATCTCCCCCCACATGGCCCAAACGACTGCCGCAGGGGAGAAAGGCGAGGCTCTTCCGGAGCACCGATGCGGTGAGACTAATCATCCGGTCACCCTGAAGAAAGCCGTACCGATCGTTATACTCCTTGAAACGATCCAGATCCACGTAAAGAAGCGTAGCCTTCTCTCCGGAATAGCGGGCCCCCGCAATCCACCCCTCGATACGGGAGTTTCCCGGAAGACCGCTAATGGGATTACAGGATCGAGCGAGGGCTACCTCCAGCGTACTCGCGCGCTGAATGATACGTTTCATGGTGACGGTGCCGAGAAAGTGCCCCGAAGGATCCACCACCACCAGAGGATCGTAGAGATTTTTCCGATCCCTCTCCATGGCCTTCCTGGCAGCCTCTGTAACAGGGCAGGAGGAAGGAACCGTCAGAAAAGCGGCATCCGCGATCTCCTCCACGGGATGTTTCTGATAGAGGTGGTATCCGAAGGCCCCTCCCGTACAGAGGCTGTATTCGTTTCGGGTGAGAAGCCCCATGGGGCGCCCTTTTGCAAGGATCATCAGATGATCCGCCTCTTTATGTCTGGAGAAGATCCTTCCTGCAGCCTCCACATCCAGAGATCCCTCCTCGGCAAAAAAATCCTGCTCCAGAAGGGAGGCCACCGTTTCGAGATCCTCCTCCAGGAAGGGGCCAAGGGTCTTCCGAATCTCCCGAACGCGCTCCGTAGTCTTTCGAGGATGTATCTCTTCGGGGGGGAGGGGCTTTTCAAAGAAATATCCCTGGGCATAGCAAAAGCCGAGGGAAGCCAGAGTTTCCAGCTCCTCTCTCGTCTCCACCCCCTCCGCTATGACCTTGGAGCCAAGATTTTCCGCCAGCTCCCGTATCCCCGAGAGCACTTTCTGACGGCAGGGATCCTGAGAGATGTTCCGTATCAGCGAGATATCCAGCTTGATGTACTCCGGCGAACAGAGGGTGATAGTACGGATACCGGAGTATCCCGCTCCGAGATCGTCCAGAGCCATGGAGTACCCCATGCTCCGGAACTCTTCCGCAGCACGGCGCACATCGCCGTAATCTTCCGCTCGCTCCCCCTCGGTAAGCTCAAGGACGACCTGACGAGGAGAGAGCCCGTATGTTTCGAGATGCTCCGGCAGAAACATTTTGCGGAAGGAGGGATCGCAAAAGGAGGAGGGGTTTAGGTTGATAAAGAGATGCTTTATGCCAAGATTTTTCCAGGAACCTGCACTTCGCAGCGCCTGAATGCAGCAGGCCCGGTCAAGCTGGCGATGGAGAGACCAGCTTTTGGCCGTTTCAAAGAGCACCGCAGGGTTCTCCAGGGGGGCAATCCCTCGGGAGAGCGCTTCGTAGCCGAAGATGTCACCTCGCTGAAAATCCACCACGGGCTGCAGAAAGGTTCGCAGGGCGTTCCCTTCAATGCTTTTCTGAAGCGCTCCGAGAGGGCTTTCTTCGGAGACCGTACTTTCTTCGAAGGGCCAGTACCAGGAAGTCTTGTTTCTGGTGCAATCCTGTATCATCACATGAGCCACTTTTTCTTCCTCCTCCCAGAATATCCGGACGTTACTCTATACGGAGAAGGTGACGAAGAAGTTGCACTTTCTTTCCAGTTTCGTTACAAGAGATACCCTTTACAAAAAAGCCCCTTCGAAAGAGGCCAGGAGGCTCTTTCGAAGGGGCTTACGTTTTCATCCGCTTGGGCTTTCCACGTGCTGTTTCACGGAGTTCCACATGTCAACAAAAACCGCTCTAAGGCTTTCGATTCTACGGCTCGATAACTACCTTCATCCCCAGGGTTATCTTCGGTTTGAGTTCTCGAAGATCTTCGTTGGTGAGGCGGATGCACCCTTCCGTAACATTTTTGCCGATAGAGCTTGGATCATGGGTACCGTGAATGCCAATCCCCTTCCAGGGGCCTGCACGCAGCCGGATAAACCAGGGGCCGTAGGCTCCTTCGATGGGCCCCTTGCCGTCACCGAAGTCGTGCACCCAGTAATCGGATTTCTGCATCTGCTGCACTTCGAAGGTTCCTTCGGGGGTTCGGCGGTCTCCCACCTTCTGCTTATCTCCCGTATTCTCCCCCACCGCTACGGGGTAGCTCCGCACAAGGGCGCCACCATCGTAGACGTACATGACGTGACGGCCTTTGACGATACGAATCCACATGGAATCTTCGGGAACGTTTTCAAGGCTGGGGACCGCCTTTTCAAGATTCTGCCGCAACGCTTCGTTCTCGCCTTCCCCTGGCAGAGGAACCTGGGCCACATCCGGGATGGTTCCGGACGTTTCCAGAAGCTGAGGCTCTGCATCAATGGTCTCTGGTTTGGAGGGAGAGACCGAAGAAGCCTGAAAGGGCCAGCCTCCGCGGAAATACTGCGCTCCCGCCAGAACTGCCAGGGCAAGGAGCAGAAGAAAAAAGAACTTCCCCAAAGAACCCTTTCTTCGGGCGCTCGTATGGTACCGTCGCATACCGCCACCTCCGCTGCAATGTTTGTATCCTCACGCCACTTTCCACCGTGCCCTCCATAATACCCTATTCGGGAGAGAACTGCCAAGGCTCCTGAAGAAGCTCCTGATACCGGAAACATGAGACCAGGTGATCATTCACCATCCCCACCGCCTGCATGTGGGAGTACCAGATCACGGGGCCCACGAAGGAGAATCCCATACCTTTCAGCTCCTTGCTCATGGTTCTGGAGAGGGGGGTCTCACAAGGAAGTTCCTCAAGGCTCTGCCACCGGTTTATCCGGGGAACCCCCTCCACAAAGCGCCACATCCAGGCAGCGAAGGAGCCGTACCGCTCCTGCACCTTGAGAAATGCCCGGGCATTGGTGACAGCAGCGGCAATTTTCCGGCGGTTCCGGATAATACCGGGGTTTTGCATGAGATTCTCCTGATCCTTCTCGGTAAGGGCCGCCACCGAGAGGGGGTCGAAGTTGCAAAAGGCCTTTCGGTAGGCCTCCCGTTTGCGCAGGATGGTGATCCAGCTCAGCCCCGCCTGGGCTCCTTCAAGGATCAGAAATTCGAAGATCCTGCGATCCTCCTTCACCGGAACCCCCCACTCCTCATCGTGATAGGCCACGTAAAGGGGGTCCCTCCCCGCCCACCCGCAGCGACAGCGGGATTCCTTCGTCTCAATCATCCGAGGCTCCTCTCGTATGCTCTTCTTGCACCTTTTTCATCTTCCTTCTCTGCAGGAGTTATTCCACCAGCAGCAGCACCAAGTCGTTCACGTTCGTCCCCGTGGGGCCTGTGATGATGAGATCCTCCGAGAGTGCCAGGGCATGATAGGCGTCGTTCTCCTCAAGATATGTCCGGGGTGAAAGCGTTCCTCGTGAACGTATACGTTCGATAGTCTTTCCGTCCACCACTCCCCCGGCGGCATCCGTGGGGCCATCGGTGCCGTCGGAGCCGAGAGAGAGAAGCACCGCCCCCGGCACTCCTTCGAGGCCGAAGGCCCCCGCCAGAGCAAGCTCCTGATTGCGCCCCCCCTTGCCACTTCCCCGAAGGTGCACCACCGTCTCCCCACCGGCCATGAGGGCACAGGGAGGAGTAAAGGAACGCTCCCCCTGCCGGATGGTTCGAGCAAGGGAGGCGAAGAAGGCCCCCGCTTCCCGGGCCTCACAATCCAGAGAGGTGGTAAGAATCCAGGGGGTAAAGCCCCGACGGCGGCACTGCCGAGCCGCCTCTTCGCAAAGAAGAGAGACCCCACCGATAAGCTCCCATGCCGCATGGGGAAGCTCGTCGGGAGTCTCCGCTTCGAGAGCTTTTCGGGCTTCCGGAGAGAGCAAAAGGTCGTACCGGGCCAGAATATCCCGGGCCTCCTCCCATGTGGTAGAATCCGGAACCCCGGGCCCCGAGGCGATGGCATCCGGTGCATCCCCCAGCACGTCCGAAAGCAGCAGCGAGAAGACCCGAGCGGGAAAGGCCCGCTCCGCAAGCCTCCCCCCCTTTACTCGGGAGAGGCGTTTGCGAAGGGTATTGATCTCCCGGATATCCGCCCCCGCTCGCAGAAGCTGCCCCGTAAGCGATTCCAGCTCCTTCAGGCTAACGCCTTCGGCAGGAAACTCGAAGAGGGCGGAACCCCCTCCGGAGACGAGAAGAAGCACCGTGTCCTCACAAGAGAGGTTTTCCACGAGTTCAAGCCCCCTGGCTCCCCCCCGGAGGGAGTTGGTATCCGGCAGAGGATGCCCCGCCTCGATAATCTCCAACCCCTCCAAAGGTCCGCGGGAATGGCCGTACTTGGTGACCACCACTCCCCGGGAGATGCGGGGCCCCAAAGCCTCCCGAGCCGCCGCCGCCATGGTCCATCCCGCCTTACCCAGAGAGATGAGCACCACCTCCCCCGGAAAGGAGCGCCCCTGAAGAGCCCGCAGAACTCCCTCCCGAGGATCCATGCGGCGCACAGCCTCCCGGGCTATCTCCAAAGCCTGATGGCGTACCTGATTACATGCTTGATTGCGCACGTCACTGCGTGCCTGATTACATACATCCATACCTTTCTCCTTTCACTGCCGAGGGGGAATCAAAAATGCAACGTATTAACGAAAACCCCTTAAGAATTCCTCTGGGGGGCATAATCCTTTCAGAGCATTGCAAAAACAGGGTTTCCATGACCTTTCTGGAGAAACTACCGAGAAATTCCGAAGCTTTCGAAATTCTTCAAAAAAACCCTTGCATTACCTTTGGAGCCTGCTATAATCACGCTAAGGATAGAGGAATTTTTTTTAAAAGACTATCTCAAAAAACCTTCTATTTGCAAGGCTTCGGAAGAAACGCTCTTCTTTCGGAAAGGAGGCAGGAATGGGCGGATTCTCTTTTACCTCTCTGCGGGATTTTTATCTGTTTTCCCCTTTCTTTCATGAAAGGTATATATTTTTCTTTTTATAAAAGGAGGAATACCACGAGATGAACATTGGCGTTTCCCCCGAGGAAGTGCCTCCTTTGCGCGTAGGAATAACCTACAACCTCAAGAGATCCTTCCACTCCGGAACAGACGACCTTTTCGAAGAATACGATTCGGAAGAAACCATCCTCTCCCTAGAGCGAGAAATTCAGAAGTACCACTGTACCCCCCTTCGATACGAACAGGATCATACCCTTCAGGAACGACTGCGGCATAATCCGCCGGACTTCGTCTTCAACATAGCCGAAGGCCTTGGGCAGGGGCGCGGCCGGGAGGCCCAGGTGCCCTCTCTTCTGGAGAGCCTGGGAATTCCCTTCAGCGGCTCGGACTCCACCACCATGGCGATAACCCTGGACAAATACCTCTGTCAGTCTCTCCTGGCACAGGCCGGGGTGCCTGTGCCGGAAATGCGCCTACTCTCTCCGGAGACGCTGGAAAACACCGAAAATGGTCTTCTGCAATCCTGCGGTAAAATTCTCCTGAAGCCCCGATGGGAGGGATCTTCCAAGGGGGTCTTTCCGGATTCTCTGGTGACAGAGCCGGAAGAGCTTGCCTTTAAGGCCCGGCGGATCTGGGAGCGTTACCACCAGCCCGCCCTGGCAGAGGAGTATCTCCCCGGAGATGAGTATACCGTAGCCCTTGTGGGAAATGAAACACCGAGAGTGACGGGAATTATGCGCATCCGCCCAACCCGCAAGGAGGATGATTTTCTCTACTCCCTTCTCCACAAGCGGGAATGGGAGGAGAGGATAGCTTACGAGGGGCCGGAGTGCCTGGACGAGTACACCTTGGCATCTCTGGAACAGAGCGCCATACGGGCCTTCCGCACCTTGGAGCTGCGGGATTTTGCCCGAATCGACTTCCGCAAGGATGCCCGAGGGCTTCCCCGGATCATCGATGTAAACCCCCTTCCGGGATTGCGCCCGGAGTACGGAGATTTCACCATCGCCTCCAAGCTCTCGGGACACTCCTACGAAGAAATCCTACGAGATATTCTTATGGAGTCTCTCGGGCGGTGTGGCTTTCCGGGGAGGAGAAGAGTCCATGCGGGAGCTGCCTAGGATGCCTATGGTAGCAGCTCCCCTCGTAGCGGTTCTTGCGGGGAGGGAGTCCACCCTTCGGGCGGATGTGCTCGACGTGCTGCGGTGCCGCCAGAGCGTTCTCCGGGCCCTGGAGGAGCGGGGCTACCGGGGTATTCCTCTGGACATCTACCCCCGGGATCTTCAGAACCGGGGGAAGGGGCTGCTCAAAAAGCTGGAAAAGCTCAATCCAAGCTGCATTTTCAACCTCTTCGAGGGGTTCAGTTTTGATGCCTCTTCGGAAATTCTGATCTGCTCTCTTCTGGAACGCTCCGGGATTCCCTTCACAGGGAACGGTTCCCGCCCTCTGGAACTCTGCCTGGATAAGGACAAGGCCAAAAGGCGGCTTGCTGCGGCAGGGCTTCCGGTTCCTCGGGGGTACTCCCTGAAGAAGGGGCAGAGACGAACCGCCCCCTCCTTGAACTATCCTCTCTTCCTCAAACCACAGCACCAGGATGGAAGCCTGGGGATTCGGGAGAGGTCGCTGGTCCGTACGCCCCAAGAGCTTGAACGCAACGCCGCCCTGCTTCTGGAGGAATTTCCCGAAGGGATTCTTGTGGAAGAGTTTCTCTCCGGTGCGGAGTACAGCGTGGCCTTTATGGGAAACCGTGAGTACCGCCCTCTGGGAGTTTCGGTGATCTGCTACGAAGGGGGGGAGTTCTCCTTTCTGAACTACGACTCCAAGTGGACCCCGGAATCCCGGGAGTTTCGTGAGATTGCGGTGCTTCCGGAGAGTCACGTACTCCCCCAGGTGAAGGAGCTTCTCTTCTCCCTCGCCGCCCGGGCGGGGCGATCACTGGGCTGTCGGGGGTACTTTCGGGTGGATTTCCGGGAGCAAGGGGGGATACCCCACATCATCGACGTGAACCCCAATCCCGATATCAACGAAGATAGCGGTTTTGTGCGGCAGTGCGGAGAACGCAGCATCTCCTATGAAGATCTGGTAGAGCAGCTTGTGATTCTCGGTATGAAAGAAGGAGAGGGACACCTTTATGGATTCCGGGCTTCTCGAAAAATGTATGGCCATGGCGGAAAATACCGGAGCCTTTCGGAGCGAGGAGATTACGGTACTCCTGGAAGTGTTGGAGGCCTCCTCGGAAACGTCGGAGGATTACAGACTTCTCGTTGAATTTTCTTCTTCGGAAACCTCAGGGGAAACCAAAAAGATTACCGGCTTTCTGATCTACGGCCCCACCCCCATGACCGAGAGCAGCTTCGATCTCTACTGGATTGTGGTGGATTCTCAAGAACAGGGAAAAGGGGTGGGGACAGCGCTACTTCGGCAGATGGAGGAGGCGATTCTCCGTAAATTCCCCAGAGCCCGGATACGCGTGGAGACTGCAGGAAAGGGCGAGTACGACTACCAGCGGCGATTTTATCTCTCTCGACAGTTCCAGGAGGCAGGAAGAATTCCCGACTTCTACAGCCCCGGAGATGATCTTGTGATCTTCTGGAAGGAGCTTGGAGCAAACCCCTGACTCCAAGAAATCCAGAATAGGGATGAACGAACAACGTATCCGCAGAGTTGAGCAGAATCTGCCCACTCTGCGGATACCCTTTTTAGAGCTTCCTCTGTAAAACCTTAGAGAGGCGAAACCTGCTCACCATCAGGATATGGAACTATCTCTACTTCTCCAGAGCCTGGGCTACTGCGGCGCTCTTGGCATCATCCCCGATCCAGGCCTTCCAGTTTTCGGAATACTCCCGAAGGAACCAGAGAGCCGCCTCTTTGGGGTCCACCTCTTGAGCCTTCATGTAGGCCAGGGCCTTGTTGTTCTGATCCAGGGTGGTTTCGAAGCGCTCCAAAAAGCCTCGTACCTCGGGATGCTTCTCCAGAAAAGCTGCGTTGGCCATTTTCCAGACCCGGGACCGGGGATAGTCGCATCCATAATCCCCCTCCACCCAGCGCTCTTCGCTGTAGGGAATTTTATCCTTGAGGAGGGTCATGTCGTAAAGCCCCAGAAGCCAGCTCGGCTCCCAGTAGTAGATGAGCACCGGAAGCCCCCGCTTGTACGCCGTGGCAGCAGCGGTGGAGAGGGCCATATCCGAGCCGGGGAAGAAAACCTCGAAATGCTCATCCAGCCCGGTGGTCTTGAACTTGGTCTCCGTAATGGTGCTGATAACCCATCCCGTGGGGCCGTTGTAAAAACGCCCCTTGGTGGGAACCTCGGGGGATTTGAAGAGTTCCCAGTACTGAGGAAGATCCTGAATATATTCGAGATCCGGCGCCACGGGCTCGATCCCCCGTTCGGGATCTCCCTGAATAACATAGGTAGGGACATACCACCCCTGGGGCGCTCCGGGATAGTTCTCTCCCAGAGGGAGGATCTGTTTGCGGACCTCGGCCTTTTCGTACCAGTCGCCGTAGTTATCCACCCAGACCTCCATGATAACCTGGGCCTCTCCACGCTCCACTCCCATGAGCCCCGGAAGGGTCTCCGCAAAGAGATACTCCGCCTCAAAGCCGTACCCCTTTTCGAGGATAAACCCTGCAATCCGGTTGAGCACCTGAATGCTGTCCCAGCTGTTGTCCACGAAGACCACCTTCTCTGCTCCTCCAGCCATGAGGGGAAGCACAAAGAGCCCTACCGCCACCAGCAACGAACAGAACAAACGCCTTTTCACACAAACCATCTCCCTTCTTTGCAACTCTTATAAAAACAGACTATTACAAAAAACCGCCTCTCTATTTTACAGGAAAAAGGCACTTCAGAATAGGCGAAAAATGGGAAATACTTTATTTGAAGGATTTCTCCCTTTCCTGGAGAGCAGAGAGATGTTATATTGTTACGTGGATTTGAATAACTTTCGAGATCCCCCATGCATATCTTCCGTTGGAGGTTCTAAAATGGAGAGAGAACGTACCCTTGAACTTTTACGACAGAGCAAGGTAGAGTTGCAAGCCCGCTTTGGTGTTGTCCGGCTGGCCTTGTTCGGATCCACAGCCCGGAATGCTGCAAAGGAAAACAGCGACGTGGATGTGCTGGTAGCCTTTAACGGCCCTGCCACCTCCAAACGCTATTTTGGTGTGCAGTTCTACCTTGAAGACCTCCTCGGCTGCCCGGTAGATCTCGTCACCGAAAAGGCACTGCGGCAGGAGTTGCGTCCCTACGTGGAAGAGGAGAGAATCAATGTCTGATGCCAGAAAGCGAGAATGGCATTTTTATCTTGATGACATGATCGACTTCGCTCAAAAAGCGTTGACCTACACCGAGGGACTCCGCCAGATCGATTTCACCACAAGGCAAGTTATCTATGACGCCACGCTGCGAAATCTGGAACTGATTGGTGAGGCCGCTACCCATATTCCCGATGAAATTCGATCGGCTCACCCCGAAATTCCCTGGAGAATGATTATTGCTACTCGAAATCGCCTTATTCACGGCTATCTCGGTATTGACAACGACACTATCTGGAGCATCGTCAGCGATGATGTTCCAGAACTACTGCCGTTACTAAAAGCCATGAAGAACAATATTCCCTCCTGACCTCCTCTTTACACCGGTTCCGTTTTTTAGACATCATCGTCTGCAAGGAGATCTTTATATGCTCTATCGAACTATGCCACATATGCCGAAGGGTTCGAATCCTCTTTCCATTCTTGGATTTGGCTGCATGCGTTTTCCCGAACACTCTCTGGGGAGGATCGACGAAAAGAAGGCCCTTCCCCTTCTCTACCGCGCCGTAGAGGGGGGGATCACCTACTTCGATACCGCCTATCCCTATCACATGGGGAACAGTGAGGCCTTTCTCGGCAAGGCCTTCGAGCGACAGTACCGGGAGCAAGCCCTTATAGCCACCAAGCTTCCCCACTGGTCTGTGCATCTTCCGGAAGATCTGGAACGCATCTTCATGCAGCAGCTGCGAAACCTGCGGCGGGATCATGTGGATTTCTACCTCATGCACAACATCAACCGCATCTCCTGGAACAAGCTCAAGCATCTCGGAGTTATGGAGTGGATGGACCGGCTGAAAAGATCCGGGGCGATAGGATCCCTGGGCTTCTCCTTCCACGCCTCTTTCGAGGAGTTCCAAGAGATCATAGAAGATTATGATTGGGATTTCTGCCAGATTCAATACAACTATCTGGATGTGGAAAATCAGGCGGGGCGGAAGGGGCTTGAGTATGCGGCTTCGAAAGATCTCGGGGTGGTGGTGATGGGGCCTCTCCGGGGGGGGAATCTCGCCAAGGAGCCCCCGAAGGAGATCGCCCGGCTCTGGGAAGGGGCAGAGACAAAACGCACCCCTGCGGAATGGGGGCTTCGCTGGGTCTGGGATCACCCCGAGGTGACCACCCTGCTTTCGGGGATGTCTCGTCTGGAGGAGGTGGAAGAAAATCTCCGTATCGCCGGGGAGGCGCACCCCCGCTCCCTCTCGGAAAAGGAGCGGGAGATGCTGGAGGAGACCCGGAAGATCTATCTGAGCCTCATGCCCGTGGCCTGTACCGGCTGCCGCTACTGTATCCCCTGCCCCCATGGAGTGAACATCCCCCTCTGCTTCGAGCACTACAATACCTTCAAGCTCTTCGGAAATTCCCGGGGCAAGTTCTCCTACACTTCCATGCTGGGGGGAGCTGTGGACGGCGCCCCCGGCCTTGCCTCCCAGTGCGTAAACTGCGGAGCCTGCCTTCCCAAGTGCCCTCAGAAGCTGGAGATTCCGAAGCTTCTCGTAGAGACCGCCACCGTCATGGAAGGCTTTTATACCAAACCCCTTACCTGGCTGATCCGCCAGTTCTTCCGGCTGCAGCGATGGCGAAGCTCCCCGAGGCAAAGCTCTTCAAAAAGAAGCGAATAAAAAAGACCACGCCCCGGAAGGTTGCTCTCCTTCCGGGGCGTGGCGTTATCCAAGGTTCCTCAAAGCTTCTCGGCCTGCGAGAATTTCGAAGGCTCCAGAGGTTTTTAGAAACCCTGCTGCACCTTCTACTTCACCTTATAGACCGAATCAATGATGGTACCGTCCCGGTACTCCACCAGGGCTACAACTCTATCGGTATCAAACTCTACCGGCTCGGGAGTGCCCGTAAGCTTCTCTACCTCGGCCTTAAGGTCGTGAATATCCTTCACGGGGAGCTTTGCCGCCGCAGCGAGTTCGAGAAGATCCTTACGGTTGGGGTTGATGCAGATCCCCCGCTCGGTAACGATGGCATCCACGGTCTCACCGGGGGTAACCACGGTCTGCACCTGCTCCTTGATGGAGGGAACTCCTCCGCGGAAGGCCGGAGCTACCACTATCGAGAGCTTGGCTCCCGCGGCGGTATCGGAATGGCCTCCCGAGGCACCCCGGAGAATGCCGTTATTCCCCGTCATAACGTTGACGTTGAAATCCACGTCCATGTCGAGGGCCGCAAGAATCACCACGTCGAGGTTGTGCACTTGGCATCCCCGGTTGATGGGGTTGGCGTACCAGGACTGGTCGATCTCCATGTGCCGGGGATTGTCGAGAAGAGAGTGCTGCACATCCGCATCAAAGCTCTGCACGTCAAAGAGAGCCTCAAAGAGACCGTCTTCGAGCATCTGCACCATGTACCCCGTGATGCCTCCGAGACCGAAGCTCCCCTTGATCCCCTTTTCCTTCATGTACTCTCGCACGTACTTCGCCACCGCAAGGGAGGCCCCGCCGGCTCCCACCTGGAAGGAGCATCCCGGAGCGAGAAGCTCCGAGGCCACCACCAGTTTGTAGGCATTCTCCGCCACTTTAAGATCCACAGGGTTCCGGGTAATCCGGGCAGCCCCGGAGGCGATCTTCTTGGGGTCTCCCAGGCTGTCGATGACCACCACCTGATTTACCAGATACTGGGGGATGGAGATCTTCGGCATGAGGGGATAGTCCACCAGGTTATCGGTCACCGCCACAACGTGGCGGGCATAGGCAGCGTCTACCTGGGCATATCCCAGAGAGCCGCAGGCGGATTTCCCCATGGCCCCTGTCATGTTCCCCAGGGGGTCGCAGGCGGGGGCTCCCAGGAAGGCCACGTCAATGGCGGCGCTCCCCTCTTCGATGGATCGGGCCCGGCCGCCGTGGCTCCGGATAACCGCGGGAATTTCCAGCTCTCCCGCAGAGATCATCTTCCCCACCTCTCCCCGAACTCCCGAGGTGAAGATGCGGCTGATAACGCCCTTGCGTACATAGTCTGCCACGCAGTTATGGGCATCCGTAAGCGAGCTGGGGGCGATGGTGAGATCCTTGAAGCCCATCTCGTCGAGGGCGCTCATCACCAGGGGGAGCACCGCATCGCCGTTCCGGAGATGATGGTGGAAGGAGATGGTCATACCGTTTTCAAGACCCGAGTTCTTGATGGCGGTCTTGATATCCTCCACCACCTTGCTTCTGGTGGGAGGCACTGCCTTCATGGGAGCAGCCATTCGGGGAGCCTGATAGTCGCTGTTGATCACCCGGGAAAAGGGCCCCGCATAGGGGGCAAGTTTGCCGAGCCCCGGTACTTCTTCCGGTACAAGCCGGCCGATACTGTTTTTGATCATTTTCATGGGGGTTACGCTCCTTCCATGCCGCAGCTTTTGGCGAGTTCGATGAGGTGATGGGCCCGCTTGACCACCGGAGCATCCACCATTCTGCCGTCCACCGCCACAACCCCTTTGCCTTCCCGCTCCGCCTCTTCTGCAGCGGCCACGATGCGCCGGGCCTTGGCAACTTCCTTCTCATCCGGGGCAAAACCCTTATGGATCGTTTCGACCTGGCCGGGGTGGATGGCGGCCTTACCGGTGAAGCCCAGCCCAACCATGCGCTTCGTCTCCTCAAGAAGCCCCTCGTTATCGTTCACATCCGCCCATACGGTATCAAAGGCGCCGATCCCCGCAGCCTTGGCGGCGGTGATGACCCGGGTTCTGCCATAGAAGAGTTCGTCCCCCTCTTTGGTCTTCTGAACCCCGAGATCTGCGGTAAGGTCCTGACCTCCGAGAGTAAGCGCGGTTACCCGGGGCGACGCTGTGGCCACCTGAAAGGCCTGCTCGATTCCTCTGGCAGTTTCGATCATGGCGTGGATCTTCACGGTTCCTTCGGGGATACCGTTTGCCTTTTCCGCCTCCGTCATAATCCGATCCGCCCGAAGCACATCTTCAGCGGACTGGCATTTGGGGATACGGATAGCATGGGGCTTGCAGGGAACGACCGCGGTGAGATCCGTTTCAAAATAGGGGGTATCCGCAGCGTTGATACGCACGGTCACCATCATATCCCCAAAATCCATAAAGCTCAGAAAGTTACATACGAGATCCCGGGCGGCATCCTTTTCTGCCAGAGCTACCGCATCCTCAAGATCCAGAAGCACGCTATCCGCTCCGAAGGCGGGGCAGTTCTGAATCATGGAGGGGCTGTTGCCGGGGATGTAGATCATGGATCGAGTCAGTTTTGCCATAGCCTTAGGCCTCCTTCGATGCCCGAGCGAGGGCCGTGCTTATCCGGGCCACCATGGTGGGCTCCAGAGCCCCCTGATCCTGGATCTGGATATCCGCATCGCCGATGCCCTTTTGCTTGAGAAGAGTCTCTACCAGTGTATGGGTACGTTTCTGGAAAAGCATAGCGTTTGCGCCCCGATAATCCAGGTTGATCCCTTTGCCCGGAGATACCGTGACTACGCAATCCGATGATTCCAGCGTGCCCGCCTGGGCTGTGCGCTTGATCATGTTGCCACCGCCTTTGGTTTGATTTTTGGGAACGTTCTTTTAAAAAAAACATTATTGCACGCAAAAACATTACAGCCAAGGGAAAAGCCGCCCCAGAAGGAACCCAGCCTCACGGCTTTTTGTACCTGGGATCACTCCGGAGCGGCTTGGGGACTGCGTTTAAGACCCTTATGTTTACGGGTACAGGTACTGGGTACTGCTACGGCTCTAACTAACGATTCATTAGATGCCGTCGATGATGGCGTTCAGGGTTGCACTGGGACGCAGAGCCTTGAAGGCGAGATCATCGTTGGGGCGGTAGTAGCCCCCCACATCCACGGGAGATCCCTGGGCGTCGTTGAGTTCCTTCACGATCTTCTGCTCGTTCTCGGTAAGAGCCTTCGCTACGGGGGTGAAGAGCTTTTTCAGCTCCGCATCCTTATCCTGAGCGGCGAGAGCCTCTGCCCAGTACATGGCGAGGTAGAAGTGGCTTCCCCGGTTATCCAGCTCTCCCACCTTTCGGGAGGGAGATTTGTCGCTGTCCAGGAACTTGCCCGTGGCCTCGTCAAGGGTATCCGCAAGAACCTGGGCCTTGGAGTTCTTCTCCTGAATGGCGAGATGCTCCAGAGATACCGCCAGAGCGAGGAACTCACCCAGAGAATCCCACCGGAGATGCCCCTCTTCGTTGAACTGCTGCACGTGCTTGGGAGCAGAACCACCCGCACCGGTCTCGAAGAGGCCGCCGCCGTTCATGAGAGGCACGATGGAGAGGGTCTTGGCGCTGGTACCCACCTCAAGGATGGGGAAGAGGTCCGTGAGATAGTCCCGAAGCACGTTTCCGGAGACCGAGATGGTGTCCTTGCCGTCCTTCATGCGCTCCATGGAGTAGCGGATAGCCTCCACGGGGGACATGATCTTGATCTCCAACCCTTTGGTATCGTGGTCGGCAAGATACTTCTCCACCTTTTTGATAAGCTCCGCATCGTGGCCCCGCTCCTTGTTAAGCCAGAAGACCGCGGGGGCGCCGGTGGCACGGGCGCGGGTTACGGCGAGCTTCACCCAGTCCTGAATGGGGAGATCCTTCACCTGGCACATTCTCCAGATATCTCCGGGCTCCACGGAGTGCTCAAGAAGGGTCTTGCCATCTGCATTCACCACCCGGACAGTACCGTTTTCTTTGATCCAGAAGGTTTTATCGTGGGAGCCATACTCCTCCGCCTTCTGAGCCATAAGCCCTACGTTGGGAATGCTCCCCATGGTGGTGGGATTGAAGGCGCCGTGCTTCTTGCAGAAGTCGATGGTCTCACGGTAGATGCCGGCGTAGCAGCGATCGGGTATAACCGCCTTGGTATCCCGAGCCTTGCCCTCTTTATCGTACATCTGGCCGGAGTTCCGGATCATGGCGGGCATGGAAGCGTCGATGATCACATCGCTGGGCACGTGCAGATTGGTGATCCCCTTGTCGGAGTTCACCATGGCCACATCGGGGCCCTTGGCATAGCACGCCTCAATATCAGCCTCGATCTCCGCCTTCTTGGGGTGGTTCGCGATCTTGGCATAGAGATCTCCCAGACCGTTATTGGCATCCACACCGAGTTCCTTGAAGAGATCCGCATACTTCTCGAAGACATCCTTGAAGTAGACCTTCACGGCCTCTCCGAAGATGATGGGATCCGAGACCTTCATCATGGTGGCCTTCACGTGGAGAGAGAAGAGGATTCCCTGCTTCTTCGCATCCGCCACCTGCTCGGCAAAGAAAGCCCGAAGAGCCTTGGCGCTCATCTTCGTGGCATCAATAACCTCACCGTCGAGGAGGTTGAAGTCTTTTTTAAGAACCTTCACATCTCCCTGGGGATCCACGAACTCGATGCGTACCGTGGTAGCCTTTTCTACGGTGACAGACTTCTCGTTGCCGAAAAAGTCGTCACTGGTCATGTGGGCCACATGGCTTTTGGAATCTGCCGACCAGGGACCCATGGAGTGAGGATGCTTTTTGGCATATTCCTTCACTGCCCGAGAGATCCGACGATCCGAGTTACCCTCACGGAGTACGGGGTTTACGGCGCTTCCCTTGATCTTGTCGAACCGGGCCCGGATATCCTTTTCCTCATCGGTTTTGGGATCTTCGGGGTAATCGGGAATCTTGTAGCCCTGAGACTGAAGCTCCTTGATGGTGCCCTTAAGCTGGGGGACCGAAGCGCTAATGCAGGGCAGCTTCATGACGTTCGCCTCGGGCTGCTTCACCAGCTTGCCGAGATAGGCGAGATCATCGCTCTGCTTCTGCTCCTCGGTGAGATACTCCGGAAAGGCAGCGATGGTTCTCCCCGCCAGGGAGATATCTCTTCTCTCGAACTCCACACCCGCAGGCTTGGTGAAAGCCTGAATGATGGGGAGAAACGAGTAGGTAGCCAGACCAGGAGCTTCGTCAACCTTGGTGTAGACAATCTTGGACATGCTTCTTCCTCCTTAGGTTTTCTCTCGAATAATAGTCTCTCGGAATAGTGCTCAGGAGCGCTGGGCCCCTCGTGCGGAAGATCCATCCACCCTTTCTCCGCCCCCCTGCACAGGAAAGCGGAGAAAGGGCCATTACGTTACGTCTTTACTTCTTAGCGTCGCGGATCTTGATCCAGTTCAGCTGGCCGCCGGCCTTAACGACATCGACCTCGGGCTGGCTCAGGGGGCAGTTCACCTTGATATCCTTGCCCTTGGTAACATTCTTGAGAGTCCATGCCTCACCGGCTTTGAGAACCTTGGTATCCAGCTCAAGCTTGTCGCCCTGGTCAATGCCATCGTAATCTGCAGCGTTGACAAAGGTGAGGGGGAGAATACCGAAGTTCACCAGGTTTGCCAGGTGGATACGGGCAAAGCTCTTCACGAGCACAGCCTTGATCCCCAGATACCGGGGGGCGATGGCAGCATGCTCCCGGCTGGAGCCCTGACCGTAGTTCTCGCCGCCGACGATGAAGCCGCCGCCCGCCTCAAGAGAGCGCTTGGGGAAGGTACTGTCCACCACTTCGAAGACGAACTCCGAGATGGCGGGGATATTAGAGCGGAAGGGGAGAATTTTGGCTCCCGCGGGCATGATGTGATCGGTGGTGATGTTATCCTCCAGCTTGAGAAGGGTCTCGCCCTCAAGCTTGTCGCCCATGGCGCTCATATCCGGAAGGGGCTTGATGTTGGGACCGCGGCGGATCTCCACCTTCTCGGGCTCTGCGCTGGGTGCGAGGAACATGCTGTCATCAATGATAAGAGCCTCGGGCATTTCGAAGCAGAAGGACTCCAGACCAAGCTCCCGGGGATCGGTGATAACACCGGTGATGGCGCTTGCAGCAGCGACTTCGGGGGAGACGAGGAAGACCTTGCCGCTCTTATGGCCGCAGCGGCCGAGGAAGTTCCGGTTGATGGTACGCAGAGAGACGCCGTCGCTGGGGGGTGCAAACCCCATGCCGATACAGGCGCCGCAGCTGGATTCGAGGATACGAACTCCCGCAGCTACCATTTCGGAGATGGCTCCGTGCTCGGTGCCCTCAAGAATAACCTGACGGCTTCCGGGGGAGATCCCCGCATCCACGTTCTCGTTTACCTTCTCGCCGCGGAGGATATGGGCCACCGAAAGGATATCCCGAAGGGAGGAGTTGGTGCAGCTTCCGAACATAACCTGATCAACCTTCATCCCCTTGATCTCGCTGATGGGGACCACGTTGTCGGGCTGGAAGGGCTGGGCAGCCATGGGCTCCAGCTTGGCGAGATCGATCTCGATCACTTCGTCGTACACAGCATCTGCATCCGCCTCAAGCTTGACCCACTCGAACTCCCGAGCCTGGGCGCGGAGCCACTCGCGGGTAATGGTATCGCTGGGGAAAAGAGAGGTGGTAGCGCCAGTCTCGGCACCCATGTTGGTGATGGTAGCCCGATCGGAGACAGGGAGGGTATCCAGGCCGGGGCCCGCATACTCAAGAACCTTCCCCACGCCGCCCTTTACGCCGATCCGGCGAAGCACTTCAAGGATAACATCCTTGGCGGAGACGAAGGGCTGCAGCTCCCCGGTAAGGTGGACCTTCACCATCTTGGGCATGGTGAGGTAGAAAGGCTCTCCCGCCATGGACATGGCGACATCAAGCCCCCCCGCACCGATGGCGATCATACCCACGCCGCCGGAGGTGGGAGTGTGGCTGTCGCTACCGATGAGGGTCTTGCCGGGACGGGCAAAGCGCTCCACGTGAAGCTGGTGGCAGATGCCGTTTCCGGGACGGCTGAAGACGATACCGTACTTCGCAGCGATATCCTGGAGATAACGGTGGTCATCAGGGTTTTTGAAATCTCCCTGAATCATGTTGTGATCCACGTAGGAAACGGAAAGCTCCGTCTTGACCTTCTTCACACCCATGGCCTCGAACTCAAGATACGCCATGGTCCCCGTGGCATCCTGGGTAAGAGTCTGATCCATGCGGATGGCGATACGCTCCCCCCGCTTCATCTCCCCTTCTACCAAATGCGCCTTAATGATTTTTTCAAATACTGTCAGTCCCATGCCTCTTGCACCTCCACAATAGTTTGAAACGCCGAAAACAACAAAAAAGGACTACCAAAAGGCAGCCCTTATACACAAGCCATATAGACCCAGCACAGAATGCAAGGAAAAGGAAGCCCATGAAGGATGCGGACACTACGGCTTCGGCTTTGCCCATTCAGAAAGGAATCATTTCGCCCCATAGGTTCTCATCTCCTTTACTGTGCACCAGCGCCATGAATTTTGCAACCCCGGTTCAAAAAGGAGCACATAAAACACTACCCTTTCGAACTACATGCACTTTACGGGAAAGAGGGCGATATGTCAATAGATACCGTCTAAATCAAAATTCTTTATACAATTTATTTTTGATTTATTTTCCGGTTATTCCCTTTTTTCGTACCGAACCCCCTCAAAGGGCTGGGGGAGGATGGAGCTTCGGAGCAGCACCTTTTCGTTATCCATCTCAAGAGTCTGAAGCTTAAGGGGGAACATGTAGCGCCCCAGATCGAGAAGGGGCTGCAGCTCCTCCACCGCAGCGCGGGTAAGGCTTTCGGGGACATTTACCTTGTTGACCTGGAAACGGTAGTTCTCAAGCCAGATCTCCTGCCCCTTCCGAAGCCCCAGCACGCCGTAAATCTCTATGAGCATGTCAAAGGTAAAAAGAAGCTTCACCCGATACTTCCCCTGAGCATGAAGCCCCTGGGGGGTAAAGTCCAGATAGAGATCCCGCCAGTCGTTATCATTCCCGAATTTCTTCTGCAGCAGATCATCGTTGAGATCCTTTTCGGTGATAATGCCTTCGGCGTAGGTATGGAGCACCTCCTTCACCTCCAGAGGATCTTCCACAGGGCGGTTCCACTCCACCACGGGGTTGAACTGCACGTCCCAGGCCTCCACCGCAAGCTTTTCAATGCGAACCCCTCCGAGACGAGGCCCGGTAAGATCCATGTAAATATGCCGCACCCGGCCATCTTCCCGGGGCTCTTCATCAAGAATCATGGTCATCTCCTCGGGAGAGAACTGCTTCAGCAGAGCCTGAAAGAGAAGCTCCCCCGCAGGGAGATTCAAAGAAGCATCCGAGGAAGGAACCTCCGAAGCCCCCGCTTGAACCTCCCCGAGAAGGCCAAAGAAAAGCACGAAACACGCTGTAAAAAGAAAGAGTGTATTTTTGAATCCTTTTGGCTTGAAATCCCCTGGAAACCCTCTGATTTCCATAAGTATCACCTCCGCTCTTTATTGTAGCATGAGGAGGGAGAGTGCGGTGCGGGTTCTTTTTTGGGGGGGCTTGATTTGACAAATACAATCTGCTTTTTTCGATCTACAAAAATCCGGCAGTGGATGTTTCGATATTCTCACGGGATACCCGCATGGAGGGCATGGGCATCACATCTTTTCCCGATTTTGTGTTTTGTGGAGCGGGAGGGGGAGAAGACACTCGCATCCTCGCCACCTCCCTGAAATTTAGAACTCCCCGTTGACACTTATTTTTATCAGCGTTAGGATGATGACTGCAGGGGGGTGATTCACATGCCGGATTACAGTTCCCGCAAGATCATCAAAACGCTGAAATCCGACGGTTGGTACTACATTTACAGTCGAGGCGGGCACGACTACTTCAAACACCCGCAAAAGCCCGGGAAGATCACCGTACCAAGCCACGGTAAAAAATTGAAACCCGGCACCTACAACAGCATACTCAAACAGGCGGGGCTGAAGTAACGGCCCCTCCGGAAAGGATATGACCATGGCGAAGAAAAAGGATCTGCGCATCTACCCCGCCGTTCTTTATAAGGATGACGACGGTTACAGCGTCTATTACCCGGACCTTCCCGGATGCCTCACCTGTGGAGACGATCTGGAAGAAGCCCTTTCCAACGCACGGGAAGCCCTGGAAGGCTTTCTTTACGTTTCGGAAGTGGACAACGACCCCGTTTCCCCTCCCACCCCGATAGAGGAGCTTCGTCTTCCCGAAGGGCACTTCCCCACCCTTATCTCCGTCCGCATGGATATCGTCCGAGAGGAGGAAGCCCAGCGGAGCATCACGAAGACCGTCACCATTCCCGCATGGATGGATAAGCTGGGACGAGAGGCGAATATCAATTTCTCGAAAGTTCTCCAGGAAGGGCTGCGAGACCGGCTTCAAGTTTGATCGTCCAAACGTAGCTGCCATCTACTGAAGTAGATGGGTTATTTGTAGCGGCCCAACCTCCATGTCCGGGATCAGATCTCTTTCTGTGACCACTAAAAGATCTCTTCCTGGGTGCCCGTGAGGGAGGGATATAATGACCCCCTTTCCAGGCTCAAGTTCTATGATACAGCCAAGCCTCGACTTTAACTTACCAGGTGATCCCATTTTCGGGGGGCACTATATACCCACTTCCCTTGTTTCACCAAAAATTCCCGGGCTTGTTGTTTTGCCACGCTAATCTCATGACGAGAGATTTTCGCTCTTTTTAAAAATCCCTTATCCCGAAGGTCTTCGTGGGTGTCGTCTATTCCCGTGTCGATGACGGCCACCACAAAGCTTTGGTCTCCCCGGGTTATATCCCATGCTTCTTCGGCGGAGATCATCTGGAGGTAGGGTTGCTGGTTCGGGTAGTAGGGTTCCGAGGGGGTGAAGAAGAGGTGGTTCCTGTTCGATGTAGCCATGCTTCGTACTCCTGGAAGGGCTGCGAGGGTTTGAGGATCTTCTTCGCTGCGAAGGATGCCGAGGCCGAGATGAGGCAGGGGAATGAAGGTGCTTTCCCCTGCCGGGAGAAGAAGATGGGATCTCTGCTCAAGCTGAAGGCAGTAGACTTCTGCATGCAGGGGAGCAGAGAGAAGAAGCACCCCCAGGAGGGCTTGCAGGAGAGTTGACAGCATTTTCTTGGTGGCTCTCTTTGGGTTTCTTGTCATGTTTGCGAGCCTCTTCTTTCTTCCGGGGGGAAGGCTGCAGGATCTTCCCAAAGGCAAGCACCGGAGGATGATCACGAGGCATAATGCCCCATGGCTTTTAAGGATACACCATGGTTATGCAAATATGCTTCACATTTGTTGGGGCTTTTTGATGGTTTTCCGAAGCTCTTTAAGCTCCTCCGGGATAATCTGGGTAGGGAGATGTCACTCTCCCGAGGATGCTGTCTTGAGAATGTGCTCCACCTCTCGAAGATGCAGCAGCATGGTGAGAGCTTCCATGGGGGATTCCTGAAAACCATGATGCAGGTAAAACTTTTTTGCCTCTTCGGATAAGGCGTGAACCAATAAGGCCCGGATCCCTGCCTGCTTCGAAACCCCATAGGTTCGCAGCACCGCATCCCGGAGCAATCCACTGCCAAGCCCCGAACTTTGCCTTCGAAGATCCACCCCTAGACGGCCCAAAACCATTACGGGGATGGGATCCGGCATAGCCAGCCGGATATTCCCGGGAGCCTTCTGCCTGAGGATGCTCCCGGTAGCCAAAGCATAATAGCCCACCACCAGATCCCCCTCTTCACACACCACAAAAGACCGGGAAGCCCCGGAGATCTCGTTTTTCAACGCCTGTTGGCGAAGCCACTGATTGAGAGAGTCTATGCCGCAGTCAAAGGCATCCACCCGGTGTTTCGATGTGAGGGGCTCCGGAGCCCTCAGTTTTCCCATGGGGCTCTTGCACTCAAAAGCTTTCGAAGAGCAGGATTTTCCCCCACGGGAGCTTGTAGGGCCAGTTCAAAAGCCGCATACTCCTCTTGGTTGAGAAAAAACAATCTTCGATCCAGCAAGACATGCTCTGCCTCCCGACAAGCCGCCTCGAGCATGAAATCAGAACGGGTCTTCTTTTGTACCGCCGCAGCCCTGTCGATCAAATTCCTCTGGGAGTGCAAGGCTCGAAGATTGATGGAAGCCTCTCGAATCTCCGTATTCTTCATGACGTACCTCCTATTTGTATATACGATCAATATACGTTGAGGTGCGTTCCTTGTCAACACGAATCTGGAATCCATTTTTCCCAAAGATGGTCGTCGTTGATGTGCATGATTCCCTCAATAAACCAGAGCAACCCTACCTTCTCCTCGTGGCTCCTTCAAGATATGTTCTGCCTTTCAAAGATATGATCTCACAAAAGGCAGACATGTTAACCTGGATTCCCGCCTAATCCTAACGAGGGAGCCGGGGAAGCCACCGAAAACCCAGAAACAATCGCTCTTTGGAAATTTTTCTCATTACCCAACACCTCGTTATGCGTGACCGGGAATCCAGGATGTTAAGATCGGAAGAGGAATCAGGAAGTTCGTGACAAGCAGAATACAGAACATGGGAACTTGGCTGGCAAACACCGGATGAAAGTCTGCCTGTTCAAGCCCACGGGCCGGGAGCTATCCAGTTTACGAAAATTGGCCTTCCAGAAGCAAGGCCCCTGATGATAGGCGACAAAAAGCTGTCTACTGAAGCTACGATTTCCCTGAAAGAAACCGGAACGTGATTCTCCCCAAGTCTTTTCCTGAACGCCGCCCACTGAGTTTGTTTGGCTTCGATAAAGAAATCCGTGAATGCCTCTATCTCCAGAGGCATTTCCGTGTTGCGTCGTTCAAAAGTCAGACGAAGGGCTTCAAGCAGTTGTGTACCATCAAAATTAAACTGCCTGGACAGCAACCAGATGTCATAGAAATCCTTCATCCGGCTGTTGAGTGTCCCCAGCTTGACCATTGCTTCAAGTTTTTCCGCAATAGAGCTTTCACGACTATAACAGAACAACCTGGGCGCTGGGAAATTGAGCATAGTTGGAAATTCTGATTTTTCAGGCTCTGGATAAACCGCATCTCCAAAGCCGATGTCAATCTGCATAGTAATTTTTGCCGTTCCTAATGCGCCCAAGAATCGAACCCTGATCCCTTCGTAATCAGCATCTTCGGTAATCCGCTCAGTCTGAATAGAATCAGGATCGAAAGCAAGTCCATCGTTTTCGACATTCACAGTCAAAATATCTTGAATCTGTGCGACCATGCGGGCTTCCTCGTTACTTGTTTTTCCCAGCATATCAATATCCATGGTGGGACGAACCTCCGGTGATCCCCAGACCCTCAACATGAGGGCTCCTTTGAGAATGAATTGATCGGCATAAACCGACTGGGATAGCCGGTAGAGGAATCTCTCCATGGCGTAGTATTGGAGCAACTCGTTAAATGGCCTCTGGTCACTCCTGGCACGATTAAGAAGGCGTTGCCGAATGGAGGCAGGCATGTTTTTAGGAGAGGTCATAGAGTCGCCTCCAGATAGGGTTGCATCACTCTTGCGACCCGGCAAATCCTGGCATATCGAAGCAGTTCGCTGGGACGAAACTTCTTTCGCACCTTGTAGAGTTTCAGTGCTTCCAGCACCACGTCCATTCCAATTTTGTTACGGAATTTAAAGCAGTCCGCCAGAGTTTTTTCAAGGCTGTAAACCTTAAGGGCTACTCCATCAATCGAATGTTCTTCAATACCTGAGGTATATGCCTCATTTGAGAATCTGTGGGCTTGGATGGGAGGATGGTCGAGGGAAGGTATCCGAGAGTCTCTTGAAACTGCCACGGAAACAATATGCGGAATCTGGGTTGTGATCTCATGGTAGGCCAGTGCAGAGACAAGACAGATGATGGCGTTTGGAAAGCGAAGGCTCACCGTCACCAGATCGGGATTGCTGATCGGAGGCAGATTCACCAGCCGATAGACACCTCTACTCACTGGCTCAATGACGCCCTTATCCCTGAGCGAATACAACATGTAGCGCGTGATGCCCTGCTTTATAGCCTCGCTCATTCGAAGCTGACCACCGTGCTTACGGAAAATTTCTTCGGGTTGTTCTTTCATTGCAACCTCCAGACAAAATGTTTCCAGTTATTTATAAGTGGCAATAGTATGTCTGGAATCGACCAGAAAAGCAAGGGGAATTTGCCTGCGCAAAAAACGGTGCGGCACTCTGGAGAGCTTCTATCCCCTGGATTCTTTGAACACAAGGAGATTATCCCTATAGTGGACCCCGAAAAGGTTTCCCCGTGAGTTGGTTTGGTCTTCTCGTCATGTTTGCGGGCCTCTTCTTTCTTCCGGGGGGAAGGCTGCAGGAGCTTCCCGTTTACGGCAAGCTCCGGAGGATGATCACGAGGCATGACGCCCCATGGCTCTTAAGGATACACCATGGTTATGCAAATATGCTTCACATTTCTTGGGGCTTTTTAGCGTCGAACTTCTTCCATGCCAAGCTGCTCTTTAATGGCGTGCTGAAGCAGGGCGGAGTAATTCAGTTTTGCATGATCCGCCTGACTTTTCAACCAGAAGGGAATAGTGGTGGTTACCTTGGTTGCCCTGTTCTCTCTGGCATGACGGAAGGGAGGCATGAAGACATCCACCGATACGACATATTCGTCTTCCGGAAGGTTTTTCGTAAGGCTCTGGTGAGAGGACGGCTCGGGGATGGGTTCTCCTTCTTTTTCACTATCCCACAGGTAGAGCGCAAGGGCCTCTCTGGCGCATCTAATTGCCTGAGCTTCCGTATCCGCACAGGTAACGCAGCCGAGGAGATCGGGAAATTCTACGGCGTACCCGTCTTCATCGTGCGTAAAAATGGCGGGAAAAATATAGGTGTCCTGCATAAAGCGCACCTCCCTGTAAAGTATTGCGGGGCTACTTGGGCCCCGCCTGCTTCCGTAACACGTATATATGTACGTTTCAAAGGAGGTCTGAGAAAGAGGCTACCCTATAGAACGCTGGCGGGTCTCCTCTCCCCAGAAGAAGACCACTGCGGCAGCGGCGAGGGAGAGCACGCAAACCAGTGTAAGCACCCCGGTAACGCCTCCGTAGCCATCGAGCATCCATCCGGTGATGACCGGGGCTCCCATCCCCGCCAGCCGGGCAGAGGCCCCGGAAAGCCCCGAAGCGCTCCCCCGAAGCGAGGTAGGGTAGAGTTCCGGCGTATAGGCGTAGACCACTCCCCAGGCACCGAGGCAGAAGAGCCCCACTGCAAGGGCGGCGGCGAGAAATCCCCCGGAGCTGGTAACCCCCATGAAAAAGAGGGAGGCCCCCCCGGTGCCGGCGAAGAAAAAGGCGAGAGAGCGCACCCGCCCCCAGCGCTCCACCAGCCACGCCGCAAGAAGATATCCCGGAATCTGAATGGCCATGACGAAGAGGGTGAACCATCGGGCCTTTACCACCCCTATGCCGGAGGAGGCAAAGATTTTCGGTAGCCAGAGAAAGAGGGCGTAGTAGCCGAAGGAGACCACAGCCCAGGCGAAGAGAAGCACTAGGGTTTTACGCAAAAATTCCTTTCGGAAGAGATCCATCCAGGGGTGGGAGGGAAGGGCCTCCATGACGGCGGGGGCCTGACCGTACCGATCCTGAAGGGCCTTTTGCTTTCCCTTGGCAAAGAGATACCGGGGGCTTTCGGGGCCGAACCAGAGAGGGAGCGCCACCAGGCCGAGAAGCACCGGAAAGGCTAAAACCCCCCGCCACCCCCAGAAGGAGAGCACCCCCACCGCCCAGAAAGCCATCCCCAGGGAGCCGAAGGCCCAGCACATTTCGAGAAAGACGAGAATCCTCCCCCGGTTAGCCCGCCGGGTAAAGTCACAGAGATAGGCGAAGAGTACCGGCCCGAGACCGCCGTAGGAGACTCCCGCCGCCATGCGCCATAATCCCAGGCTCTCGGGAGTTTTTGCAACCGTGCAGGCCGCACCTGCAAAACCTCCTAAAAGAACGAGAAGAATCCCCACAAAACGCCGCCCCCAGCGATCTGCCATCCACCCCCCGAGAAGGGCCCCCAGAAGCATGCCGAAGAAGGTTTTGCTCGCCACAGCTCCCCCCTGGGCTCCTGAAAGCCCCCACTCCTCCATAATGCCCGGAAGAGTAAAGGAGAGAGCCATAACCCCTGAGGCCACAAAGCTCCACCCAAGGCCAGCTATAAGAAGAGCCCGAAACCAATCCTTCTCTGCCGCCACGTCCTCGATAAAACGATCCATATCCATAATGTATCCAAATACCTCCCCTCAAAGACCCCCCAAAGGAGTCAGACCAGCAGATACCCTTTCTCACCAAGTGCCTTCTCAATGGCATCAAGAGCCTCTTCGCTCTGGGCCTCCACCGTATGAAGATGCACCCCTCCGGAGAGCACCAGAAGAGGCTCCGCCCCTGCGGTTTTGAGAAGCCCCACGAAACGGAGCACATCCTCCCGGCTTGCTACGTCGATATTCCCCCGGATCTCTCCGTAGAGGGGATGCTCCACCAGCACATCCAGCACCCGCCCCCCTCGTGAGACGATGGCAAGAAGCTCCTCCGCCACCTCCTCCCGAGAATGAGAGAGAGCGAAGAGCCTACACCTCCGAGGCTCCTCCTTACGCAAAAGATACCCCCGTGGAGTAGCCTCCAGCGGAACCCCCCGGCTCCGCAGCAACGCTACATCCTGCACGATGGCCTGGCGGCTTACGCCGAAATGCTCCGCAAGATCTCTTCCCTGAAGCGCTCCGGAAGCTTCTGTAAAAAGCCTCTCCAGAGCCTGTAATCGCGTGTTTCGCTCCATAAGATCCCTCCTGCTAGTTGCAGCTAGTTTCAGGCAGAATACTCTGCTTTGTCGAAAAAGGCAATTCCCTATAGAAAAAGAGACGAGAAAAGTTTCTAAACGTGAAAGATATGCTATTCTTGGGGGAGAAGAATGGGCAGAGGAAATATACCTTTTTACGAAGAAATACGGGGGAAAAGAATGAGCGAAAAGAGCACTCCGCAGGAGAAAGAAGTTCTCGTGGTTCTTCGGGGAATTTTGCGTATACAGCGTAACACCAACGAACGGGTGGAAGGGATGTTTTTTCTCATTACGGGGAAGAACTCCTACTACAACCATGCCATGCGTTTTTACCAGCAGAAGACTCCCGAAGCGCCGGGAATCCCCGCTCTGGGGAAGATGGAGCTTTTCCCCTTTCTCGACAGAATTTTAGAAGATCCGGATGCAAGAGAAAACGACTCTCCCTTTATCCGGAATCTCCGATCCAACCTCGAATATGTCCTCACGCGATTCTTTACCCCCAAAGATATTGATGCTGCGTCGAATGATCTTGAGGGAGGACGCAAGAATACCGCTATGAATCTGACAAACTACCTGGAGAATAACTACGGGGTGGAGACCTCGGTAGACGTGCTCTTCGAGAGAAAGGAGAGGGGGCTTCTTAAACGGTATCTGGCCCCCCCCCTTCCTCCTCTTCCGGGGGAAGAGAAAAAGACTCCTCCCAAGGAAACTCCTGTTGCAGCAGAGGCTTCTGCCGTAGCAGAAACTGCTACTGGGGCAGAAGCTCCTCGGGAGGTGGCTCCTCTCTCCTGCTCGCTCCTCATTGATCCCATTCAGGGGGTGGCTGCAACCTCCCTTGCCAAGGGGTGGCGCCTTGCGGTGGCGTTTCCCGAGAACAGCGGCCCCCTGGCTTTCGGGGTGACCCCTCCCCCAGGCTCTCCGGGAAACCCCTTGCCCGCCACCGTTACCCATGTACACCCCCTGGAAGACGGAAGTTATGTTATCCAGCTTCTTCTGGATGGAGAGCCTCCCGCACCGGCAGAGGCATCCCTGGAGGGAAACTACAAGGTGCGTGTCTGGAAGGATGCTTCACCGTCTCGCCATACGGCAAATCCCTCTCCGGGGGAGACGATTCCCCCGAGCGAAAAGGCTCTTTTCTACATCGCCATCACCATCGCTCTGGCGGCGGTACTGGGGCTTGGGTATTACTTCTTCTCCTGATCTTCCGCTTTTCACAGCGTTTCAGGCTTCGCCTTTCCTGAAGAGAAACCAGCAAGCCCCCGGAAGATGCGCATCTTCCGGGGGCTTGCTACAGTCCTTTGAATGGGCTATTCGTGGGCGTGACCGTGGCTATGCCCGTGCTCTCCCCCATCATTGAGAGCGCGCTCCTCCGCCTCCCGCATGGTGCGGTAGAGGTTGCCGATCACCACTCGTTTGCTCTCCAGAGCGTGGATCAGGGCATGTTTCACCTCGGCATCCTCAATCATGTGCCAGTGCGCCATGAGATCCCCCATGGATGTCAGCTCCTGCACCAGACTGTCCCGGACGAGTTCTGCGATGCCAATGGGGGCATCCACATGGGCATGTACATGCCCCTCTCCGTTATCGGGAGTAATAATTCTGCACATATGCCATTCCTCCTTTGCAAGGGCTTTGCAAGGGCTCCTCTTTTTGAGACAATGAAACCCCTTGAGGATTCTACTCCAACAGGGAGAGATTTCAAAGGGGATGCGATAAAAAACATATTTCCAAATCACATAACCACATTCAAGGAGGGTATACAATGTCTCAAAAAGCGGGATGGAACGAACATCGGAAGGCTCATGCCCGGATTCTCGGGGCCCAGGTGGCGGCGGAGTGCTCTAAGAAGGGGTTTCAGGCGGTCTATGCGGATTCTTCTGAGGAGGCCCTTGAAAAGGTGCTCTCTCTCATTCCCGAGGAGGTTGCCGTAGGGATCTCGGGAAGCGTGTCGGTTCGGGAGATCGGAGCGGTGGAGGCTCTCGAAAAACGAGGCAATCCGGTGGTGCAGCACTGGGATCCGAGCCTCAAGACGGTGGAAGAGAAAAAAGCACGGCTTCTGGAAGAGGTCTCCTGTACGGTACATCTTACGGGGACAAATGCCATTACCCAGGATGGGATGCTGGTGAATATCGACGGCACGGGAAACCGCACCGCCGCCATGTCCTGGGGACCGGGAAAGATCATCTTCGTGGTGGGGATCAACAAGATCTGCCCGGATCTGGAGAGTGCCATCCGGCGGGTGCGGGATGTGGCGACCCCTCCCAACGCCCTGCGACTGGGGATAGAGACTCCCTGCGCCAAGACGGGGCACTGCATGAACTGCAACAGCCCTCAGCGGGTATGCCGAGCGCTTCTGATTCTGGAGCGGGCCACCATGGGGAGAGAATCTCATGTGATTATCGTGGGCGAGTCGCTGGGATACTAAGCATGTACCACTAGTGGGCTGTTCCACGTTATAGTGTGATCTTGGATGGGAGCCTCCGCTTGTGTGTTCCCTCTGCTCCGAAAGTGGCGAAACCGCTCCCTTGCTTTGCTGCTCCGAACCGTCGCCCCAGACGCGCCGTCCATGGCGCGACTGGGGCTTGCTGGCACGTCCTGTGCCAGCACCGGTTCTCCGCGACGCAAAGCTGCACT
>CAZIFL010000037.1:0-30428 GCA_964539095.1 uncultured Synergistaceae bacterium
CGCCGCAGCGGTGGCGGAAGCTCTGGGAGCCTCGGTGCTGGTAATCGCCAGTAATGTGCCGGGGCTTCTGGAGGATCCCTCCCGGGAGGAGAGCCTCATCTGTCGGGGAAGCCTGGAGAACTGGGAGCCCTTGGAGGCTTGCGCCCAGGGGAACATGAAGCGTAAGCTCCTGGCCTGTCGGGAGGCTCTGGAGGGGGGCGTTCCCCGGACTATTCTCTGCGACAGCCGCAGGGAAAGGCCTTTGGAATATGCTCTACAGGGAGGAGGGACCCATCTATGGAGCCGGCATTCTATGGCACTCGCGGGATAGAGGCAGTTCGGGGAGAGGGAGAATATCTCTGGGATGCAGAGGGGAGGCGCTATCTTGACTTTATGGCGGGGCACGGAGCGGCCCTCTTCGGACACGCCCATCCCCGGTTGATCCGGGCCCTTGAAGGGGCTTCCCGCAACTTCTGGACCATCGGGGGGAGTCTCCAGGCTCCAAGCCGCCGGATCTTTATGGAAAAGCTGGAGGAGCGCTTTCCCGGATATACATCCTTCCTCTGCAACAGCGGTGCGGAGGCCATAGAGGGGGCTCTTAAGCTGCTGTTGGTCCTTCGGCCGGAGCGCCCCCGGATTCTTGCCCTGCGCCGGAGCTTTCACGGCCGTACCCTGGGGGCGCTCTCCCTTACCTTCAACCCCCGGTACCGCCGCCCCTGGCAGAGGGCTCTTCTTCCGGTGGAACATCTGGAGCCCCAGGAACTTCTGGATGCTCTGGATGACCGGGTGGCAGGGGTTTTTGTGGAACTTATTCAGGGAGAGGGGGGGCTGGATATGCTTACCCCGGAGTATTGCCGCACCCTGCGTCAGCGCTGCTCCGAAGTGGGGGCGCTTCTTGGGGTGGACGAAATCCAGACAGGCTGGGGGCGTTGCGGAGCCCTCTCTCTGGCTCAGGAGTGGGGGATGGAGGCGGATATCCTCTGTTTTGCCAAGGGTGTGGCCGGGGGGCTTCCCGCAGGCATTACCCTCTGGAAGAAGGAGCTTGGGGGCTTTCCTCCCCGGGGGCATGGCTCCACCTACGGAGGCAATCCTCTGGTGGCTGCGGTGGCCCTGGAAGTTCTGGCACTGCTTGAGGAGGAGCTTTTAGAGCAATTGCCGGAGAAGGAGACCTTTTTTCGAAGGGCTTTGGAAAACCTTGCCTCTCCTTTGATAAAAAGCCTCCGGGGAAAGGGGCTTCTTCAGGGGGTGGAGCTTACCATCCCTGCGGGGTCGGTGGTGAAGGAGCTTCAGGAGGAGGGCGTGCTCTCCCTGGTGTCGGGTACGCATGTGGTGCGCTTTCTCCCCCCTCTGGTGGCAGGGAAGGAATCCTTTTCTCTGGCGGCGGAAACCCTGGAGCAGGTGCTCCGGCGGCAAGCGGGGGGATAGGGGATGCTCGAAGAGAGCCTTTATGAGAGAGCTTCGAAGATCCCCGGAGGAGCCCCGCGGTTGGAAGAACTGCAAAGAACGGGGGAAGAGGAGCGCTCCCAGGCGGAGGCCCTTCTCATGGCCTCGGTGGATATGAGGAGCGAAAGCTTTGAAGAGGAGTCCTTCAGCCTCTTTTTGGAAGAACATCTTCCCCTCTTCGGCTGGGAACGAATTTGGCGGGACGAGATGGGAAACTGTCTCGCCTCTCGAGGAGAGGGGGAGAAGGAACTCCTCCTTCTAGGGCATCTCGATACCGTGCCGGGAGGCCCTCCCTGCGAGGTAACGGGGGAGACCCTTTTCGGCCGGGGGAGCGTGGACGCCAAGGGTCCCCTCTGTGCCTTTGCCGTGGCGGGGGGAAGGGTTTCCCTTCCTGAAGGGTGGCGGATTACCCTGGCGGGGGTGGTAGGGGAGGAGGTGGATTCCCGGGGGATGCGGCATCTCATGAAGAGCCGCATGGGGAAGGCTGCTCCCGCAGGATGTCTCGTGGGAGAACCTTCGGGGCTCTCGGGAATCACCCTGGGCTATCGGGGGCGCTGCCTTCTTCGGCTGTGGGATGAAGATACGGGAGCCCATCGAAGTGGCGATTCCGGACCCCAGACCCGGGTACTTCGGGGGGCGGGGGCGGTGCTGGATTGGGTGGAGGCCCGGGACATCCCAGAAAAATCGGTGATCCATCGCCCCTCGGGAGCGGTGCTCTCCATGAAAGGTGAAGAGGGAGAGGGACGTTTCGGAGAAGTTTTTCTCGATGTACGGCTTCCTCTCGGGGCGGACCCGGCGGAGTGGGGAGCCGCCATGTTGGAGGTGGGAACATCCCGGGGGGTTTCCGGAGAAATCCTGGAAACTCTGGGAGCGCATATGACCACAAAAGCGGATCCCCTGGTGCGGGCTCTCCGGGTGGCACTACGGCAGCAGGGGCATGAGCCGAAGCTCCTCGCCAAGGGAGGCACCGCAGATCTCAACCACGCCGCCGCCTGGAACTGCCCCCTGGTAGCCTACGGCCCCGGAGACAGCCGGTTGGATCACACTGCGGAAGAACATATATCCCTGGAGGAGTATGCCCGAAGTGTTCTGCTTCTTGAGGAGGGGCTAACCCGGTTTATGGGTTCCAAAGGTGACGGGGGGTAAAAAAGCGGTTCCCTTAGAAGTAAAGGGAACCGCTCCATGGTGGAAGCATGAGAGCCCTGAAGGCATGAAGAACCTGATGGTTCACTAGAAATATTTGTTTACCAGCTCCTGATAGGAACCATCTTCCTTCATCTCGTCCAGCACCTTCTGCATGGCTTCGAGAAGAGCGGGATCCGTATCTTTGTGGAAGGCGTAGTAGAGGGAACTCTCGCTCATGGTCCAGACGGACTCGTAATCATCGGGGTTAAACCCCGCCGCAGCGAGCTGGATCTTGGCGGCCTGTTCTCCGTAGATCCAGATGTCAATGCGCCCGGCGTTGAGCTTCTTGATGTTCGGTTCGTTGTCCGAGGCCCGGTCGATATTCTTGATGCCGAAAGACTGGGCAAGCTGATCCCCCGTATCCTCCCGAATGACTCCCGCCATCAGGTTCACGAGATCCTCAGGAGCGTTTACCTGGAAATCGCGCTTCTTGAGGGCGATGGCGTTGAAGGTGTTGGTGTAGATCGGCCCCATCCAGGCGAACATGTTCTCCCGTTCCTCCGTACGGTTGGTGGAGAAGAGACAGGTGTTGGGCTTCTTCTGGGCCTCATTGTAACCCCGGGCCCAGGGAACCACCTGAATATCCTTCACGGTGGTGGAAGCTCCCATTCTCTCGAAGATAGCTCCCAGAATATCTACCGCAAGCCCCGTGGGAGCCCCATCGGCTCCAGTCATGTTGTACGGAGGATACTCCTCGGTCATATAGGTAATATCATCGACCCCCAATGCCCACGCTCCCGCAGAGACAAGACAAAAAACTACCACCAACAACACTTTGAGCAACTTCACGTTTGTTCCCTCCTTGGTAAACTCTTTGTACAGCACCCTTGGGGAGAATATCCCCACCCCCACCGCACACACACAGAAAGCATTATTCTGATTCTTCGATAGTATCAGATATCTCTAGAAGGTCAATCATCTCCATGCTCATATCCTATGAAAATAATTCCCTACGGTGGAAAGTTCCCGTTCCGATGTTTCCCCTGGCTTTCATCAAGCAGTTCGTTAACAAGGCCGAAGATCCTCCTGATGTCTCCGGAAAGGCGTGTTCCGCTGCAGCGTCGCAGGGTGTCTCTCCTCTGAAAGGCGTGGAGAACCGCATCAATCTCTTCCAACGGTGTTACAAGATTGTGCCTCAGACTTCGTAGAAAGATCATCCCCACCGTAAAGACAGCGATGGCCATGAAGACGATTCCCCAGGCTCCGGCTTTACCAAACTGCCGGGCCTGATGATCTGCCTTGATCATGGCTCCTCGATTGATAGTGCTCAAGCGAGTGATGGCGTACACTGTTTTTTCTGCAGCTTCGGGACTTCCTTGAAAGGCTTTTGGGTAGAACATCCGGATCGTTTCGAGGGCCCGGGGCTCCTCCTCTTCGGTAATATTACTCTCCGCTCTTTCGAGGGCCTCGGTAAAGCTGCGGTGCAGGGCTTCTGTTTCTCCCCTCTCATCTTTTGCAAGAACGAGATACCCCAGCATCTCTTCGCAGGCGTGAAGAGACCGTTCGTTGCGTTCGATAATGCGCTCAATAGCGGGAGCCATACGTATGAAGATCCAGATGGAGCCGAAAGCCATCAAAAGATTAAGGAGTATCAGGATCCAGGCTCCCAGAAGAATAGTTCGGGTATGTCGCATGAGTTATACCCCTTTAACGAGTTTGGAGATGCCCTCTTCGCTGGAGACGATAATGAGATTGTCCTCCGCTCGGAGCAGTTCCTCCGGTGTGGGGGGGATGATTTTTCCCCGGGCTCCCCGACGCACCCCAACTACCACGACACCGAACTTTTTAGGAAGTCCGAGTTCTACAAGGTTTTTTCCCGCCATAAAGGGTTGTGTAGCAATTTCTGTAAGAAGGAGATCATCACCGAGACTTGTCTCCACAATCACGTTCTTGTAAAGGAGGCGGTTCGCGAAGCGCTTTCCGAACTCCTGTTCGGGGTTAATAATCTGATGAGCCCCCACTAACTGTAAAATGCGGCGGTGCATGGCGTCGTTTGCCCGGGCGATGACCAGAGGCGAGCCCATCTGGCGCAGCATGGCGGTACAGATGATGGAAGCTTCCCTTGAATCCTCCCCTATGGCACAGACCGAGGAATCCCGTTTTCCCGGTTCAAGCTTTGCCAGCTCCTCCTCGTCGGTGGCATCCATGGCTATCGCCTCGGTGACGAAGGTGGCTGCCTCCTCCACCAGATGTTTTCGTTTATCCACCGCAAGAACTTCTACATCCTTTTCCGAGAGCGTCCGGGCGAGGGACATGCCGAACTGTCCGAGTCCGATGATCAGAATCTGTTGGGGCATCTCTATGCAACTCCTTTGTTCGATCTCTTCTGTATCCGAAAGGCGTTCCCGCAAGGTTTAAGGAGAAGAGAGAGGATTATGTTAACGATATTTTTGCATCAGCACAGGAAGATGCCGAGGAGGGCTGTTCTTCCTGAAGCAGCATAAAAAGCGTCATGGGGCCGATACGCCCCGCAAACATGGCGAGAATAATAATGATTTTGCCGATCTCATCCAAAAGAGGTGTAGCTCCTGTGCTAAGTCCCACGGTAGCCAGGGCCGAGGTGGTTTCGAAGATAAGATCTCGGGAAAAAATATTCTGTGTGGTCTCAAGCATCATAACCACGACAATCCAGAGAATGGCTCCTGAAAAAAGGATGGTGATTGCTCGGAAGATCGTGCCTCCCCGGATTCGCCGGTTCTGTACAATAACACTTTCTTCCCCCGCAATATTGGCCCGGAAGGTTAGGGCAAGAACCCCCAGGGTGGTGGTTTTGATCCCCCCGGCAGTTCCTCCGGGGCTTCCTCCGATGAACATAAAGAGGATCGCCACGAGGAATGTAGGGCCTCCGATTTGTGTAATGTCTACCGAATTAAAACCCGCAGTGCGCAGTGTTGCGGATTGAAACCAGGCATTATGGAGCTTATTTCCCCAGGAGAGACCTTCCAGGATGCCGTTCCATTCGAAGGCGAGAAAAAAGAGGGTTCCCGAAAAAAGAAGTGCCAGGGTGGTAACCAGAGCGATACGCGCCTGGAGGGGAATGGCTTTTCCCCGGAGCCATCGGGGGATGATAATGCTTGTAGCAGGAGCGAGACCTCCGAAGATAATCAGTGCTCCCACCACATGCAGGATGAAGAAGTTCTCGTTGTATGCAATGAGGCTGTCGCTCTGGAGAGCAAAGCCGGCGTTGCAGAAGGCAGAGACTGCCGTAAAGATCCCTCGCCAGAGAGCCTGAAAAAAGGGTTCTCCCCGCAGTAGAAAGGCGGTGGATAAAAGAACGGCCCCTGTTCCCTCGGCGGCAAATGTAAATTTTAGAATAGTTGCCAGGGAGTGCAGTAGGCTCTCATGATCGGTATCGGTCATGGCGGAGAGAAGGCGTTCCTGTTTCAGGCTCAACCGGCGGCCCATGGCGTGAAGTGCCACGGTGGTAATACTCATGATCCCCAGTCCCCCGAGCTGGATAAGCAGAAGAATGGCGCACTGTCCGAAAAAGGTGAAATCCTGGGGCGTGTTGAGCACGATGAGCCCGGTGACGCAGACGGCACTTACGGAGGTGAAGGCCGCATCTACAAGATGAATGGGGTTTTCCCGGGCGGCTCCGGGGAGGAGAAGAAGCAGGGTACCCCCACCACACAGGCCAAAAAATGTAACAAGAAGGATGCGGGCGGGGTGGTTCAGAAGAAAATCCCACCAGGGTTCCTTGTTTTCGAGAAGCCCCCGGTTTCGGGGGAGCGAGATCAGAGAGGCGGCACTGAAAAAAAGCCCCATGGCGGGGAGGCTCTCCGGAAAGGAGAAGAGAAGAAGAGCCCCAGCGGGAAAGAGAAGGCCTCCAAGAGCCAGAAGAATGTGCCTTTTGGATTTTTGGGACACCCCCCAGAGAAGAAAAAGGGTTTGAGCGATTGCGAGAGAGAGCGCCAGCACGTAGGGGGAGAGGGGAGATGAGGCGGTGCCGAGAAGAAGGTTCCACCCAAGAAGAACCGGTACCATCAGGGAGCCCCACCAGACCCGCTGAAATTGCCGATCCCTCTGATGGCGGCGGTAAAAGGCCCTTTTCCGAACGGAAAAATCCACAAGAAAGAAGCCCGCTCCGATAAGGAGCACCGTGGCGGCAAGAGCGATGAAGGGATTGGAGATCACGTAGGGGAGTGCGGCTCCGTAGCTTGCTCCCAGGGCAAGAGCCCCCAGAAGCTTCCCCGTACGAGGTCTGCGGAGAAGCGTAAGGGCACACAAAAAGCAGGCTATGCCGGCGGAGAGGGCGAGGATCGGTTGCCAGAGCGCCCCCAGGGGGTCCTTTTCGATACACAAAAAGAGAAAAGGCAAGGGGGAAAGAGCCATAAGGGCCCCCTCAATCCCGGTGTGTGCTGTGCCGTTGGAAGGAGAGTAGTTCATAATATGATGAGGCTACTTTTTCCCCAACCGGGTGAGAGCTTCCTTTGATCTCTCGTGTCCTTTGGCGGCGGCCTTTCGGTACCAGGATACGGCGGTATCCAGGTTTTTGGTTACGCCGATGCCGAATTCATAGGTTCTTGCAAGATTAAACATGGCAGAGCTGTTTTCCTGTTCTGCCGCTTTCCGGTACCAGGAGACGGCCTTCTTGAGATCTTTGGGCACTCCTTCTCCGAGTTCGTAGAGGCGCCCTAAAGCGTTTTGTGCCGAATCATACCCCTGATTTCCTGCCTTTTGGTACCAGCGGGCTGCCTCGGCAGAATTGGGAGCTACTCCCATCCCCTTTTCGTACATGCGTCCCAGCCGATACTCCCCTCGGGGATACCCCTGTTCCGCAGCCTTGCGGTACCAGTAGACGGCCCCTTCGTAGTTCACCGATGTCTCTCGTCCTATCTCATAATAGTATCCCAGATTAGTCTGTCCTGCCGCCGAGCCTGATTGGGCCCCCCTGGTGTACCATTCGAAAGCGAGCTTTAGGTTTTTGGAAACCCCGAGACCTCTTTCATAGAAATACCCCACATTTGTCTGGGCATCCCCGTGTCCCAGATTCGCCGCCTTGCGGTACCACTCTGCCGCCTGGGTGTAGTCTTTCGGCTTGCCGTTTCGGCCGTAGTGAAAGTCCCCCCCCATTTTGTACATCTCCTGAGCAGACATGACGAGAGAGGGAGCGCCGGTAGGGGTGGGCGGTTTGGGGGAGGAGGGCTGCTGCTGCCCCAGGGTGAGATAGTCCTCCCGGTAGGAGGCAAATTTTGCGGGGTCGATGCCGTGCAGCGTCCCCCGGGCGTAGCTACTCCCCTTCTCGGCGGCCTCCTTGAGAAGGGCGAAGGCTTTCCCGGGATTTTTTCCGATCCCCCAGCCGTGGTAGTAGCACTCTCCCAGCCGTGCGGTGGCCTCCACATGCCCAGTCTGGCTGGCATCCTGCCAATGCCGTACCGCTTGAGCGCGGTCGCCTCTCTGAAAAGCCTGGAGCCCCAGAGAAAAGCTTTTGGAAGGATCCACCGGCACCGGGGTGGCGGTGGGGGGGAGTGCGGGAGCCGCTGGTTTCGGCGTTGGAGCCGCCGGCTTTGGTGTGACTGTCGGAGCTGCCGGAGGTGCTGTCGGAGCAATTGTCGGAGGAAGGGCTTCCGGGCTGGCCTCGGCAATCCCCTTTCTCTGGAGGGTGGTGGTGATCTGGTTTCCCAGATCTCCCAGGGCGTAGTAAAGCCCCTCCACCCCCTGTTTGCTGCTCACTTCGAAGGCCTCGATAACCAGCCCGCGCTGTACATCCACCAGCCGGGCGGTGAGAAAGAGAATGCTTCCCATGGCATTCAGAGAGCCCAGCACCACATAATCTGCTCCCGCAACCTTGCCGATCTCGATGGCGGTGCTTTCGTCCACCAGGGCAGAGTATTGGAGTTCGTGCTCCTTCGCTAGGTTTTTGAACTGGGTGCGCTCCACCACGAAGACTCGAGAATTGCGGACCACCACATTCTGCACCCGTTCCGAGGCGGCGATACCGAGGTCTTTATCGAGATCCTTGCCGTTTACCTGAAACTCCAGAAAGGCGATACGAATCTCTTCAGCATGCGATGATGAAGGGAGAGAGAGGAGGAACAATGAGAAAACGAAGAGAAGGCAGAGGAGAAAAGGTCTCCTTATGGTAGTTCTTTCAGGGTTTTCTTGGGAGGGAAGAGGGAAAGCCCGCATGTCCAAAAGGGTTTTGCCTCCCCGTTTTTGCAGATTCTGCATGAAATACCACCCCGTTCTGTATTAAAGTTTGAGGAAAAGCACCTTCGGGATTGAAAAGCCTTTGTGGTCGAAACGAGAGGTGCCCCGGAGAGAGTGTGTTTTCCCAAATTCAGAGATCTGTGGATTCTCGGATATCTTCCGAAATTATACAGGAAAATCTGCTTTTCTTCAGGTTCCCCTTCGTCGCCTCTCTCCCCGGTATTCTTTTCTTTACAGAGAGCAGATCGCATAAAAAAGCCCCCGAAGAGACCCGCAACGAGGGCTCTTCGGGGGTGGGTGGTGTGAGATGCGGCGAATTTTAAAAGAAGAAGTGGTTTACCCCGATAAGAATCAGGGCTCCGAAGAGGGGGATCAAAGCGGTGGCGGGGGTCCAGGTTTTGAGGCTGGTCTTTACATCCATGCCTGAGAAGTTGGTGACCACCCAGAAGTAGCTGTCGTTGGGATAGGAGATGAACATGGCGGTGGTGCAGACCGCCAGGGCCGCCATGAGAGGATCCAGCCCCAGAGTGCCGAGCATGGGGGCTAGAATGGAGCCGCTGGTGATCATGGCCACCGTGCCGGATCCCTGGGGGATACGGATCATGGCTCCCATGAGCAGGGGGACGAGGATGGCGGGGATGTGAAGGCTGAGGATGTACTCCGCCATGATAGTGCCGATGCCGGTAACGCGGATAACGTTCCCCAGAGCACCCCCGGCGCCGGTAACGAGAAGAATGAGTCCCGCATCCGCCATGGCGCTCTGCATGATCTTGAGGCACTCTTCCCGGGGACGGCTGTTGTTAAGGCCGTAGACGCTGAGAAGCACCCCGATGAAGACCGCCACGATGGGATGCCCGAAGAGGTGTACCACGGACATGGCGGTGCACTCCGGGGCTCCCAGGGCATTGCAGATGGTGTTCAGCAGAATGAGAACGATGGGGATAACGATGGGGGCGAAGGACATCCCTGTGCCGGGAAGATTGGCGGAGTCCAGGGTGTCGAGAAAGACCGAGTCATCGATGGGGTTCCCCTGGCTGTACTGCTCCATGATATGCTGAACCTTCTTGGTGGCCTCCTCGCTCATGCCTGTATAGTCCGGCTCAAGAATAAGTTCCGGATATTTGTTCCCCACGTAGCGGAAGTAGAGCACGGAGAGAAGAAAGAGGGGGATGGAGAGGAGAATGCCCCCGAGGATCATGAGCCCCAGGTCCACATTAAAGAATCCCGCCACCGCAAGAGGCCCCGGAGTGGGAGGAACGAGGAAGTGGGTGATGTAGAGCCCCATACCGAGGATGCCTCCCAGCCCCACCATGGACTTCCGAGTGATCCGGGAAAATTCCTTGGCCAACTGGGAGAGAATGACGAAGCCGGAGTCGCAGAAGACCGGCACGGAGACGAAGAGCCCCGTAAGACCCACCACCACGTCCGCACGCTTGATTCCTACCAGCCGGAGAATGGCCACCGCCATCTTCTTGGCTCCGCCGCTTTCTTCCATGAGTTTGCCCATGATGCAGCCGAAGCCGATGATGATCCCGATGCTCCCGAGGGTGCCGCCGAAGCCCCCCGTTACGGCCTTAAGAGTTTCCTCAATAGAAAGTTTCGAAAGAAGCCCCATGATCACCGAGGTGATGATAAGAGCGGGAAAAGCGTGAATTTTAGTCCGGATAATGAGGAAGAGAAGAAAAAGAATACCTACTCCCAGAGCGATACATGACATCATAAGGTTCTGCCCCCTTTGATAAACGAATGTAATAATTTCCCCCTGCTGGGGAGGGAGAGTCCTTTCGGAGATCTCCCGGTTTTACGGTGTTATCCGCAGTTTTTAAAAATCTCTTAAATTACCGGCCCGAGACAGTAGATGTCGAGGGAGCGGGTGTATTTGATGGCCTCTCCCTTGGTGCGTTCTCCGTTGGCTACCCGGAGGAGCTTTTCCAGGGTCTCCTCTCCCACATCTTTCAGAGATTTTTCCCCGGTTACCATGGTTCCTGCGTTGATGTCCATGTCGTTGATCATGTGGTTGAAGGTGTTGGGATTGCCACAGATCTTGATCACCGGCACCAGGGGAAAGCCCTGAGGGGCTCCCCGGCCGGTGGAGAAGCAGATGATGCTTGCTCCTGCAATGGCCATGGCGGTGAGTACCTCGATCTCCCGTCCCGGAGTGTCCTTGATCCAGAGTCCTTTACAGGAGGGAATTCCCGTGTAGGAAAGTACTCCCTCGATGGTCTTGGTACCGGATTTGACGATGGCCCCCAGGGATTTTTCCTCGATGGTGGAGAGTCCCCCCTCGATATTCCCCGGAGTGGGCTGCCCTTTGCGCATATCCACCCCCACCGCCTTGGCACGGTCTTCCATTTCGTTTACAATGCGGGCGATATCAGCGGCTACTTCAGGAGTTCGTGCCCGACGCTGCAGGATGTGCTCTGCTCCGATAAACTCCGTGGTTTCCCCAAAAACCACGGTGCTTCCGTTTTCCACGAGCCGATCCGTAACGTATCCGATCACCGGGTTTGAAGCCACTCCCGAGGTTGTATCCGAGGCACCGCACTTGATGCCCATGGTAAGGCTGCTGATGTCTACTTCTTTCCGGAGAATTCCGGAAATCTCCAGGGAGAGCTTCTGAGCAAGGTCCGTACCTTGCTGGATGGCCTTGCTCATGCCTCCCACTTCTTGAATGTTTACCCGCTCCACGGGTTTTCCCGTCTTGCGGAGTTCCGCCTCCAGCCGATCCGTATCGACCCCCTCGCACCCCAGGCTGACGATGAGCACCGCCCCGGCGTTGGGGTTTTTCCCTATACCGATAAGAGCCTCCGTAACCCGTTCCAGATCCGGAGGGGTCTGACAGCACCCCTGATGATGCAGTATTGCCTGGGTTCCCTCTACCTGCCGGGCGATATCCTCCGCCACTTCGTTGGCGCAGACCACCGAGGGGAGAATCGCCACATGGTTCCGTACCCCTACACTGCCGTCGGGGCGTACATATCCGTAGTATTGCATCGTTCCTTTTCGCCCCTTTCTACTTCTTCCAGTCGCCCCGTCCCCGGGCGCTCTCCACGTTATGCACGTGCACGTACTCTCCCGGAGTGATATCCTTTGAGGCCATGCCGATGGCTTCGCCGTACTTCATTACCCGTTCCCCCTTGGCAATGGGGGCGATGGCGATCTTATGGCCGAAGGGAATGTCCTCTCCCACGGTGTGGGATGTAACAGCTCCCTCGGGATTCGTCACCTCCACCCGCATTCCTCGGGAGGCTCCGGAGCCAAATACCGTGGCTACGTTATCCTTTTCGTGATTCTGCAACCCCTTGCTCGTTTCCTGAATCATCCTCAAACCTCCTTTCTTTTCCGGTTCAGATCTGTGAATCTCCTACGATAACTGCCACGCCGTCGGGAATTACCGTTACCGAGGCGTCTGCCCCCTTTATGTGAAAGGCCAGATCCAGAGCTTCCTGCACGGTTCGGGCGGGAAGGAACCCCATCTTTCGAAGTATTTCCGGATCCAGCTCGCTTACCATAATGATCTGATGCTCCAGCATGATTTTGGCGAAGATCTGATTACACCACTGCTCGGAGATGGTCTCCTCATCCGAGAGGGAGAGAAGGTAGTCCATCATCCTGCGGGGGGATCCCATGAGCATGAGGCGCTCGAAATTCTCCCCTCCCATCCCCTCGGCACAGGCCGCCACGGCGATGATAACTCCTCCGGGATTGGCGCATTCTTTGGCGGTGGCGATGGATTTGGGGGCCTGATAGAGGTTCTGATCCAGGGGGTAGCCCCCGTTGGAGGTGATCACGATATCCCCCATCACCGGGGCGGTGCCGCAGAGTTCCCAAACCTTGCGACACCCCTCCATATGGGCTTCTTCAACATCCCCCGCCACGGCGTGGATGATCTTCTTCTCCTCGTCCTGGAGTACGTTCAGAATGAAGTCCACCCCCGCCGCCCGGGCGGCGTAGATCATATCTTCGTGGATGGGATTGCCCTTGAGAACCCCTGTCTTTGCCAGGGGGTGCGCGATGGCTCGGGCGGAGTGGTTGGCGTTCACCGTCTCCCGGGAGGAGATTCCCGGAAGAATGCTCTTGCGCCCCCCGGAGAACCCCGCAAAGAAGTGGGGCTCGATGAATCCCTCGCAGACCAGGAGATCCGCCTCCATCGCCAGGCGGTTGATGCTACAGGGGCACCCCGAGGGGAGCTGCCCGATGGGTATCATTTCGTGGGTGCGTTCCACGTTATGCACTACGATTTGTTCCTTTTCGGCCACTTCCTTGCCGAAGCGCTGGAGAATCTCCTCCCGGGTGGTCTCCCGATGCAACCCCGTGGCGATGAGAATGGTGATATCCGCCTCGGGATTGCCCGCACGGATTTCCTTGAGAAGAATGGGGAGGGTGATGTGGCTCGGCACCGCCCGGGTATGGTCGCTGGTGATCAGGGTAACCTTGACCTTTCCCGCCGCAAGATCGCGCAGCCTGGGGGCCCCCAGGGGGTTTTTCAGGGCATCCAGCACCATCTCCTGTTCGGTCTGCTGCCGGGGGGGCATCTTTTTGGGCACCAGAAGGGCCTTGAGGTTTTTTTGCGGTACTTCAAGCTCCAGAGTGCTTTTATGATAGGGGAAAGAGACGGAAAGCGTCATGCGGAACAGCCCCTTTCGTGCAGAGATTTTCCGAGAGGACCGTTCTTTTCTTCCTGCATCCGGCTTTCCAGAACCGCATTGGCGGTCTCTCGGGTATTTTTTAAGTGGTAGAGCATCTTTTCCTCCGCCAGATCCGGCTCGCCGTCCACGATGGCCTCCACGATTCTACGGTGGCACTCAATGGTCATCTCCACCTGACCTGGCCAGGTAAGGGCATCGTGGCTGTAACCGAAGAGGGCCTCCCGAATGGTCTGGAGCATCTGTACCAGCGCCCGGTTATGGGTAGCCTCGGCGATGGTGAGGTGGAGCCGGAAATCCCAATCCAGAAAGGCTTCGGGATCGTCCCGATACAAAAGCCCCTCTTCAAAAACCTGCTGGATTTGTTCTCGATCCTTCTCGGTCCCCCGGATCGCCGCAAGGCGTACCGTCTGAGATTCGAGAATCTCCCGGGCCTCCATGGACTCCCGGATGGAAAACTTGCGTTCCATGCAGGAGTAGCGGTACTGGTCCGCCGGAGCTAAAAGAGAAGGTTCCTTGAGAAAACAGCCTTCTCCCACGCGAATTTCCACAAACCCCATGTACTGAAGGGCCTTCATGGCCTCCCGCACCGAGGAGCGGCTCACGCTGAACATCTGGGCAAGAGCCCGTTCCGAGGGGAGCTTTTCCCCCGGCAGAAGCTCTCCCGCGGTGATTTTCTGCTGAATTTCCTCGATAATGGTTTCGGGAACCGAGTTTTTTACAATTTTTTCGAACATTCTTGCCACCTGTGGCCTTTCTCGAACGGAAATGTTCGCTACAAGAAAACGGAGTCTCTGGTAAGAGGTCCGACCACCTGATATCCTACCGATTCTTCTGGCTCTTGTCAACTACAGATGGAGGAGGCGGTGCCGTATGTGTGGTGTCATGGTTACAACAGGGACGTAACAGATGTTGTTTCCCCGGCATTCATAATGGATCGTTCAAGACGTTGGAGGGGTGTCATGGTAGAATAAATTTCTATTTTTTTGCGGATTCTATGAGAGTGTATTGGAGAGTGTTTTCTATACTGCGAGGTGGCGTGAGAATGATAGGTTTTTTTCGAAAGAGTTTGTTGCGCAAAATGCTTGTCTTCATAGGCGGAAGCACGGTGCTTCTCTTCGTGCTTATCTTTGGATTTCTCTACTGGCGAGTGCGTCTTGATACGGAGCAAAATGCGGTGAAGCTCATGGAGGAGCTTGCGGGGAATTTCGCGGGGGAGATGCGCCTGGAGATCGAAGAGCCCCTGGCGGTGGCGAAAACCCTGGGGGATGCCCTCGGGGGGTTGTGGAAAGAGAATGTCCGGGATCGGAGGGCCTATAACGCCCTTCTCAGGGGAGTTCTGGAGGAGCATCCCTCCTATCTAGGGGTCTGGACTCTCTGGGAGCCCAACGCCCTGGATGGCAAGGATGATGCTTTCAAAAACGCCCCGGAGCACGACGCCACAGGGCGTTTTATTCCCTACTGGTATCGCAGCAACGGCTCCGTGGGGTACGATATTCTCGTGGATTACGAGGACTACTACGGAGCTTCCCGAGCCAGAGAGAGTGTGGTGGAGCCCTTTCCCTACGAGATTGAAGGAAAAACGGTACTTCTTACCACCATCACCTCTCCCATCTTTTCCCCCCAGGGAAGCTTTCTCGGAGTGGCGGGGGTGGATATCGCTTTAGCTACCTTCGGGGAGAGCATTAAGAGCGTGCAGCCCTACGAAGGATCCCAGGCCTTTCTCTTTGCCAATCAGGGAACCCTTGTGGCTGCAACGAGCCAGGAGATGATGCGTACCATAGAAAAAGGTACCGCTCTTACTCTGGATGATTTGCAGGGAACAGAAGAGAAGGGAACATGGAAGGATTCGCTGCGGAAGGGTTCTTTTCTCTCCGCCGTCCTGGATTCTGGAGCGGGGATGGAAGAGAAGAGCCTTCTTGTGATGGCTCCCCTTCGCCTGGGAAACACCGAGACTCCCTGGGGGCTCATGATCTTCTCCCCGCTTCGGGAGGTCTTGGCAGAGGCCCGGAAACTGGGGATGGTCATGTTGTTTTCTGGGGTGGGAGGCATTCTTCTCCTTCTACTCGTTCTCATGTGGAGTGCCCGGCGTATTGTCCGCCCCATACGCTATCTGGCGGATGAATACTACCCTCGCTTGGGAAGGCTGGACTTTGCCACCCATCAGGAGGATCAGTGGCTCCTCGCCTATGAGGACGAGATCGGAAGGATGGTCTCTGCCAGCAGAGACATGCGTGAGGAAGTGGGGCGTATGGTGCGGCTGGTGCAGGAAAAGACCCGAGAGTTTGCGGGGAGCGCCGAAAGCCTTTCCGCCCTTTCGCAACAGGGCATGGCGGTGATGCAGGAAGTTCGAGGGCAGGTGGAACAGGTCTCCCGGCTTTCGGAGAGCAATGCCGCCGCTCTGGAGCAGACCAACGCAGGGGTGGAAGAGGTCTCCAGCAGTGCTTCCTCCAGTGCTCAAGCGGCTTCTGAAGGAGCCGAAGCGGCGGGGCAGACTCGTGAGCGGAGCGCCCATGCTCTGGAAGCCATGAGTGCGGTGGCCACAAAGATCGGCCAGGTGGGAGACACCTCCCGGGGAGTTACGGAGAGCATGAAAGCTCTTCATTCCTCGGTGAAGCAGATAGCTGGTTTTGTGAGTACCATCACGGGAATTGCGGATCAGACAAATCTGCTGGCCCTGAACGCCGCTATTGAGGCCGCCCGGGCAGGAGAGGCGGGACGAGGCTTTGCGGTGGTGGCGGAGGAGGTGCGCAAACTTGCAGAGGAGAGCAACAAGGCTGCTCGAGAGGTGGAGCGGATTATCTCCTCTCTTCAGGAGGGGGCGAAAAAGGCCGTCACGGATATGGATCGTACGGATACAGTCATTGCGGAGACGGTGCAGCTTTACCGTGCCACTCAGGGTGGGCTTGGAGAGGCTCTGGAGGGGATGCGCCTCGTGGATGAAGCCATTCAGAATATCGCTGCCTCGGCACAGGAACAGGCCGCTTCGAGCCAGGAGATGGCCTCCTCCGTAGACAGTGTTACCAAGGCTACCGTAGAAGTGGTGGGGAGTATGGAGAATATCCGGGGGGCCACCGAAGAGACCTCCCGATCCTCCGAAGGCGTAGCGGAAGAGGCGGGACGCATGAATAAGGGTATTCAGGAACTCCGGGATCTTCTCGAAACTTTTGTGGTGGACCAGGAGAGATCCTCGCAAACGTCGAGAGCTTTAAAAGGTCGCAACGCCTAAATTAGGTAGAGAATATTCTTTTGTCCCGCGTTCTTTAGTGTGCTATGCTTGTGCAGGCCCTCGGTTTTATCCTTGAGGGCCTGCACATTTTTGGTCTTCCAAGGAGATGAAAAATTTCATGAACACGCCCACGAGCGCTCCGGAAAATTCCCAGAAAGCCCTCCAGGAATACGGAAGGCGTATCTGCCAGGCCATGAACTTCATTGAGGCGCATCTGGAGGAGAACCCCTCTCTGGAGGAGATTGCCCGGGCGGCCTCCTTTTCGAAGTTCCACTTTCACCGTATCTTTAAGGGGATCACCGGGGAGAGCGTGGGGGAGTTTGCCCGGCGGTTACGGCTGGAGAAGGCCGCCTGTTTTCTCCGCTTCTCTCCCCGAGCTTCCATTACCGATGTGGCCTATCGTTGGGGGTTTTCCAGCTCTCAGAACTTTGCCCGGGCCTTTCGAAAGCACTTCGGCTGCTCTCCCTCGGAGTTCCGGAGCCAGGAGAGCAAGATGGGAACCTCCCCGGGCAACGAGGGAAACGGCTTTCGAGAAGAAGAGAGTTATTCTGGTTGGTACCATATCTCAGTTCCCGAAAGGAGCAAAATCATGGCGATGAATGTGGATGTAAAGGAGATGCCCGCCTACCTGGTGGCGTATGTACGTAATGTGGGGCCCTACGGCCCGGAGGGGTGCGGCGCCGCTTTTCAGAAGCTTATGGCATGGGCGGCCCCTCGGGGGTTTAGCGGAAAGGGCTCCATCTTTTTCGGCCTCTGTCTGGATGATCCCGATATCACCCCTGCGGAGAAGTGCCGTTACGATGCCTGTGTAGCGGTTCCCCAGGGAACTTCGGTAGAGGGGGATGTTCTTCTCCAGACCATTCCCGGAGGGCTCTATGGGGTCTATCGGAAGACCGTCGGAAGCGGGGGCTACACCGAGGCATGGAGCGAGCTTATCCACGACTGGCTTCCCCAGAGCGGTTACGAGCCCGATGCCCGCCCCTTCTACGAACGCTACGTCATGGAGGACGACTCCATGAGCTGCGAGGATATGCCGGTGGAGTTCTGCGCCGCTCTGGCTCCGCTCTTGTAGAAGGTCTATCCGAAGAATACTGCCGGAGGCTGCGGGGGAGGGTCCTTAAGGACCCTCCCCCGTTCTCGTTTCTTCGGGATGACGAAAGGGAGGCTTTAGGGGATAATCCTTTTCAGGTAAGCGTTGGAGATCATGTCCATGTTTTCGAGAGAGAGGTGATTTGATGCGAGAGAATGAGCGCTATTCCCCACCGGCGGTGATAATGAAGAATGTTTCTGTGGCGTATGGAGATCGGGAGGCTCTGCATGGTTTTAGCCTTGAGGTCTCTTCGGGAGAGAGGGTTTTGCTCAGTGGTCCTTCGGGCTGCGGAAAATCCACGGTGCTGCGCTGCGTGCTCGGCCTTGCGATCCCCAGGGAGGGGGCTGTGGTGCTCTGGGGGGAGCCTCTGAACCCCCGTAACGTCTGGAGGCTCCGGCAGCACCTGGCGTATGTCCCCCAGGAGCCGGATCTTGGAAGGGGGACGGTGCGGCAGGTTCTTGAAGCCCCCTTTGCCTTTCGTGCCAACGAAAAGCTGCGGGAAAACCTGGAGAAGATCCCTCATTTGTTGGAGCGCTTCGACCTCCCCGAACATCTTCTCGAGAAAGAGGCCGCCACCCTTTCGGGAGGGGAAAAACAGCGGGTGGCATTGATGGCGGCCATCCTTCTGGAGCGTTCCCTGGTGCTTCTGGACGAAGCTTCCTCAGCTCTGGATCAGGATAATAAGCAAAAGGTGGCAGCCTGGTTCCGGGAAGCTTCAGGACTTACGGTGCTGGCAGTCTCCCACGATAGAGAGTGGGAGGCGTTTGCTACCCGTACGGTTCTTCTCGCTCCCTTGCAGAAGGAGGCGGCGTCATGAACGAGATCATTCATCTTACTCCCTGGCAGTTAGCGGGGGCCTATCTCCTTCTGCTTATCCCTCTGGGAATTTTTCTCTTTCAGAAGATCCCCATGATCAAGCCCATGGGGGTGGCGGTGGTTCGCATGAGCGTGCAGCTCCTCTTTGTGGGGCTCTATCTGCAGGTGGTCTTTCGGCTGAACAACCCCTGGATCAATTTTGCCTGGGTAATCCTTATGGTGGGGGTGGCGGATCTTTCCATTCTTCGGGGGTGCGGTTTGCGGCTTTCCCGCTTTCTCCTCCCGGTCTTTTTTGCCCTGGCCATGGGGACCCTTCTGCCGGTTTTTGCCTTTATGGGGGCCATCCTTCAGAAGATAGGTTCTCTGGATGCCCAGTATCTCATCCCCCTCTCGGGTATGGTGCTCGGTAACTGCCTTCGGGCGGATATCATCGGCCTGAAAAACTTTTACCAATCCCTGAAGAGGGACGAGAAAATCTATCATCAGAGCCTCGCCCAGGGGGCTACCCTCCGGGAGGCTCTGGATCCCTACGTAAGAGAGGCTCTTCAGGCAGCCCTTCTTCCTACCACGGCTTCCATGGCTACCATCGGCCTGGTCTCCCTGCCGGGGATGATGACCGGGGTGATTCTGGCGGGGGTGGATCCTCTCACCGCCATCGCCTACCAGATCGCCATCATGATCGCCATCTTCTGCGGTACCACCCTTACGGTCTTTCTGGCTATCAGGCTTACTGTCTGGAAGAGCTTTGATCCCTACGGTCTTCTCGATAAAAGTATTTTTTCTGCAAAACAATAAGTTCACTTTGCGTAATTCCTTGACAATTTCTCAGGGCTTTAGTATAAAGACCTGATATTTCATCGCTGTATACCATGGTTTCAGGCGCTCATGAGCAGAGGGGCCGGAAAATTTTTCGGCGAGATAACGAGGAGGTCAGGTCAGTTGAGCATTCAGTTGGGTATTCTTGTCGCGTACATTTTTCTTCTTTTCGCAGTTTCTTTCAAGGCCTTGAAAATGCAGCAGCAGGGGGAGGCCAAGGGAGCCATGGCCTATCTTCTGGCGGGGCGGAATCTTCCTCCGGTGTTGGTGGCAGCCATGCTGGCGGGGCTTGCCATCGGGGGAGCTTCTACGGTGGGAGTGGCCCAGAATGCCTATACCAGGGGACTTTCCGCAGGGTGGTATAACGCCGCCTGGGGTACCGCGGGTATTGTGGTGGGTATCGTGGCGGCGGGGTATTTCCGCCGTATGAACGTGCGTACCGTGCCGGAGATGATGGGGCGCATGTTCGGCCCCGGAGCCCGAGTACTTGGGGCGTTGGCACAGCTACTCATCCAGATGGTGATCACCTCTCTCCAGTATGTGGCGGGGGGAGCTGTGCTCACGGCACTGCTGCCGGAGATCTTCACCTTTCAGACCGGTATGGTTGCTACGGCGGTGATCTTCATCGGGGTTACCCTCGTGGGGGGCTATCTCGCAGGGGGGCTTGCCAACGTAATTAACGTTGTCGTGATATATGTAGGGATCGGGGCGGCTCTTTTCAGCGCCACCCATGCCTTTGGAGGAATGGAGACGATTCTTGCCAATCTTCCTCCCTCGGATATCTGGATGAGCTGGACCTCCGGCATGGGGATTGCCGTGGTGGCCGCCTGGATGGTGGTTATGATAACTCAGGCCTTTTCGGTGCAGGCCATCAATCAGATTGCCTTTGCCGCCAGGGATGAGCATTCCGCCCGTTGGGGGTTCATTATCGGAGGCGTTATCATTCTCCCCGTGGGTTTTCTCTGCGCCCTCTTCGGGGTTATTGCGGCGGCTCAGTTTCCGGGGCTGGAGAACTCTGCCATGGCCCTGCCGAAGCTTGTAACCCATGTGAGCCCCATGGTGGGTGGCCTTTTCCTCGCAGGGCTTTGGGCGGCAGATATCTCCACCGCCGTGGGGCTTCTTCTGGGAAGCGCTACTCTGGCACTGGAAGATATCCTTAAGCCTCTGCTTCATAAGGGGCGGGATATGGATCCCAAGCTGGAGATCCTCTACTCCCGGATCTGCGTTCTTCTGGTGAGCGTCCTTACCTTTTTCCTGGCCCTTACGGTGGTGGGTATTCTGCAGTCTCTTACCTCTGCTCTGGCGGTGACCGCCTCCTTTACCCTGCTTATTCTGGCAAACCTCTTTCTGCCGAAGCTCTGTAAAAAGATCTGCGGTTTCTGGACCATTCTGGTCTCCCTTCTCGTGTGGGGAGCCTGGAGCCTCTTCCCCCAGATTCACGTGGTCTCTCACGTGGTCTACCTGATATGGCCCGCATGCCTGGTCACCTTTATCGTCACCTCCCTTCTGGGGAAGGAGCCCGCAGGGTCGATTTACGAACAATAAGCTCCCGGAAGGGACTGCAGGAGTGTAGACGAGTATATCCAGCGGTGGAAATCCGTTTTTTCTTCTTACATTTAAGGAGGCAAATTTTTTATGCATACTGTAACCTATGACGCCCTCTTTTGGCATACCACGGAGATTCTGGAGAAAGGGCTTGGCTATCCCCGGCCCCAGGCGGAAATTACTGCCTGGGTGCTGGTGGAGGCGGATGCTCGGGGAGTGCCCTCTCACGGGGTGGCCCGGTTGCAGTTTTACCGGCAGAACGTGAAGGGGGGGTTTGCCTTTCCTGAAGCGGAGCCCGAAGTGGTGCACGAGACGCCGGTCTCTCTCGTTATTGATGGTCACTCCGGGGTGGGGGCTCATATCGCCAAATTTGCCATGGATGCCTGCCTTCGCAAGGCCCATGCCACGGGAACCTGCTCCTGTGTGGTGCGAAACTCCAATCACTACGGCATGGCGGGGCTCTGGGCAGAGCGGGCAGCTCAGGAGAACTGTCTCGGCATGGCCATGACGAACACCCGAAAGTGCTGCATCGTCACCTTCGGGAAGGAGCGTCTTCTGGGGACCAACCCCATTGCGGTGGCTCTCCCCGGTCAGGGGGAGGAGATCTTCCTTCTCGACATGGCCACTCCCGTGGTGGCTCACGGCAAGGTGGAGGTCTACGATCGCCGAAAGAAGCCCATGCCTCTGGGGTGGGCGGTGGATGAAAATGGAAAGACCACCGACGACGCTTCTCATCTGGAAGAGCTGTTCAAGGAAGAATCTCCCTGGGGGGGGCATCTCTTCCTCGGCGGTGAGGGGGAGACTCTGGGGGGGCACAAGGGGTACGGCCTGGGGCTCATGGTGGATCTCTTCTGCTCTGCCCTCTCCCTGGGGCGTTGGAGTCCCCAGACATTTCAAGAGCCCGGCACGGGGAGCGGTATCACCCATTACTTTGCCGCCACGAACCTGGATATTTACGGAGATGAAGGAGCTATCCGTAAAGAGGTCTCCCGGATTCTTCAGGAGGTACGCTCCAGCGCCAAAGCGGAGGGGCAGGAACGCATCTATATCCACGGGGAGAAGGAGCAGGAGTCCCGATCCCGGGCTTTGGAGCAGGGCATCTCTCTGGATGAGGTCACCTGGAAGATCCTCGGGGAGTACGCCCGGGAGTTCGGGGTGGAGCCTTTGAAGGAGTAGCACTATTTTTCATGGAAAAAACCTTGGCAAAACGCCGTTCTTCTTCGAAAATCGGGGAAAACGGCGTTTTGCCGTAGTTTTTAGCGTTTTTCCACGCTTGAGAGAGCGGAGAAAGGAGCCATGCTATGCGAAGCTACGATCTTCCTTACGGCAAGGGATTGCAAACGCTGGAGCTACCGGAGTGGTGCGAACTCCTCGGTGTGCTGGATCTTCCTCCCCAGGAGGAGATCTCCGAAGAGGCGGTTATCCGAAAAGCCCTGGAGCACCCCCTGGGAACCCCTCGTCTCCGGGAGATGGTATCTCCCGGAGAGTCCGTCTGTGTGGTGGTTTCAGACATCACCCGGGCCTGGCAGCGCATGGGGGTCTATCTTCCCTACCTGGTGGAGGAGCTTCGGGCGGGGGGGATCCGGGAAAAAGATATCCACTTTCTCTGTGCCACGGGAACGCACCGGGCCCAGACAGAAGAGGAGCACCGCTTCATTCTCGGTTCCGAGCTGGGGGATCGCTTTACCCTGATAGATCATGACTGTCGGGATGAATCTTCCCTGGTGGATCTCGGCACCACCAGCTTCGGCACCCCCGTACGGATCCACCGGTTGGCCCTGGAGTGCGACCGTCTGATTCTTACGGGGGTGGTGGCCTATCACGTCATGGCGGGATGGGGGGGAGGGCGTAAATCTCTGCTGCCGGGGATCGCCGGGTATGAGAGCATTCAGGCCAATCACGCTTTGGCGCTGCATCCCGAAAAGGGAAAGGGGCGAAATCCTCTGGCAAGATGCGGCAACTTTGACAATAATCCGGTGCATCTCGACATGGTAGAGGGGTGTGCCCTGGCAAAGCCGGATTTCCTCTTCAATGTTGTTATGGGGTCTCAGGGGATTGCCGCCGCGGTGAGCGGTCATTGGATAGAGGCCTACGAGGAGGGGGTGCGTCTGGTGGATGCTCTGGACGGCGTGCCCATCTCGCAGAAAGCCGATCTCGTTATCGCCAGCGCCGGAGGGTATCCCAAGGATCTGCTCTTCTATCAGGCTTCCAAGGCCATTTTCAACGCCTCCGAGGCGGTGCGGGATGGGGGGGTGCTGCTGGTTCTGGCGGAGTGTGCCGAGGGACTGGGAAGCCAGGAGTTTCTGCATATGCTCACCGCCTATCCCCATGCGACCGAGCGGGAAAATGCTCTGCGGGAACACTTTTCCATAGCCCGCTACGTGGGGTATCTTTTGCGGGAGTACACCTCCCGATGCAGGGTGATTCTCGTCTCCTCTCTCAATCCCCAAGGGGTGGAGGGGGCGGGGATTACCGTCATCCCCTCTCTTGAAAAAGCTCTCGACCTTGCTCGCCCCCTTCTTCCCCCAAAGGCCAGCACCTATGTTATTCCCTTCGGAGGATCTCTCTTTCCTAAACATATCGGGATGGAGTAAACGTATTTCCCCGGCTCTCTACGAAATTTTTTATGGCGTGGAGAAAGGACAAAGTGGTAAGATAAAACCAATGTCGGATCTTTTCGGAGCTTCCCTGATGCACCCTTATCCCGCACGCAAGGAGGAGAGCGGAGATGGAGGAAACCACGAAAAAACTGAAGGATACGGCGGTTTTTCAAGAACCCACGGTTTCCGAAGGGCCGAATCCATCCCGAATGATCTGCCTCGGCGCTTCTGCGGGCGGCTTGGAGGCTTTGGAGCGCTTCTTTCGGAGTGTCCCCGAGGAGGCCCGGGATATCTTTGTTATCGTCCAGCACCTTTCTCCGGATCACAAAAGCATTATGACGGAGCTACTCCGCCGCTACACCCTTCTTCCGGCGGTGGTGGTGGATGAGGGGATGATCCCCGAGCCGGGACGGATCCATCTTATCCCCCCCGGAAAGGACATGATCCTTCGGGAGGGAGTCTTCCGGCTTCAGCAGCGTTCCCCCCGGGATCCTCATTTTCCCATTAACGGCTTTCTCCAGAGCATGGCTCGGGATTGGAAGGGGCCATTTGTTAGTGTGATCCTTTCGGGCACCGGCAGCGATGGCTCCCTGGGGATCCAGGCAGTGCATGCTGCGGGAGGGTTGGTGCTCGCCCAGGATGTGGGGAGCGCCCGCTTCGACGGTATGCCCCGAAATGCTGAACTCACCAGGGTGGTCGATTTTATCGGTACCCCGGAACAGATCGTGTCGGTGCTCTATGAAGAGGTGCGGGAATCTGGCGAAGCTCCTGGGGCGTGTGTAGAGATGTTCGCGGCCTCAAAGGGCTCTCACCCCCCAATCTCTCCCAGGGATCGGATTTTTCAGAAGATAAGCGACGTGTTCAACGTGGACTTCTCGCAATACAAAGACGCCACCATTCTTCGGCGCCTGGAGCGTCGCATGGCGCTTCGGGATGTTGCTGATATGGAGGATTATGCGGAGATTCTTGAAGCCGAGGAGGAGGAGCTGGATCACCTTTACCGGGATCTTCTCATTGACGTGACCTCCTTCTTTCGCGATGCTGAGGCCTTCTCCTACCTTGGGGAGCAGGTGCTTTCGGAGATGCTCCAGAGCCATCCGGAGGAGCAGGAATTTCGGGTCTGGGTGGTGGCCTGCGCCAGCGGCGAGGAGCCCTACTCTATCGCCATCATGCTTCAGGAGATCCTTGGCCTGTACAATTTACGGCGGATCGTACGAATCTTTGCCACGGACATTCATCAAAAATCCCTTCGGAGTGCCAGCAATGGCATCTACAGCGAGGAAAAACTCAAAAATCTCTCTCCGGAGCTTCGGGAAAAGTATTTTCTCCGCAAAGAGAATGGCCTCTGGGCTGTCCGTCCCTTCGTTCGAAGGACCATTACCTTTGCTCCTCACAACATTCTCGCAGATCCCCCCTTTTTACACATGAACCTTATCTCCTGCCGGAATATGCTGATCTACCTGGAAAAGTCCGCCCAGCTTGAGGTGCTTACCCGTTTTGCCGCGGCCCTGGAGCTGCAGGGTGTCCTCTTTCTTGGCAAGAGTGAAAGTATCCCCGAGGAGCTTCGTGATTTTGCACCCCTTGAGAGCCGGCTGAAGATCTATCAGAAGCAGGGTTCCTTTGCCACACGTTCGCTTCACGCTCTTCTTCCAGAGTACAAGGGCTTTGCGGGGAAGAAATCTCCCGAGAGGGGGAGAGATTCCCTGGGGGTTCTTTTTCCCATTCTGCTGGATCGCTGTATGCCCCCGGGATTTCTGGTGGATTCCCGGGGCAATCTTCTCTACACCTTCGGAGGGGCGGGGAAGTACCTGCGTCTTCAGGGGCCTGTGAGCACCGAGATCAGTAGTCTTCTGCAGGGAAATTTGCGTATCCCCGTCTCCACAGCTCTTGAACGGGCAAAGAAAAAAAACGATGCGGTACTCTTCTCTAATGTGGCGGACCCCTTCGGAGCCACCTCCTCGGATGTTCTCGAGATCCTGGCGGAGCCTCTGAAGGTGGATGAGGAGACCTCCTTCCAAGGGCGTACCTTTTACTTTATCCGCATCACTCCGGTGAAAAAATATTTTGTGGAGTCCGGGAATACTCCGAGGGATTCCGCGGGAGAAATTCTGGAAGAGCACTCCCGGATCCGTATTGAGGCGCTGGAGCACGATCTTATGGAGGCTCGGGAGAATCTCCAGACCATGATCGAAGAGCTAGAGACCGCTAACGAGGAGCTTCAGGCAACGAATGAAGAGCTTCTGGCTTCCAACGAGGAGCTGCAGAGCAGCAACGAAGAACTCCAGTCGGTGAACGAGGAGATGCACAGCCTCAATGCGGAGTATCAAGAGAAAAACGAGCAGCTTCTGGAGGTGAATACGGATCTCCAGAATCTCATGGAGTGCACGGATATCGGCACCATCTTTCTGGATAGGAAGCTCCAGATCCGGCGGTACACCCCTTCGATCAACCGAGTTTTTTACCTTCGCGATCAGGATCTGGGGCGCCCCATTGAAGAAGTTCGTAGCCTTGTGGAGGAGGATGCCTCTCTTCTGGATTCTCTCCATAAAGTGCTTCGGGAGGGGGTTACGGAGGAACGAGAGATCCGCACCCGCCAGGGGCTGGATATGCTGCAGCGTCTGCACCCCTATCGGGATGTCCAAGGCGCTATTAGTGGTGTGGTGCTTACTTTTGTGGATGTTTCCGGAATGAAGGCAAGCGAGAGAGAGCGTTTTCGTTCTGATGCCACGCGTCGGGGGGTGCTGGATTCCCTCGATGCCCATATGGCGGTGCTCGATCGCGAGGGGAATATCGTGGCCATCAACCGCAAGTGGGAGCAGTTCGCCCAGGGGAACGGTGCCCGGGATTTTGGGACCCTTTCGGTGGGGGCCAACTATTTCGGCGCCTGTGCCTGCTCCCCCGACGAGAGCGGCTATGACGATGCCCAGAGGGCCATCCATGGGATTCGCTCCGTTCTGGGGGGGCGGGCGGAGCTTTTCGAAATGGAGTATCCCTGCCACTCCCCCCAGGAGAAGCGATGGTTTCTCATGCGGGTGCTCCCCCTGCAGCTCCCCGAGGGAGGGGCGGTGGTCTCCCATGTGAACATCACCGTGAAAAGAGAGGCTCTCCGTGCTCTTCAGGAGAGCCAGTTCCGCCTGCAGCATGTTCTCAACAGCATTGATGCCCTCATTTTTGTGAGCCATCTTGAGACCTTTGAAATTCTGATGATCAACGATTTCGGGGTGCGCCTCTTTGGGGATGCGGTGGGGAAAAAGTGCTGGGAGGTCTTCAAAAAGGATTGTGACGCCCCCTGCAAAAAGTGCGTCAAGGGGATCTTCGAGGATGCCGCAAAAGAGCCTGGAAGCGGCGAGATCCGGCGGTGGCAGGAGTTCAACTCCCTTACGGGGCGCTGGTTCGAATGCCGCAGCACCGTCATACCATGGACGGACCCTCCTGCGGTGCGTCTCGAAATCTCTGTGGATATCACAGAGAACAAAAAGGTTGAGGAACAGCTCCGGCTCCATCGGGATCAGCTCGATCGCCTTGTGCAGGAGCAGACCGAGGAGCTTCGGGAGAAGAACGAAGCCCTTGAGAGGCAGGGTGTTCTTGCTCAGGAGATGGCGGTGCGAGCCCAGGAGGCGAGCGAGAGTAAAAGTGCCTTTCTCGCCAACATGAGCCACGAAATTCGAACCCCCATCAACGCTATCATCGGTTTTGCGGAGCTGCTTCAGGAATCTCCCCTCTCGGAAGAGGCTATGGAATTTGTTCAGATTATCTCCCAGAACGGGGAGGCGTTGCTGCACCTGGTAAACGATGTGCTGGATTTTTCGCGTATTGAGGCCCGAAAGCTGGTGCTTGAAAGCATTGCCTGCAATCTGCGGGATATCATGGAAGATGTTTCGCACTCTCTCGCTCTGGGAGCCCAAAAGAAGGGGGTGGCGTTTGTCTGCTCCGTGGATCCCTCTCTTCCGGAGGTGATCTATGGAGACCCCGCAAGGATTCGCCAGATCCTGCTCAATCTCGGTAACAATGCGGTGAAGTTCACCTCCCGCGGAGAGGTGGTGCTCTCGGCGGAGTTCGAACGCCGAAAGAAAGGTTCCTCGGGAATTCTCTTCGCAGTGCGGGATACCGGAGAGGGGATCTCCAGGGAGAAGCAGGGGCGGCTCTTTCAGAAATTCAGCCAGGTGGATGCCTCCACATCCCGGAATTACGGGGGCTCCGGCTTGGGGCTTGCTATCTCCAAAGGTCTTGTGGAGATGATGGGGGGAGAGATCGGGGTGGAGAGTGTGGAGGGGAAGGGCTCTCTTTTCTGGTTCTTTCTTCCTCTGGCTATGTCCGCCTCGCCTCCCGAGGCTCCTCAGGGGGTGGCCAATCTTCGGGTTCTTCTCGCTCTCTCTGAAGAGAGCGCTGCTAAAGCCCTTCATCGACAGCTTGTCTTCTGGAACATGCGCCCTCTTCGGGTCGCTCCGGAGGAAATCCTCCCCCAACTCAAGAGAGCCCAGGATGAGGGGGACTCCTTTGGGCTTCTCTTCATGGATACCCCCCCGGAAGAGAAAATGGAGGAGAGCCTTTTAGGGCATCCCGAAAAAGAGTTTCTCCTCTCCGGCACGAGGGTGGTGCTTCTCGACCCTCTGGAGAGCAGACAAAAAAAGAATACTCTAAAGGAGCAGTCGAAGGTTTTTGTCCTTTCCAAGCCCTATCGTTATCGCGAGTTGCTCCATGTTGTGATGGCAGGAGGACACGGGCTGTAAATTTTTCAGCACAACGACAGAGCCGCCCCTTCTTCAGGGCGGCTCTGTCACACCTGGATTTATTTGAGCCACTTCTGGGCGAGAGCTTCCAGGTCACCCCGGAGCTTCGCCTGCTCCCATACAAAGTTTGCTACCCGCATGAAGTCGGGGTCATCCTTCTGGATGAGCACCCCCATGAAGCTGAGTCGAGTAAGGGGCTTATCCATAAAGGCACCGTAGAGCCGGGAGTCCTTTCCTGTATAAACCACTGCCTCAAAGGTTTCGGTGATCATGATGTCCCCTTTTCCCTCGGCGATCATTCCCGGGATCTCCGCATTCTGGGGATGCACCTGTACGGCGGCGTTTTTGAAATTTTCATTCACAAATTTCTCGTTGGTCCCTCCGGGGTTCACGATAACGGTACGCTCCGGCACGTCCATGGCCTCCAGGGAGGTGAGCAGCTCCTTATCCTCCTGCCGGATCAACGCCACCTTGCCGTTGGGAGCATAGAAGGGGAGAAATGCCGCTACCGCCACCCGGGCAACCCGCTGGGTGATCCCTCCCACAGCGATATCGTAGTTGCCTTCTTCGTAGTCTTTCATCAGGTTTGCCCAGGTGGTGGGGACAAACTCCACGGTTACGCCCATCTCTGAGGCCAAAAGCTCCGCAAGATCAATGTCGTGCCCTTCGTAGGTGCCTGTCTCCTTGTCCAGCATGGAGAAGGGGCGGTAGTCCCCCGGGGTTCCCACACGCAGAACCTTGGTCTCCATAATTCTGTCAAGGCGCTCCCCCGCCTCTGTTCGTCCCAGCATGCAGGGAGCGAGCAAGAACAGGAGTATTCCTCCTATGCTTACCCAACGTAGCCACGATTTTTGTACTCTCATGATACCGCCTCCTTGTGAAGTTTTGACGTCCTTCCACGATGAAAAGGGGAGAAGGCTGTCTTCGAGACATAATAGCAGCACAAAAACGTTTTGCCAAGATAAAGGAGCATCTTAAGGGTTTTGAAAGGGTTCTGAACTGAAAACACCGCAAACCTCATAGTGCCAGAATTATATCCTTCGAATTTTTGTTGTTTTTTCGATATATTTACCCGGTTTTTTCTCCTTCAGGGATGCTTTTTTGAGTTTTTTGTGCTATACAGAAAGAAGTGAAAGGTTGTATGTGAGGCCCTCTCTTTCGGTTTTCTGCGGTGTGTGAAAGGGGATACACGTTTCCCGAAGGATTGTGGTCTCCCCGTCTTTTTTTGTGGTGTGTGGTGTGTGGCTTATTTTCATGAGTGGGGAACAGGAGGAGCGTGTATGTTCAAAAGTATCGTGGCAAAGCTGGGTGTTCTCGTAGCTCTCAGCATGGTGGTGCTTACGGGGGCTTTGCTCTTTGCAACCTTGAGGGGTTGTCAGAGTTTGTCCGAATCTGTGGAGACCGTGGCAGAGACTATGCTGAACCAGGATATCGAAAACAAGAACACCCGGGATCAACAGTCTGGGGCGGAGTACGGTAAGGCGGTATCGCAGTATCTGGCGTGGATTGCGGCGGCTCCCCTCTGGAATTTTAACGAGGAGTCTCTTTCGGACTACGCTGCGGGGGTACTGGAGGTTCCCAACGTGGCCTATGCGGTGATCTATGATGACGGGGGGTCCGTTGCAGCGGGAAAGAAGAAAGAAGGTCCCAAGATCCGCCCCTTCAGGACGGATATCTCGCACGGAGGGAAGGTTATCGGTACCGTGGAGGTTGGATTGGATACCGCCTATCTGGATCTTTTGGGTCAGGAAAACCTGAAGACCAAGGAAGACCTCATCGCTACTTTCAATAACCAGGCTGCTTCGGTAAGCACTACTATTTTCCGCACCATTCTCTTTATTGCCTTGGGGATCACGGTGCTGGTGCTACTGGTGAATATTTTCGGTCTCTTCCGGGTAGCCTCCCCTCTCCGCAAGATGACCGCCCTGGTGCGGGAACTCGGAGAGGGCGAAGGGGATCTCACAGTGCGAACCGACATCCGTACCAGCGACGAGGTGGGGCGCTTAGGGGCTTCCCTGAACCAATTCATGGAAAAGCTCTCCTGCCTTATCGTGGACGTTCTTGCCATTGCCCGGAAGCTGGGAGGAGATTCGGAAGCTCTTTCCGAGCTTGCCCGGGAATCCATGGGAGCCATTGACCGGGTAAAGTCTTCGGTGGAGCAGATTGTGGAGCTTTCCGAAGTAAACGCCGCAGCGGTGG
>CAZIFL010000038.1:0-29406 GCA_964539095.1 uncultured Synergistaceae bacterium
CGCAAAACCTTCCAGCTGCGTGCCGTCGAAGCTGAAGGTTACTTTCGTCTTCTTGCCGTGCTGAAAGTCCAGTATGGGATGATTCTCAATGAGTTTCACAGACAGCCCTCCCTGACAAATAAATATCACAGTCCACACAAACAACCACCCACACACACAAGCCCCCGAGAGAATCTCCACCTCCCCGCCGAGAGCGCCTTTTTGAAATTCCATAAAATCACGCAAAATGTGCGTAGAGAACACAAAATATGGAATCATATATATCACCAACTCGGACAAATTGCAAGGAGAAGATAAAAAAATCCCCCGAGAAGAGGGGGATTGATGGAAAAATTTTTTGCGTGGAGATCAAGGGGGAGGAATTTTCATCTACCAGGTTGTTCGCAGATAGGCAGCCTTCAGTGTCTCGGGTCTCTGGGGCTCTCTCCCTTGGGCAAGATGCAGGAGCTTCAGTCCTCGTATATGGGTTTTTACCAAAGTCACGGGCATTGCTACAAAGGCGGGAGTTTCCGCACAAGAGGTATCCGCTCCGCAGAGCACCCAGGGGTACTGTTTTGTCAGCTCCCCGGCCCGCTCCTCCACCTGAGGCAGGGAGAGGAAGCTCTCTTCCTGCAAGGGATGAAAGAGATGGTTCTGCAGCATATAGGTTCCGCAGAAAAAGGCTCCCCGTTTGGCGGGGATGAGGGAGATCACGGGAATTCCCTCGAGAGCCACACCGAAGGCGAGAGCCTCCAGGGAGGAGAGAGGGATCACCGGTACGTTCAGGGAAAAGGCGAGGGAGAGCGCATAGGAGATCCCCACCCGGATTCCTGAGAAGAACCCCGGCCCTCGGGTAACTGCCAGAGCGGAAAGATCTTTTGGTTCAACCCCCCAGATTTGGAGCATCTCTGAAACCATCCGGGGAAGCTCCCGGGACTGCCGGCGCCCAAGAAGAAGATTACTCTCCCCAAGCTCTCCCTCCGCTGAAGCGAGAGCGACGCTAGTCATGGCGCCAGAGCAGTCGATTCCAAGGATTAGATTTCTCATCTATCACAGGCCTCCTCTACAAGGGCACGGAGTAACAACAATGCAGTCCGCAACTATTTCTTCCGGGTGAGCAGTATGAGAAGCACCGCTCCTGCGAGAAGGGCTCCCATCACCGAGAGAACCGGATAGAGATCCAGTTGAGGGTGCCGGATTTTAAGCATCCCCGTTACCCCGAACGCCGCCAGAAGGGAGACAAAGGTGTAGCGAAGGCCTTTTATTCGGGCTCTTGAGGTCTCTTCCTCTTCCTTCTCCCAGTCGATGCGCTTTCGTCGTCTCATGGAGTATTTTTCCTTTCGGAGGAATTCCCCGAAGACTCTTTGTCTCCACCTTTACCTCCTCTACTCCGTTTCACAGGAGCCCTCCCGATTTGTACAGAGCACTTTAGATGCCCGAGGGTTCACGGTTACCGAGACGTGGGATCCTTCGGGGTAGATCTTTTTGGCTCCGGGATCGTCGATCTGCACAAGAATTTCGGTGTTTTCCGAGGTGCGCACAAAGGTCTCCATGCTGTGTCCCAGATAGATGTTGGTGGTAACGACTCCGTCGAGAATCCCCTCTCCGGGTTCGAGAATCTCCATGGATTCCGGACGACACATGAGAAGACAGGGATCTCCGGGCTTAAGATTTTTGGAAAATCGGGGTATGGAGAAGGCGTGTCCGCGAACCTTGAGAGTACAGTTCTCGGCATCCTTACCGAGAACTTCTCCCTCGAAAAAAGCCGCCTTTCCGACAAAACCTGCCACAAAGGGAGAGATCGGATCGGAATAGATGTCGAAGGGGGTGCCGGTCTGCACGATGCGCCCCTGATGCATCACCACGATGCGATCCGAGAGGCTCATGGCCTCTACCCGATCGTGGGTGACATAGACCGCGGTAATGCCGAGGTTCTTCTGAATCTTGCGGATCTCCACCCGCATCTGCTCCCGCAGGAGGGCATCCAGATTGGAGAGGGGCTCATCCAGAAGAAGCACTCCGGGCTCCACGATGAGGGAGCGCGCCAGAGCCACCCGCTGCTGCTGCCCTCCGGAGAGTCTTCCCGGGGCACGCTCTCCGAGATGCTCCAGCCCCACCAGAGTAAGGGATTCCGTCACCCGGCGGCGAATCTCTTCACGGGAGCACTTGCGGAGTTTCAGCCCGTAGGCCACGTTGTCGAAGACGCTCATATGAGGAAAGAGCCCGTAGCTCTGAAAGACCATGGCGGTATCCCGCTTGTTGGGAGGGAGGTAGGTAACATCCTCGGAGCCGATACGGATGATCCCCCGGCTGGGGGTTTCAAATCCTCCGATCATGCGGAGGGTCGTTGTTTTGCCGCACCCCGAGGGACCAAGAAGGGTGACAAGCTCTCCGGGCTGCACGGAAAGATTGGAATCCTCTACCGCCACCACCTCTTTTCCTGTGGAGGCCTCGGAAAAGGTTTTTGTTACGCCTTCGAGCTGCACCGGTTTAGATGTAAGTTTCATGAACTCCTCTTCCTTTCTTTACATGCCTGAAACACTTGGAGTGCGTGACATGGCTGGAATTAGCTGCATCTCGAATCCATGGTGAAAATCAGAAGGATATGGTCTTTTCAAGATATTTGTTCTGCCTCAGGAGAAGCCGCATGATCCCAAAGGCGGCAAAGACGATGAGAATAAGGGTGGTGGCCAGAACGCTCGCCAGGCCGAACCGAAGATTTTCGGAAAAGTTGTAGATCAGCACTGTGAGGTGGTACCACTTGGCGGAGATCAGGAAGATCACTGCACTGACGGCGGTCATGGAGCGCACGAAGGTGTAGGAGAGGCTAGAGATGAAGGCAGGGCGTATGAGAGGGAGCACGATGGTGCGGAAAACCGTGGGGGTATCCGCCCCAAGATCCTGAGCGGCCTCTTCGATGGAGCCGTCGATCTGCCGCAGGGAGGCCACTCCCCCCTCCACTCCCACGGGAAGCTCCCGAACCACGTAGTTGATGACGATGATGAGTCCCGTCCCCACCAGAAGGAGAGGGGCCTGATTGAAAGCCAGAATGTAGCTGATCCCCACCAGGGTTCCGGGCAATGCAAAGGGGGTCATGATCAGGGCTTCGAGAAGACGTTTCCCGGGAAAGCGCTTCCGCACGAGCAGCAGCGCCGCAATCATGCTGATGATCCCCGCCACGGGGGTTGCCGCTGCCGCCAGGGTGAGGGTATCTGTAAGGGCATCTTTTCCCCGAGTGAAGGCCTCTACTATGTTTTCAAGGCTGAAGCTGTAGTCGATCCCCCAGTTTTTCACGAAACACCCCGCCACAATGGTGCCGTAGAGTGCGAAGAGAAAGAGCACCACCAGGATCATGCTCCCCAGCAGAAGCCGCTTGACTCCGGGGGTGACGAGTTCCGTCACCCGGGCAGAGGGTTTCCCCGTCACGGTAACCACGGATTTGCGGCTCACCCAGAAGCGCTGTACAAAAAAGGCGGTGAGGGTGGGGAGAAGCAGCAGTATGGAAAGGGCTGCCCCGTTGCCGAGACGGTTCATGCCGGTTACCTCAAGGTAGGCCTCCACAGAGAGCACCCGGTAGCTTCCGGAGAGAATCAGGGGATTTGCGAAGTCCGCCAGGGAGTTGGTAAAGACCAGCAGCCAGGCGCTGAGAATTCCCGGAAGAGCGAGCGGAAAGGTGATGGTTCGGAAGGTGGTCCACCGGGAGGCGGAGAGGTCCAGCGCCGCATCCTCGAAGGTGGAATCTATGGCCTGAAGCACCCCGGAGAGGGTGAGAAAAGCGATGGGGAACATCCCCATGGTCTGCACCAGCACAAGCCCTCCGAGGCCATAGATGCTGAACCCCGAAAGACCGAGAATCTGTCTGGTGATGAGCCCGTTATTGCCGAAGAGAAGGATCACCGAGAGGGTGAGGGAAAAGGGGGGCGAAATAATGGGAAGCGTTCCCATGGCTCCGAAGAAACGGCGGCAGGGAACCCGGGTGCGGGTAAGCACGAAGGCGAAAAGAAACCCCACCAGTGTGGAGGCGGTGGCGGTACATACCCCCAGAAGAAGGCTCCCCCGAAAGGCCTCGCCGTACTGCCGGGAGGCAAGGATGGATCTCCAGATCTCGAGAGAGTAGGTACCGTTGTGGAGAAAGGTGAGCCGAAGCGCCTGAAAGAGAGGATATGCCACAAAGATTCCCACCATGGCAAAGAGCCCCAGAATAGCAAATCCCGTAACGGGATCGCGGCTCCAGAGAATAACCCCGAAGACCGCCCCAAAGAGGATAAAGGCACCTACGGCAAAGGTGTTCAGAAGACCGAGAAAGTTTTGCTCTCCCTCCCGGGAGAAGGCGAAGACCGCCACACCGTCTACCCATCCTTCCTCTCCGTAGAGAGGTGCAAAGAGGAGATATTCGGAAAGGCCCTCCTTCCAGGAGAGAGGGTGCGGAGGCTGATGGATCTCTTCGTAGAAGGCGCTTTCGAAGGCTTTGGCAAAGAGCGGGGTCTTTTCGTTTTCGCGGAGATACCGGAGAAAAGACTCGTCGGAGCCGTTGTAGAGGTGCTGCTCGTCAATTCCCGGAAGCCCCTGAATAAAGACCACCCGAAGATCTTTCGGAGAGGGTGTCTCTCCTCTCCCCCCTCCGGAGAGGGCCATCCGGGCGATCTCTCTGCGCTGCTCGCTGGAATACTCCATAAAGGCGCTGGTAAGATTTTTGGAGATCCACAAATCTACCGCCCCAAAAAAAAGAAGTACGACTCCAAAGAGGAGAAGACGTTTTTGGTTTTTCACATTCCACGGCTCCCTTCGGTGTTGTTGCTTCAGGTGCTTTTTATTGTACCACGGGGAACAGAAAAAGGCCCGAAAGGCCCCTTTGAGAAGGAAGGGCTTTTCGGGCCTGATTGTAGAGGATCAAATGCCGCTGCTGGAGCTACTGCTGGAGCTTGCCGGAGCCGGGAACCTCGTTGTTCCACCGGTCTACGAGACGCTCCTTGTTAGCTGCATCCCACTCGTCGTCCTGATCTACAAGATTCATGGTTTTGATGCTGAACCCTGTGTCCGGCTCTTCGGCTTCGCTGGAAAGGGGAATCACATACCACTGGGCGATGATGTTCTGGGCATTTTTACCGAGAATCCAGTCGTAGAGCTTTTTCCCCTCCACCGGCTCGGGGCCGTTGGCGATAAGGGACATAGAGGCGGTTTCAAACCCCGTGCCATCCGAGGGGACGGCGATTGCAACAGGAGCGCCCCCCTCCCGGAGCTTGATGAGGTCGTGAAGGTAGCCGATGGCGACGGGGTTCTCGCCGATGGCGCAGCTCTTGCCGGGGGCAGAGCCGGAGCGGGTGTACTGGTCGATATTGGCATCAAGCTTCTTGAGATAGTCGAAGGCCTGCTCCTCATCCCCTCCGTATATGCGGATAAGTGTGGTGAGGACGTTGTAGGCGGTGCCGGAGGTGCCGGGGTTCGCCATACGAATTCTCCCCTGGTACTCCTCTTTGAGGAGATCTGCCCAGCTTGTGGGCATGGAGAGCCCAAGCTCTTCGGCCCGTTTGGTGTTCATGCCGAAGGCTATGGGGCCTACGTAGAGGCCTACCCAGTACTTTTCAGGATCGCGGTACTTTTCGGGAACACCGGCAGCAATCCGCGAGTTGTAGGGAGCGAGAAGCCCCTTGCTCTTGGCACCGATGTGCAGGGTTCCTACTCCACCGACCCAGACCGAAGCCTGGGGGTTGGCCTTCTCCGCTTCGATTCTGGCAAGAGCCTCGCCGCTGGAAAGACGAACCCACTGCACGTGTACCCCCGTCTCCTCCTTGTAGCTGTCGAAAAGGGCCTTCGCCAGAGGTTCTTCCATAGTGGTATAGGCCTTCACCAGATCCCCAGCAAAAGCGGGGAGAGCCGCCAGAACACAGAGACAACAGAGCGCTACAAGAACAATTTTCTTCAAGGGTTTTCTCCTCCTAACATGTTGTAGTCCACAGACCATGAGACATCACGAGCACCCTTACATTATAAAGCAGATTGTGCGCCATGCCTAGAGGATTATTACATTCCACAGGCGGCAGCGAAAAGATTCTGCCGGACTTTTTAGAGCGGTTTTACAAATAACGTGTCACGTGCTGTTTCACGGAGCCTCCGCTTGTGTATCCCCTCTGCTCCGAAAGTGGCGAAACCGCTCCCTTGCTTTGCTGCTCCGAACCGTCACCCCAGACTTCCGCCGACCAGCTGCGCGACTGGGGTTTGCTGGCACGTCCTGTGCCAGCACCGGTTCTCCGCGACGCAAAGCTGCACTCGCCGACCACTATGCTCGCTACCGGGGACACACAAGCTCCGGCTCTCCTGTTAACATAATGTCACACGGCAACGAGAACCGCTCTATGGGGCTACTCCGTACTGCCGCAAAAGCATCCAATGAGGAGACCGGAAGAGCACCCTATCTCCATCCCGAGGAAGATAGAAAAAGGGCTGCAGCACAAACTCCGGGGGGGAATCTTTATCAAGGGGGACGAAACGCACCGTATCCCCCGCCAGAAATTCCACCAGGGAAGCCCGCCCCTCCAGCCCCACCGAAAGGCCCTGGAACTCTTGCCGGAGAAGGCTGCTGATCTGCTCCTCCTCGGGGTAAAGTTGGGATATCACCTTTTCTCCCCCCAAAGCCTTCTTCCAGAGAGCCAGATTCTCCGAAGTTTTCGGGAGTTCCCACCAGGTAACCCCGCAGAGAAGCCCCAGAAGAAGAGCCAGGAGGAGCCGAGGCCTCAAAGGAAGCAGCACAGAGCCCAGAAAGAGAAGAAGCATGCCGAGGGAGAGAAGAATCAACCGAAGCCGGGGCTCCCCCCAGGGGAGAAAGAGCCAGGTTATTCCCAGGCCGAGAAAGGCGAGAAAGAAAAAACGAAAGGAGATGGCGCACCCCTTTTGGTTTTCGCCGCAGGAGATGGAGAAAAGGAGCAGCACCGCCCCGAGGAGAAGCAGCATTCCCGAGAGAAAAAAGGAGACCTCCTCACCGAGAGGAAAGGAGAGCGAAGGAAAGAGATCTCCCCCCTTGCGGTAGACCCAGTGGAGAAACCACCAGCCTCCCCCCAGAAGGAGAAAGGGGGTAAAGAGCACGATATACTCCGCCAGAAAGCCGTGCTCCTCCACCTCCACCAGAAGGCGGTTCACCAGAAAGACAAGAAGCAGCACGTAGAGCCCCCAAGAGGCCGCAAAGGGGATAAGCCCCAGAGTTACTCCGGCACTGAAGAGATGATAGGTCTGGCCGGTTCGCAGATGGGTAAGCATATCCGTGGCAGCCACGCAGAGAAGCCCCACCCCCAGGGCCCCTCCGGGATCCGTGGTGAGGAGAAAGAGAAAGGGGGCGGAGAGAAGCGTAAAAAGAAGATAGACCAGGGAAAAGCCGGGGTGTGGAGAGAGCTTGAGGGGATAGAGAAGGGATGCTCCCAGAAAGGTTCCACCCAGAGCGCAGAGAAAGGGCCAGAGAAGGCGGAAGGAGCCGAAGGGGGCCATCCAGGCCAGCAACGCCGGGAGAAGAGGCTTGGCAAGCATGCGATCCGCCGGAGAAGCGAGATCCCCATGGAGCACCATGGAGGTGATGCTCCCCGCTTCGGGAAGAAAAAAGCGCTCCCCAAGATTAAGGGCCACGAAAAAGAGTAGCCCCCCGGAGATAAGCAGAAAGATTGTTTTTATGCAAAAACTACTTTTTAGCGAGCCCATGAAGAGTTTTCTCCCAGAAAAAAGGCTTGGTGAAAAGCTGCCAGAGGGCCTTGTAGGCCGCCACGGAGTGCAGGATCCAGTAGAAGGGGTTCAGGAGAGAATAAAAGGTAAGGTGAAAGAGCTTTCGCCGAAAGACCGCGAGCATGTTGAGATAGATCCCCATGGCATTTCCCACCACAAGATTCAGGGTGGAGATCACCAGAATCCAGAGGGGAAAGAAGGACTCCATCCAAAAGGGACGAAAGAGAATCCAGAAGATGAAGAGCCCCCAGAGCAGGGGGTTGATGAGAAAGGTGAGAAAGGTTCCCCCGATGAGAAGCTGCACCCCCAGAAAGGGGAGGAGCCCGATGGTTTTGAAGAGCTTGAGAGGATTGCGCATATGCACCAGATAGGTCTGCATATACCCCTTGATCCACCGGGAACGCTGGCGTATCCAGTTTCCCGTGCGGCTGTTGGCCTCTTCGAAGGTGGTGGAGTTCACCGTGGCCACCCACATGCGATGGGCACTTGCCCGAATGCCAAGATCCGCATCCTCCGTAACGTTGAAGGGGTCCCACCCCCCGAGAAGGCGCAGCATCTCCGTGCGAAAGTGATTGGAGGTACCCCCCAGAGGAATGGGCATCCCCAGAGCCTCTATACCGGGGAGCATGTAATCGAACCAGTAGGAATACTCCAGGGTAAACATTCGGGTAAGCACATTCTGGGTGGCGTTGAAGTAGTTCAGCGCCGCCTGCACGCAGATCATATTTTCCGGGCCCTTCCTGAAGGCCACCAGAACCTTGCGGAGCTGATCCTTTTCGGGAACATCCTCCGCATCGTAGATGGTGAGATACTCTCCCCGGGCGAAGAGCAGACCGTAGTTGCACGCCTTGGGTTTGGTTTTGGGCATGGAATAGGGAACCCGGATGATTTCAAAATTTGCGGGGGGACGAAGAGCCCGTACTGCATCGTAGGTCTCGGTATCCTCCTCTTCCAGAAGGATCTTCACATCCAGCTTTTCCAGAGGATAGTCCATGGCCATAATGCCGGGGATGAGATGGCGCACCACCTCGGGCTCCCGGTACATGGGGAGAAGCACCGTATAGATGGGGAGATCCTTTTCTTCCAGCGCCGCCGCCTCTTCCGGGGTTACCTGCTGGAAGATCTCAGTCCGAGCCCCCAGCACCGAGGCGAGAAGTTTGAATCCCAGGGAGATCACGTAAAAGACGTTGATGAGAAGAAAGAGAACCACCAGGGTCTCCCTCCCCCGGAAGAGAAGCCCCATAAGAAAGAGAGAGAGTATGCCGTAGAACAACACAAGCTGCGCCGTGGTAAAGGTCTCCATGGCGGATTCTCCGGGATTGCGGTAGAAAAGCCCCAGGGTGCTCTCCTGGGTGTAGGAATCTCGAAAAACTCTGGTGAGGGCGGCTCGAATCTCCCGTTCACTGCAGACGAAGAGCACAAGCTCCCGATTCATCTTTCGGGCAAGCTCTTCCAGAGGCTCTTTTTCGTTGGGATTAGGGGTTACGACCTGCAGCATCTCCCCCTCCATACCCAGAGGAAGGAGAGAGTGGTTCCGGAAAAACGCCTCCCCCATCACTCCCTCCACCTGCCGGAGCACCATGGGATCCGGTAGATCCTCCATCATGTTTCTGTAGGGAAGATCAAATTGGATGGAAAGAGCCCGGGCAATATCCAGAGGAGTCACCTTTCCCAGGCCTATAAGAATGTCCCCCAGGGAGGAGGTTGTTTTTTTCTGTATTTTCAGGGCCTCTTCCAGGGTTTGAGGGTTGATGATCTTTTCCTGCACGAGGATAGTACCAAGGAGCATGAGAGATTATCTCCCTATCCGGGTACTGAAGACGATCTCAAGATTCGAACCGTCCCCGGTGTTCTTCCCCGAAAGATCCCAGGTGTTTCGAAGCATGATCTCCGTGGCAGAAGAGAGGGAGTAGACGATCCCCACCCCGGCCTTGAAAAGAGAAAAGCCGTTGCGCCCCGGAGCGGTGCTTATGGAAAATCCATGAATGGCACTGAGGGTTGCCTGAAACCCCAGATTGGAAGAAGTGGGATGAAACCAGGTTCCATCGAAACGGAACTGATCCACCTCATCTCCCTCCAGAAAATGCCGGACTCCACCTTCGAGGCTTACATAGCCGTAGCGATCTTTCTGCTCCTCGTAGGACCACCCCCAGAGATACCGGAGATCAAGATAGGTGTTTCCATCCCCCAAGCGAAAAGGGCTATCCGTGGTATATCCCGAAGGGATGCCCAGAAGAAGCTGCCAGGAGGCGGTTTCGAACCCCCGGGCCCAGAGGCGCCGGCGTATTCCCAGCTCGACATCGTGAAAGTCCTGTTCCGAAAGATCTGAGGGCTCCAGTTTTTCTGCCCTCTGCCAGGGAAGGGCAAATATGAGGGTGGTCTCTTCGGTGAGACCATGCTCCATATAGAGCTTGATCTCCCGCTTACGGTAGGTTCCGTCCTCGCTCCTTTTCCGCTCCCCCCCCTCATCCCAGAACCAGCCGCTCTGGTACTCGGAAAAGGCGAGAGAGAGATAGGTCTCCCCTTTCGGCTGCACCCAAGCCGCGGCGAAGAGTGGAACGCAGCATCCCGGCAGAAAAAATGTCAGGAGAGAGAACGTACCCAGAGAAAGAGAGATCTGCCGGAGAATGCTCATTTTTTTTGTCTCCTTTTCAGGAAGAGAGAGCCAAAGAAGAGGGTCATCAGCACCCAGAGCCCCAGGAGAAACACCTCTCGATACTGGAACCAGAGCCGTTCCAGCAGGGGGCGGATCAGCCCCCGCTCCACCGTGACAAAACGGCTCCGGGTGTCGAAGGTTCGTACATCCCGGGAAGAGCGGAAGGCCATCAGGTTTCCCCTGATAAATCCTGCACTCTCAGAGGCGGTAAAGAAAGCCGCCGCCTCCTCCATCATCCGGGGATTTGGAGACGAAAGAAGAATCACCGGTTTTGAGGTATTACCCAGGAGAAAGAGGGCGAGATCTTCCTCCTCCTCATAGAGATAGAGAAAGGTCCCCCGCTGCTGTTTTCTGAGAAGAAGACCCCGGCGCAAATCCAGAGGGAGCATATTTGTCAGGAATTCGGGAATGTTCTGGGGCGAGATTACCGCCACGACCCAAGAGGCATCTTTGATGTAGGAAGGTTCCTCCAGAGTAGTATGCACTTCAGGAAAGAGGAAGACCCCTTCGGGATAGGATCCGGAGAGCCAGAAGAGCATGTCCGCCGCGCTCTGCACCAAGGGAACCGAAAGGGAGGGATCCAGCAGAAAGACCCCCTTCTGGGGAGCGAAAAGACCAAAAGCGTTCCAGGAGAGAGCCTGAAGGGGATAGGAGCCATGCCCTCTATAGGTGGAAGAGGGAAGAAGGGAGGCCCGGTTCTCTCCGGCCTGGTAGCGGCACATGCCCTCGTCCATCTGATAGGAGATCATCAGGCGAAGGCGATTTTCCGTGGCGAGAGCGATCCCTGAAGGAAGAAGGATCTTTTTACGAAAATTCCCCTCTGCAAAGAGCTGTTCGCTCTGGATAAAGACGTTGTTCCAGTACACATCCATCCGGGGGGGACGCTCTCCTCCGGGGGGAATCGTAAAGGCTCCTTCAAGCTCAAAAGAGAGGGTCTCCGGTACCGAAGGAAGAAGCCCGGGGAAGACCGGAACTTCGAGAAGAACCTCATGGTGGCCCCTACCCTGGGTAGGCGGAAGAATATTTGTCTGGGGAATTCTTTCGGAGGCGTCGAGACGCTCCGGAAGAATGGAGCTGGAAGGAATGGCTCCGAAGGCGGGGCCGCAGACAAGACTCTGCACCATATCTCCAAGCACCCCCGCTTCTCCTTGAGCGAAAAGAACAAGCCCCCTCTTTTCCATCAGGGATATCCCCTTGGGAACCTCGAAATCTTCAGGAAGACTCCCGGAGGATTCCGCAAGGAGAATGAAGGGGGAAGGGTCCTCCTCTCGAAGCTCTGAAACAAAGGAGATCCTCATTCCCGGAGAGGCTTTCCGTAAAAAAGCCCCAAGCCAGATGGCAGCCTGGCTTTCGGCGAGGGAGGGCTCCCGGGGGAGAACAATCCTGAGAGAGTCGAAAAGAGTTTCGAAAAAGTCGGATACGGTTCGGTGGGGGATACGAAGATCTTTGAAAGTCAGGAGAGAGTCCCCATGCACCCGAAAGAAAAGCTGCCCCGTGAAGCGATCCTCGCAAAGATCATTTGTAATGCTTATGCGAGACTCCACCCTGGCGTGAAGAAAAGAAGCCTGGGGGAGATCCCGGGGAAGGGGTATCCGTACCCGGGGATTTTGTCGAAGCTCCCCGGCGGTTCGCCTCGCCACAGGTCTTTCGTTGATGTAAAAGGTAAAAAGACTTTCATTGCGAAGAACTTCGGAAGGGGTAATGTGCCAGAGCATCTCTCCGGAAAGGGCCTCCATCCGGGGAAGAGAAAAGAAGGCGGAGAAGGCACCCTCGGCTCCTTCTACCCGAGACTCCTGGGGGAAACCGAGACCTTCAAGACTTCGGGAGAACATTTCCTGAGCGGGAACATCTCCACAGAAAAAGAAAAGTATTCCCAAAAGGAGGATGCTTCCAAATCCCCTTGAAGCCCTGAGCATGTTTTTTTCAGCGATCAACGGCATCCTCCTCTTTTTTGGATAATCGACGCCCCAGAACATACCATCACCCTTTCTGAATTGTAATGCTTATCTTTCTGCTTTTTGGGAGAAGTCCCTTCAATGAATACAGAAGCATTATACATGCAATCCCTCCAAAAAAGGGGGCGAAAACTGGTTGCCCTCGAGAAGATATCGTGCGGCTTTGACTCTCATGACCGCACATTTCAGGGGTACTGTAAAAACGCATACAAAGGGGCCCGGAAAGGCTCTTCCCCCAATCTTTACGGGAAAAGAGCTTTTCCGGGCCCCTTAGTTAGAGAAGCAGATTCACCGCTATTCTGCGGTATGAATTACCTTGACCGGGCATGCATCGGCACAGGCACCGCAACCGATACACCTTCTCCTATGGCGCACACCAATTCCTTTTTCTCGGGAGCCTCGGACTAGAGGCGTTTGCCGGAATCAGTAACGATCTCCGAGGCTCTTTCGTAGGAAGAGTTCAACCCCTGATCGGTCATCCAGAGACAGGACACGGGGCATACGTCGACACACTGCTCGCAAAAACAGCAGCGATCCACGTGGATCTGGATCTTCTTCTCCCCTGGAAGATGTTCTATAGCGTTGGCGGGGCAGACGCGAAGGCAGAGCTTGCAGCCGATGCACGTCTCCCTGTCGTATCCGATACGCCCCCTGAAATGAGGGGGAATCGTCACGGGGGGGTGCAGCGAAATCTCTCCCCTCCCTGCCGCCTCCAGAGCCTCTGTCAGGTTATCCGGAAGATGGGGAGCGAGAAAAGGATTGGTGGCATTCTCCTGAGTTCCCTGGCGGAGAACCTGAATCATCATTCGATTAAGCATTTTTCTCCCCTCCTCTACATGAAGATATCAAGGGAAATCAGAATCATCCCCGCTATCCCAAGACCGGAGACGTTAAACCAGTAAAAACGGGAGGCCTGCCAGATTTTAAAGCGCCCGAAAGAGGTGCGAATGAGGGTAACTCCAAGGATCTGCATGATAAAGACCTTTGCCCAGAACCAGAAGAAGTCCAGAAAGTAGACTCCGAAGCCTGAAAAGCCGAGAGATCTTCCAAGGGACCAGGGGAAGAAGATAGCCACCACAAAGGCACACATGGCAAGGGTACGGATAGCAAAGGTGATTTTGAACATGGCGAGATTCCGGCCGGAGTACTCTGCGATAAGCCCTTCAAGGATCTCTGTTTTTGCCTCGGGGATATCCATGGGGACCTTCCCCGTCTCCGCAGGAACCACCGCCAGAAGAGCCAGAAGCAGGGCACACATCCCCACGATACCGACCTTGCCCAGAGCGCTCCAGAGAGGCATGATGACATAGGTTTCGGTGCTGAAGGGGTGACCCGGAAGCCCCAGACGATAGGCTGCCCACGCAAGGGTACAGATCACAAGAGCCAGAGGAAGCTCGTAGCTCATCATAAGAACCATTTCACGCTGAGCACCCACGTTGGCATAGGGGGAGCCGCTGGCAAAACCAGCCACCACCATGGCTACCGCCGAAAGGGCAAAAAGGTACATGATAAGGATCATGTCTCCGTTCCCCGTAAGAATCGGGGGGAGGGAGCCTATGGGAATGTAGAGTATCACCATCATGGCCGCTACCGCCGCAAGCCAGGGGGCTCCGTTGAAGAGCCATGGGACAGCTCGGCGTGGGACGATGCTCTCCTTACCCATAAGTTTGATAATGTCATAGACCGGCTGCAGTATGGGGGGGCCGATACGGTTCTGCATCCGGGCGTGTAGAATCCGGTCTACCCCTTCGAACACCAGGGCAATGATGACCGAGAGAACTACCAGGGCCATTCCCGCCACAAGTTTCATGAGAAAGAGTATCATCCCCGCATCATCCTCCTTGTCTTTTCCCGACAGAGTTCGGTGAGAGCCTGTTTTTCCACAACTCTCTCCGCCCCCCGGGATGCATCGGTTATCTGAATTCGTTCCATGCAGGATATGCAGGGATCCACGCTGTTGATGATGAGGGGGACATCCGCAAGCTCCTGATCTCGGAACATGACGGGCCACGCCACGGCGTTGGAGTAGGTGGGGGCGCGGACACTCCAGGAGGTGATGTTTTCCTCTCCCTTTGTGAGATAGACCACATGGGTATCATCCCCCCGGGGTGCTTCAATAATCCCTATACCCTGCCCCTCCGCATTTTTAAGATACGAGAGAAGCTTGGGAATCTTAGGTTCCCACATGAGATCGCCTTCTGGAATACCTTCGAGAATCATCTCAAGGATCTCCAGACTCTGCACCACCTCCATGGTACGCACCACAAAGCGGTCGAAGACGTCTCCCCGGACCTCTCCAAAATGATCCTGGGGGACCACGGGGATAACATTAAAGTCTCCATAAGCTTCGTAGGGCTGACTGCACCGGAGATCGGTGCGCAGTCCGCTTCCCCGGGCGGTAGGCCCAAGGGAGACATATCGGACAGCATCCTCGGTGCTGAGCACCCCCACGTCTCTCATACGGGCTGCTACGATGGGGTCATCATAGACGGGATCCGTAAAGACATGGAAATGCTCCCGATAGTAGGCGATAAGATCCCGTACTGCCGCAGCTGTTTCAGAAGTGAGATCCCGCCGGACACCGCCTACGGTGCCCACTCCATAGTTTACCCGGTTTCCCGTAAGAATTTCGAGAGTATCCATCACCTTTTCCCGGAGTTCCATCCCCAGGTGAAAGGCGGAGTCGAAGCCGATGGTGTAGCATGCCACCCCGGCCCAGAGGATATGGGAGTGAATGCGCTCAAGTTCGAGCACCAGGCTCCGTATGTACTGGGCTCTTTTGGGGACCTCAATCTTTGCGGCATCCTCCACCGCCCGGACAAAAGCGGTGATGTGGCAGAAGGAACAGATGCCGCAGATTCGTTCCGCCAGATAGATGACCTGAATCGGATTGCGCTTCTGCGCCATCAGCTCAATGCCACGGTGCACCGCCCCAGGACGGATAGTGGCATCCACAATGCGCTCTCCATCCACATTGAGCCATGCGGTAATAGGTTCTTTCAGCCCCACATGCACCGGCCCGATGGGGATGGTATAGGTTGTTCCCTTTTCTGCTGCCATGGTAACCAGCCTCCTAGGAGAGTTCCCGGATATGTTCGGGCTTCAGTCCGGTTTCGTCCCGCCGCTTGGGAAAGACGCTTCGATCCCAATCTTCGGGGAGAAAGACCAGGTTTTTGTTTTCCAGACCCACGAAATCCACTCCGTAGAGTTCTAAAATCTCCCGTTCGCTGTACTCCACTCCGGGAATCATGGGCCATAGCGAGGGCATGGAGAGAAGATCCTTGGAGAGTCGGACTTTCACAGAGATCCCTACCTGGGTCTCCCGCCCCGCCGCCCGGTAAAGGGAGAAGTGATAGTTGAGCATCACCCTCTCACCCTCATCATTTCCAGATATAACGTGAAAGTGAGGAAAATCGAGGGTACCGAGAAACTCCACAAATTCGAGAAACCGGTGTCGAGGGATTTCTATCCAGAGATCGCCCAGCTCGACGCAATCCTGACTTGTGGGAATGCGCGTATGCTCCTCCAGAGAGAGAAGATCCTCTCCCAGAAATTCCTGGATAGCCATCCGTACTTCTTGAAACGAAAGGGCCTCCGACGGGGAGGTAACTGCCAGGGATGTGTTTTCCTTCATTCTGCAAGCACCTCCTCGGCAGATAGTGTTTCTTCCTGATCTGGATCCGTTACGATGAAACCCTCAATCTCCCTCTCTTCGAGAAGACCTTGACGCAGCTTTTCAAGCTTGAGAATCCCTTTGCTGACCCCTTCTACAATGGCCTCCGGCCGAGGGGGACAGCCGTGAACGTAGACATCCACGGGGATGATCCTGTCCACCGGGCCATCCAGGGTATGCGATTCGTAGAAAACATCCCCGGAACAGCCGCAGTTACCCACCACCACCACTACCTTGGGATCTGGGATCTGGGCATAGATGCGACGCAAGCGGTCTGCCATATATTTGGTGACAGGCCCCGTTACAAGAAGAGCGTCCGCATGGCGGGGCGTTCCCACCAGCTTCATGCCGAACCGCTCAATATCATAGCGCGGAGAGATACAGGCTACGATTTCGATATCACAGCCGTTGCAAGAACCGCTATTGCAATGGAAAACCCAGAGCGATTTCGCTAAATATTCGAGGTGCATTTCTGGCTTGAGCATCCTTTTCGCCTCCTAAAACACCAGCAGCAGCGCAAAAATGGCTACCGTAAAGACAAACCACGCCACATAATCCGTGGCAATTCCAGAATGCCAGGAATCCAGAAGGGTGTAGAATCCGTGAAGAGCCTTCTTGAACCCCCAGTAGGCGGAGGAGGCGGGAACCGTAATTTCCGCTCCGTCGGAAGGAACCGGGTTCCCTCCGTAGAAAATCTCATCCTGAAGGGAGTCTTCTTTGTAATCGCTTCGTCCCTGAGAGCGGAACCACAGTATCAGCGCGGTTATGAGAACAAAAAAGGTGAGCCAGCTAAAGACGTTCCAAAAACCGTATCCTGTCATCACCGTAGTGCACATCAGAAGCCACCTCCCAACACGGCACCCACGTAGGAAGCCTTATCCACAAGAGCTTCTGCTGCAGGCGTGATAAGGTGGTCCAACGACCAGGAGGGGAAGAGGGAAAGGCCGAGAATCACCAGGGCGAGGAGCCCCATTCCCAGGATCATGCTCTGTGGCACCTCGCGAACCTGAGATAAGGCTTCTTTTTCGGGACCGAGGAAGGCGGTTTGAAAGACCTTAACAAAAGATGCAAGGGTAAGCATGGAGGTAACCATGGCTATCACCGGCAGAATGGGATGTACCGCAAAGGAAGATTCGTAGATAAGAAGCTTCGAAACATAGCCATTAAAGGGAGGTAGGCCTGCAATGGCTGCAGCAGCGAGAAGGAAGAGGACCGTGGTATAGGGCATCTTCCGCGCAAGCCCCCCAAGGCTATTAAGATTTCTCGACTTGGCCGCATAGAAGAGCGCTCCCGCACAGAGAAAGAGAAGAGGCTTGTACATGGCGTAGTTGAAAAGGTGATAGATGCCGCCCTTGATGGCAGTCATACCGTAAGCATTCATCTCCTGAGGGTTTCCCAGGGCAAGAAGCCCTACCCCAAGCCCCAGAAGAATATACCCCACCTGAGAGACCGAGTGATATGCCATAAGGCGCTTGATCTCTTTCTGGATCACCGCCATGCTGACCCCCACAAACATGGAGAGGCAGCCCAGAACGATAATCGCCCAGGCCACAGCGCTGCTTCCCATGGAGAGGCCGTAGACGGAGAAGCAGATTCGGAAAAGGGCATAGAGAGAGGCCTGGCTCACCGCCACGAGAAGGCAGGTCACCGCTGCGGGAGCCTCCGCATAGGCATCGGGGGTCCACATGTGCATGGGTACGGAGCCGCATTTCATGGCGAGGGCCACCACCAGAAAGATGAGGGCCACCTTTTCGGGGAGTCCGTATTGAAGGTTGGCCCCCAGGGCGGCCATATTAACCACGTTATAGCGGCCATAGAGGAAAGCTACAGCGAGGAGAATAAACATAACCCCCACGGTGGAGACCACCATGTACTTGAACCCCGCCTCCACAGCCTCGGGGCGATCACGCCAGAAAACGACAAGGCCGAAGGAGGCCACCGAAGCAATTTCGATGAACACAAAGAGATTAAAAAGATCCCCTGTGAGGACCATCCCCTGCATACCCGACAGGAGGAGGAGATAGAGCGCCGTATATTTGTCGAGCCCCGTAAATTTTTCCATGAACTTAAGGGAAAAGAGGGCTCCTGCGAAGGCACAGATCCCTCCGATAAGGGCCAGAAGGGCCCCGAAGGAATCCACCTCAAGGAGAATCCGCACCGGAAGGGACATGCCTGAAGGAAGAGGAATATTCCAGGCACTCCCCCCCATGACGTACACCATGGTGCCAGAGAGAACAACATGCTGCCAGAGAAGCAGGGATAGAAAGGCCGAAAAAGCTGCAAAGAAAAGAAACCACACGTTCCGGGCCACGCGTCCCCCTAAGGAAACCAGAGGAGCCCCGAAGGCACCGAAGAGGGGGACCGCCACCACAAGGGCGGGAAGATGGTTTGTCCAGCTCATCCCCGCAACCTCCTTATCTCTCGAACATCAAGTGTACCGTAGTGCCGATAGAGCACCATGATTATGGAAAGCAGCAAAGCACTCGTAGCAAGGCCGATAACGATGGCCGTCAGCGTGAGAGCCTGAGGCGTAGGAAGCACGAAAGAACTTCCCTCCCCTGCAAGAGTAAACACCGGGATGTTTCCTCCGGAGCGATATCCGTATACGATGAGTAAAAGATTGACTGCGGACTCAAGCACCGTTATCCCCACAGCTATCTTAATAAGATTTCTTTCGAAAATCACCGCGAAAAGACCGTAGGTAAAAAGAAGTCCCACCACAATATAGGGCAGATTACCGATCATGGCCGGTTTCCTCCTTCCCCATCTCCTCAGATCCGAGGTTTTGGAGGATTCCGTGGAGCATATAGTAGAGAATGAGAGAGAGCCCCCCCACCACCTCAAACCCCACCGCCATATTCATGAGGGCAATGGTTCCGGAAGAGTTGAGCACTCCCGAGTTGGGGCCCAGAGGGATAGAGGCTCCGAAAAGCCCCCCGGAATTTGCCAAGAAGTTATAGAAAAAAGTTGTCCCCAGGGCGGCAAAACCCGCACAGATAAAGATGAGAAGCCCTGCCTGTTCAAGGCCGATAAAAAGCTCTTTCTTAAGTTTCGGCAGGGCAAAATCCCCACCGTGAGTAATCACAAGAAAAGCCAGAGCCGTGGCCACCACAGCTCCCCCCTGGAAGCCACCTCCAGGAGTGAGGTGTCCGTGAATAATGACATAGCTTCCGAAGACAACCATAAACCAGGCAAAGGCATTACAGACTACGCGAGCAATTACAGAGAGAGGACGCATATGCCGCATGTCAGGATCTCCCCCCTTTACGAAAAATCAAGGCTATAGAGGAAACTGCGGTGAAAAGGACCGCTGCCTCTCCCAGAGTGTCAAAACCACGGTAGTCGAAGACGATGGAGGTGACGACGTTATTTGCAGCCCGATCTTTCTGGGCATGCTCCACAAAGTAGGTATCCATGGGAGTTTCTCCGGGAAAACCAAAGGGGTGCACCGACTCCATGGCCCCCCATGTCACTCCGGCTACCACAAGAACCGCGATGAAAAAGAGAATTTTGGATTTCATGACTGAGATCCTTTCTTTTCCAGCTGGACTTTACGCACCGCCCGCAGGGCAAAGATATAGATGGCGGTGCTTAAGGCGGCACCGATGGCAGCCTCTGCTATGGCAACATCCGGCGCCTGGAGAATATAAAACTCAATGGAAAGAAGCAGGCTCAAGGCAGCGAGCGATATGACAGAGGAGATGAGATCCCGGAACCACACCGCAAAGAAACCTGCCAGAGCCACAAGAATAAGAATGGAAAAATGAACCACGTCGGTCATTGAGCAGCACCGCCCCTCTCGCTCTTCTTTTTATCCTTCTGCAATGCGTCGACTATGGCCTGCCGGGGCATAACCCCGCTTCGGTGAGCTGCCCGAGCGATGGCATGCGCTCCAGTGGCATTCGTTACCAGAAGGGCCACAAAGGCGATGCCCACATGGACCACAAAAACCAGGAAACGCCCCTCTCCGGTCTGGATAAAACGCCACAGGCTCCAGAGTATGGCGGAGATGGATATGAACATGGACCCGAAGGTGGTGCATTTCGTTGTTCCATGAAGGCGGGTATAGACGTCCGGAAATCGGTAGAGTGCAAAACCTCCGAGAACGCAGAAGGCCAGACCTATCGCCAGAAAGATCGCCAGCAGAAAAGGCATGTCCCATCACCTCCCGATTTCGAGATACCGGGCAAAAAGCATGGTGCTCACAAAGGAAAGAGCCGCATAGACGATAGCTACGTCCACCATAACCACAGAATCGTATACCACCGCCAGGAGAATCATGATGGCAATGCCAAGGGTGTTGAGAGCATCAAGGGCTACCACGCGATCCGGAATGGTAGGTCCCGCCACAAGGCGTCCGAGCATCAGCAGAGAGACTACCCCGAGAAGAGCTGCTCCCCATGCAAAAAGAAGTGTACTCATTGGGTTATCCTCCTTGCCCAATCCGCAAAGGAACCGTAGATTTCTTCCGGCGCCGGGTCTGGGCCGGAGAGATCGATGCAGTGTACGTAAAGAGCCCGGTCATTTTCATCGACATCTACCGAAAGGGTGCCTGGAGTAAGCGTGATGGAGTTTGCCAGCAGCGCAATTCCCCCATCCCCTAAGCCATCGGTAGGAACCTTTACGATACCGGGCCGAATCTTCCCCGTGATAACAAGTTTCGCCACATGGAGATTCGCTTTGGCAAGAGCCAGAAGAAAGGGACCAAAGCAATAGTGCAGAAAGCGACCGGTTTGAATGAGGCTCTTTTTAGGGGAGAACTTCAGCCTGGTGTCGAAAAAAGAGCGCGTTACGAGAAATAAAACGCAGCCAAGGAGAAGAGCGATGACAATTTCGGCAAAGGAAATGCCGTCACCGCTCCACGCCAACAGAAGGTACGTTATGACGGAAAGGAAAAAAATATACACATGTCCACCTCCCACAAAAATATCCTTATTCCGTATCAAAACACGTCCAACAAACTATTCTACACCAATTACGCAGTATCTGTCAGACCACTTGAGAAAAAAGATCCATTTTCAGCAAATTGGGTAAATCATTGTACGTTTCATATCTTGTGTCTTGTGTGCAATTCGAGAGATACGGCACAGATTTTCTTTCAAAAAACACATCGCACGAAAGAGGGGTTTTCTCTCTTTACGGAGAGAAAACTTTACAGGGAAATGCTATAATGTCGTCTCCTTTCCCCTCAAGGGCCACAGGCTGATGCGGTGGAAAATCGAAGAAAATCGGTATTACTGACAAAAAGGAGGTACGTATATAATGCTCTTTGCCGCTCTGGCAGCCTTGGTTATTGGATTGATTTTTCTCGTATGGAGTGCGGATTATTTTGTAGATGGTGCCGCCGCCGCTGCGCAAATTCTTGGAATGCCACAGCTCCTTGTGGGGATGCTGGTGGTGGGTTTTGGCACCTCTGCCCCGGAAATGGTGGTCTCCGCCTTTTCCGCCTTTCAGGGTAATCCGGGCCTGGCCCTCGGAAATGCCTATGGATCAAACATAGCAAATATCGCCCTTATTCTGGGGGTGACTGCCCTGCTCTCCCCTATAGCAGTGCACTCCCAGGTTACCCGCAGAGAACTCCCTCTTCTGATGGGAGCCACTCTTTTCGCAGTTCTGCAACTCCTGAACGGAGAGGTCTCCCGGATGGACGCCCTGCTTCTCCTGTTGCTTTTCACATTGATCATGGGCTGGTCCATCTACAAAGGAATGAAGGGGAGCCCCCCCGAGATTCTCGGATCAGGCCTCGAAGAAACCCTGGAAGAACCCTCCATCCCCCTGAACAAAGCCCTCTTCAAACTCTCTCTCGGTCTTGTGGTTCTCGTAGGGAGTTCCAGAGCTCTTGTGTGGGGGGCTGTGCTGGTAGCTCATGCTCTAGGGGTGAGTGATATCATCATTGGCCTTACGGTTGTAGCCATAGGCACCTCCCTTCCGGAACTTGCCTCCTCCCTGGCAGCGATTTCAAAGGGGAAGAGCGATATCGCTCTGGGAAACGTTTTAGGATCGAATCTCTTCAATACGCTCGCTGTTGTGGGAATCGCCGGGGCTATTCACCCCATGGCAGTCCCTTCGGAAGTTCTTTCGAGGGATTGCCTTGTCATGGGAGGCCTTACGATTATCCTCTTTTTCTTCTGCAGAAGCTCCGGGGAGACGCGGGGGAGGATAACCCGTCTGGAGGGGGCTCTTTTCTGTGCCATATACGTAGGCTACATAACCTGGCTTGTTCTCTCCGCCCTTAAGGGATGAGCTTTTTTGCACAAACAAAACTGTGGCTGCCCTCCTGGATGGGCAGCCACAGTTTTGTTCTCTCTATTTTCCCTGTATGATAACCGCCGTGTAAGGGAGCGCATATCCCACGCCGCTGTACACGTAGCCGGGGGCCAAAGGAGTTCCGTAGTAGTACGCTCCCGGCATCCAAGGATATCCGATAACCACAGGGGAGATCACCGGAGGAGCCACCACCATGGGAACTACCGCAGGGACTACTCCGGCTACCATGGGATACCCCCAGACTACCATTGGAGAGGCGTATACTGCCGCTTCCGCCGCAGGATCCATCCCGATAAACATCAAGACCGCCGTCATAACGATAAAGACATTCTTCAACGTTTTATTCCATCTTCTCACAAAGAACACCTCCTCAATTAGTATGGCATTCCAAACCGCACTACCACGCAGGATAACGATCCTCTCCGGGGGCAAAAAGACGTACGCCTTTGTGGAAAGGGGTGCCCCGCAGAACGGGATTGACCCCCTTTACGAAAACTGCAAAATCCCGTTGCAGATCTTTACGATCCTGCCCAAGGGAATCCCAGGGGAAAAATGGGGTCATTACAAGCCGGGACTCCTCGGAGAGGGGGTCGTAGTGCAGGGAGATCACTACGGTACGTCCGTACCAGACATACCCATGCGGAGAGGCTTCGGAAAGAAGAGGCTTTCCCTCCCCCCAACGCCGGACAGCTTCGCGAAAAAGAAGATCCCGATTATCTCTGCCATAGGCCCCGAGAAAGACCCCTGCAAAGCGTTGCTTTACAAAGTAGTAGAGCACGTCGTCGAGCCTGGCCTCCCCAAAGAGAAGGCTCTCCCCCTCTCGGCGATAAAGCTCCCAGGATCCGTCGCTCTCAAAGGGGTAGAGCCCGGAGAAGCGATGGACTCCACTCCACCAGGAAGCTCCTTGAAACCCCTGAGGTTCATTTTGAAAAGCCCCCAGGGGGGTGGAGAGAAATCCCGAAAGAATCAGGCAGAAAAAAAGAACCCTCCCTATACATGCTTTAGACACGAAAACCACCCTTCCAGGATTTTCACAGCCCCAAGACGCTTTACCATACTACTGAGGCTGTACGATAAAGCCTCCCGCTCCGGTGGGATAGTAATAGACCTGTCCGGAGGAAGGCGCTACGGGAGGAAGGACCATTCCCTGAGGAGGATTCGGCATCTGTTGGAGCTGCGGTGCCGAAACAGCTCCCTGAGGATAGGCTACCATCGCCTGGGGGTAGGGATATCCGTATACAAGGGGAACTCCCGGATGAATAACCGTAATCTGAGGGCCGGGAATCCTCACTGCCTCGGGATTGACCATGTAGATCCACTCTCCGCGAGAGGTGCGCATGACAGGATAGCCATCGGGGGTTAGATAGACAGGGCTCCCCGGAAGGGCCTGACGTCCCCCGGAAGTTGTGTAGGCATCGGTATAGTTAGGTGCCACGATCATAACGGGAGACTGCCCCCCAACATCCTTGGCCTCCACAGCGGCAATGCCTGCGAGAAGGAAAAGGGCTCCCGAAATCAGAACAATACTGGCTCGAAGAAAACGAGAAAAGCTCATAGTAATTCCTCCTCTACCACATATTCAGGGGAGCCATGCGGCCCATCCAGAGGAAGCCCCATATGGCAGCCTGGTTCGCCAGGGTGGGAGTATCCGCATCGTTCCAGAGGAAAGCGTTTTGACGGGCAAAGTTCTGGAGGGTCTCTCCATGGCGTCTGAGAATCTCTCCTGCGCTCTCCTCACCGTCCCGGCCAAGCATTTTGTACCACTCTCTCCCGGTCCAGGCAAAGATACAGGAGGGGCGATCCCCCTTCCAGGCCAGAGGAACCCGAGGGCGTTCAAGGATCCCCATACGGTCTACCAGACGATCCCACTTAGCCACCTGGACAAAACGCGAATCCTGCAACCAGTAAGGGATTGTGGGCACCGGAGATACCGCAGAGATAATCTGCGTAAAGGGAACCAGAGAAATCTGAGTAGGGATAACGGAGCCCACCACATAGGCCGAGGGAATAACGTTGTTTCCTGACGGAATGCCGTAGTACCAGACGCCCCCGACCCCAGGGGAAACGGGATATCCATCGTAGGTCATATACCATCCCGGAGGGGCCCAGGAGGGCTGGGATACGAAAAACTGCATTCCCTGGTATGCCGGCTGCGAAACCAGGATCGGCTGGCTCCAGGACGGGATACTTCCGGGAACCCCCAACAGAACACACGCCACCACAAGCAACAGCAATCTTTTCTTCATCGCCTCATCCTCCTTCTGTTTTTCTCCGTTACGGAAAACCTTTTTCACAAAAACCCGGAAGAAAGCCTTTTTTCAAGGCATTTCGCCCTGGCTACATGGAAAAAACATACCGTTCTGCCATCTTCCGCAAGCGGCAGCTATTCTTTAGCGACGATCTTTTTCCAGCTGTCTTTCAGCGAAACAATGCGGTTGAATACGGGATGTTCCGGAGTGCTGCAACGATCTGCCACAAAATATCCCTGCCGGAGGAACTGAAAACGGTCTCCCGGAGCCGCTTTTTCAAGAGAGGGTTCCATCTTGCAATCCTTAAGGGTTACAAGAGATTCCGGATTCAGATAGTCTTCGTAGGTTTTTCCCTCTTCCATCTTGCTCATATCCCTGAGGGTAAAAAGCGTATCGTAAAGCCGGATCTCCGCTGAAAAAGCATGGGGGACCGAAACCCAGTGGAGGGTTCCCTTCACTCGCCGACCATCCGGAGCATCGCCTCCCCTTGTTTCGGGATCGTAGGTACAGTACAGGGTGGTAATCTCTCCCGCCTCGTTCCGCTCTACCCTCTGGCAGGTTATGAAATACGCATGCTTCAGACGAACCTCTCTCCCCGGAGCAAGACGGAAGAACTTGTTGGGAGGGTTTTCCATAAAGTCGTCAGCTTCGATGTAAATCTCTCGGGAGAATGGTATCTGCCGGGTTCCTCCCTGGGGATCTTCGGGATTGTTTTCCGCCTCCAGGTACTCTACCCTATCCTGGGGGTAGTTCTCGATAATGACCTTGAGAGGGTTCAGTACCGCCATCACCCGAAACGCCTCGGCGTTCAGCTCTTCGCGAAGAACGTAGTAGAGAAACTCTACATCCACCATGCTGTTTGCCTTGGAAACACCGATCTCCCGGCAGAAGCGCCGTAGCACTTCGGGGGAACATCCCCGCCGCCGAAGGCCGCTGATGGTAGGCATACGGGGGTCATCCCAGGAATCCACGATTTTTCGGTCCACCAGAGCTTTGAGAAGGCGCTTGCTCATGACGGTATAGGTAAGATTCAACCGGGCAAATTCGTACTGTCGCGGCCGAGAAGGGACGGAGACGTTTTCAAGGAACCAGTCGTAGAGAGGGCGATGGTCTTCAAATTCCAGGGTGCATATGGAGTGCGTTACCCCTTCGATGGCATCCTCGTAACCGTGAGCGAAGTCGTACATGGGATAGATGCACCACGCCTCCCCCGTTCGATGATGAGACTGCTTAAGAATACGGTAGAGCACGGGGTCGCGCATGTTTATATTGGGATGGGCCATGTCGATCTTCGCCCGAAGCACGCACGCACCTTCAGCCAGCTCTCCGGCCCGCATCTTTTCGAAGAGTTCTTCGTTCTCTTCAGCAGAGCGACTCCGATAGGGAGAGTCTTTCCCCGGCTCCGTAAGGGTACCCCGGGAGATGCGAATCTCTTCGGCGTTCTGGTGATCCACGTAGGCGAGACCCTGCCGGATAAGCTCGAGAGCCCACTCGTAAAAGCGATCGAAATAATCTGAGGCATAGCAGAGAGAATCCCAGGAGAAACCGAGCCACCGGACATCCTCTTGGATAGATTCCACATACTCCATCTCTTCCTTGGAAGGGTTGGTATCATCGAAACGGAGGTTACAGCTACCCCCAAACGTTTCGGCCAGACCAAAGTTGAGGCATATGGACTTGGCGTGACCGATGTGCAGATAGCCATTCGGCTCTGGAGGGAAACGGGTGACGATGGCTTTTACCCGCCCTTTTTCCAAATCCTCTGTGATAATCTGCTCCAAAAAGTTTAGCGTTCGCAAGGCTTCTTCACTCATCATATGCAACCACCTTTGCTCTTCCAGAGTCACCTTTGGAGGTTCTGGAAGGCCCTATTCTTGTTTTAATGCTTATCTCCACCATTATATAGGCAAATCCCGATTTTTTCGATGGGGAAAGTGCATTTTTCCTGCTTTTCTTTTTGTCTTTCCGGGAACGGGATTTTTCTTCCCGGAAAGAGAGCGAAAAGGGATACCTTTTATATCGTCTGAAGTCTTTTTGCACACCCATCCCGCTCCGGGTTTTTCGCCTTGCTGGATTTTCCCTTTTTTTCCCAGACCGCAGCGATCTCCTGTGCAACTGCCCGCTTTTTCTGGAGAAGGGAGATTTCCTCCACCGCCTCCAGAACTTTATACCATGCCTTTCTTCTGGAACAGACCCTGTACACACACTCTCCAAAACCCCCGAGAAATTCCGGCGGCACCTCAAGCCAGGAGAAAAGCCAGAGAAAGAGGCGAAATCCCCGCTCCTCCGGAAAGGTGCGAAGAGAGTGAAAGAAGGCTTCTTGGAGATCCGGATCCCGCAGGATGGCAAACTGCTTCTTGCCGGAACAGAGCGCAGTGAACGCCCCGAAAAAGCTCTCCGGAGGAAAGATCTGAGCAAACTTCTTGAACATCCCCTGGGAGATTTTCCCCCAGGACTGCGAGGAGAGACTTCTTCCCTCCTCATGTTTTTCCATGGATTCTTCCATTACCTCCCAGAGCCAGGCTTCCAGAAGATCTTTACAATCTTCCTTTTCGAGAACAACCTCCATGCACTCCAGATTCCGCAGGGTCATATTCTTTCCGTAAAGCTCTTTACGAAGGTTCTCCTGATCGTGAGACGAAAGTCTGAGGGGAATATCCTTCTCAATTTTTTTGAGAACCTCCTTCATGTTCCACTCTGAAAAAAAACTCATTCTGAGAATGCTCCGGAGGATAGCGGTGTACCATGCGAAGATAGGCCTTTCGGAGTGATTCGGGATCTGCATCCTCGGGTACCCGGAGTATCTCTAAAGCAGAGTCGAACATATCTTTTCCTCTCCTTCATCAGGAAACAGTATGTAGTCCTGATTTTGATTTACCATCACCAGCGCTGGACGAAACAAGGCTTCATTTTTGATAAAGCCCGGGCGCACTATCTGGACCACCAATCCATCGGGAAGATCCTCAAGCTGCACAGCACCGCAGGCCTGGTGGATTTCGGGGTTGAAAGGAACGTGCAGATCAAGTATCGGCGTAATACCATAGATTTGAAGAAGCCCGAAGAACTTGTTTTTCAGGATATGCTTATCCGGGCTTTCGGGAGAGGCAATATGAGCCAGCAGGAAGCTCTCTGCAAAGACAAGAAGGCTCTCCAGAGAGGGAGAGTTCAGCTCCATCCGATCCAGAGTAGACTGTACTGCCGAAGAGCTTTCCTTGAGAAAATCAAGCAGAAGCTGCCGGCGTCGCTCCTGACGCTGGGCCAGACGAAGCTGTTCCTCCATGGACTCGAGGCGTTCTTTCAGAGAGTTGTTCTCCAGACAAAACTGTTCTTCAAGAAACTCAAGACGTTCCTTCAGAGGGCCGTTCTCCTCCTTGAGAATTTGAGCAAAATCCCTTACAAGATTTTCATGAAACAACGTCATTTTACGTCGAATAAAACCTATCATATACCGCATACTCCTTTACCGTGTCTGGTCGCGGAAGCTCCTCTGCAGAAGATTGCCACGCCCTGAGGAGCAAATATGCCATACTCCCGGAGCATCAGGTCACCGTGGGTTCTCATGGTTACGAAAAACTTTCGAGGTTCACGGCAGATCCAGGGAAAAAATCATGGTATTCCAGCAGATCTCTCTTCCCAGGCCGTCCAGGGTCTCTCTGTGAGAGAGCATGCGAAACCCCGCATTCTCGAAGAGTGACGCCACCTCCCGGGGCTCCCGCTGTATAAAGAGGCGTTCATCAGCTTTTTTCCGCTCCTTCGAGGAGAAGGAGCAGAGAAAGAGCCCGCCCTTTTTGAGAACTCCTGCGATTTGGGAGGATAGCGCTGCAAGCTCAGAGTTGTTGAGGTGCATGAGGAGCGCTATGGCCACCACGGCATCAAAGGTTTCGCTGAGAAGCTCATGATCTGGCGGAAGAGGAGCCGGAGAGAGAAAGACCCTGGAGGGATCCATGGAGTGCCGGGAAAAAGTTTCCCGGGTAGACGCTACCATGGCAGCACTTCCGTCCAGAGCGGTGACACGACATCCGAGAGAGGCCATATAAAGGGCATCTCGACCACTGCCGCAGCCTATTTCAAGAATTTTTCCCCCGGGGGGAAGCCACTCCTGTAAAAGGGCATGCAACGCCGTACAATCCGCCGAAGCGTACTGACGAGCCAGAAGTACACCATGGCTGTCGTAGTATTGAAGAGTTTTAGCATCCACCGAAGCAACCTCCCGAATTTTTTGGGAAAACCACCCCATACTATCATAAAAAGCGGGCGCTTTCTGGCAGAAAATTGAGAGAGAGAGGGTGCAAAAGGGGAGAGGTGCTCACGAGAAAATGTGTCTTTTCTCCCTTTTCCGCGGTACAATGGGAGGCATATTTGGACTTTCTGGAGGATACCATGGTGAATACAAAACGCTTCCTCCCCCTGCTGCTTCTGCTTGTAGCTTTCGGGGGCTTTGTTGTTTTCGTGATCCTTCCATCCCCCTCCTCTTTCTCTCCATCTTCCCTTGAGTTCTACGCTCTGGGAACCTTTGTGCGTTTCCAAGCCTGGGGCGCTGAGGCTCCGAAGGCTCTTGAGGAGGCGCGCAGGGCGGTAGAAGAAGTGGAAAGACGTTTCTCCCGGTTCAGCGCTCTTTCAGACGCTGCAATTTTAGAACAAAACGCGGGAAAGAGTGAATACCTCTTCTCCGAAGAGAGCCTTTTTCTCTTTTCCAGGGCTCTGGAATATGCCCGTTACACCGAAGGAGCTTTTGATCCCACCCTGGGGGCTCTGACACGGCTCTGGGGGATCGGAACCCCGGAGGAACACCTTCCCTCGCCGGAAGAGATTCAAGAGACACTCCAAACAGTAGGGTACGAAGATCTGCACATATTTCCTGAACGGGGTACCGCCCTTCTTGCCCGAAAAGGTCAGGTTCCTGATTTTGGGGGTATCGCCAAG
>CAZIFL010000039.1:0-29154 GCA_964539095.1 uncultured Synergistaceae bacterium
GCACCGCCCCGAGCATCCATTTCATGGAGCCCCCGCCGAAGATTACCGCCCCCACGGCCATCCAGCCTCGTCCGGCGCTCATCCCCTGGGTGAAGCCGAAGAGATAAGAGGTGGAGAGAAAGGCCCCCGCCAGCCCCACTGCAAGGCTGTTCACCAAAAGGGTGGCGTAGCGAAGCCGGGAGACGGATATTCCCGCCGCCTCCAGAGCTTCTTCGTTCTCCCCCGCCGCCTTGAGACGCATGCCGAAGACCGTTCTGGAATCCACATACCAGCAGAAGAGAACGAAAATGAGCGTGAGCCATGCCGCCAGAGAGTAGCCGTTGCAATACGGGGCAAGCCATTCCGGAAGAGAGGAAAACTCCAGGATAGGCATGGGGACCATCCGGTCGCTCCGGAAGCCCCCCTTCACACCGAAGATGCTCTTCATGAGAAGGATGGCCCCGGCGTCCGCCATGATGTTGAGGGTCATCCCCACCACCCAGATATTGGCCCGGAGGGTGACGCAGAAGAGGCCGAAGAGAAGGTTATAGAGCAGTGCAATTCCCACGGCGAAAAGAATCCCCATGATCCAGCTTCCGAAGAGGTGGTTTCCCAGCACCCCAAAGAAGGCCGAGAGGAGCAGAGCCCCCTCCTGTCCGATATTAAGGATTCCCGTCTGCAGAGTCCAGGTACCTCCCTGGGCGAGAAGCAGCAGGGGAATCACCATGCGCACCACCGCATGAAGCCAGGAAGCCATAATCTAATCCTCCCTCAGGCGGTTCGCCCACCGGTTGGAGAGGGCGAATCCCGCAGTTACGAAGAGTACCGCCGTGCCGAGAATAATCTCCACCACCTCCACGGGAACATCCGTCATAAGCTCCATCTCCAGCGCCCCGGAACTCATGACGGCATAGACGAAGGCCGCCGCCATCCCTCCCAGAGGGTGGTAGGCCACCATCATGGCAAGGATCATCCCCGTCCAGGTATATCCCGGCGAGATCCCCACCCGGAAACGGTAGTGATCCCCCATCACCAGCAACGATCCTGCGAGCCCCGCAAAGGCTCCGCTCAGGAGCATGGCCCAGATCTGCCGCCGCACCACATCCACCCCGCCGTACCGGGCAAAGCGGGTATTCAGGCGGCAGATGCGCCAGTCGTACCCCGGCACGGTGCAAAGCATCACCAGGGCCATGCAGGCCACTGCCACGAGGGCCACGAAGATCCCCGTATTGAGGGTACTGAAGTTACTGAGGTGCATAAAGCGCATGGCTTCGGGGATACGATCCGTAGCACCTGAGGAGACCCGGGTTCCCGCATAAGGGCCCGTGGCAAGGGCAGAGGTAAAGTAGATGGCCAAGGAGTTGAGCATGATGGTGAGCACCACCACGTTCAGTCCCCTTTTAAGGCTGAGAATGCCGGGAATCCAGGCCCAGAGGGCGGCGGCGCCGATCCCCGCTGCAAGCCCCAGAGGGAGGAGCATCATCCCCGGAAGCCCCGGCAAGGTGAGCCCCACCCAGGCGGCGGCAAAGGCTCCCAGATAGAGCTGCCCCTCGGCGCCGATGTTCCACATCCCTCCGTTGAAGGCCACCGCGATGGAGAGGGTAGCGAGAGCGATAGGGACCATCCGGGAGAGGGTGGCCACCAGAGCATCCGTATCTCCCAGGGCTCCCGAGAGCATATGTCCGTAGGCCTCCAAAGGATGTACCCCGTAGAGGGCAAAGATCCCTCCTCCCACAAGAAGGCTTGCGGCAAAGGAGCCGAGCACCATAAGGCTCTCCCGGTGGCGCTGCACTCTTTCAGCGATCCATCGCATGGGATGTTCCTCCCTCCGCACTCTCGCCTCTGCCCTGAAGCATGAGGGCTCCGATCCTCTCCTTGCTGATCTCCCTGCGGGAAAGCACCGCCACGAAACGCCCCTTTACCATGACCCCCACCCGATCGCTGAGGGCGAGAATCTCCTCCAGGCTGGAGGAGATAAGCAGAATCCCCCGCCCCTGGCTCCGTAGCCGGAGCAGATGATCGTGAATCGCCGAGATCCCCCCCACATCCACCCCCCGGGTGGGCTGGGAGACCATAAGCACCTTGGGATTCTGCTCCAGCTCCCGCCCCATGACGAGACGCTGCATATTCCCCCCCGAGAGAGTGCCGCTCTGCACCCGGGGGGATGCGGCGGCTACCCCGTAACGCTGCAAAATTCTAGCGGCAAAGCTCCGAACCGCCCCTCGACGCAGAAATCCCCTGCGGGAAAAATCCGGAGCGTACTGATACCCCATGAGAAGGTTATCCTCCAGATCTCCCAGGGGAGCCAGGCCGGTCTTGAGACGGTCTTCAGGGATGTAGGCCATCCCCTTCTTTCGGCGTTCCCGTGGGTTGGCAGATTGTAGAGGTTCTCCATCCAGAAGGAGAGAGCCTTTTTCGATCTGCCGCAACCCCCAGAGAGCCTCTTCCAGCTCGCTCTGACCGTTGCCGGTAACCCCGGCGATGCCGAAAATCTCCCCCTCTTGAAGATCCAGGGAGAGATCCTGCACCGCCCATCCCCCCCAGTCATCCCGAACCGAGAGATTGTTGAGAGAGAGCAGCGTCTTTCCATCTCCTGAAGAGGCCTCCTCAAGTACCGGAAGGGCGATCTCTCGTCCTACCATCATCTGAGCGAGTTCCTTGGGGGTCACCTCTCCTCGGGGGACGGTGTCGATGAGTTCACCCTGGCGGAGCACCGAAAGGGTGTCCGAGATGGCCAGCACCTCCTCCAGATTGTGGGCGATGAAAATCACCGTCTTTCCCTCTTTTCGGAAGCCCCGGAGAATAGCGAAAAGGGAATCCACCTCTCCCGGAGAGAGCACCGCGGTGGGTTCATCGAAGATAAGAATGGAGGCCTTCCGGTAGAGGAGCTTGAGAATCTCCACCCGCTGCTGCAACCCCACGGGGAGAGCGTGCACGGGCATATCCGGCTCCACCTCCAGGCCGAACTTTCGGGAAAGTTCACGGATCTCCCGGGAGGCTCGGGAGCCGTCGAAACCCCACCCCCGGCGGGGCTCATCCCCCAGTACCACGTTCTCCGCCACCGAAGCGGAGGGAACCAGCATGAAGTGCTGATGCACCATGCCTATGCCGTACTTCATGGCATCCCTGGGGGAGCGGATGAGAAGCTGGCGGTCTGCCAGATAGAAAGCCCCCTTTTCGGGAGCATGCATGCCGTAGAGACACTTCATAAGGGTGGACTTCCCCGCCCCATTCTCCCCCACCACCGCATGGATAGTCCCCGGAGCGATCTCCAGGGAGACATCCTTTACCGCCACAAAGCTACCGAAGCGCTTGGTCACACGTTCCATTCGAAGATACGTCATGAAAATGCCTCCAGAGAAGATGGGGGATGCCCCACGGTTTATCGTTTTTTTCCGGTTTCTCCGAGTTCTTGCACCATCGTTGTCCTTCTGCACCAGTATACCTGAGGGCTCCTGGAATTACCACAGAACGCACAAATCGGGAGCCCTTAGAGCCCCCGATTTGTGCGTTCTTGTATTCCTTTCTCCCCCAAGGCATATTTCTCGGGGAGAGAGTGCCTTTCCTATGGGTTATCTCTCCGCATTAGGGGTAAAGAGGGGCTGCCCGAGGAGCAGGAAATTGCCCACAAGCTCCTGTCCCCGGGGAGAGGCCATCCAGTCGATAAACCTGAGGGCCAGGTCATACTTCACGTTCTCGCAACGGGAAGGGTTCACTGCCAAGGCGCTATACTGGTTGAAGAGAGTGGTATCTCCCTCCACCAGGACTACCAAAGGAGGGTTCCCCTGATGATTGTCCGCATATTTAATAAAGGTCCCCCGGTCGGTCATGGTGTAGGCATCCCGTTCGGCGGCGATGTTGATGGTGTTGATCATCCCCTGGCCAGTTTGGATGTACCAGCTCTCTTTTTCGGGGGCCATGTTGGCATGTTCCCAGAGTTCAAGCTCCTTCACATGGGTTCCCGAGTTATCTCCCCGGCTAGCGAAGGGAATGCCCTTCTCTCCGAGGGTTTTGAGAGCCTCCGCTACGCTCATTCCCTGCACCTTGGCGGGATCTCCCGGAGGGCCGATGATGACAAAATCATTATACATGAGCTGCCGCCGGTTCACCCCGTACCCCTCTTCGACATACTTCAGCTCCGCCTCGGGGGCATGCACGAGAAGCACGTCCACATCGCAGTTTCTCCCAAGCTCCAAAGCTTTCCCAGTACCCACAGAGACCCACTGCAGCTCAATTCCCGTATCTTTGGTAAATTCCGGCACAAGATAGTCCAGAAGCCCGGTGTTATCCGTGCTGGTGGTGGTGGCCATCCGAAGCACCGGCATATTCCCAAAGACCACGGAAGCCCCCAGAATCACACAGAGGGCCACTCCCAACCACAACGATCGAAACTTCCACTTCTTCATGCTATCATCTCCTTTACGCTCGCCTCTCCTCCTCGTCGGAGAGGATACAAAAAACCCCTCGCCACCACGGCAAGGGGTTATCCCGCACAAAAACACGCTCAAAGCTCCCCTTTCCGAACACGGGAGGTAAAACCGTTTCCAGCTTCACCCATAGGCCTGAAATCCACCGGTCTTCCCGAAGGTCTCCAGGCTCGGAGACATATGTTGTGTCAAAGATATCACAGAGAAGAGGGAAAGGGAAGCTACCCAGGAGGAAGAATGCCCGTCTTGTTCTCCCGAATATTCTTTAGAGCATTCTGCACTTTCTTGAGTACCGTCTCCTGCTCAAAGGGCTTGACGATATAATCCACCGCTCCGAGGCGCACCGCCCGAACCAGACGTTCCTTGTCTGCATAGACGGAGACAACGATGACGGGGATATTCTCTCCTTTAACGTTCTTGGCTTTATCCATCATGGTAAACCCGTCCATCACAGGCATGGAGAGATCCGTAATCACCAGGTCCGGGCTTGTTTTTTCCATCTCCCAGAGAGCTTCCTGACCGTTAGAGGCCTCCACAATCTTGGCCCCCATACGGGTGAGAATATTACGGAGAATCACCCGGCTGATGGAGGTATCGTCCACCACAAGAATCTTCGGCGGGGCCGTGGAAAGGGCTGAGGGCTTTGGTTTCGCCGGAGGAGTAGCAGCCACGGGAGGAGTCTCCTGGGGGGGGGATTCCTCAGGAGACTCTTGCCGAACCACCGTCCCCGCAGGGATCTCTCCATGGGAACCCTCGGGAGCCCCCTTTCGGAGAGGCTCTTCTGGAGATCCCTTTTGCTCCAGGAGCTTTTCTTCCTCCGCCGAGGTATGCTCATGCTCTTTCGTCATGGAACAACCGAACTCCTTCCACCGCTATCATTCTGAGAAAATCCTTTACTGTAGCACAAAAACCCGGAAGCCCCAGCAGCATCTTCCGGAAAAGTCACAATAATGCAGAACGCTAAGTATACCCTATTTCCTCGGGGAGCGCTTCTTTTTCGGGAGATCTCCTCCCCGAACCCCCTCTTCGGGAGGAACCAGGCATTTAGAACCCCTTCCGATAAGGTCTCCCCGCCCTATCTCTCTCAAGGCCTCCCGCACCAGGGGATAATTCTGGGGCATCCAGTACTGCATGAGAGCGCGCTGGAGAAGTTTCTCCCGCTCCTCCCGGGGGACGTAGACCTCTTCTCCCGTAAGTGGATGCTTTCCCGTGTAGTACATGCAGGTAGAGAGAGTTCCGGGAGTGGGAACAAAATCCTGCACCTGCTCAGGACGGTATCCCCCATCCCGCAGAAACTCCGCCAGATCCACCGCCTCCCGCAACCCCGATCCGGGATGGCTGGACATGAAGTAGGGGACCAGATACTGCTCCTTGCCAATACGGCGATTCGTTGCCGCATATCGCTTGGCAAATTCCGAAAAGACCTGGATGCCGGGCTTTCCCATAAGCCGGGTAACCCGGAAGGAAGAGTGCTCCGGAGCTACTTTGAGCTGGCCGCTCACGTGATGGGTACAGAGTTCTTCCAGAAAGTTCGTTTTTGCATCCAGCAGGAGATAGTCGTAACGGATCCCCGAACGGATGAACACCTTGGTAACCCCCGGCACCTCCCGAAGCCTCTCCAAAAGCTCCAGATACTCCTGATGATCCGCCTTGAGCCGGGAACAGGGCTCTGGGCCGAGACAACGCTTGGAGGGGCAGCCTCCGGTGGAGGCTTGTTTCTCGCAGGGGGGGATCCGGAAGTTTGCCGTGGGGCCTCCCACATCGTGGATATACCCCTTGAACCCCTCCAGAGTCGTAAGAAGCTCCGCCTCCCGCACCAGGGATGCCACGCTACGTTTCTGGATGATTCGCCCCTGATGAAAGGTGAGGGAGCAGAAGGAACACTCCCCAAAGCATCCCCGCTGGCTCACCAGGCTGAACCGAACCTCCTCCAGGGCGGGGACGCCTCCCCGGGTATCGTACCGGGGATGCCAGGCCCGACAGTAGGGGAGTTCGTACACGGCGTCCAGCTCTTCCGAAGAGAGGGGACGGGGGGGAGGATTCTGCACCACCCGGCTCTCCCCCGAGGGCTGTACCAGAGGACGTCCCGAAAAGGGATTTTGCTGTTCGTAGGCAAGACGAAAGGCCTCACCGAAGGCATCTTTGCTCTGTTCTACCTCTTCGAATCCCGGAAGAAGCACACTCTTTCCCGGAGCCTCCTCCCCCTTTTTGAGAAGGTAGCATGTACCGGGAACATTGCGGATGGAGTGCACCGGCACCCCCTTCTCCAGAAGCCGGGCGATCTCCGCTATCTGTAGCTCCCCCATGCCGTAGATGAGAAGATCCGCTCTGCTATCCATCAGAAGAGAGCGCCGCACCTTGCGGGACCAGTAATCGTAGTGGGCAAAACGGCGCAGGCTTGCCTCAATCCCCCCAATGATGAGAGGAACATCTTTCCAGAGCTGCCGAATCCGGTTACAGTACACCAGGGTGGCCCGATCCGGCCGCCCCCCCCCCTTACCTCCAGGGGAATAGCTGTCGGAACGGCGGGGTTTTCCTGCGGCGGTGCGGTTGCTTAGCAGAGAATCCAGATTTCCCGCGGTCACCAGCACCCCAAGCCTGGGTTTTCCCAGGGAGGCAAACTCCTCTAGGGAGTTCCAATCAGGCTGGGGGAGTATGGCCACCCGGAATCCCCGGCTTTCGAGAACCCGGCCGATAACAGCGGGGCCGAAGCTGGGATGATCCACGTAGGCATCTCCCGAAATAAGGAGAAAGTCCGGCTCCTTCCATCCCAGTTCACGAATTTCCTCAGGGGTAGCGGGGAGAAAGGCCCGGGGCTCTTCAATACGGTAACTCGTTTTTTTTCGCAATCTCTCAGGCTCCTCGAAAAAGGCGGATGTAGACCGCCTCGTAGGGTAGTTTTTTTGAAAATCTTTGAGAATGTCGTATTATAACCCTGAACGAAATTTTTGTAAAAAATAGCTTCCAGGAGGAAATTCTTCATATGAGTCGAGGCTATGTGCAGATCTACACGGGAGAGGGAAAGGGAAAAACCACCGCCGCCTTCGGTCTTGCTCTTCGTGCCCTGGGGGCGGGGGAAAAGGTCTGGATCGCCCAGTTTCTCAAGCTGGGAGAGAGCAGCGAATGCGTAGCTCTGAAACGTTTTGGAGATCAGGTAACGTTACGGGCCTTCGGAGTGCCCCGGCAAATTGCAGCCCCCTTCACAGAAGAGGATTACCGAGCCGCCGAAGAGGGGCTCTCCTGGGTGCGGCAGGAGCTTCGCCGGAAAGCATGCTTTCTCATGATCTGTGACGAGGTCTGCACCCCCGGGCTTTTCGAGGAAGAAGTTCTTCTGGAGCTTCTAGAGTTTCGAAAATGCTTCGCCCCGGAGACCGAGATGATTCTCACAGGCCGGGGAGCCTCCTCAAAGCTCATGGAGGCGGCAGATCTCGTTTCGGAGGTGCGGAAGATCAAGCACTACTTCAATGAAGGGGTTCCTTTTCGAAAAGGTATCGAAACATAACACCTCCGGATTCCGGAAAAATCAGGGAAGCCCTTATCACCCCCAGGCAAAGCAGACCAGATTCCGACCATGGGTCTTCGCCCGGAGCAGAGCGTTATCGGCCCTGGAAAAAAGTTCCGCCGGAGAGCTTTCCCTTTTTGGGCTTCCCAGAGCAACCCCTATACTCACGGTAAGATCCAGATCTCCCCAGGGAGTTTCTACAGGCTCCGCCTCTAAGGCCCGACGCAACTTTTCTCCGATTTGCTCCAAATCTCTCAAAGAAACCTCTGGAAGAAGCACTCCAAACTCTTCTCCTCCCACGCGCCCTAACACTGCCTCGGGAGGAAGAACTTTCTGAAACCGCCGGGCGCACTCCACAAGCGCCGCATCTCCCGCAGGATGGCCCAAGCGATCGTTTACTTCTTTAAAGTAATCCAGATCCATCATAAGAAAGCCGAGAGATACCACCGGCATATCCCAGAATTCCTGAAAACGCTGAACGAAATGACGCCGGTTACAGAGCCCCGTAAGGTCGTCATGAAGAGCCATCTCCCGAAGGACAGCCTCTATCCTTTTTCTCTCTCTGATTTCACGAGAGAGCCTTCGGTTTATTTTCTGTTGCCCCTGAAGCAGAAGGAACTCCTCTCGCTGAACCCGCCCAAAGGAGATGAGAATGGAAAGCCCCACAGCATTTACGAGAACAAAATTAAGAAAAAGCGTGAAAAGACGGGAAAAGAATCCCTGCCCTAGAAAAGCTAGGACACCCCAAAAAACCAGGCTTGCTCCGAGGGCTCCCACAAAGATCACGGGAGTCCGGGGCGGAAGAAAAAGATAGTACAGAAGCACAATAATGATGGTGAAAAGATAGTTCCCATCCATCACTGAAGATCCCTTGATGTAAAATTCGAGACTTTCGGCACACCCTACGAGAAACATGTATCCCGAGAGGCCCCAGGGAAAGCAGGCAAAAAGGTTTTTTCGGGAAACCGCTAGCCCCAGCCCTCCAGCCACAGCAAAAACGAGGCTTCGAGAAAGGATCATAAAGGCAAAGGATTCTTCACCCGCAAGTTCACCGTAATCCCCCACCAAGGCAATAAAATAGGCCATACCGGTGAGAAAACACACGAGGCGCATCCGTTTAAGAACACTCTCGCTCCGCCAAAGACGAAAACGGCACTCCTGAAGAGGCGAAGTAAGTTCCCCCCAAAAGGTAAACACCGGAGCTTCGTCTAAAAAAAGCATTTTTTCCCGTATCATACGGCCATCCCCCAAGCAGCAGAAAGCAAGAGAATACGTATGCCGAGGCAGCAAATCAGTCTGCGCACTCCCAAACCCACTTCCTTTCATCACCCTTTCGGGAGGGTGCCATATGACGTTGCACCCTTTCGAGAATGGGCTCAATCCGGGAATCCTCGGGTAGGCGCCCCAGAAGCCACTGCACCTCTCCGTTTCGGAGCAGCAGATTCAGGGCAGCATCATAGGTAATGTCGAAGATCCAGCAGAGCTGAAAGAGCATCACGTCCGAGAGGGTCCGCAGGGCATCGTACCGGGCCTTTCCCTCCCGGAGAAGATCCTCCACCACCTGCTGCGTGTAGGCCCCCTCGGGGAGAAGCCCCGGATAAAGATCTTCGGATCGCCCCGCATCCACATGTTCCCGCACCACATGAAAGATATCAACCTTATCGCAGTCCCGCACAATCTGCAGATAGGGGAGAATCTCCCCGGAAAGGTCTTCGGGGATGTCCTTCTTGTTGTGCAGAGCCACACATGCCTCCAGAATACGCATCCCTCGGGGGCGAAAAAGATCTCCGGGCATCTCCTCCCGAAGCACCCGCACCCCCCGATCTCCGTGATCCACCGAGCGGAAGTCGAAGAAGGTACCGTACTCTCCGTACTGGGGAAAGCGGCCGATATCATGGAGCAGCCCCACCGCAAAGGCCATGCGCCGCTCCTCCTCCCCCCATTCAAGCTCCTCGGAGACCGTAGCACAGTGCCCTCCCACCCGACGACTGTGCTCCTCCTTGAGCACCAGCTGATGAATCCGTCCGAACCGTTCGTAGTAGGCTGCCGTATAGGCGTCGAACCATCCACATATTTTCTTTGTATCGAACTGCATGGGCCGCAAAAGCCTCCTTAATATCATCCTCTATAGGCACAACTGCTTAAGAGTATCATGTTTTTTGTCAAAGCGTGCGTTTTTTCCGAGCTTTTTTCTTAAAGACAAAATTTTGATCGTTGACACTTTTGTGTTTTACCGCATACAATAAGTCCAAAGCAACGTCTTTTCCAAGGAAGTCTGGGGAGGAGAACGGCACATTTTATGCACAGGGAGGTTCCATCATGCTCTGGATGAACAGAGACTGCATGCAGCAAGCACTGAACCGCAAAGAACTCATGGATGCGGTGGAAAAAGCCTACGAGATCTATGTGGATGGGCAGTTCGTCATGCCCCTCCGCCCTACCCTTGATCTGGAGGGAGACACCTTCATGCTCATGCCCTGCGGCACCGCAGAGACTTGGGGGATCAAGCTCCTCACCATCACCCCGGGCAATCCTGCAGCGGGGCGTCCCATGATCGAAGGGCTGGCGGCCCTCTTTGATAAAGAGACCGGGGCCCCCCAGGCAATCATGGATGGTCAGGCCCTCACATCTCTCCGTACGGGGGCTGTGGGGGGGGCCGCCATCCGTCGGCTCGCCCCTGAGAAGGCCCAGGTTCTCGGAGTGGTGGGAGCGGGGGTGCAGGGACTCTCTCAGGCCCTCTGCGCCTGTACCGCCCGAAACATTAGGGAAGTATGGATTGCAGATCTCTACGAGACCAAGGTGGCGGAGATGACGGAAAAGCTGCTCCAGGAGCTTCCGAATCTCAAGGTACACCGGGCGACCTCGGTGGAGGAGATGCTGGAGCATGCGGAGATCGTCATCACCACCACCACCTCCCGAAAGCCCGTGCTCCCCGATAACCCCGAAAAGCTCCGGGGGAAGTTCTACGTGGGGATCGGCTCCTATCTTCCGGAGATGCGGGAATATCCGGAGAGCTTCTTTTCTCTCCCCGAGGTGGTCTACATGGATACGGAGCACGCTCTGGACGAGACGGGGGATCTCATCACCCCGCTGGAGAAAAAACTGCTCTCCCGGGAGAAGCTCCGCACCTTCGGCTCTGCCCTTCGGGAGAACCTCCCCCCCCATGCTCCGGGGAGCACGGTGCTCTTCAAGTCGGTAGGGATGGCCCTCTTCGATCTCGTGGTGGGAGCCGCCCTCTACCGGGGAGCCCTCGCCAAGGGGCTCGGCCAGGAGCTTCGCTAATTTCGATGAGAGAAAAACCTCTCTCCTCCCGGCATCCTCTTCTCCGGGCCATGGTTCCTGTGGCCCGGGGGCTTGCGGAGGCCTTGGGAGAGGAGTACGAGATTATTCTTCACGACCTCTCGGACCCGGAGCACTCCATCATGGCAACCCACAACAGCTTTACCCGCCGCTCCCCCGGAGGCCCTCTTACAGATTTGGGCTTTATCATGCTGCAATCCGAAGAGTACCGGGATCTGGACTATCTCCCGAACTACCTGGCCTATACCAGAGATGGCCGGGAGATCCGGGCAAACTGCCTCTTTATCCGGGATGAAGAGCGCCATCTTCTGGGATTCCTCTGCATCAACTACGACATGACCCACGCTCGGGTGCTGGAAAAGGTCGCTGCCTCTCTCACCAAAACCACAGGAACCTCTCCCCAGGGGGAGGGGATAGAGCGCTTTCCCACCGATCTGGAGGAGCTTTTGGCCCAGTACCTGGAGGATGCCCGGCAGGAGGCTGGGGGGCCCCTGAATCTTCTGGAAAAACAGGAGAAAATTGCCCTCCTAGGGGAGCTTGAAGAAAAGGGGTTCTTCCGCATAAAGGGCTCCGTAGAGGCCCTGGCCAGGGCTTTGGGACACACCAAATACACCATCTACGCCTATCTTCGGGAGGCCCGCAAAAAATAGCCGAGAGGCAGAGCGCCATGCTCAGAAGCCGAAAGGAGATACATCCATGATGCACAACTACCGTTCCGCCCGGGAAAAGCTCTTCTCAGGAGATGCCGCGGCCTCCCGAAGAGCCATCTACAAAGGGGCGGGATACGATGACGAAGATCTTTCCAAACCCCTCATAGGGGTGGTGAACCCCGCCAACGATGCGGGGCTGGGACACGCGCATCTGGACAAACTCGCAGCGCACGTGAAGGCGGGAATCTGGCAGGCCGGAGGCACCCCCTTCGAATTCCGCACCATCGCCACCTGCGGGGCGGTTCCCATCGGCACCCCCCACATGCGGTACGAACTGGTCATCCGGGATGTTATCGCCTCCTCGGTGGAGATCATGAGTCAGGTGCAGCTTTTAGACGGCCTGGTGCTGCTGGCCTCCTGCGACAGCATCATCCCCGGAGTCTTCATCGGAGCCCTCCGCTCGGGGCTTCCCACTATCTTTCTCTCCGGGGGGCCCCAACTCACCTGCATCACCGAGGGACGTCAGGCGGTGATGTCCGAGCTGGATCAGCTGGTCTTCGGGGCTCAATACGGCACGGAAGATGTTTCGGAACGCCTGAAATATCTGGAAAACCACGTCTGCCCCGGCCCCGGAGCCTGCGCCCTCATGGGGACCGCCAACACCATGCAGATTCTTATGGAGGTTCTGGGGATCTCCCTTCCGGGCTCCGCCACGGTTCCCGGAGTCTACGCGGAAAAGCTTCGCTACGCCACCCAGACGGGGCGCCGGGCGGTGGAACTCACGTGCCAGGGGATCACCCCCCGACAGATCCTGGGCCGGGAAAATCTGCACAACGCCATCATGGCTCTCCTCGCCCTGGGGGGCTCCACCAACGGAGTACTGCACCTTCTGAGCTACGCCCGGGAGCTGGAAATCCCCCTCTCTCTGGAGGATTTCGACGAACTTTCCCGCAGAGTTCCCGTTATCTCCCGAGTCATTCCCACGGGAAAGGCCACGGTGGTGGATCTGCACCACGCCGGAGGAGTTCCCGCCCTCATGGGAGAGCTTCGGAACTACCTGCACCCGGAGGCCAAGAGCATCTCTGGAAGAACCGCCGGAGAGATAGCCGCAGAAAACCGCTCAAAAAACTACCAGGTGCTCACCTCCGCCTCGAATCCGGTCTTCTCCTCCGGAGGTATCGCAGTCATGCGGGGGAATCTTCTCCCCAAAGGAGGGATCTGCCGCACCACCACCATAACCCCGGAAGCCAGGCTTTTCCGGGGCCCCGCCCGGATCTTTTCCTCGGACGACAGCGCCCATGAGGCGGTGATCTCCGGAAAAATCCACAGGGGAGACGTGGTGGTGATCCGCTACGAAGGCCCCCGGGGCGCTCCGGGAATGCGGGAGATGATGATGACCACCGACGCCCTGGTGGGGCTCGGGTTGGGACAGCAGGTCTATGTGCTCACGGATGGCCGCTTTTCCGGGTTCACCGAAGGAGCCGCGGTGGGGCATATCGCTCCGGAAGCCGCCGCGGGGGGGCCCTTGGCCATCGTGGAGGAGGGGGATTCTATCCGCATCGACATCGAGAACCGCCAGGTGGATCTGGAAATTCCGGAAGAGGAGATTACCCGCCGCCTCGCCGCCTGGACTCCCCCGCCCCCCAAGGTAAAGGGAGGCATCCTGGGAATCTGTGCCAAGCTCGCCCTGGGGGCCGAAGAGGGAGGCATGCTGGAGGATCTGCTGTAAGCAGCAAAAGGGAGTTCCGGGGCGTATATCCCGGAACTCCCTTTTGCATGTACTGACCACGTGAAAACTAGGGAAGCTTTTTCTGCGTCTACGCGGTGAAGACCTCTCGGATCTTTTCCAGAGCCGCATCAATCTCTTCCTTGATGATGGTGAGGGGAGGAGCAAAGCGAATGATCCAGCTATGGGTCTCCTTGCAGAGAAGCCCCTTGTCCTTCAGCGCTGTGGTGTAGATTCGGGCCTTGCCGGCGGATTCGTGCAGCACCACCCCGATGAGAAGCCCCTTCCCCCGAACCTGCTTGATCTTGGGGGAGTTGATGGCCCTGATACCCTCCATGAAGTAGGTTCCAAGCTCTGCCGCCCGATCCGCCAGGTTCTCATCCACCAGCACATCCAGCGCTGCAGTAGCCACCGCACATGCCAGGGGGTTCCCCCCAAAGGTGGAGCCATGGCTTCCGGGCTCGAAGACGCCAAGAATGTCCTTGTTGGCGGCGATGGCGGAGACAGGAAGCACTCCGCCTCCCAGAGCCTTACCCATGATAATGATATCCGGGGTAATCCCCTCATGCTGGAAGGCAAAGGTCTTGCCGGTGCGGCAGAACCCGGTCTGCACTTCGTCCATGGCGAGAAGCACGTTATTCTTTTTGGCGATACGCTCCAGCCCCTTGAGGAAACCTTCGCTGGGTACCGCCACCCCCGCCTCGCCCTGAATGGGCTCCACGAGGATACCTACGGTATTTTTGGTTACCGCCTTCTCCACCGCGGCGAGATCGTCGTAGGGGACCACTTTGAATCCCGGAGTGTAGGGGCCGTAGTGATCCTTGGCCACTTCGTCCATGGAGAAGGAGACGATGGTCACCGTACGGCCGTGGAAGTTCTCTTCGAAAACGATTATCTCTGCCTTGTCCTTCTCCACACCCTTGACCTTATACCCCCACTTGCGCATGGTCTTGATGGCAGTCTCCACCGCCTCGGCACCGGTGTTCATGGGGAGGATCATCTCTTTGCCGGTGAACTCAGCAAGCTTTTTGGCAAAGAGGGGCCAACGGTCGTTGAAGAAGGCCCGGGAGGTAAGCGTAACCACATCCGCCTGATCCTTGAGAGCTTGAATGATCCGGGGGTGCCGGTGCCCCTGGTTGACCGCAGAGTAGGCGGAGAGCATATCCATATAGCGCCGCCCCTCGGGATCTTCCACCCAGATACCTTCGGCTTTAGAGATAACGACTTCCAGGGGGTGGTAGTTGTGCGCTCCGTACTGATGCTCCAGATCCATCAATTCCTGGGAAGAATAGCGACTCATTCCGACACCTCTTTCTTTTTCTTTGCCCTGCTCTTTTTGAACCACACTTTTTAGATGGTTCACAATACGCACTTTTTATAAACTTAGGTTTATTCGAGATTGTATCTGTTCACTTTCGCATATCCTACTATGATTTCCCCTTTTCGTCAACGGGATTTCACATCCTTCTTCAAAGAAATTTTTCCGAAATAGGCTGTCTTCAATTCCGATCTAAAAAGCTTGAATATTCTTTTTTCGAAACCTCTCGAGCATGTCTGTTTCTTTTTATTTTCTCCGAAAGGCTTTCACGAACAATTTTGGCGCTCTGGAAAGAGGCTCTGCAGTCCTCTTCCCCCTCTTGACATGTCTGCCGAAAAGATCATGATAGTACCGTGAGAAAAGAGCGAGACTTTCTTCGCCATCCCCAAACCGGGAGCGAAAGCCCCCTGTCTTCCGACATCCCGCATCTCCACGGCCTTTAAGGAAAGGAGTATTTTCATGAACATCACAAAAAGAGCCACCCCCCTGTTCCTCTTTGCGCTACTTCTCGTCCTCTTCTTCCCGAATCCCGGCAGGAGCACCCCTCTTATCCTCTCCTGCTCCCAGGGAGATTCCGAGGAGAGAGGCTGTTGCTGCTCTCTCGGGGAGCATACCTATCTCTTCGACCCCCTTTACGTGCGCTCCGCCGAGGTCCGCTTCGATACGGGGCGGGGCTATGGGTGCAAAAGTAAGGTTTTCATTGAGATTCTCAGCGAAGGTCTCTGGGGAATCCGGCACACTGTGGAGGCGGTCTCTTCTGCAGCCACGGAGAGACATGTCATCCGGGTAGACCTCCCCCTGAACAGTACCATCGAAGGGATTCGCATCAGGGACGACTGCGTCTGCTGCATCGACTTCTCCGAGATAACCCTGCACACGCAGGAGGGAACGCCCCAGGAGGTTCTCCCCAATCTCCCCTATCCCACCCTGTGGGAGATCAACGGAAACGGAGAGACCGGGGTTTTACAGTTCCGGAAGAATGAAGGGAAATTCCACGTTTACGGCACCCTTCTTGGAACCCCCTTTTCGGGGGAGTTGCGAGATCGGCATCTGGTGCTGCACTGCGCTCGAAAAGGGGTTCGGGAACGCTGGGAGGGGTGGATCCTCGATCGACAGGAAGCCCCGAAGGATGCCACGTTCTTCATGGCGGGAACCTTCAGCCAAAGCGGCTCTCCGGAACTCTATCCCTGGTACGCTCTCCCCCGTGGAGAGAGCCCTGGCAATTCCCCGGAGACCCCCTTTGGCTCTCCTTCTAAAAACCCCCACGCTCTTATGGGGACGATCTACCCCCTTCCCGAGGGAACCACAAGACTTCCGAACTTCTCCAATCTCACCCCTTTAGGAACGCTCTACACGGGATCGCTTAACGTCTCTCCCCGAAAATTCACCGAGGGATTTCCGGGGATCACCCATCGTTTTGAATGGTTCGGCATCGTCTACGAGGGAAGATTTCTCGTAGAACGGGGGGGAAACCATACGTTCCGGCTTCATTCGGATGACGGTTCCCGGCTCTGGATAGACGGCAAGCTGCATATCGACAACGACGGCGTTCATCCTCCCCAGAGCAAATCCGCCTCGGTGCTGCTTACTCCGGGAGAGCATACCCTTTGGGTGGAGTACTTTCAGGGTCCCCGTGAGATGATCGCCCTGAGCCTCCACGTTACGTATCCCGGAGAGACGGAAGAGAAAATCTTCGCTCCCCGATGGCTTCCGCTTTTTTAGCTCACACGTCTTTCGGAAAACTGAAAAAATCGTAACGTTCGCTGCCGCGGCACTTCGAAAGTGCTGCAAACTTTTCCAACATATGCTATAATGCTCCTCGCACAGTTTTTCCATAGATTTTCCATAGAGAATGTCATTCCGAGCCCTTCGAACCTGTTCTTTTTTGTGAAAAGATGGACGGGGGGCCGACAGGGTATGAGGGGAAACCTTCATGCCTCCCATTGCGGAAAGGAATGCGGCTGTACAGATAGAGGAATTTCAGGGCCGCTCCGATTACGGAGCGGCCTTTTTATTCGACACTCCCCGGAGGGATCTGTTCATGACGCGTACCTTTTGCAACCGCTGGTTTACCCTTCTTATGGGTTCTTTTCTGCTCATCTACATTCTCTGGCCCCTGACGAACATGTTTCTCCGGGCGGACTGGGGGGTGGTGACCGCCTCTACCATGGATCGGGAGGTGCTCGCCGCCCTCTGGCGCAGTATCTGGACCGCCGCCGCCGCCACGGGGGTGATCGCCCTCTTCGGCACTCCCCTGGCCTATTTTCTCACCCGGAAAGACTTCCGGGGTAAAGCAGTTCTGGAGGCCATCATTGATATTCCCATCATGGTGCCTCACACAGTGGCGGGGATCGCAGTGCTTATGGTAATTTCCCCTCGGGCTCCTCTTGGGGCCTTTCTGGAAAACATGGGGTTGCAACCCGTGAACAGCTCCTTCGGCATTGTGCTCGCCTGTATCTTCGTGAGTATCCCCTTTTACGTAAACCCCCTGAAGGATGCCTTCGCCTCCATCTCTCCTCGGCTGGAGCGGGTAAGCCAGACCCTGGGGGCCTCCCGAAGCTACACCTTTTTTCACATCACCCTTCCCCTGGCAAAGCGGGGAATCTACTCGGGGCTCATCATGAGCTGGGCGAGAAGCGTGAGCGAGTTCGGCGCAGTGGTGATCATTGCCTACCATCCCATGGTGGCTCCCACCCTTATCTACGACCGCTTCGCCACCTTCGGCCTGAAATACTCCTCCCCCATCGCGGTACAGCTTATCTCCATCTCTCTGGTAATGTTCGTGCTGCTACGGCTTTTGGCGGTGCGGGGCACCGGGGGGAAAAGCCGGGAGATGCAGTCATGATTCGCCTTCAAGACGTAAGCATCCGGCTTCCGGGGTTCTCCCTGGCCCCCCTCACCCTCTTGGTGGAAGAGGGGGAATTCTTCATGCTCGTGGGGCCCAGCGGAGCGGGAAAGACCATGATCCTTGAAGCCCTGGCAGGGCTTCAGCCTCATGAAGGGGAGATTTTTCTTGATGATCGCCCCATCTCGAAACTCCCCCCGGAGAAACGAAATATAGCCCTGGTCTATCAGGATTACGCCCTCTTTCCTCACCTTTCGGTGAAGGAGAATATCCACTATCCCCTGCGCTTTTCCCGAAGCAGAGATCACCGGAATCATGTGGAGCATCTCGTTGCTCTTCTGCGACTGGAGCATCTGTTGCATCGCTTTCCCGGAACCCTCTCGGGGGGAGAGCAGCAGCGGGTGGCTCTGGCCCGGGCGCTGGGGGCGAAGCCCCGGCTACTCCTTCTGGATGAACCTCTGGCAGCGCTGGATCCTCTCTTTCGTGAGGAGATTCAGGAGTATCTCCGAAAGCTTCATGAGGAGGAGGGGTTCACCATTCTCATGGTAACCCACGACTTCGGAGAGGTGCTCTCTCTGGGGGAACGGGTCGCTGTGCTTCGAGAGGGGGTATTACAACAGGTGGGAAGCGTGGAAAGCGTCTTCCGCACCCCCGCAAACCGGGAGGTGGCCACCTTTGTGGGGATGAAAAATATCTTCGCCGCCTCGGTGCATCACAACCTGGCCCTTCTGGAGGAGGGAGTGGAGTTCGTTCTCGCCTCCTCCGAAGAAGACCGCTCCTCCTGTTTTGTGGGAATCCGGCCAGAGCATATTCTTCTGGGAAACCGTCCCTGGGAGGGCACCGATGCCATCAACGCCTTTTCCGGGGTTATCTCCTCGGTGGTGCCCCGGGAGACCGCTTTGGAGATAACTCTGGAATCTTCCCGCATCCGTCTCACCGCTCACGTGCTGAGTTCCACCTTTCTGGATCTAGGGCTTCGGTGGGGGCAGCAGGGGTGGATGTTTTTCAAACCCGAAGCGGTGCATCTGTTTTAGCCAAGGCTCTACCCTTTCTTCTTTCAGGGAGAAAGGTAATCGTTTCCATACTTTTACGGAGGTGTTGCAGTATGACGTTTCGAAAATGTGCAGTTTCGCTTCTCGCGGTATCCCTTTTTCTGGTTCTTGGAGCGGCTCCGCTCCTGGCAAAGGAGACACTGAACGTCTTTCATGCGGGGAGCCTGAGCGCCCCCATGCAGGCCATGGAAGAAGCCTTTGAGAAGGCCAACCCCGAGGTGGATGTACTTCGGGAGGCCGGGGGAAGTGCGGCTCTCGCCCGGAAGATCATCGACCTGGACGGCAAGTGTGATCTCTTCTTCACCGCAGACTACATGGTAATTGAGCGGCTTCTCCGCCCCCAGTACGCTGACTGGAACGTGCTCTTCGCCAGCAATGAGCTGGTGCTTATGTATGCCCCCCACTCCACCTATGCGGAGGAGATCAACGGAGAGAACTGGTACGAGATCATCCTTCGGGAGGACGTACGGTGGGGGCATTCGGATCCTGATGCAGATCCCTGCGGCTACCGCTCCCTCATGGTGCTGCAGCTCGCCTCGGAGTATTACAACGTGCCGGATCTCTACGAGCGGGCCATGAAAGATCCCAAACGGGCGGTACGCCCCAAAGCCATCGACCTTATCGCCATGGTGGAGAGCGGAGCCATGGACTACGCCTTCGAATACCGCTCCGTGGCGGTGCAGCACAATCTGGAATATGTGGAACTCCCCCCCAAAATCAACCTGAAGGATCCCGCCTACAAAGACTTTTATGCCACCGCCGAGGTGGAGCGCTCTGGGGCCACCCCGGGGAGCACCGTCATCACCAAGGGCGAGCCCGTGGTTTACGGTTGCACCATACCTCTGGGAGGAGAGAAAAAAGATTTGGCTCTGCAGTTCCTGGAGTTCGCCCTCTCCCCCGAGGGGGGCCTGAAAATTCTTGAGGAGATGGGACAGGCCGTGGTGGGCCCCCAGACCGCCACCCCGGAAGATGCCCTTCCGGAAGCCTTGAAAACTCTCATGAAATAGTCTCCTCCTTTCGCAACTTTCCGTAGTTCAAACTGAGAAGCCGGGAGCCCCCTTTGAGGGGATCCCGGCTCTTATGTTTAAGTTTTTCTAAGATCCTGAAGGAGGGGGATTCATCTCCACAAGATAGGCCGCCAGAACTCCCTGAAGCTTTTCAAGCACTATGGGCTTGGTAAGAAAGTCATCCATCCCCGCCAGAAGGCTTCTCTCTCGCTCCACACTCGTGGCCCCCGCGGTAACGCCGATGATGGGGAGGCGCCTTCCGCTCCCCTTCTCTCGGCTTCGGATAACCCTGGTAGCTTCGTTGCCGTCCATTCTGGGCATCTGCACATCCATAAAGAGGATGCTGGGATTACTCTCCTCGAAGGCTACGCGCACCGCCTCCTCACCGTCTTTTACCGCCACCAGCCGGACGTGAGGAACCGCCTTGCGGATAAGGGTGCTCAGCAGAAGCATATTTGCGGGATTATCCTCGGCAACAATAATTGTAGGGGCCGCGTTATTCTCGAGGGAGGCAAGAAGATCTTCCTCGGTCTTTTCGTACGGCAACGCCTCCGCAACCTTTGGGCAGGGCTCTGTCATATTCGCCAGATAGATAAAAAGCTCTTCGGATTTCACGGGCTTGACGAGGCGGAAACGCACCCCAAGATCCCGGCTTCTCTCCGCAATCTCCCGATTATCCATAGAGGAATGCAGAAGAATGATCTGCTGCCGCTCCGGCGAAAAACCCAGATTCTGCCGGATAACCCGAATCGCTTCGAGACCGTCCATATAGGGCATGTGGTAGTCCATGATCACCACATCAAAGTGCTGCGAAGAATCTTCCAGGAGCCGAAAGGCATCCAACGGATTGGAGACGCCAGTAAAGCCAATATTCCAATGAGCCAGCATCTTTTCGAGAATCAGTAGATTGGTGGCGTTATCGTCCACCCCAAGAATGCGGGCCATGCCGAGAATGTTCTGATGGGATCGCTTCTCTCCCTCCCGACACTCCGTCTCAATGCTGAAGGAAAAGAGAGATCCCTTACCCAGTGTGCTCTCCAGGCCCAAATCCCCCCCCATCTTCTGTACCAGCTTTTGTGAAATCACCAGCCCCAAACCGGTACCCCCAAACTTGCGGGTAGTGGAGCTATCCGCCTGCGAGAAGGCTTTGAAAAGCTTACACTGCTCCTCAGGACCGATGCCAATCCCCGTATCCCGGACAGAGAAGGTGAAGCGTCCCCGAGCATTATCTCCTGGAGCATACTGAACCTGCAGCACTACCTCACCACGCTCCGTGAACTTCACCGCATTGCTCAGAAGATTTACCAGCACCTGCTTGAGCCTGACAGGATCCACAAAGGCATACCGGGGCATGGCAAGATCCAGATCGAGAAGCACCTCCAGCTCCTTCTGCTCTGCCCCAAATTTGATGATGCCCATGCTCTGCTCCGTCAGCTCCAGAAGATCGGTCTCCACCACCTCAAGATCCAGTTTCCCCGCTTCGATCTTGGAAAAATCTAAAATTTCATTGATGACCCCTAAAAGGGCATGCCCCGAGGCACTGACATGACGGAGGTATTCCTCCTGGATCGAAGAAAGGGAGGTCTCCTCAAGAAGCTCGGCAAAGCCGATGATTCCGTTGAGCGGGGTGCGGATCTCGTGGCTCATGTTGGTGAGAAACTCTGACTTTGCGCGGCTGGCAGCCTGGGCTTTCTCTTTCTCTTCCATCAGCTGGCTTTCCAGAGCCTGCCGGGTGCGGAGGTTCACCATAATCTCCGCAAAAATCTCCAGAAGGGCCCTCTCCCGTTCTGTATAGATATGCGGAGCCGTGACGGAATCGAATCCCACAAAGCCGATACACTCTCCGGCATCCATCATGGGTACCGTCATGAGGCTTTGGACATCCTGGGGTTCGAGAAGGCGCCGCACACCATCATCTTCGGGAAGAGCCAAAACGTCCGGAATGTACAGAGCCTCTCCACGCCGATGCGCCTCCACCCACCAGTACATGAGATCCAGCGGAACCTCCTGAAGGGCCTCTTTCTGGGGCGAGATCCCCTGATCACACCACTCGTAGGTGTTGGTACAGATTCGGGTATCCCAATGGTAATCAAAGACGTAGGCACGGTGGGCCCCCACAAATCGGCTGATCTCCCCCAGAGAGCACTCTACCGTGTCCTCCACCTCATCCAGGGACATGTTGATATAGCGCTTGGCGGTATGCATGAGAATCTCCTGTATGACAGACTGGAGTTCCATCTCCTCCTCCGCCTGCTTCCGCCCGGTGATGTCGCTGTTCGAGCCCGCCATACGGTATGGAACCCCATCTTCGTCCCACAGTGCTTCTCCTCTGGCAAGAATCCACCGAAGGGAGCCATCCTTATGCAGCATCCGGAATTCCAGAGAGAACTTCTCCAGCTCCCCACAAAGGTACCTCTGGATATGTTCGAGGACACGCTCCCGATCTTCCTCGTAGAGTAAGGACGCGACGGCCTCAATTTCGTTCGCCAGCTCTTCATTTTTATACCCCAGGATCTTTTTCCAATGCTCGGAGAGAAAGAGTTTGTCGGTTTTGATGTTCCAATCCCAGATGCCGTCATTGGTACCGCGGATGGCGAGCTGAAACTGCTCCTGCTGGGCCTGAAGCTCCTCCAGAATGCGCCGTTGCTCCGTAATATCGCGGTAAAAACTTGCGTATCCCCGCAAGGTTCCCGAGGTTGTCCAGAGGGGAGTAACGGTAACCTGAACCCGGTAGAGTTCTCCATTTTTTCTTTGATTCAAAAATTCTAAACTCTTAAGATCTCCCTTCTGGATTCTCGCATACACCTGATCATGAAAGGATCTGTCCTCGGGGTGCACCCCGAAGAGGCTTGACTCCTTTCCTCGAACCTCCTCAAGAGAATATCCCGTAAGCTCCTCTGCCGCAGGGTTCATGTAGAGAATGCGAAAATCCGGGCTGATCTCCACAACAGGCTCACGGGTCTGCTCCACAATACTAGAGAGATGGTGCAGATGCTCCTCCCGCTCTTTTTTCTCGTGGATATCCAGATGGATTCCCACCGCCCTATAGGGCTTGCCACCGGGGGTTTTGAGGTACGACTTCCCTTTACCGGAGATCCACTTGTAGGAGCCATCCTTACAGCGAAGCCGGAACTCCGCTTCATAGGGCTCTCCTCGCTGCACACACCCCATCATCCAGGGGACCACCCTCTCCCGATCTTCCGGGTGCATCAGCTCAAGGCAGGTCTCCACACGCATGGGAAGCTCACCATGCTCGTATCCCAACATGGAGCAGTACCGAGGGCTGAAGTAGATGGCACCTCTTTCAAGATCCCAATCCCAGAACCCCTGCTCCCCCGCATCCATGGCGAGAAGGAGCCGCTCTCGAACTTCCTCCAGCTCTTTGGTCCGCTGTTTTTCCAGCGTGATATCCACAAAGAGGGTGGTGAAGTACTCTCTCTGAGAGGAGAAAACCTGCACCTGATACCATCGTCCGAGAGGTTCGGAATACTGTTCGAAGGTTGTATTGCCTCCCTGGAGCGCCAAGGCTCCGTAGAAACCGATCCAGTCGAAATCATTCTTTTCTATACCCGGAAGAACCTCAGTAACACGCCTGCCGAGGATATCCGCTCCCCGAAGCCCCGTAAGCTCTTCGAAGCTGGAATTTACGTCGATAAACTCGTAGTCCACAGGCTCCCCTTGCTCATCTGTAACGATTCTATGATGGGCATACCCCCAGAGACCCTCCTGCAGCATCTTCCGTATCGTCTTCGCATCCTCTTTGGCCATACCCTTTGCTCCTCCATTCCTGATTCCGGGGTGCAACAAAGAAGTAACGCAATCTTTAGAAACCCTCCCGTTCTTTTTCAGCGCCCCCGCCTCCCCTATCCTTCAATGGATGCGGGAGAACGCTCCACCTCTTTCCAGGAAGCCTTAATGCTGAAGAAGAACGTAGATCCTTTTTCGGGGGCGCTTTTCAGTTTGATGGTGCCTCCCATCTTTCTCACAAGCTTCTCCGATATAGCGAGCCCCAGCCCGGTGCCGCCAAATTTCCGGGTGGTGGAAGCGTCTGCCTGGGAGAAGGCATGAAAAAGTTTTTTCTGCTCCTCCTTGCCTATCCCAATCCCCGTATCGCGAACGGAGAAGGTAAAGATGCCCCGGTACGCCCCCTTGGGAGTAAAGCGGACCTGTAACGCCACCTCCCCGCACTCGGTAAACTTGACCGCATTACTCAACAGATTCGCCAGCACCTGCTTAAGCCGTACGGGATCGACAAAAGCATAGCGGGGGAGGGCAGGGTCCAGATCGAGAAGCAGCTCCAGCCCCTTCTGATCGGCAACACATGCAACCATGCTGATGCTCTGCTCCGCAAGCTCAGGAAGATTCGTCTTCACGATCTCCAGATCAAGCCTTCCCGCCTCAATCTTGGAAAAATCGAGGATGTCGTTCACGATACTGAGTAGGATATGCCCCGAGGCATTGGCGTTAGCTACGTACTCTTCCTGAATGGGGGTAAGGGGGGTGTACTGAAGAAGCTCCGTGAAGCCGATAACTCCGTTGAGAGGCGTCCGTATTTCGTGGCTCATGTTGGAGAGAAATTCCGTCTTGGCTCGGTTGGCAGCCTGGGCCTTTTCTTTTTCCTGAATCAGGCGCTGTTCTAGGGCTTCCCGTGTACGAAGGTTCACCATGATCTCCGCAAAAATCTCCAGAAGAGCCTTCTCTCGTTCGGAGTAACGATGATGCTCTTTTACGGAGTCGAACCCCACAAAACCCACACAGCTCCCGGCATCCATCATGGGAACGGCCATGAGGCTTACAATGCCTTGAGGCTCAAGCACATCCCGGAGCCCTTTTTCTCTGAAGAGGGCGGGGGCATCCGAAATATGCAGGGTCTCGCCGCGTCGATGAGCCTCGGGCCACCAGGGGGCAACGTCCAGGGAGACCCTTTGAAGGGATTTCTTTTGGGAGGAGATGCCTTGGTCGCACCACTCATAGGTGTTAGAACAGGTTTTCGCATCCCAATCGTAGATGAAGACATAGGCCCTATCAGCCCCCACAAATCGGCTGATCTCCCCCAGGAAGTGCTCCACCGTCCCTGCCATCCCCTCAAGAGGCATGTTAATGCAGGCCTTAGCGGTATGCATCAGGACCTCCTGCATCTCCACCTGTAGCCCCACCTCTTGCTCCGCTCGCTTACGCTCGGTGATATCCGTCATGACCACAAGGAAATAACGCTCCCCCTGGCTCTCGATCATCTCCCCGGAAAAAAGCCCCTCCCGGATATCTCCGGATTTGGTGCGTAGCCGCAGATCCAGATTGCGAAGGGGGCGGAACGCCCGAAGAGCCTCACGAATCTCTGTACGCTTTTCCGTATCCACAAAGAGATTCAACTCTGTGCTCGTTTTTCCAAGGACTTCCTCCCGGGTATAGCCAAGGGCGGCAAGAAAGGCCTGGTTCACTTCAAGGATCTTCAGATTCGAGGCACTCGCCACAGCCATGAGGGCGGGATTAGCTTCGAAAAGCTTGTTGAACTTCTGCAAAGCCTCCTGCTCTTTAGAAAGATCCTTGGAGATTCCGAAGACTGCCTCCTGGCCGTTCCACTGGCCCAACCAAGCCCTGGTCTCTGCAGGAATCAGCGCGCCTCTTTTCGTCTCCAGAGGAAGAGGACAGCTCTCCCGCCCCTCTTCCAAAAGTTCCCGGAAGATATGCTCTGCCTCGTCTCTTGCGACTGCAGGGTGAAGATTCAGAAGGTGGATGTTCTGCAACTCCTCGGGGGTATAGCCGAGCTTCTCCGTTACGCAGGGATTTGCGTAGAGGATCTTTCCCTCCCGATTTGCAATAAAAACCATGTCCCCCATGGTTTCAAAAAAGGTGCGAAAATTTTCTTCGCTCGATCGGAGGCGTTCTTCGTTTTCTTTGCGTTCGGTAATGTCGTTGTGGGAGCCCGCCATACGGTAAGGAATTCCCGCCTCATCACGAAGCGCCTCCCCCCGGGCGAGAACCCAGCGAAGAGAGCCATTTTTATGCCTCATCCGAAACTCAAGGGAGTACTTCTCCATTTCTCCCCAAAGATACCTCTGAGCGTGGGCAAGAACCTCTTCCCGATCCTCTTCATAAATGAGGGATGCAAAGGTATCAAACTCATTTCGCAGCTCATGATCTTCGTATCCCAGCATCTCCTTCCAGCGTGGGGAGAGAAAAAGCTCGTTGGTTCGGATATCCCAGTCCCAAATCCCCTCATGGGTCCCCCGGATGGCGAGTTGAAACTGCTCCCGCTGGGCTTCAAGCTCTTCCAACGTACGCCGCTGTTCCGTAATGTCCCGAGCCGCTGCGTAGATACGCTTTCCTTTGGGGTGAGAACACCATTCGATGAAACGATAGCTTCCATCCTTGCAGCGGTAGCGGTTCACGAAGTGCAGCACCTGCTCCTGAGCCTCAAGCTTTGCCATGGCAGCAAGGGTGGCATCCAGATCGTCGGGATGCACAAACTCCAGAAACGTGCGTTCTTCTAAATATTGGGTTTCATACCCGAGGGTTTCCTCCCAAGCCTTGTTCACCTTGATAAAGTTTCCCTCGGTATCCGCAATGCAGAGAAGATCCAGATTTACATTAAAAAAGTTCTCCATTTCTTCTGCCCGCTGCTTTTCTGCGGTGATATCGACAAAGAGTGTGGTAACGTGTCCTTTTTCGGATGAAAAGACCTGCACCCGATACCAGCGCCCCAAGGGCTTGGAATACTGCTCAAAAATCGTATTCCCCTCCTGAAGCACCAGGGCACCGTAAAAGCCGATCCAGTCGAAATGATCCTTCTTGATTCCCGAAAGAACTTCCGTCACCCGCTTACCGAGAACATCCTCTCTTCGAAGCCCCGTAAGCTCTTCGAAGCTCGCATTTACATCGAGAAACTCGTAGTCCACAGGTCCTCCCTGCTCATCCAGAAGGATTCTGTGATGAGCATACCCCCAAGGTCCGGATGACAGCATCTCTCGTACCGTTCTTGCATCTTTTTCGCTCATGCCAGTATTCACCCCTAGCTCGGGACACCGGAAGGAGAAGCCTGCAAAGCCCCACAACTCCTCAACAAAGCAGACACTTGAGAAAATCTCAAAACTCTCTGTAAAGAGTACTATAGATTCCTCCAGAGAGAAAGCCTTTTTCTCCAGAAATCAAGAAAGGAAAGAGATATCTGAGAACTCCGAAAAATTCGCGAAAAATCTCCGGAAATATACCGATAAGCCCCCACGCTACGCCTCCACCTCCCCCTCCAGCTCCACCAGATGTTTCCAGTAGCGTTGGGGCATGAACTGCCGCCGGAGCTTCGGGTTTTCCCGCCCCTCCACGGCCATAACCTTGTAGTACTCCCTCCAGAGGACCTGCCAGTTCTCCTCCTCCGGGGCGTTTTGAGGGATCTCCTCCTTTGAAAGAATTCCCATTCGCCAGGATTGGCCAGGGCGAAAAGCCAGCACCTCCTCACGCCGAAGATCGTGCACCATCCACGGCGTGTCGGAATAACGCGCCGCCAGAGGATCGCCCAGCAGGGGGAGTACCCGGAAGTCCGGCTCCAGGGGGGCGTAGTACCCCTCCCGGATCTTCCGGAACCGCAGAAGCCCCTGAAGGCGGTGGCTCTCCCGAAGGACGCTCCTTTCCGCATCCACCACCTGCCGCACCACCGGATGGAGAAGATCCCTCTCCATCTCACGTCCCCGGTTTGCCACCAGGGCGAGGTAGCGCAGCAACAGAAGCTCTGTGCTGTCTTCATCCTGAAGCCACGCCGCATAGAGACGCCGGCGCCCCTGCGGGGAGAGCCTGGCTTCAAGATAACGCCACACTCGGGAGGCCTGGGAGGGGATGGTGACAATCTCCTCCCAATCCCCCAGAATCCCCCGGCGGCGGCGCCAGGGAGGAGCCACGGCGGAGGGGGAAATCTTACGACTCCAGGAATGGCAGAGCAGGGAGAGAAATCCCTCGAAGGTGCCGTCATACCCCCAGGAGATCATGATGAAAGGAGAGAGGGCTCCTCCAGAGGGAGCCGCTTCTGCCCCGGGTGTTCCCGGGATCTTTTTTGCGGAAGAAGAGCCTGCCGAAGCATCTCCGGGGAGGAGAGAAGGGAGGAAAAATGCCCCTGCCCCGAGGGGAGATCAAGAAAGTACCGGGCTCGCCGGAGCACCACTCCAATCTTTTGAAGATGTTCCAGATCAAGCTTTCGACAGCGCCGGGCCTGGATGATCTTGCGGGCCGAAAGCACCCCTACGCCGGGAATTCGCAGCAATTCCTCGTAGGAAGCCCGATTCACGTCCAGAGGAAAGAATTCTGGATGCCGCAATGCCCAAGAGCTTTTTGGGTCCAGATCCTCATCCAGATCGGGGTAGGCGGCACTCACCATCTCCTCCGCCTTGAATCCGTAGAACCGCAGCATCCAATCCGCCTGATAGAGCCTGTGCTCCCGAAGAAGAGGTGGCAGCGCAAGCTGGGGGAGCAGGGGGTTGGAAGAGACCGGCACAAAGGCGGAGTAGTAGACCCGCTTGAGGCCATACCGCCCGTAGAGATGCTCGCAAAGCCGCAAAATCTGGAGATCCCGCTCTGGGGAGGCCCCCACGATAAGCTGGGTACTCTGTCCGGCGGGGACAAAGAGCGGTGCCCGGGGGGAGTGCCGCCGCTCCTCTCCGTAGGCCTCGATGGCGCTGCTGATGGTCTGCATGGGGGTAAGCACGGAGTGTCGGGATTTTTGAGGGGCCAGACGCACCAGGCTCTCTTCCGAGGGGAGTTCGATGTTCACGCTCATGCGGTCCGCCAGAAGCCCCAGCTTATAGAGCAGCTCCGGAGAGGTGCCGGGGATGGCCTTGGCGTGAACATACCCCCGAAAGCCGTACTGGTACCGCAAAAGCTCCAGAGCACGGATCATCCGCTCCGTGGTATAGTCCGGAGAACGCTCCACTCCGGAACTCAAGAAAAGCCCCTCGATGTAGTTGCGCCGGTAGAAGGCGGTCACCAGATCTGCCAGCTCTTCCGGGGTGAAGGAGGCACGCCGCACCTCCGCAGAGGAGCGGTTCACACAGTAGGCGCAGTTATTGACACATTCGTTGGAGTAGAGAACTTTGAGCAGGGAGATACAGCGCCCGTCAGCGGCCCAGGTATGGCAGACCCCCGGAAGGGCCACACTGCCGAAGGCTCCTCCTCTTCCGGGGGCTCCTCCGCTGGAGGAACAGGAGACGTCGTATTTCGCGGCCTCTCCGAGAATTGTGAGTTTTTCCATACATTCCATGGGATGGCACGCTCCTTACGGTTTCGGAGAGGAGGCTTCTCTCTTTCTCCGAAGTATTGTACAATACTCTATACGATATGCTGTATTGGGTATACAAACGAAGCTTC
>CAZIFL010000040.1:0-17168 GCA_964539095.1 uncultured Synergistaceae bacterium
GGACACACAAGCGGAGGCTCCCATTCAAAGGCACAATATAATGTGGAACAACCCAAGAGTCCGGATTGAAAATTTTCCTCTTCCGCGTGGTCATGAAAGTACCTAAAATGTTTTCGGGAAAATTTGTCTGTCCGGGAATTTCTTCCCGTCGTCGGATCACCCCCCAAAGTCTCTTGCCGCCTGCCCAAGATGTTTATCATTGTTGCTCTCCTTGAGGCAGTGGCTTTTACTGTCTCGGCTGGCGATAAAAAAACATTCTCCTCCGCCAGAGGCTTCCCAGAGAAAAAGTGTCGTCTCCCGTTCCACTACCGGCGATGCCGTCCAGTTTCCCACCGTTCTTCACGTTCCCCACGAAAGAGCATCTTTCATGATAAAATCCTCCTGGAGAAGAAGCGTTCTGCACAATGGGACAATCGTCCCATTTAAAATACTACTCTGCATTTTGTTTGTCAACAGCAGTTGTGTTTTTTTGAAACGTTATGGTAAAGGGGTTTGGAAAGATGAGTGGAAAAAGAAAATAGCTATTGCGAAGGCTGGATTTTTCGGTAATTTTCCAGCATAATGCGGGGGTGTTGGGGAGCCTTCTTCATGGCTTGTGTAGTAAAGAGGGTTCTGGGGTTTGTTCTTGTTAAAAAAGGAAAACCTTTTCGTATACCGGCGTTTTCCAAAACACAAAATGTCGGAAAATGCAGAGAGAGGGGAAACTTCATGTTGGTAGCTCCTGCGGGACTTGCTCACAAAGTAATGAAAATCCTTGAGACTCTTATGGAGAATCCCGAGAGTATGGATCTGCGGGAAATTGCTTCGAAAACCGACATACCCAAAAGTACGGTACATCGCGTTCTCTCCTCCCTGGAGGAGGATCGATGGGTGTCGCAGCATCGAGAAACTCGAAAATACCAACCTGGGGCTAGGATCTTGATTTTTGCAGACACCTGGAGGTTGCAGCAGGCCTTGGTGATTGCCGCGGAAGAGCCTATGAAGTTTTTGGTGGAACAAGCTGGAGAAACCACGGTTCTCGTCATTCCCGATGGAGAGGAGGCCCGCTGCATTCACTTGGTGGAGTCTCCCCATGCCCTCAAATTTTCTTTTTGCATCGGAGGTAAGCTCCCCCTTCATGCAGGCGCTGTGGGAAAGGTGATTCTCGCTCATAGCGCGTCATCGCTTCAGGAGAAAATCCTCTCGGGGCCCTTGGAGAAATACACCCAGAATACTCTTACTGATCCTGTGGCTCTTCGAAAAGAGTTGGATCATGTTCGACAGCAGGGATTTTCGGTAAGTGTGGAAGAGATCAACCCAGGAGGAACCGCCGTGGGAGCTCCTGTTTTTTTCCGAGAGGGGCATCTTGTGGGGGGGCTTATCATTTCCGGACCAAAGAGTAAATTCGAGCGCAAACTGGAAGATCTGGCTCCTCTGGTGATGGAAACGGCGAAGGAGATTTCGAAGAATTTAGGAGGAAAACAGGCTGGTTTTTAAGCAAAACCAGCCTGAGTTTTCTGCGTAGCACGTGATTCTTTTGCTTTTCGAACAAAAGAACATCTACACCTCCATATGCCGCCCTACCCGGTCAAGGGTGCTCTGGGTATGGTTTCTTCCCTTGTAAAGCTTTGAACTGTCGATTACCGGAGATTCCGATGCCATGACGAGAAATTCCGGAATGTCTTCAAGACGCCGGTTCAGAAAATCCGCCTCTTCCGAGGTGAGATCTGTGACGATGCCTCCCAGGTGGATTGCTCCAAGCTTTGATCCCTCCGCATCTTTTCCAAAGGCCCCCGGAAGAAATACGTTGTTTTCGAAGCGAATGCGGTATTTTTCGTGCCGCCATTCCGCTGCAACGACGCGTCCCTCCGCCTCCAGAGTTACCGGAAGCAGCATGTGGCTTACAAGATAGGCCGAAGCGTGACAGTAGAGGGTGCAGGGATTGTAAGAGGATACGGAACGCTCGAAGTGGTAGTGGGAGGCAAAGTAGCGCAGCACATCCTCTTGTTCCACCGCAAAGTTCTGGAGATCCTCTCTGCGATCCACATAGAAGTTGCGGAAGAGGTGCACCGGAGTGGGGGCGGGGTTTTTGTCCGCCATGGTCAACACCTCCTGAAAGTCGAAAACCTCTTCCTTGGAGGAGAGAAGGTAGGTCATGAAGGCCCGTTCCCGTTCTTCCGTTACTGGGCAGGGACATGTGAGAGTGCTGTAAAACAGGGTTTGTAGCGCTTTGCGTGTTATGGTGCGGGGCATGGATAGCCCTCCTTTAACGTTTTTTGGATTACTGGGTCGTGCTGTCAGCAGTAGATGGGAATGATAGTGCGCAGATTGAGTCCGTGATCCCGGACATGGATTTTTCGAATATCCGTTCCGTAAAGCCGTTGGAGGTGGATGTCCGAAAGAGCCTCCTCCACGGGGCCCCAAAGATATTCCTCCGGGGAAAACATGAGAAGGGCTTTGTCCGCCACGTGGATCGCCTGGTGAGGGGCGTGGGTGGTGAAAACCAGGGTGAGCCCCTCCTCTTTCATGCGTTTCATGGTGCCCAGAAGCATCTTTTCGTTTCGAAAATCCAGAGCTGAAGTGGGTTCATCCAGGAGGAGAAGGGAGCATTCCGAGGCGAGGGCCCGGGCGATAAGAACGAGCTGCCTTTCGCCGCCGCTCAGCTCAAAGAACGGTCGGTTCTCAAAGTCGAGGATATTGAGTTTTTCCAGGGCTTCCCGGGCTTTGGAAAAATCCTTCTTCCCCGGCGAGGCGAAGAACCCCATGTGGCGGATACGTCCCATGAGAACCATATCCAGAACGGAGTAGGAGAGAAAGGAGACCGGAGCGTGTTGGGGAACGTACCCTCGGGACCCCCCCAGCGCCAGGGAGCCCCTTTCAGGAGAGGCGGTGCCGAGAAGGCATCGGAGAAGGGTTGTTTTCCCCCGGCCGTTGGGGCCGAGAATGGCGAGGGCCTCCCCTCGTTTCAGATGAAAGGAATAGTCTTTGAAAATCCAGGACCCCGAAGGGTACCGGAACCCCAAGTCGTGTGCGGTAATCACGGTTATTCGAAACCTCCTTTTTTCTGTTTGCTTCGAAGGAGCAGGGCGAAGAAGGGGGCTCCTATAAGGGCGGTAATCACCCCCAGGGGAATCTCCACCGCCGTGCCAGCCCGGGCAAGATTGTCGATGCCCAGAAGGTAGATTCCTCCGAGAAGGGCCGAGGCGGGAAGAAGATGTCGATGGTCTGCCCCCACGAAAGCCCGGGCCATGTGGGGAATTACCAATCCCACCCACCCTACGATACCCGCCAGAGCCACCGTGGCGGAGGCGATCAGAGTGACGCAGGCGAGAATGAACCATCGGGTCCGCAGAGGATGTATTCCCAGGGACTCCGCCTCTTCCTCCCCCAGAGAGAGAACGTTAATCCGGAAACGTACCGCATAGAGGAGACATGCCGGGAACACTATGGCGGGGAGCCCCAGGGCGAGCTTCTCGTAGGTTACGGTGGCAAAACTTCCCATGAGCCACATGACGATGGCGGGGAGCTTGTCGTAGGGGTCCGCCACATACTTGAGCAACGATGTGAGGGAGGTGAAAAAGGCACTTACCACTACCCCCGCAAGGATCAGGGCCAAAAGAGAACCCTTGCCTCCCTTATGACATATGCCCCACACAAGAAGCATGGCAAGAAGGCCGAAGAGGAACGCTGAAAAAATCACCGAAAGGGTGCTTCCGGCGATCATGATCCCTAAAGCTCCTCCGAAGCCTGCCCCGGTGGAAACCCCGATGATCTGGGGTCCCACCAGGGGGTTTCGGAAAATTCCCTGAAGTGCCGCTCCTGCCACGGAAAGCCCTGCTCCGGCTCCAAAGGCACCGAGAATGCGGGGAAGCCGAATCAGGGTGACAATGGCCTCTTCCCGGGGCTCCCAGAAAGGGGAGAGAGGAATCCCCAAGGAGAGGAGAATCCCTCCGGTCTTTACGGGAGATATGGGAAAGCGTCCGATTCCCAGGGAGATTACGGCAGTCCCGATGGCGAGGATCCCGAGAGCGGCCCAGAAAGCCGGGGATGTTTTACGGTTGAAAAGGCTCATGGATTTGGGAAACTCCCCCTATTCTTGGGGAAGGAACTTCTCGTAACCGAGACTGTCCCCATTCATGGCTACCTGGAAAATCTGTTCGAAATCCTGATGAGTGGGCTCTTTTCCGTAGAGGTAGAGGTATTTCTCGGTCATTTCTTTCTGGAGATCCCAATGGAACCTTTCGGGATGCAGCACCATGGCAAGCCATTGCCACATGAGAGGGGATTCCTGGTTGGGGGGATCCCATCGGTACCCTCCCAGAGGCATTTTATATACTCGCCGGTTTCGCACCGCTGAAAGGCTGGCAAGCTTGGGATTGGTGTAAAGATCCTCCGGGGCCACCCCTTTTTCAAAACCGTTGAGAAGGATTACCTCGGGATCCCAGAGAAGAAGTTGCTCTTCGTTCACTTCGGCGAACTGTGCTGCCTCCCGGGCTGCATTCTCTCCTCCCGCAAGAGCAATGGAGAAGTCGTTATAGGTATCTCTTCCAGAGACCTGGAGTCCTGCGGCGTATCGCAGAAGATAGAGCACCCTGGGGCGCTCTTCCTGGGGAATGGCGGCTACTTCTTGCTCCAGCTTTTTCCGGGTATTCTGATGCCAATCGAGAATGGTTCGGGCCTTCTCTTCCTTGCCCAGCACCGCTCCGAACATTGAAATCCATCCCTCCAGGTATTCCTGGGTGCCGTACTGAAAGAGTGCCACCCGAAGCCCGGCGTTCCGGATGGGGGTGATAATGTCCTCTCCCCAGCTTCCCCACTGGAACACAATATCCGGATCTAGGGCAGCCAGGGTTTCCACATTGGGCATGAATCCTTCTCCCACCACATCATCTCGGATATCAAGGGCCTCCGGAAAAAACCTCCCCAGAAGAAAATCCTTCATGGCGCTTTTGGAGAGCCGGTGCATCCCCGCCAAACGAGAGGTTCCCCCATCCATGGCAATGAACATGCTGGCGGAAGGAATGGGGATGGTGACGGCTCGTTGGATGGGCTCCGAAAGAACAATCTCCTGTCCTCCCTGATCGGTGAAAACCGTCTCTCCCGAAGCGGGGATGCCCCAAAGCAGAAGGGAAAGAGTACCTAAAAGTGCGGTTACCTTTGTGTGAAGCATAAAAAGTTGTCGCTCCTTTCCTGAGGGGGGCTCGAAGGAGCGTGTACCCTCGGCACACGTGCCTAGTTACCCCCTATAGTTAGATGGCGCTAACTATAGGGGTGCTTGTTAGATTTGTCAAACTAAAAATGCTTTCCGGGGTGTTGGAAAAGAAAAAAGGGCCTGGGAGCCCTCTTTTTCAGGGGAACTCCCAGACCCTCTCTTCCCATACTCCACAAAGACCGGGGGATGTCTTATTGGCGGATCCGGCGTATCCCCAGACTACAAAGATAGGCGGTGCCCGCCAGAAGAATGATTACCGGCCCGCTGGAGAGGTTCACATGGTAGCTCAGAAGGAGCCCTCCACTGGTGAAGAGTAGGCAGAGCACCACTGCCAGAACCATCATGGGAAAGAAGCGCTTGGTGTACTGTGCCGCCACCGCTGCAGGAAGGGTGAGCAGGGCCACCACCAGGATAATTCCCACGATGCGCACCATGAGCACCACCGTAAGGGCGGTGAGGCAGAGCAGTAGAAGGTGTAAAAATCCCACGGGAATGCCACGAAGAAGGGCGAACTCTGCATCGAAGGCTGCCGCCAGAAGCTGGCGGTACCAGAGAGCTACCACCCCGAGAATGAGCCCATCCAGCAGAAGCACCGTCCGAAAATCCTCCGCAGAGATGAGCAGGATGTCTCCGAAAAGGTAGCTGGTGGGGCTGAAGTATCCCGGAGTGAGATCCAGAAGGACAAGCCCCGCTGCCATGCCAATAGCCCAGAGGGCACCGATCACCGTATCTTCCCGCTCCTGAAAGCGCAGGCCGATCCATCCGATAAGCAGGGCGGATCCCAGAGCTACCGCCAGAGCCCCGGAAAAAGGCCCTGCCCAGGCAAAACCCCAGGCGTGTCGCAGATAGAGCCCCAGGCCGATACCCCCGAAGGCGCAGTGAGCGATGGCCCCCGCGAGATAGCTGATCCGTTTGGTGACCACGAAGGTGCCCATCACCCCGAAGGCCACCGAGGCGAGGGCCCCCACCCCCAGGGCAAGCCAGAGGAAGGTATAGGCGGGATTCGAGAAAAGTTCGCTGAGGCTATACACGAGGTTCCTCCCCGGAGAAGCAGCAGACCGAAGAGAGAGAGGAACCATGGTGTTTGTCGTGCCGCACCACCCGGTAGTTCTCTCCGTAGAGATCCTGCAGGTGCGCCCCGGAAAGTTCATGGGTGGGGTGCATCACCACCTGACGGTTCACACAGATCACGCTTCGCACCACGGAAGAGACGAACCCCACGTCGTGGGAGACCAGCAGAATTGCCATGGATTCGTTCAGCTCCTGAAGAATATATAGAATTTGTTCCCCCGTGTCGGGGTCCACGTTCGCGGTGGGTTCATCTAGAAGGAGCAGCTCCGGATTACCGCAGAGTGCCCGGGCGATGAGCACCCGTTGACGCTGCCCCCCCGAAAGGGCCTGAAAAGGACGCCGTTCCAGATCGTAGAGCCGAACCTGTTCCAGGGCCTTCCGGGCTGCCTGAAGATCCTCCCCGGTATATCCCCCCCAGGCCCGGCCCCGGAGCCTTCCCGTAAGCACCACCTCCAGCACCGAGATAGGAAAGGCCCGGTCGAAGAGGGCGTGCTGGGGTGTGTACCCCACCCGGTGGCGCCCCTCCTCCGGGGAGGCGCCAAAGAGAAGCACCCGCCCTCTGGAGGGGGTAAGAAGCCCCAGGGCCAGCTTGAGAAGGGTGGTCTTTCCTCCTCCGTTGGGTCCCACGATGCTGGCGAACTCCCGAGGCCCCACGAAGAGATTCACCCCCTCAAGAACGGGACGGCTTTCATAGGCAAAGGAAAGATCCTCAAATTCCAGGATGGGTCTGTTTTTTCTGGTTTCCGCTGCCTCTATTGCATCCGTCACCTCGGCTGCTTTTCTTGCTTTCGTCACTTCTATTACTTCTGTCACCTTGAAAAGGCTCCTTTCCTGATCTGCGGCGTTGCCCTGTTACTCTGTGGCTGCATTGTTCTCGGGTTCTGCTTGAAGCTCCCTCCGTAGTATCGCCCCCATGGTCTGAAAATAGGTTACGTAATCCTTGGGGAAGGGATCGAAGGAGATCACCCGGGCCCCTATGGCGGAGGCTACGGTCTCGGCGGTGCGCTTGTCGAACTGGGGCTGGGTGAAGATGGCCCGGATCTGCTCCTTCTGGGCGGTCTGGATAAGCTCCGAAAGTTCCTTCCCTTTAGGGGCCTTTCCCTCTCGCTCTACCGCCATTTGCTGCAGCCCGTAGGCATGGCAGAAGTAGCCGTAGGCGGGGTGAAAGACCAGAAGCGTCCGCCCCTGCACGGGTTTGAGCACGCTCTGTAGATAGCCGTGGAGCACCTCCAGCTGATCTACCAGAACTTCCGTGTTGGCGGCATAGGCCTCCTTTCGTAGGGGGTCCATCTCCTGGAACGCTTTCCCCATGGTGTGGGCCATGATGGCCATGTTCTGGGGGCTCAGCCATACGTGGGGATCGTACCCCTCCAGGCTCGGAAGATCATTCTCGTCATGATGTGCGTGACCTTCGTGATGCTGATGCTCCTGCTCATGGGCAGTTCCCTCCGCCTCGGGCAAGATTTCCTCTTTCTGATGTTCATGATCATGGGCGTGATCTTCGTGATCTTCGTGAGCATGGTTATCTCCATGATCCTCAGCGTGATCATGATGGTGGTGATGATCATGTTCCATCTGCCGCAGGGTAATTCCCGAAAGAAGAGGGACGATCCGAAGATGTTCTCCGGTTCCCCCTGCCCGGAGAAGATCCTTCTCAAGAGGAAGTCCGAGGTAGAAGAAGCAGGAACTCTGGGCCAGATCGCGAAGCTGTCCTGGCAGAGGGGTATAGGTATGGGGATCCCGCCCCGGAGGGAGGAGGGCGTGCACTGTCACCGCATCTCCCCCGATCTGCTCAGCCAGAAACTGCAGGGGGGGAATGGCCACCGTCACGCTCAGGGGTTTTTCTTCCCCCCAAGCCCCCGTGCCAAAGGGGAGAAGAAAGAGCAGTCCCGCCATCCAAAGAAAAAGAGCCTTATGTCGTATCATTATATGTGCACCTCCTAAAGAAAATGTGTTGCTTTCGGAGAGAATAGCATATGTTAGATAAAAAGAACATATGGGTTCTCTTCCTGGTATCCCGGATATTCCCGATATCCCTGCGATCTCTTCGGGAGGGGCGGAAAAAGGTTCTCTTATTCCAATTTTTGCTGCTTCTCTCGGATTTTGCGCAGGAAGAGAAAAAAGAGCCCTGGCCCGAAGGAGAGTAGCGCCACGGAAAGCCCCGCCACGATGGCGCAGTAGGTTAAAAAGGGGGCGCAGCACTCCTGGCGATGCCGGGCCACCACGTGGCTGATCAGAGCAACCAGAATCTCCAGAATGCTCCCTCTAAGAAGCCAGGATGTAGCCCCGGAAAGAAAGGCCTCGGGATCTTTTTGCGAAAGATAGCGGTAGAAAAGGCACCCCCACAAAAGCCAGAAGAGAACCGGAAGAATCAGAACGGGCCAGCTATAGAGCAGAGTCCCCCCCCGGGCCTCCCCCCAGATAAGCAGCCCCAGAGAGAGAACAAACCCCAGAAGAAGCAGCCCCATAGGGAGGGAGCCCAGAAGAGCGGCGGTAACAATGCTGCGTTGCCCTAGGGGGCGCCCTGCCTCCACCCGCACAGGCACCAGTAGAAGCCCCCCCGCTCCGAGAAGCAGAGGAAGCAGCACCGTGAGGGCGAAGAAGAAGAGCAGTCCCCGGGAGGTTCTGGCATCGTCGAAGACCCCCACCCCCTCCCAGAGGATGAGCCCGAAGAGAAAGATCCCCAGCACGCAGATCCCGTAAAGCAGTATGGCAAGCAAACCCCAGCGTTTCATCAGCATTTCCTCCTTGTTCTCAAGATCATCATGGCGCTACTCCCGTTTTACTCGCGCTTCTTCGAAAAGGTGCGGAGGAAGCGCTGGTTCTGTTCGTGGGTTCCCACCACCGCCAGGTAATCTTCGGGAAGAAGCTGAAAGGCGCCGTCGAGATTGGAGAAGAACTCCTCCCCTCGCTTTACCGCCACCACCGAGAGGCCGAACTCCCGGCGTATGGCGGATTCCGCAAGGGTCTTTCCCCCGAGAGGGTTTTCTGGGTGGATGTAGAGCCACTCCAGCTGCAACAGATTACTGGCGTTGCGGAGATCCTGCAGGGCCTGATGCTCCGGCAGAACCTCCAGAGGATTCCAGGAGCTTAATCGTCGCAACGCTTCGATCTCCCGCAGCACCAGGGTGGCGGGGAGGTTGAGCTGCAGCAGGGTCTGCCGGGCCATCTCCAGCCCCGCCTCCAGCTCGGGGTTGATGATCCGGGTTACCCCGTGTCCTTCCAAAAGGCGGCACTCCTCGGGGCCCTCCCCTCGGGCGAGGATGGGGAGCCTTGGGTTGGCCTTTTTCACTCCCTTGACCACATCGAGAATGGCCATGCGTCCCGGAAGGGTCACCAGAAGAAGCCGGGCCCGCTCCACCCCCGCTGCCTGGAGCATTACGTTTTGTCCGGGGTCGCCGTAGAGCAGCCGGAGCCCTTCCTTCTGCTCCCGGAGAAAGGTGGCGTGGTGGGGTTCGATGATTACGTAGGGGTGCTCCAGGCTCTGTAGCACCACCCCCACCCGGGCCCCCAGAGATCCCCCTCCGGCGATGATCACGTGGTTGGTAAGATCCGGAGCTGCAAGGATCATGGTAGCGGCCCTGGGGGAACTGCGGAGCTTTTTGATCAGGCGGTAGGCGGGGGCGGTGAGCCCCGTAGCGAGGGGCCCTAAAAGCATGGAGAGCACCACCACACTCAGGGCGGTGGCGTAGACCGTCTGATCCAGAGCCCCGGATTCCAGGCCATGCTGTAGCACGATGAAGGCGATCTCCGAAATGGGGAACATTCCCAGAAACATGGCCAGGGGGATCACGTTGCGGTATCCGAAGAGCCGCCCGGTGCCTCCCAGAATAAGCCCCTTCGCAAGAAGCACCCCTCCCAGAAGAAGCCCCACGGTTTTGAGATGGCTCACGAGAAAAAGAGGATCCAGAAGCATGCCGATGGAGACGAAGAAGAGCAGCCCGAAGAGATCCCGCACGGGAATCAGGTCGTTCAGGGCTGCCCGGCCGTAGTCGGATTCGCTCAGCACCAGCCCCGCAAGAAAGGCTCCGAAGGCAAAGGAGAGATCCAGCTTGTAGGTGAGATACCCCACCCCCAGGCCGATCCCCGTGACGGCAAGGACGAAAAGCTCTCGGGATTCCCACTTTGCCACGTGTTGCATGAGCCTGGGGAGGATCTGGGCCCCGCCGAAGAGCATGGCCCCCACTACGAGAAGCACCTTCCCCAGGGGAAAGAGAACGCTTCCCAGAGATATCCCCGAGGCGTTCATGTTCATGAGGATCACCATGAGGGGGATCACCATGATGTCCTGCACGATGGACATTCCCAGCATAACCTGGCTGGAGAGGGTTCCCATCTGCCCCCGGGAGGAGAGGGTTTTCAGAATCACCGCGGTACTGGAGGAGACCATGGCGGTGGCGAACCAGAGGATAGCGAGAACGTTCCATCCCATAACGTGTCCCAGGCCGTAGCAGACCAGAAGGGTGAGGGCGATCTGAAGAACCGTCCCCCCCAGAGCGATCTTGCGAAGCGGTTTCAGGCTTTTAAGAGAAAACTCCAACCCTAGGGAGAAGAGCAACAGGGCCACTCCGATCTCCGCAAGCTGTTCCACCTCGGCGATCTCCGAGACCGTGATCCCCCCGGTGAAGGGCCCCACGGCGATTCCCGCCAGAATGTACCCGATAATGAGAGGCTGGTTGAGTCGCCGGGCCACAAGCCCCCCAAGAAGCCCCGCAAGAACGATGATAATCAGATCTGTGGCGATACCCATGAAGTGCCTCCTTGGATGTGTATTCTTGGGGTAGATTTTCTTTATGAAGAGAAAGGGCCCCTCAAGATTTGAGTCCCCGGCAGAAATGTCAAAAGTTGTGAAATTCTTAAAAGTCGCGAAGGTCCCGAAAACCCTGGTTTTTTCGGATAAAGAAGTACTTCGTAAAGAAGTATAATGCTGTTTCGATGTTTTTGTCGAGGAATTCGGGGTTTACGAAAAAGGAATAGCATACTATTCTTGATAGTGGGGGAGTGTGCGAAGCCTTAGTTCTTTTCTCGGAGAACCTCTTCTCAGTTTTTTCTATCCTCTGTTCGCTTTCTTGTCTTTTCTTCGTTACCGCACAGTCCTGCACGGAATTATTGCGGCTTTGCCGGAAGGGTGGAACCTCCCGAAGGCTGTTTTCGAGAAGTCCCCGGGTTGTGCCCTGAAGGTGTTGTGAGATGTTGCGGAAAGCTGGCGAGGTTCTCTATGTTTACTATGTTCACGAGAGGAGATTGCGCATGAACACGCTTTTTTCGATTCCCCGTCCCGAAAACGAACCGGTTCTCTCCTACGCTCCGGGTACTCCCGAGCGGCGGCAGATCAGGGAGGCTCTGAAGAGTCTCAAGGAAAAGCCCCTCGACATTCCTCTTATCATCGGGGGTAAAGAAGTTCGTACGGGAGATCTCGGAGAGGTTCGCCTCCCCCACGATCACGGGCAGGTGGTGGCTACCTATCACAAGGCGGGGCCCCAAGAGGTGGCGGCGGCGGTGGCTTCCTGCGGTGAAGCCTGGAAGATCTGGTCCCTTCTCCCCTGGGAAGAGCGGGGGGCGGTCTTTATGAAGGCTGCGGAGCTTCTGGCGGGGGAGCGGCGGGCTCTGGTGAATGCCGCCACCATGCTGGGACAGAGCAAAACGGTGCATCAGTCCGAGATCGATGCGGTCTGCGAGCTGGTGGATTTCCTGAAGTTTAACGTTTATTTTATGCAGCAGATCTACGCCACCCAGCCGGATCAGTCCCGGGGGGTGTGGAACCGTATGGATTACCGCCCTCTGGAGGGATTCATCTTTGCGGTGAGCCCCTTCAACTTTACCTCCATCGGAGGCAATCTCGCCTCGGCCCCCGCCCTTATGGGAAATACGGTGCTCTGGAAGCCTGCCTCCACTGGAGTGCTCTCGGCCTATGAAATTATGCGGATCTTTCTGGATGCGGGGCTTCCTCCGGGGGTGATCAACTTCCTTCCCGGGGATTCCCGGATTATGGGGGATGCGGTGCTCTCCTCTCCCGAGCTGGGGGCGGTGAACTTCACCGGCTCCGAGGGGGCCTTCCGGCAGATCTGGAAGAGCGTGGCTTCTCATATGGATACATACCGCAACTATCCCCGGGTGGTGGGGGAGACCGGAGGAAAGGATTTTGCGGTGGTCCACGGCTCCGCAGATATTGCCGCCACCGCCACGGCGCTGATTCGAGGAGCCTTCGAGTATCAGGGGCAGAAGTGTTCTGCCACCTCCCGGGCCTACGTGGCGGCCTCCCTCTGGGAGCCTCTTCTGGAGGAGATGCGGCGACAGCTTGCCCGGGTAACCCTGGGGGATATCGAGGATTTCTCCCACTTCATGGGGGCCCTCATCGACGAGAAGGCCTTCCGGCGGGTGCAATCCTTTCTGAAGGCTGCTGCAGAGAGTGCCCAGGTGGAGCTTCTCTGGGGAGGCAAGGCGGAGGATGGCAAGGGATACTTTGTGGAGCCCACCATCTTCCGCACCAAGGATCCCCAGTTCCTCCTCATGGAGGAGGAGATCTTCGGCCCTGTTCTTACGGTGTATGTCTTTGAGGATGAGCGCTACGAGGAGGTGCTACACCTCTGCAACGAGACCTCCCCCTACGGGCTTACCGGGGGAATCTTCGCTCTGGATCGCTGTGCCGTGGAACGGAGTGCGGAGATTCTGCGCTACGCCGCAGGAAACTTCTACATCAACGACAAGACCACCGGCGCCGTGGTGGGGCAGCAGCCCTTCGGAGGGGGGCGGGCCTCGGGGACCAACGACAAGGCGGGGTCCATGCACAACCTTCTCCGGTGGACCTCCATCCGGACCATCAAAGAAAATTTTACCCCTCCCAAGGATTTTGCCTATCCCTACATGGCGAAGGAGGAAGAATAACAGCGGAGAGAGCCGAAAAGGTTTCATGCGGTAAACTCGCAAAGGTTACGAAAAAATGCCAAGTAACGGTATAATGCTGGGGAGAGGGGCTTTTACTGGGGAGGGAAGATCATGCCGGGAGATGTGTCTCGTATCCGTAGAAAGAAGGGTTCCCCCGGAGCTGTGGCAAAGAGTGCCGCCAAGGTTCCGGAAGAAGGGGAGAAGCTGCGCTCCTCTTCCGAAGAGGAGGCTTCCGAGGGGTTTGGAGGAAAAAACACCCTCTCTCCCCATTACTTTTCCCGCTCCGGCTTGCTGGGGGATATCATGGAAAAGCTCCCCCTGGGGATTATGGGGAGAGACATCACCGGAGGAGGACGGTACGTCTTCTGGAATGTTTTTATGGAAGAACTTACCGGAATTTCCCGCAAGCGCATACTTCATTCCTCCGGGGAGTCCGTTCTCCCCCGGGAGCTTCAGGACCTTTTTCAGGAGCAGGATGCTCAAGTGGTTCGGGAGGAGCGCTCTCTGGATTGCGGTATGGTCCCCTTTCCCGGGGTTCCGGGGGTGCGGATTCACATGGTGAAGATTCTCTTCCGGGAGGGGCATACAGGGCACCAGCTGGTGGTAAGTCTTTTACAGGACCTCTCCCGTCAGGCCGCTCTGGAGGGGCGTCTGCGCCACGCGGAGCGTTCCTTGGGGGTGCTCCGGGAACATGCCGAGCGGCTTGGCCGTATTCTTCGGGGTGTAGCGGAGCAGAGCCGGGAGAAGGGGCCCCTGCATGACCAGCTTTCCCAGGCTCTCGGGCTTATGGCCAAAATCGAGGGATTCCAGGGAGCCCCAGAAGAGGGTTCCCCGCACATGCTGGAAAAGTCCGGAGAGGGTTCCTTCAAGGACCCTCTACCGGAGGTCTTTCTTTTGGAGCGGGATGCCACGGTGCGGGCTTTCGCTCTTCGAACGCTTCAGTGGGAGCAGTGGCCGGTGCATACGGCGGAGAATCTTGAAGAGCTTATCAAGCTAAAGGAAGAAAAAAACCCTGAAAAGGGGCTCTTTCTCCTCGGATATGAAGATCTTGATCTCCCCCGGGGATTGCCCGGGAGGGTGGTGGTTCTCCGGGGGGAGGGAATCCCCCGGGAGACTCTGGAGGAGTGCCGCAAGCGTGGGTACGGACTCTGTCCCAAGCCCTTTGCGGCATGGGAGCTTCTGGAGAGCCTTCGGCGATCCGCCGCGATGGTACCCCAGGCGGGGGCGAAGGGGAGGGCCGGATAATCACTGTATTTCAGTAGCATCTGCAAAACCTGTAGATAACGCGAACATTCAGGGGGGGAAAGGCGTGCGAATACTTTTTGGGGGAAAAGTTTTTGAACGGTTATGGAAGTATGTTGAATCAATCTTTTTGGAAGATGGACTCCTTACGGCGGCGGCCTCTCCCGGGGTGCTTCCTCTTGTTCGGCCATGCCCCCTCTGCCATGAGAATCTTCGGGAGCAGCCACTCTACGGTTCCCAGAGGAGAGTGTCGTATGGAGCCGTCAATGTGCAGTGTCTTATGGCGGGGGAGGCTCTGCCCTCCCGTCTTGTCATGCCTGATATGGAACAAGGAGGAGTCGTCTCTTGAGACCCGAAGATCATTGTCCAGGATGTATGCGTATTCACCGGGGAGACGAGCCTTGTCCCTATTGCGGCACCCTGCGGGGGAATCTCCCCAGAAGTGCTCTCCACCTGCCTCACAGTACCGTTCTTGAGGGGCGCTATTTCCTCGGCAACCCTCTCTGGAGCAGCTCCTTCCTCATCGCCTATATGGGGTGGGATTCTCTGCACTCCGAACGCTGTACTCTTGTGGAGTATCACCCCCAGAGTCTGGTGCGCCGGGTTCCCGAAAGAAAGCTTGTTCTCCCTGTAACCCCCTCTAAAGCCGAGGCCTTTTCCGAAGGAAGAGAGCTTTTCCGAAGAGAGTCGGAGATCCTTGCATCCTTCGATAAAGAGCCCGCCATGATCCCCCTGTGGAACTTTTTCGATTTCGGCGGAAGCATCTGGCGTGTGACGGAGTACGTGGAGGGGCGTTCTCTGGGAGAGTTTTTCCAGAACCTCCAGGCCCCTCTCCCTTGGGAGCAGGGCTACCGTCTTCTGACACCTCCGGTGCTGCTCCTGCATCAGCTCTTTGAAAAGCACGATCTTCCCTGCAACCTCGGCCCCTGGTCTTTCCGGGTGCGTTCTCAGGATCGGGCGCTTCTCCTCGAAGATTTCGGCTCCTTTCAGCGGGAGTGGGATGAAAATCAGGAAAAGTTTCTCCCCTTCCCCATGGGAGGGTACAGCCCCTTCGAATTCTATCGAGGTAAGGAACCCTCGGAGAGAAGTACCCTCTTTACCCTGGCTGCGCTGCTCTTCCGGGTGAGCACCGGGGAGTTCCTCACAGACCCCGTGGAGTGGATTGATTCTGAGATGCGTCTCCCCCCGAAAGATGAAGAGCGCATTCCCGCTACGCTGCGGGAGATCCTTCTCCGGGGGCTCGCCTTCCGTCCGGAAGATCGCTACCCCGGTATACGGGAGTTCTGGTCCCTTCTCGGGAAGGCTTTGGGAGAGGAGGATCCCTTCGGGACTCTCCCCCTCGTCTCTCTCGGGGCGGAACCCCTTTCGGAGGATGGCTACTCCCTTCCTCTCCGGGAATCGCTAGAGGAACTCCCTCTTCGTGCCGATGAGGGGGGATTTGAAAGTCCTATGGTCTCTCGGGAGCCGGGGAAAAAACAGGAAGAAAATCCCAAGGAAAAACAGAAAAAAGCCTCTTCTTCTCCGGAGGATCCGGAGCCTCTTCCGAAGGAGCCTGAAGAGTCTCCGGGGGAGGAGCCTGCGGACCATGTCCAGGATGTTCGTGTTCAGGATCTGCAGAAAAAAGAGCTTTCCGAAGGAGTCTCCCCCGAGGAGGAGGAACAGATCTACGAGTTGCAGCAGGAGGGGCACCCTTACTGGCTTATCGGGCTTTCTCTCGGTATGGCAGTGCTTCTCTTCCTGGGGGGGGCGGGGATTCTGATCTCCAAACAGGATGTGCTGCGCCGCCTCATTGACCGTTTTGTGCAGACCGGAGTAGAGCAGGTGGATCCGGTGGTGCTCAACGAGCGGGGCGGCGACTACTACTACGGCCGAGGCGGAGTCTCGCGCGACTATGCCGAGGCGGCGAAGTTTTACGCCCAGGCGGCGGATCTTGGGTATCCGGCATCGCAGTTTAACTATGGGGTGCTCCTCTACTATGGCCGGGGAGTTTCAGAGGATACGGATCTCGGGGTGCGCTGGATTCGTGCCGCCGCAGGCCAGAATCTCGATCAGGCGGAGGAGTTTCTGCGTAAGCGGGATATTTCTCTGGAGCCTTCCGAAGAGGAGCTTGCGAGACTTGCGGAGAAACCTTCTCCGACAAGCCCCGCTCTGCCGGGGGTCTCTTCGGGAGATCCCGAGGAGGCAACCCCCTCTCCCCTTCCTGATGCCCCTTCTCCCACCCCCACCGTAGTACCTACCGAGGGGCCTACGCCCACGCCTACGCCGGAGGACCTCGTCTTCCGCGGGAAAACCCTCTTTGAAGCGGGAGAGTATGAGCGGAGCCTGGAGATTTTTGAGCGAGCCTACGAAAGAGGAAGCGGTGAGGCGGCGTTCTATCTGGGGAAAGCCTTTGTGGAGGGTAAGGGTGTCGCGGTGAATCTCGGTAAGGCGGCCCTCTGGTTTAGGCTCGGGAGCGAAAAGGATCACGATCACTCTAAAGCGATGCTCTACTATCTGAACCCCCGAAAGTTCGCAGAGTACGAACCTCTCTATGGAGAACTCTATCCCCCTACGCCGACGCCGGAACCTACGCTGATACCGACGCCGGAGCCCACGGCAACGCCTACGCCGGAGCCCACGGCAACGCCTACGCCGGAGCCCACGGCAACGCCCACGCCGGAGCCCACGGCAACGCCGACACCGGAGCCCACGGCAACGCCCACGCCGGAGCCCACGGCAACGCCTACGCCGGAGCCCACGGCAACGCCCACGCCGGAGCCCACGGCAACGCCCACGCCGG
>CAZIFL010000040.1:17268-28388 GCA_964539095.1 uncultured Synergistaceae bacterium
CCGGAGCCCACGGCAACGCCCACGCCGGAGCCCACGGCAACGCCCACGCCGGAGCCCACGGCAACGCCTACACCGGAGCCCACGGCAACGCCCACGCCGGAGCCCACGGCAACGCCCACGCCGGAACCCACGGCAACACCGACACCGGAGCCCACGGCAACACCGACACCGGAGCCCACGGCAACGCCGACACCGGAACCTACGGCGATGCCAACGCCGGAGCCCACGGCAACGCCAACGCCGGAGCCCACGGCAACACCAACACCGGAGCCAGTTCAAGAGCCAGAAGACCCCCAGAGCCTGGAGGTTCCGACGGTCTCTTTGCCGCAACCCATTCCGGTGGTCCCCATTGGAGGCGTCTCCGTGGTGAGCCTTACCCCGGAGGAGCGTTTCCTTCTGGGGGAACAGCTCCTTCGAGAGGGGAATCACGAGGCTGCTCGAACGGAATACCAGCATGCAGCAGATCACGGCCATCGAGAGGCCCGGTACGCCCTAGGGATGTTGTTGCTTGAAAACTCCTCTCAGGAAGATCTGGTTCAGGGGATGGAGAGGATCCGGCTCGCGGCGATCCAGGGACATGTGGAGGCCAAGTATGAGCTGGCCCGGGGGTACGCGCTGGGAAAAGGAGTGGAGAAGGACACAGACCTCGGAGAACTCTGGTATAAACGGGCTGCGGAGAGCGGAAGCCCCCGTGGACAGTACTACTTCGCCCAAAAATACTATCAAGGGATCGACACGCTCCGAGACTACAGCCTCGCTGCATCCTGGATGAAGCAGGCCGCCGAGCGCGGATATGCCCCAGCCCAGAAAGAGTACGGCGATATGTATGCCCGAGGGCATGGTGTCCCCTGGAGCGAGAAGGAGGCAGCCGCATGGTATATTCGGGGGGCGAATCGAGGCTATCCCCCGGCGCTTCATCTGCTGGGAAAGTGCTATCTCGACGGCAAGGGGGTCCCCCGGGATCCTCCCCGGGGAGCCGCGTTTCTGAAGAAGAGCGCTGCCGCAGGGTATGCTCCCGCTCAGGCGGATCTCGGTCAGCTTTACTGGGAGGGCCGGGGGGTGTCCCCCAATGATGAAGAGGCGATCCGTTACTTCCGTATGGCGGCGGAGCAAAACGTTCCTGCCGCACTGTACTATCTCGGGAGGGCCTACGAAGAGGGGCGGGGGGTTTCTAAAAACGGTGAAGCCGCCCGCGAATGGTACCAGCGGGGTGCTGAAGAGGGGAGCCCAGATGCCCAATACAGTCTGGGGCTCTTCCACTTTTACGGAAGAAACGTCGGAGAGAATAGGCTTGAAGCGGAGAGATGGCTTCGCAGAGCTTCGGATCAGGGGCACGGAGAGGCAAAAAAGTTTTTGCAGAGCTACTACTAAAAATGAGAAACCTGTTTGTAGCTGACTCGTAGCCAGAGGAGGGGAGCGTTTTGGGAGAAAGAAGAGATGTTCATAAGAGTGCGGGTTGCAGCTGTTGCGGATCCTCAGGAGAAGTGGATTATGCTCCTGTAGAGCTGTCTGAGCCCTACGAGGGTGCTCCTTCCGGAAGAGATGACTCTTTCTTTGAGAGAAACGAGCAGATCTGGAGCGGCTACGAGCCTCCATGTACCCTTACAAACGCCGAAGCATGTTCTCCGGTGCAGCGCGGGAATATTCGTCCTCCTGAGGTCTATCAAGGGGTTCTCGGGGGTACCAACCGGTGGCTCGATATGGCCTGCCGGGAAGCATTGCGTTCTGCCCAAAGCGGCGGAGGCCCCTTTGGGGCGGTGCTGGTGCAGATCGATGACGAAACCGGAGAAGTGTTGCGCTACTGGAAAAATCACAACCATGTGACGGAGTGGAGCGATCCGACCGCACACGCAGAGATCTCTGTTATCCGGCGGGCCTGTTCGGATCTCGGGGTATTTCATCTTCAGGACATATCTCGGAAAGAATCCCGACTCTCTCAAAAAGGGGCCCTTTCCCACTGTGAGATCTACTCCAGCGCGGAGCCCTGCCCCATGTGCTATGCTGCCATATGCTGGGCCCGGATTCCCGTGCTTGTTTTCGGGGCTACCCGCTTCGATGCGGCGGCGGAGGGGGTAGCGTTCAGCGATGCCGAGATTTATGAGGAGCTTGCCCTGAACTATGAAGATCGTCGGGCTTTCCGTAAGATCGTTCAGGGATCAAGCCCCTACTCTCTGGATGCCTTCAACTACTGGAAACGTTCTGAAAAGATCGAATACTGACCTGTTCTCTGCTCTCCAGACGTTCTCGGGTTCTTCTCAAGAGGAGGACCGGAACGACCCGCAGAGTGCGTAGGCTACACATAGCGTTGCAGATGTTTTGCGTTTCTCCTCTGGGTCTTTTCTACGTGCTCTACGCACCCTGCCGTTACGCTTTCCAGAGAGATGGATTCTTTAGGAGAACGCCACCATCTCCCGATAGCGCGGATAGGGCCAGAGATCCCCTGCCATAAGAAACTCCACCCGCTCGGAAAGCTTCTGCACCTTCTCCATAAGAGGAAGGGCTTCGTGGGTAAGGCGGTTTGCCTGCTCCTCCAGGGGAAGATCTGCCAGGCTGTTCTGAAGAGATTCCAGGAGAAGAACCGTTTTCAGAAGCTTTTGCTTAAGCTCTCCAAATTCCAGAAGCATCTCCCCCCAGGGGCCTTCGCGGAAGCTTTCGGGGAGATAGCCGAGGCTTGCCCCCTCCATGGCGATCTGTTTTGAGAGGGCCGGAAGCACTCCCTCCCGCGCCATGCCGATGAGAACTCCGATTTCGATATCCAGCGTATTCACGTACTGCTCCAGACGGATCTCGTAGTAGGCGAAGATCTCCCGTTCCGTCATGATGTTCATATCTCTCAGAAGTGCCCGGTTTTCTGGATCGAGATAGAGTTTCAGCCCCTCGGGGGTGGATACGGCATTGGGGAGCCCCCGCCGGACCGCCTCTTCCATCCACTCTCTGCTGTAACAGTTTCCCTCGAAGCGAACTTTCTTGCTCTCCAGCGTAGCGTGCCGGATCGCCTTCAGCGCCGCCTCGGGAAGCTCCATGCTCTGGAGATCTTCCTCTATGAGCAGGGTCATCTGTTCGATCCCCCAGGACCAGGCGGCGAAGATCGCCATGAGGGGGCCCGCGATGGACTGGGACGCTCCGGGAGCCCGGAATTCGAACTTGTCCCCCGTAAAGGCGATGGGGGCGGTGCGGTTGCGGTCGGTGTTCTCTGCAAGAATACAGGGGAGTCGATTCAGCCCCAGGTCTACCTCGGATTTGGTGGAGAACTGCTCCGGTAATCCTTCCTCAATATCCTCAAGAATGCGGGTAAGAAGCTCTCCCAGATAGACACTCATGATTGCCGGAGGGGCTTCGTTTCCCCCCAGACGGTGCATGTTTCCGGGGTTGGCTATGCTTGCCCGGAGTAACCCCCCAAACTTGGATATTCCCAAAAGCATCCCCCCCAGAAAGACGAGAAACTGAAGGCTTTTTTTAGGATTATTGCCTATTGGTTTCAGGAGGTTGCGCCCTTCGCTATCCTGAAGAGAAAAGTTTACGTGCTTGCCGTTGCCGTTGAGCCCTGCAAAGGGTTTCTCGTGAAGAAGAAGCCGGAAGCCGTGCTTCCTCGCCACTCGCCGCATGACGTTCATGAGAAGCTGGTTCTGATCCATAGCAAGATTGGCTTCGGAGAACTGGGGGGCAAACTCAAACTGCCCCGGCGCCACCTCATTATGCCGGGTTCGTAGGGGGAGCCCCAGCTTGGCCATCTCTTCCTCTACCTCTTCCATAAAGGAGAGCACCGAGGGGTTGATGGCTCCGAAATAGTGATCTTCCATCTGCTGGGCTTTCGGGGGAAGATCCCCCAGAAGGGTGCGGCCGCAGAGAAGAAGATCCGGCCGCTGCTGCGCGAGATCTTCCCGAACGAGAAAGAACTCCTGCTCGGGACCCACCGTGGGGCATATCCACTTTACCCCCCGGTTACCGAAGAGGCGCGCCATACGGAGTGCACGGTCCCCAAGGCCGCTGATTGCCTTGAGCAGGGGGGTTTTCATGTCGAGGGGAATGCCGTCGAAGGAGAAGAAGACAGAAGGAATACAGAGGGTTCCTCCGCGCTCCGTCTCTATGATGAAAGCCGGGCTTGTGGGATCCCAGGCGGTGTATCCCCGGGCCTCGAAGGTGGAGCGCATCCCTCCCGAGGGAAGGGACGATGCGTCAGGCTCGCTGAGGATGAGTTCCTTCCCGGAGAAGGACTCCATGGGGGTTCCATCGCCGTCCACATTAAGGAAGGACATGTGCTTTTCGGCTGTAAGCTCTGTGCGGGGGTGGAACCAGTGGGTGTAGTGGGTGGCTCCCCGGGAGATAGCCCACTCCTTCATTGCCATGGCAACGATGCTTGCCTCCTGGAGATCCAGCTTTTCCCTTCCCTCAATGGCGGCGAGAAGTTTAGCGTACACATCCTTGGGAAGCCGTTCGGCCATGGCCTTGCGATGGAATACATTTTGATTAAATGTTTCTGACGGGCGTTTGCGAAGCATGATCACCATCTCCTTTGCACAATATGATGGAGATATATACCACGGGAAATGTTTTTTTGCAAGAACTTTCTGCAATTATCGACGTGTACGAGCATTTTTTTGTGCAAAAACAGGTATACAATCGTGGTTATGGTTTTTGGAAGGCGTTTTCACGCGTAAAGAAATTTTTGCGCTCATGCGGTATACTAGAAGAAGGGGTCTCCTCTACACTAGCGGAAAAAGAGATTGTACGCTGGCAGCTCTGAGGAGTGTGTATCAGAAAGGAAAGGAGCGTATACGGTATGCTATGTAAAATGAGCGCATTGTCGCGGTTTCGAAATGTTTATGGAAAAAGGCTCCTTCTCTGGGGAGGCATTTTCTTATGGGGGCTCTCTCTTTTGGGAGGGTTCCCCCGCCTGGGTGATGCCTCGGAGGATGCGGTTTCACCGGAAGCGCAATCTCCTCCCCCGGCGGAGGTTCTTGCCACTTCCCAGGATCGCCTCGCCAGGGTTGACGAAGATCTTCTGCGCCTCCGGCGAGAGATGGAGGAGGCTCTGGACGAGCAGGAAAGGGAGATGCTCAACCAGAAGTCCCAGACCCTTCGGGCGATCCGTTCTCTGTTACAGCGCTACCGAACGCTTCAGGGAAGGTACGAAACTCTTCTGGGGCAGCTCGAAAACGCCCGAAACACTGTATCTTCACTCTATGCTCTTGAGGGGGAGCCCCCTTATACCCTTGCGGTGTACGATACGTTCCTGAACGATCTGGATCTACTCAACGAACAGATCCTCTCTCTCAAGGTTTCCCAGTCTGCAGGACAGAAGGATCTTAGCTCTGTCCGGGAACGTTTGAGAAGCCTTCAGGAGACGCTCCGAAGGCTCCGGGAGGAGGTGCGTAGCTATGAGGCGAAGGAGGAGACCGTCCCTCGAGCGCTTCGGCTCCAGCAGAAGGGAGCCCTTCTTCAGGAGGAGCAGCTCAAGCTGAGCGAGGAGTACGAGCTTCTTCTTCAGGAGGTATACAAGACCGAAGATGCCATGCTGCAGCTTCGAAGAAATGTTGTTACCGACCGCCTGAAGAGAGTGCGGGAGTATTTGGGATACAGTGAAGAGGCTGCCCTGGCTCGAGAGAAGAGTATGGACGACCGGATAGCCCAGCTTGAAGAGGAGTTGGAGAGGGCTTCTTCGGAGCGGGAAAAGGTTACCCTTGCGCTTACCCGGGCCCAGGATAGACTGAACAGTGTGCAAAACGAAGAGGAACGGGCTGTGGCGGCGGCCACGGTGGCGGAGCTGCAGGCATGGAAGGAGTATTACCAGGCCCAGGTGGAGCAGAAGGAGATCTTGCAGCAGTATCTGGATATCGGCAAGGAGATGTGGCAGTATCGCTACAGCCTCATCGGCGATTCTCCGAGCGTTCTGGAAAATCTTCGGGAGATCCGGAGAAGAACCGAAGAGCATATCGAAAATCTTACCCGACTCGCCAAGCGGAGCCAGGGGCAGCAGGTGGCCCTTCAGTCTCGCGTCGGGGCGTTGCAGAAGAAGCTTGAGGATACCTCTCGTCCCTACGCATCTCTGGAGGAGAAGTCGCTTCAGGGGGAGCTTAAAGCCTTACAGGAACTCGCTCGGGAGACTCTTTTCTTTGCCTCCTCCATGAGTCAGTTCTCCCTTTTGGCCCAGCGCCTCCATCGGGAGCTTTCCGAGGCCATCGGCTCCTTTCAGATTACGGAGCATGTAGCAGCTCTGGGAAAGAGAACCTTCCAGGATATCTGGAATATGGAGGTCTGGGTAATCGACGACAACCAGATCGTGGTGGGCGAGCTGGCTGTCGCTCTCGGCCTTCTCTTTGGCGGGTTTGTGGCGATCCGTCTTTTCAGCGCATGGATAAGCCGGCGTTTTCAAAAGCGCTTCAACATGACCGCCGAAGGGGCCAGCCTCATTCAGCGGGTATCCTTTTACATCTTCTTTATCCTTACCCTTCTCTGGGTGCTGAGGATTGTGAACATTCCTCTTACGGCCTTTGCCTTCCTCGGTGGTGCTCTCGCCATTGCTGTGGGATTTGGAGCCCAGCATCTTTTTAACAACTTCATCAGCGGCTTCTTCCTGATTATCCAGAAGCCCATCAAGGTGGGGGATATCATTGCCCTCGACGACGGTACTGTGGCGCTGGTAAAGGAGATCGGCACACGGCATACCCGGATTCAGAACTTCGACGGCGTGGATATTCTCCTTCCCAACAGCTATCTTCTGGAGAACAAGATCACGAACTGGACCTATTCGGATCGTAAGCTCCGGAACAAGCTCTCTGTGGGAGTTGCCTACGGAACGAATACCAGAAAGGTAGAAGATCTCCTGCTTCGGGCGGCCCGGGAGCACCCCAATGTGCTGAAAAATCCCTTTCCCTTCGTGATCTTCAAGGAGTTTGGCGATAGTTCGCTGAACTTTGACATGTATTTTTGGGTAGACATGAAGCAAGCTTCGGGGCTCACAGTGGGGAGCGAGCTTCGACATAATGTGACGGAGCTTTTCCGGGAGCAGGGAGTGGCGATCCCCTTTCCCCAGATGGATGTGCATTTCAAACGAGAGTTGGCCGGAAAAGAAGAGGTTCTGGAGAGTGTCCCCCAGGAGCCGGAAAAGCCCGAAGAGGATACCGCCACAGGCATTTTATCCGAAGACGATATGGACCCCACCGAAGGTATCCTTCGGGGGTAGAGAAGCGGGTTAGGGTATAACGCTTTTTCATGAGTTATAGCAGAGAGGGAGGGTTTCCGAAAGTTCTGGAAGCCCTCCCTCTCTATTGAGGATGCTCTGTTGTTGTGAATGCTCTGCTTACTGGGCCTGGTACTGCTTCGTGGGGCCCGGTTTTTCAAGAAGAATCACCGCGTAGGGGCTCGTGAGAGCCTGGGTAGTCATGCTCCCTGGCTTCGGGGTGTGGAGCACATACCGCACATCCAGCCCCTTGTTTTCGTACCGGGCGCTGGTGATCTCAAGCCGGTACCCTCCGGAGGAGCGGCTTCCCGCAAAAACTGCCACCACCACGAAACGGTTGAAATCCACCACCACCGGGGGCTTCTTGGAAGGGGAGATGTCCTCTGCGAAGAGCTTCAAAAGAGCGTCTGCCCCTTCCACTACCATTACCCCCGCCTCTTTTCGAGCGGCGTAGAATCCCTCTTCAAGAATTTGAAAACCCTGGGGTGTTTCGGGAACATGCTTGAACTGCCCCCAGGCCAGAGCTCCCCCTCCAAAAAGGAAAAGCCCCACCAATAGAAAAATTCCCATACGTCGTGTCATCTTTTACAACCTCCTGTTCACGTCTTTCTCCGCCGTGTTCTCCTTATCGGGAAGATTTTCTCATGAGAAGCAGAGGAAGAATAAAGAGCACTCCCGCAAGAGAAGCAAAGCCCAGAGAACAGCCACCGCCTCCTCCCGAAGAGGGTCCAGGGGCAACGGTGGGTATTCTTGTAGGAGCAGTGGTGGGAGCTGTTGTCGGCGTTGGTTGCGTTGCTGCGGCGGCCACCGATGCTGCGGCGTTTACCACTCTGCCAGTGACACAGAGCCCCGCCAGAGCTGCGGAGGGGGTGCCGTTATTCAGCAGAAGGGTTCGCACCTGGGCTCCCGAGAGAGCGGGGTTCACGCTCCAGGTAAGAAGAGCTGCTCCCAGGGTTACCGGGGTGGCCATGGAGGTGCCGTCCCAGGAGGCGTATCCGCTGGGGTCCACAAAGGTGGGCACCGTGGAGAGAATGGAGGTTCCCGGAGCGAAGATATCCACCGTGGTGGCTCCGTAGTTGGAGCCGCTGGGATAACCGCAGTTGCTTGTGCCTCCCCAATCTGCCCGGGAAGTTCCGTCGGTGTCGGTGGCTCCCACGGTAACCTTCAGAGGGACGTTATAGTTGGCAGGATAGACGAGGTTAGCATCGTTGTTATTGCTGTCGTTCCCTGCGGCGAAGAAGATCAGCATACCCCCATCGGAGACCGCTCGGTAGGCCTGAAGCATGGTGTTCGAGGGAGATGCGCCGGGGCAGGTGCCAAGAGAGAGGTTGAGAGCCCGAACGTTAACCCCCCGGTTTTTCATGGCCAGAATGTAGTTCAGCCCCCGGGCGATGTCCGTATCAAAGGCGCTGAGTGTCCCCTCCGCAGGGTCATAGGTAAAGACCCGGACTCCCATGATCTTCACGTTGGGAGCCACCCCGAGAATTCCCACCCCGTTGATGGGGGCGGCGATGCTCCCCGCCACGTGGGTGCCGTGTCCTCCGCCGGGGAGATTGTCGTTGGGATCCCCTGTAAGAACACCTCCGTTGTTGAAGGCGGCGATACCGTAATAGTCGTCGATGATACCGTTGCCGTCGTCGTCGATACCGTTATTGGGGATCTCCCCGGGGTTGATCCACATGCTGGCCGCAAGATCTGGATGGCCGTAATCCACCCCAGTGTCAAGCACCGCCGCCACCATGGTGGAGTCTCCCAGGGTGGTGTCCCAGGCGGTGGGGCAGCCGATGGCGGGGAGATACCACTGTTCGTCGTAGCGGGGTTCTGTGGGGGTGTAGGCTCGCGGCTGAGGGGCGGCGAAGAGGTAGTTTTTCCCCGGCAAATCTGCCTGGAGAACACCCGGGGTCTGCCGGAGGCTTTCCAGGGCTTCCCCGGAGGGGGCGGAGGTGCGGACGATAGCCAACCCGAGGTAGGGGAGAGGAATTACCTCTTCCAGAGGAATGGAGGCTGCGGAGAGAATGCTTTCGGCCTGGCGGGCGAAGGCTCGCTCCTGGCTGGCGGGGGCAAAGGAGCCCACTTCGGTTCTGGGCGTTTCCAGAGCTACCAGAAGAGAGGTGCTGTCGCTGCAGAAGGCGGGGATGGCAGCAAGGGCGAAAAGGAGAACAAGAGCGCTGAGAATAACGGTTCGTTTCATGGAATCACATCCTTCGTCTAAGAGTATGGAGCCTATGACACCAGCATACCTTGAAGGGGAAAAAGAGGAAAGCGCTAAAAAAAGAGAAAAATGGCGAAAAAGAGGAGAAAAAAGCGATTTCCCCCGACAAAAACGTGTATCATGGGTTTTTTGATCAAAAATGATCTTGATCTACCCTGATCTTTGACCTATACTGACGCCACAGTGAAGCAAGAGCGACAGGCTCTAAAAAATATATCCTATGTGCGAATAAGGAGGGAGCAGTTATGAGAGGATTGGTACGGTATCGCAGACCTTCGTCCATGATGTTTCCGGAGGTGGAGGATTTCTTCAAGGGGATGTCTGATGTCTTTTCTTCGGTGAATCGGGAGTTCCCTCTCGATATGTACGAGGAGAACGGCAGGCTGGTGGTATCCATGGATGCCCCCGGGGTGGACCCCGAGAAAGTGGATATCCGGGTTTTTCCCGACAGGGTGACACTGGTCTCCAAGGAGGAGCAGGAGGAGCAGCCCTGCGAGGAGGGGAAGACCTGGCACTGCAGGAAACAGCGCCGAGTGCTGAACTACAGCGTATCTCTCCCCCGGGAGGTAGACCCCGAGGGGGCCGAGGCGGAGATTAAGCACGGTGTCATCACCGTAAAGATGCCCCGGAAGGGAACCGAGGAGGGGCGGATGCTGCAGCTTAAAAAAGGGGAGGAGTAGCAACGTCTAGTTGGGATTCTCAGCGAGAATTCTTCCAGAATTGTTTTTGCCACAAAAACGAATAGGGGATTCAAGAGAAAAGCGGGGGAGCGTAGGTTCCCCCGCTTTTCTCTTGAATCCCCCGGAAATCCCGTATTCTAGAAAAAATTATAATTTAAAAAACATAAAGCCCCTTGATGTGAAAATAGTGGAAATAGTCCTAAGGATCAAAATAAGTTTGACAAGTCTCTTTTTGAGAGTATCATCAGCGAAATGGCTTTAAAAAATTGTTGGGAAATATATGAAAAAGGGGGTAGTGATGGTGGCGTATTCTGGAGGCGGTGCTCGTAAGAAAAGGTTTTTCTTGGGTGAGTCCATGAGTAAAATTGTTTTTATGTTGGTGTTGTTCTCATGCTTAGGGGGTTCGTTTCATGCAGAGGCCGCCACATACTACGTAACACAGAATGGTGGGGGGGCGAAAAACGGTACGCCCTGGACAAACGCCTATGGGGAGGCTCAATTTATCACAGCTCTTCAAAATGCCCCCCCCGGGAGCGAGTTCTGGGTAGCTTCCGGAGTCTATCGCCCCTCCATTGAGGCAGTGAACCGGGATGCCTCTTTTGTTCTCAAATCCGGCGTGGCCCTCTATGGGGGGTTTGAGGGCTCAGAAACTACTCGAAACGCGAGGAATTGGGAAAGCAACGTTACCGTACTTACCGGGGATCTTCAGAAAAACGACAGCACCGACACAAACGGCGTAACTGCGATCTACACCGATATTGTAGAAACCAACAGCCGTACCGTGGTAACCGGCAGCGGCACAGACAGCACCGCTATCCTGAATGGTTTTACGGTTTGCGGAGGAGCTGAAGGAACCTTCGATAACGAGAGGGGCGGCGACTGCGGCGGAGGAATGTATAACAATGGTGGCAGCCCCACCGTGACCAACTGCACCTTTGCGGGAAATACTGCGGCATACGGCGGAGGAGTGTATAACAGGGGAAGCAATCCGGTGGATGCGAGCAATCCCGAAATAGAGAACTGCATCTTTACGGGCAATGCCGCGGTT
>CAZIFL010000041.1:0-27392 GCA_964539095.1 uncultured Synergistaceae bacterium
GGTCGGCGGAAGTCTGTGGCGACGGTTCGGAGCAGCAAAGCAAGGGAGCGGTTCGACCACTCAGGGGAACCGGGGGGACACACAAGCGGAGGCTCCTATCCAAGGGCATACTATAACGTGAAACAGCGCGTGACACGTTATTTGTAAAACCGCTCTAAGTGGCCAAACCGCTCTGGCATCATGTTTCTCCGCCATCACGCTTCTTCGGCATCTGCAAAAAAATCCTCCAGGCTCCGGGCAATCTCCGGGGCCTGCTCCACGTGCAGGGCATGCCCTCCCGGCAGAATCCGGAGGGTGCTTTTTGGAAGGCTCTCCTTCAGCTTTGCCATGGATTCCGGGGGTATCATGCAATCCTCCCTGCCGCTCACGAGAAGGGCGGGAGCCGCAATCTCCCGGGCCTTATCCCGAAAATCGAACTCTCTGCAGGCCCGGGCCTGGGGGTAAAATCCCGCATCCTTCTGCCAAAGTTCCTCCTGATATCGGCGAAAAAAGACAAGGCTCTGCTCCATGCGCTGGGGAAGGGCAAAAAACGCCGCCGAAAGGGTGCTCAGGAGCTGCTGGCGGAGTATAAGCTCCGGGGGGCAGCCGATCCTGCGAAGATCCTCCCAGAGGGCAAGCTGCTCCCGCCCCCTCCCCTCCAGACGAGAGGCGCTGTTGATAAGCACCAGCTTTTCCACCCTTTCGGGGAAGCTTCGGGCCATCTCCAGAGCCACGAACCCCCCCATGGAGAGCCCCACCGGGGAGATCCGGGAGATGCCGCAGAAATCAAGCAGCTCCACCACCAGGTTTGCCAGAGAGGCCATGGAAAGCTCTTTTGCGGGAAGATCACTCTTACCAGAGCCGGGAAAGTCCACACAGAGGGTTCCCCAGGGTTTCGAGAGCGCCCCCAGCACCCCCCGCCATCCCAGGGAGGACATGCCGAGCCCCCCCAGAAAGAGAAGCTTCGGCTCTTCTCTAGACTGTTCGTACCAGAGCCTTCCCCCTCCCGAAAGCTGCAGAAACATCAGATATTCCCCCTTTCTTCGTCTCTCTTATCTCCCCCACACCAGGGGCACCCCCCCCGAAATTGCAGAGGAACCCGGCGGCTCTCCCATGTAAAGAGATTCAGCTCCAGCCGGGCCCCCTTGGTGAGGGGCTCCTGAAACTCCGTAAGAAACCGCACCGCCTCCAGGGCAAGAAGGCCCCCGAGAATTGCCAGATGGGGAAGGATCACCCCGTGGCGATACTCTCGGTTCAGAGCCCGCAGCTCCGGGGGGGAGAAATCGGGTCTCCAGGGAGGGAGAGAGCAGTCGTAGCAGGGGGTCTCTCCGGGGATCACCAAAGGGCCCGCTCCGAGAGAGGCGGCGGTAACCCCTGCGGTATAGAGTCCTGGGATATGGCTTTCGTAGATCCCCTGGTTGAACCAGGAGAAGATAGATTCCCGGGGGCTGTCTGCGGTGAGAATCCCCAGATCATGCCCCTGGAGGAGGCGGGCAAAGTCCTCCGGGGAGATTATGCGCTCCTCCCGAAAGGTGTAGGAAGATCGGGGGTTCCTTCGGGGAAGCTCTCTTCGAAGAACCTCTATCTTGGAACACCCCAGGTCTTCTTCGCCATAGAGGATCTGACGGTTCAAATTGCTCGGCCCCACCCGGTCGAACTCCACCACGGTAAGATGTCCCACCCCGAGGGCTGTCAGATTCTGAAGCACCTGACACCCCCCGCCCCCCACACCAAAGAGAATTACCCGGCTCGCCTCAAGGCGGCGCTGCATCTCCCTTCCCTGGGGAAGCCCCCGAGCTTCCCAGGCTCCGAAGAAGAGCCGTTGCCGCTGATAGCGATCCTCCTCTTGGGGATCATCATCACCCTCTTCGTCTCGCATATCCTCCAGAAGAAGCTTGCCATCCAGCTCCCGGCAAAAGCTAAGCACCTCCCCGGAGGAGCAGGTATGCCCCAAAGTAGCCAGAAGAACCCCAAGCTCCCTCACCGTGCGGACTCCGTCAAAGAGCTGCACAAGCTCCCTCTGCCACGGCTGAAGAGGCTCCAAAAGAACACCTTCGGGGGGGACAAAGGGGCAGAAGATCCGCCCTCCCGGCAGCCCCACCCCCATAATGCTTCTCTTAAAGATGGGCTTGCTTTCGTATTCCAGCATCATCTTCCTCCCGGAGTTCCCGGGGGAGAGGCGCCCTCTCTTTCAGAGATCCGGGCCAGATAGATCCCCTGCTGCTCTCGTATCTTTCCCCGGGCAAGGAACATGTTCAACTGAGCGTCCAGAAGCTGGGTTCGGGCCTGTTGATCCTTTTCCAAAGCATCCATGAGATCGAAAACATCCGTAAGCCGTTCCCGGTAGAGGGTCAAGGTGTCATCGAGATTCTTGCGGGCATACTCCTGTTGTCGCTGCAGTACTTCCACATTATCTGCGGCACTCTTCCAGGCCTCCCGGGCCTTGCGGTACTCCTTTCGGGCCTGCTCCTGAGCCACCTCCAGGCGTTTTGCCGCCTCCTCCAGAAGGTGGCGATTTTTTTGAATATTGGCCTTCTTCTTACCCCCGTCCACCAGAGGAATCTCCACATAAAGGAGAAGATCCCACTCCCCCGCCTCCACATCCGAATAGTGGTAGGTGTAATCCGTCCAGGCTCGATAGGTCCCCTGAAGCTGCACCTTGAGAGAGTCCTGCCTTTGAGCGATGGCATAGAGCATTCGGGTATAGTCCAAATTACTTTGGGCGGAACGGATATTCGGATTTGCTTCGAAGCTCTCCTCTAAATCCTTCGAAGAGAGAAGCCCTTCGGGAAGATCCTTCATGGGGGCGGGGAAGATCCTTGCTCCTGCCACATATCCCGCAAGATCCTCCAGGAATCCCCCGAGATCTCCCCGGGCCGTAGCGAGGGAGGATTCCACCTCCCCCAGGTTGATCTCTCCCTTGGTGACATCCAGCCGGGTGATGAGATTTTCCTGAAGCTCCAGCTTCAGAAGCTCCAGGATCTCCCGGCGCTGCTTGAGGATCTTCTCCAGAAGGGCTATCTTCTCCTCCGCGAAGAGGCATTGCCAATAGGCCTGTTCGGCAGAAGCCAGAAGGCTGTTCAGGGTAGTTCCATAGTCGTGCAGGGCTTTTCGATAGGCGTAGAGGGCCTTGCGCTCCTGGGCCCGGTAGAGCCCTGAAAGATCGACGTTCTGCTGAAAGATGAGCGAAAGGGTCTGATCGCTCCGCTGATCCGGGTAGTAGGTCCACCGCTCCACCGAGGGAGAGAGGGTAATTTGCAACCGCTGATCCGCCACGGTGGCGCGCAGATCCTCCCACTGGGCCTGGGCCTTGAAACGATCCGCCTTGGCGGAGGGGTTTCGCCCCACCACCTCCAGAAGATAACTCTCCAGATCAAGCCTTGGCCCCGAAGGCTCCCCGGAAGCCCCGAAGGCCCCGGAGAGAAGAAACCCTCCCAGGCTCAAGAAGAGCAGAAAAAGCACACCCCATACTCTCCGCACCCGCATCCCCTCCCCTTGAAAGAGTGTCAAGCTACACCATCTGCCTTCGGCTGAGTTCGTAGAAGAACCCCTTTTTTCCCATGAGTTCTTCGAAGGTTCCCTCTTCACCGATACGCCCCTTGTGAACCACCACGATACGATCCGCATTCCGGATGGTGGAGAGCCGATGGGCCACCACGATACGGGTGGCATCCAAATTTTCCAGGCTCCGGGCCACCTCCTCCTGAGTTCGGTTGTCCAGAGCCGAAGTAGCCTCGTCGAAGAAGAGGATCCGGGGCTTGTTCGCCACCGCCCGGGCGATGACCAGACGCTGTTTCTGCCCCCCCGAAAGGGTGTTGGCCCCCTCGGTAATCATGGTATGCATCCCCATGGGCATGGCCTTGATATCCTCTTCGAGCCCCGCCACCCGGGCGGCCTCCCAGGCCTGATCCAGGGTAAGAGGGCGGGAGCAGACGATATTGGAGAAGATATCCCCCGCGATAATCCCCCCCTGCTGCAGCACCGCCCCAATCTGGGAACGCATCTTCTTGAGATCCATATCCTTGAGGGGCTTGTTATCGAAGAAGACCTCCCCCCGCTCGGGAAATTCAAACCCCAGAAGCAGCCGTATGAGAGTGGATTTGCCGGATCCCGAAGCTCCCACCACCGCGAGAAACTCCCCCGCTCGTATGGAGAGGGAAAAATCCTGAAAGATGGCGGGAGCATCCCGATGATACCGGAAGGTGATGGCAGAGATGTCGATGTTTCCCCGAAGCTCTCCGGGATCGCTCCGGTCTTCGCTCGCCTCGGGCTCCTCCTCAAGAATGGGATTCAGGGATTCGTAGAGGGGGAGCACCCCCAGAAAGACGGTGATGCTGGAGATAAGTCCCATAAAGGCCCCCTGCATGGCTCCGTAGGCGGACCAGAAACTGACGAAGCGCCCCACCTGGTAATCATAGCTTCCCATATCATCGGGATAGCCCATGCGGAAGTACATGATCACCAGAAAGATGGCCATGGCCCCGAAGGCGGGAAAGAGGGCAGAAAAGGCGTTCAGCAGATTGGCTGCCATGCGGGCCCGGTAGCTGAGTATCCGCTGCCAGGAGAACAGGGAGGCCCACTTGGCAAAGACCTCCTCCTCCGCTGCGGCCACCCGGATCTTGTTAAGCCCTGTAAGAATCTGAAAGACCACCCCACTCAGCCGATTCTGCACCTCCACCATGCGCCGCTGAAAACGTATCTGCACGTAGGCGGAGAGGCCCATGGCCACCCCCAGAAGGGCCAAACACCCCAGAGCGGCCAGGGAGATCTTCCAGTCGTAGTAGAACATCTGCCCCAGATAGAGCAGGGAAAAGGCCACATTGGGCACCAGAGATCGTACGGACTGCCCCAGAAAGGTGCGGATGCTGTAGAGCCCCAGAGCCCTTCCCGCAAGATCTCCCGAGGTAAACCGCCGGAAGAAGGTCACCCGAAGGCGCAGAATACGATCCCAGAGGGCCATCTCCACATCGTGATCCATGCGGCTCTCCACCCGGAAGATGGAAAGCTGTTGCGAGAGCCGTAGCAGGGCGGTGGTTACCGCCAGGGATAGGAGAATAAAAAAGAACTGCCATATCTGCCCTCGCTCGGCGCTGGGGATAATATCCTGAAAGATCTTGCCGTTGATCATGGGGACGAAGAGTCCCAGAGAGCCCATGCCGAAAGCCACCAGCAGGGCATAGAGAAGCTCTCCCCAGGAGCGGAAGAGACCGAAGGTAAAGAGATCCTTTCGGGTCATGCTCCCCGAAGGAAAGGAGCGGTAGACCCCCCAGGCCTGGGAATCGATCTTCTCCGCCTCTTGCGCATGAAGAGGCTCCTCCCGTCCATCCTCGGGGAAATAGATAAAAAATTTCCCTTTTCGAGGAAGAAGGAGCACCTCTTTTTTCTCCTCTCCGTAGAGCCCCACAAAGGGGAGGGTGTCCCGGCGCTCCCACCCCTTTTCGAGGGAGATCCGCCGTATTCGAAGGTTGAAGGCCCTTCCGAGATCCTCCAAGGTGCGCACCCTTTCGGGATGATGGATAATCTTAGGAAGCTGAAAGTTCATCTCCTCCCCCAGACGGGCGGCGAGGCGGAAGAGCGGCGAAAGAGGTACCGTCACCTCCTCCTTTTTGCGGAAGAGCACATCTCCCAGGGAGGTGAAGGCCTCTCGAAATCGTTCTTTTCCCAGCACCTTCATGCTCTCCCCGAGGTTCCACTGATCCCCCAAGGAAAGCCGGGAGTGCATGTTCCGCAGTTTCAGAAAAAGAGCCAGATGCTGCTCCAGGGCCTTCCAGAGCAGCCCGAAAGCGTGAAGATCCTCCCGCTGAAAGCTCTGGAAGGAACTTTCCGTAAGACTCCGCATCCAGAGATGCTCCCCTAGATAATAGAGCCTTCCCGGCTCCATCTCCTCCTCTCCCAGAAGGAGGACGCCCCCCTCCCGAAGTTCGAGCCAAAGCCCCTGTTTCTCCGAAGGCCCCGCATACCGCTCCGAAGGAAGCTTTTGCAGCTCCTCTCGGGAGAGCCGATCCAGGTTCCCCGCCGGAAAGGGCACATCCCGGGCGAGCACCTCTCCTAGGGAATTGAGGAGTTTCTCTCCCCCCAGGATGAGTTCATCCAAAAGAGCAGGATCCTTCTGTTCTTTCAGGACCTCCCAGGGAACCTCAAGAATCCGGGATTCCCCCCAGGGGGTGATCTGCAGCAGATAGGGGATGCCTTCGTCTCGGGGCAGGTCGAAAAAGACCTCCCCCGGAGGGAGGGAGAAAAGGTATTCCCGGGCCCCCCGGGTCTTCTCTCCCAGAAGAGGAACCCCGTGAACGTCCAGAGCCCCCTCCAGCACGAAGAGCCCTCGGGAGAGCTTCCCCACCTCCTCCGGAAGGCTTGAGGTGGTATACCGTTCTACCCCCAGGGGGCGAAGCGTATTCAGGAAATCCTGCATTATCCTCTCCCCCCTCTATCCTTGGATAAGATCATAGTATCGTCCCCGAAGAGCCACCAGATCTTCGTGACGCCCACGCTCCACCACCTTGCCCCGATGCAGCACGATAATTTCGTCGCTATCCCGGATGGTGGAAAGCCGATGGGCCACCATAAGGCAGGTACACCCCCGGCGGCGAAGGTTCTGATCCACCACCTGCTCTGTGGGAGGATCGAGAGCGCTGGTGGCTTCATCCATCACCAGCAGGGAGGGACGCATCACCAGAGCCCGGGCGATCTCCAGGCGCTGCCTCTGGCCGCCGCTGAAATTTCTGCCGTTTTCCTCCACCAGGGAGTCATACCCCTGGGAACGGGCCACAATATCCTCGTGAATATCCACATCTTTGCAGGCCTGAATAATCCACTCCTCGGGAATCCCCTCCCGCCAGAGGGTGAGGTTCTCCCGGATGCTTCCTTCGTAGAGAACAATATCCTGATCCACAAAGGCGAAGGATCGGGCCAGGCACTCCCGGGGAATCTCCTTTCGGGGATAGCCGTCGTAGAGCACCGCTCCCTCCCAGGGATCATAGAGACCGCAGACGAGCTTCGCCACGGTGGACTTTCCCGATCCCGAGCCCCCCACCAGAGCCACCCGAGCCCCCGGAGCGAGATTCAGAGAGAGGTTTTCGATGAGAGGGGGCTCCAGCGGGGAGTAGCCGAAGGTGAGCCCTTGTACCTCCAGACTTCCCGAAAGCCGAAAGGGACGAACCGCCGGGGGGGAAGGAGAGGAAGGGGAAGCGTGAGGAGGAGGGGAAGCCTCTTCCTCTTGAGGGTTCCAGGAGGAATTTCCGGGATAGCGGAGCACATCCTCTAGGCGGTTCAAGGTACCCTGAATAGTCTGAAAGCTGCTGCTCAGATCCACCAGCTGCCCCACGGGGCTGAGAAAGTTGTTCATCAGGGTCTGCATGGCCAGGAGCATCCCGAGAGAGAGAATCCCCCCCATCACCTGGAGCCCTCCCAGGCAGAGCACGCAGGCCGCCACCACCGCAGTGAGCAGGGAGGGAATGGGCTCGATGAGGGTATTGAAAAATTCCATCTTCACTTGGGCGTTCTTGGTCTTGGTAAGATGCCCCGCAATGCGGGAGAACTGGTCGTCCTCCCCTCCGGTGGATTTGATGGTTTCGATGAGCTGGAGCCCACTCATGGCAATCCCCGAAAACTTCCCCCGATCCGAGAGGATTCGCTCGTTCAAATCCGATCGTTTCCGCCCTATCCCCCAGAGGAGCAGCACGTTCACCGAAGCGGCTCCCACGCCGATAAGGGAGAGCTGCGGGGAGTAGCCGAACATGACAAAAAGGTAGAAGACCAGGGTGGAACAGCTCAAGAGGGTGGTGGCAAGCTGTCGGGAGAGGGTGGTGGCCACCTGGTCGTTCAGGGCCACCCGGTTCCCCACCTCCCCGCAGAAACGCTGAATAAAGAAGGCGTAGGGGAGCCGAAGAACGTGCAGAAAAAAGCGGGAGGAGTGGCAGGTGGCGAGGGCCATCTCCTGCCGGAGAAGCATGTTCTGCTGCAGCAGGGTGAGAGCCCCCTGAAGCAGCCCCAGAAGGCCGAGAAAGAGGAGCAGGGGTTTGAAATATCCCGGCTGAAAACTTATGAGCACGTGATCCAGAAAGACCTGGGAGAGCCCCGGCACCAGAAGGCCCGGCAAAACGAGACCAAGCCCTGCGAGAACCGCAAAGAGGAGCATGGCCTTCACGGGACCGAGACGCTGCTTTAAAGCCTTCCAGGGGCGCTTGGGACTGCCTCCGGGGGCAAAGTCCTCCCCCGGCACCAGAGAGAGGGCCACCCCGGTAAAGCTCTTGTCGAAAATTTCCGGCGTCACCACCCGGGGACCCGAAGCGGGGTCGTTAAGATAGATCTTCCCCCCCCGAATACCCTCAAGCACCAGAAAGTGATTGAAATTCCAGAAGAGGATCAGCGGAAGAGGAAGGGCCTTGAGATCCTCGATCTCCACCCGGTACCCCTCCGCCTGAAGGCCGTAGGCCTTGGCGGCCTTCAGGATATTCCCCGCCTTGCTGCCGTCTCGGGTGATGCCGCAATCCTCCCGAAGGGTTTCCAAAGGGACAAAACGGCGGTAGTACCCCAACACGATTCCCAGGCTCGCGGCACCGCACTCGGTAGCCTCCATCTGCAGCAGCGTGGGGGTTTTGACCCGCCCTTCTCCGGAACTCCATTGCAGAGGAGCGGGAGTTTTCGCCAACCTTTTCATTCGGTCTCTCCCACCCCAAGAAGGTATTTTTTGACAAAGGGAAGCACCAGGGTAATGGGCTTCTGCCGGCGGGTGACAATCTCCACGCTGCAGAGAGTGTTTCGCTCAATCCTCATGGGGGGGCCCTTGCCGGAGGTCCACGCATAGCCGCTCACAGTGCTATCCGAGGAGAGAAGCTCCACCACCACCAGCATGGGAGCCCCCTTTTGGGCGATCTGACTCACCAGGTCCTCATCCCCCAGCATGCGGGTCATGGTCTTCTTGGAGACCGGGGCATCCGAGAAGTTCCAGACCCTTCCCCGGATGGAGCCGTACTCCTCCTCCTTTATCATGATCAGGGTCACCAGGGCCTCCATGTTTTTACGGATCTTCTTCCCCTCCCCGGCGGAGACATAGGTCTGGGCGTAAAGGATGGGATTTTCCTCCTCCGAAAGCACCTCTTCCACTAGAAAGACCGCCTCTCCATTCCCCACGATCTCCCCGGGATTTTTGTATATCCCCGTAACGTACCCTGAAACACTACTCTCCAGGGTACGGTTCTCCTGATAGGTGGTTTCGAGCTGCCGCACCTGCTCCTGCTGCTGCAGGATCTGATACTCCAAATCCCGACGCTCTTTCTCCCACTGGGATTGGGACTCCACCGTGGAGACCGGAAGCTTTGCAAGATTCTGCCGGTAGGTAAGAATATCTTCCATAACCTGATCGTAGTCGTTTCGCACGTCCAGGTACTGTTTTTCCGTGACCAACTGTTTTTCGAAGAGCCTGGCGTACTTGCGCTCCATCTCTCGAAGGCGCTTCATGCGCTCCTCTGCGGCGACGATGGAGGCCTTCAGGGTCTGCCGCTGCTTTTCCGTATAGGTATCTTCATACCCTTTACGGGAAGCCTCGGTGCCCTCTGCCTGAGCGAGCTGTCTCTGAAGGTTTTCGAGCTTTTTCTCCGCCTCCTCCAGCTTCTGCTCCGCATCAATCTGATCTATCCAGGCCAGAGTCTCCCCTTTCTCCACATAGTCGTTGATGGAGACACCTATGTGGGTGATACGCCCTCCCCCCTTGGGGCCGATCTCCACCACATTGCCCATCCCCATAAGGATTCCCATGCCGGAGACCTTGGTGGGGACGGAGCCGAAGATCCCCCAGAGGAGGAGCGAAAGAAGAAGCACCAGGCAGGCAAAGAGAAAGATCCACTGCTTAGGCCTCACGTAGCACATCATCTGATCCAGCTGCTCCGGAGAGGAGAGCTTTTCCAACGCCTTTTTTCGAAAGAGATTTCCCGACTTTCCCATGCCACGTCCCTCCTTTCATGATACGTCACTCCATACGTCACTACCTTCGGGATATGCTCCCCCCACCGCTACGAATATAGCCGATAAAGTCCACGTGAGGGGGGGTGCCCCTTCGCAAAGCCTCCGCCACCTCCCGGAGAGGAAAGCCGAGGCGCACCTTTCGAGATCCAAAATGCAGATCCTCCGGCGGATGGGGGCGGGAGGGGAGGCTCCCTTCCCGCAGAAGCGACGAAAACTCCTGAGCCAGCCGAAAGGCGGTCTGTCGAGACATGCCGGGAGCCTCAAAATCCACCGCCGGGGGGTTCAGATCCGCCCCTTTCGGAAAGGTGAGGGCGGATACGCCGAAGGCTTCGGGATGCCGCATCACCGGGGATCCCGGAGCCACCTGAAAGGCGGCGTAAAAGACGGACTGCACCGTTCCCCGGCGGATGCACTCCCGAAGGGTCTCGAAGGACTTTCGGGCCTCTTCTTCGGTTTCCGAAGGAAAGCCCACCATCATATAGGCCCCCAGGGGGATACCTGCCCAGGAGGCGTTGGAGAGCACCCGCTCCACCAGCTCCCAGGTAATTCCCTTGCGCATATGCCCCAAAACCTGATTGCTGGAGCTTTCCACCCCCATCACCAGACGGCGGCACCCCCCCCGGCGGAGGAGCATACAGCGCTCCAGAGTAAGCCGGGGATCCGCCCGAACGTTTACGCTCCAGGAGATGTCCAGCTTTTCCCGGCATACCCAGGAGGCGAAGCGCTCCAGCATCTCCGGGTCCGCCTCATCGTCTCCGAAGGCAAAGGATCGCTGCCCCTGATCCCGCACCAGGGAACGTACTTTCTCGAAGAGTTCCTCTCCTCCCAGGGCCACGTGCCGGATGAATTCCTCTTCGGTGCGGCAGAAGGCGCAGCGCCCCCAGGAGCACCCCCGGGAGAGGCGAAACCCCGCAAACTCTCCCGAGGCATCCTGATAATACCCCTCTTTAGGAAAATAACTGTAGGCAGGAGTAATCTTCTCCAGAGGAAAGGGGGAAGCCGGAGGATTGCGCCGCAGCGCCCCCTCCTGAAGATAAATCAACCCCGGCACAGCATCCAGCGTTCTCCGGGGTTGCAGCAGAGCTTCGCAGAGACGCTCCAGGGGAACTTCTCCATCCCCGACGATCATACCGTCAACTGTACGAAAAAGTGCGGTATTGTCGGTTCGGGAGAGGTGCAAGGTGACGAAGGCCCCTCCCAAGACGATAAAGGCTCGGGGAAAGAGTCTCTTCAGCTCCCGGGCCATACGAAAGGCGGGAACCACCTGCCCCCCGTAGGTGATGGAGATGCCTATTACCCGGGGATCCTCCCCCTGGAGCCTTCGAGAGAACCAGGAGGCAAAGAAATCTTCGAAGATTCCCTCCTCTTCGGCACATTCCAGGATCTCCCCGCTGCTGTAGCAGCTTCTTGGAGCCTCGTAGAAGATCCCCTCCCCCACGTTCCAGAGGCTTTCGGGGAAGCGGGAGACCCAGAGAAACTTGGCCACGCTTTCAAAGAGAGTGCTCCTCACATGCCCCGGCAGCATCTCCCGAGGATCCAGGGAACACCGCACCATCTCCTCCCCCGCCATATCCAGCACGATCTTTCCCTTGGCGAGAGAAAGATATTCCATCATCTCCGAAAAGCCGAGGCTTCTTCGAGAGCCCAGCTCTTCCAAGCGCTCCGCTCCCTCGGGTAGCCCCGCAAAAAGCCGTTCCTCCCGGAAGAAATGCCGAAAAAAGGCGAGGTTTGCATCCAGACAGCCCAGGGAGATCCCCCGGCTTTCGAGATATCCCGCCAATTGGGGGAGCGCCGCTCCGGGACGATGGGAGGCATCACAGGGGGGGAGGAAGAGGAGCAGATCTTTTTTCACCGCATCCCCCTCCGCAGCAGAGGAGGTATCACCCGAGCGCCCTCCTGGAGAAAACCGTCGAAGGATACGTGAGGCTCCGTATTGCTGCTGATACGGCTCCCGATCTCCATGAGATCGTATTCCAGGGATATTTTTTCTCCTGCCAGGGTAAGCTCCTTCAGAGGAAGGGGCATGCGCTTTCCCAGGGTCTTCCATATGGCCCAACTGAACTGCTGCATGAGGGCAAAGGAATCCTGCCGGGTCATCCCCTCTCCCTGGAACCAGACGTTGGGGGGGTCGAGATCAAGCCCCTCGGGAAGATTGAGATCGGTAATACCGTACTCTCGGGGGTTCTGGCCGATGGAGGAATCCGTAAGCACCTGGTAGGGGGAGTAGAAAACGTAGCTCACGTCGCCGTCGCTGCAGTAGCGGAGAATCCTGGAAAAGGAGTACTCCGCCTCCTCCCGGGTCTCTGTAGGAAGCCCCACGATCATGTACACCCCCGCCCGAAGCCCCGCCCAGGAGACGTTGGAGAGCACCTGTTCGATAAGTGACACTGTGATCCCCTTCTTGATCCGTTTGAGAATGCGGTCGTGAAAGCTTTCGAGCCCCAGGATAAGGTTGATGCACCCCGCCTCCCGAAAGAGAGTACAGCGATCCAGGGTGAGCTTTTTATCCATCCGCATGTTGATGGACCACTCCACCGGAAGCTTCTCCTCCAGAACCCGCCGGGCGAAGTGTTCCACCAGCTCTGGGGAGGCCTCATCATCCGTGAAGGGGAAGAAGACCGCCCCGGTCTCCTGGGCATAGAGGCGCACCTGCTCGAAGAAACGATCCGGATCCCCCTCCTGATAGGCGGAGATAAGCGAGGATTTGGTACGGCAGAAGGCGCACTTCGCCCAGGAACAACCCCGGGAGAGCCGGAAAAAGACGAAGGCATCCCCCTTTTTCCGATAATAATCTTCGGGACAAAAATCCCCGTACTCCGGATAGACCTCCTCCAGGGGGAGGTGTACCGATTCGGGGTTGCAGCGACGCTCCCCTTGCTGGTCGAGGTAGATCAGACCGGGGACGCCGGTAAAGTCGGGCTTCTCGCTCCCCAAAGCTTCGTAAAGCCGCAACAGAGGGATCTCCCCATCCCCCACCACCATGCTGTCCATGTAGCGGAAAAAGGCGTTGTGCGGCACCCGGGAGAGATGAAACATCACAAAGGGGCCGCCGAAGACGATATGCGTGGCGGGGGAGAGTTTGCGGATCACCCGGGCCATCCGCAGAGCAGGCACCATATGCCCCGGAAAGATCACCGAAAGCCCGGCTATCCGGGGAGGATTCGAGGTAAAGAAAGGCCGAAGATAGTCTTCGAAAAAGGAGCCGAAAAGCCCCTCCTCCGCCGCCGCTTCCAGCAGATCGGCGCTGGAGTAGGGATTCCCCCGGGAAGCGTACTGCATATCTTCATCATTGTGACGTATGCTTTCGGGAAAGTGTGGGGCAAAGATCAGCCGGGAGGCTGCATCGAGGATCTTTCCCTGCAGCTCCTTGGGCATGGTTTTTTTTCGCTCCAGGTACTCCGTAAGGGTATCCCTGCCGAAGTGCTCGAGAATGGATCCCGCCCGGGCCAGAGAGAGATACTCCGCCATCTCCGGAAAGGCAAGTTCTGGACGGCCATCCAGCTCCTTCAGCCGGTGTAGCGCATAGGCCTCCCCCTCCCGAAGCCGGGCTCCGGTAAAGGCAGCGTGACAGAAGGCGATATTCGCATCCAGGGGAGTCACGGGAATTCCCTTTTTACGAAGGAACCCCGTAAGCTGGGGAACGCTGGGATAGGGGCGTGTGGGGGCGCTTACGGGGGGGATGATGAGGGTAATTCCTCGCAAGTTCCCTGCTGGAACGGTCATAATGCTTCCTCCTGTGTTTGTGGTATGGTGTAGCGCTAGCGGGTCACTCCTGCTTACAGAGCGGTTTTACAAATGATGTGTCACGTGGCACGTAATGGAGCCTCCGCTTATGTGTCCCCTCGGCTCCCGAGTGGATGAACTGCAAGAGCCGGAGCTTATGCATACATGCGCTTTGCGAATTCCTCCGCCAGCTCCCGGGCCTTCTGGATGCTCATGCCGGGGGCATTCCAGGCCTCTGCGGGGGCGCATAAATCCTGCCGAGGGTTGTAGATCACCCGGGTAACACCGTACTTTGCGGGGTCTCTCCCCACCGGAGAATCTGGAAAGAGCATAAAAGGGTTAAACTGGCAGGTGGCGGAGAGCCCCTCTTTTCGATGCTCCTGCAGTTTCTGGAACCCCCTCCGGGCCTCCTCCTCGGTCTCCGAAGGAAAGCCCACGATCATGTAGAGAAGGGCATCCATCCCTCCCCAGGTGAGGGCGGTGAGATTTTTCTGAATAAGCTCTTCGGTAATCCCCTTCTCCATAAGCGTGAGAATCCTATCGTTGTACGATTCCAACCCCAGAAAGAGCCGGGTGCACCCCGCTTCGCGCAGAAGAAGCACCTTCTCCAGGGTAAGGGTGGGGGAAAAGCGGAAGTGAGCGTTCCAGAGAAGCCGCACCCCCGAACGGAGCAGATGCTCCGCAAAGCCGAAGAGCACCTCCGGAAGAATACAGGCATCCGCCAGAACGAACCCGGAAAAATGCATCTTCTCCTGGAGCCGGAGCAGCTGGGAGCAGAGGAACTCCGGCGAGGGAGCATTGTAGGGGAGGGAGTATCCCCGGCAGAAGGTACAGCGATTCCACCAGCACCCCCGGGAAAAACGGAGAGGAATAATACCTCCCCCGGGAGGAAAGAAGTATTTTTTCTCGGAAAAATTTCCGAAATCCGGGTCCGGCAAACTCCTCAGGCTTTTGGGCTCCCCCTGAGGGTTGGAGCGGATTTCCCCCTCCTCCCGCCAGAGGAGGCCAGGGATCTTTGGATAAACCCGGGTTCCTTCATCCGCATGGCGAAGGAGAAGATCCAGAGACTCCTCTCCCTCTCCCAAAATGATTCCGTCCAGAAGATCGAAGATCTTCCCCCCTTCCGGGAGGTGGCGGAGGGCCTGTAGATGATAGGTGGCGAAGGGGCCTCCCAGAAAGATGCGCACCTTTGCAAGGTTCTCCCGCACCAGCCGGGCCAGCCGAAGGGCGGGTTGCAACTGCTCTGCAAAGGCCAGGGAAAGCCCGAGGAAGGCCGCTTCGGACTCTTGCAGATCCGGAAGGATATGCTTTTCGAAGAACCCCTCCAGGAGTGAGTTCTCCATATACGCCGCCTCCAGAGACGCCCGGGAAGAATAGGAAGACCAGAGGGAGAGATATCCCAAAGAGTTGGTGGAGTGCTGAAACAGCACCCGGTCCGCTCTTCCCAGGGATGCGAGAGAGAGCACCCCCTCAAGAAGGGCGTTCCGCTCCACCGGAGATGCGATCTTTTCGGGAGATTCCAGGTAGAAGAGACGGGGGCCGAGAACCTCCACAAGCTCCCGGATACGCCGTACCCAGGGGGGAAGGGGGTTTCCTTCTGCGGAAGCCTCCAGGAGGGCGAGCTTTTCCAAACCCTCCCGAATCTTTTCCGGGGATCCCGCAAAGCGGATAAAGCGGTTGTTCCCATCTTCGCACCGCACCTCGTGCCCTTGAGAGCGCAGATAGCTCCCCAACACGGGGAGGCTCAGATAGGGAGATGTGGGAGGCCCAAAGGGGGGATAGCAGAGGTAGAGGCTCATGAGAGATACCCCAGAAGAGCAAGCTCCATTCGGCGCACCAGGGGAGAATCTCCCACCAGAGGGCGGGCCTGTTCCAGTAACTCCCGGGCTTCGGTGCGAAGGGATGAACCCCCTTTCAGGGCGGTGGCAGCTCCCTCCAGGGCAACTCTGCCGCTCTCGGGAGCATCGGGAAAGGCTTCGAGCCAGCTCCGCAGCAGAGAGAGAAGCTCCTTTGCCTCACGATCCTTCATCTGACGAGCTATCCGGGCCCCCAGGCAGACCCAGCCTCCCCCCTCCTCCCGACTTTCCCAGGAGTCTTCCCGGCTCTTCCAGAGATGCCATGCGAGATCCCATCGTTTCTCAAGCATGGCGACCCGGCAGCATCCATATGCTTCGAGAGGGGAAAGGGGGGGAGATATGTCGAGAGAATCCAGGATTTGCCGGGCCTCCTGGGGGCTCCCCTTCTCTGCCAGAGCCAGAGCACAGGCAATTCGAGAGCTGGGAAGGGCCTCGGGAGACAAACCTCCCCGAAGATAGGGGTGTTCTTCCGGCGAAAGATTCTCCTGCGCCTCCGGCACCTTCAGCACAGAAAGCGTCGGGGAAGCCCCGGAATCCCAAGAGGACTCCCGAGGCTCCTCATGTGCGAAGAGGAGCCCTAAATCCTTCTGTAGAGCCAGCTCCAGAATGCCCTGAATCTCCTCGGCTTCGGAGAACCCCTCCAGCGTCTCCCCTTCCATGCGCCGGAGCCGGCGCTGGCAATCCAAGCGGTGGTATTCAAAAAGCTCCCCCTGGGAGAGCACGTTCAGGGGGGCCGTCCGGGCCAGCACCCCACCATGCCGCGCCTCCTCCGCCCTGGGGGAAAGTTCCTCTTCCAAAGCCTCCAGAAGCATCTCCCCATACCTCTTTCGGACCATGGGGGGGCTCCAGAGGGAATCCTCTTTTTCCGAAAATGTCTCTCTGGGGAGATCAGCGAGCACGCCAAGAGCCTCGGCGATCTTTCGAGGATCCAGAGAGGGGGTTTCTGTTCCCTCTCCCCAAGAAGGAGAGACCAGGATTCCCCGGGAACCCAACAGCTCGGGAAAGCCGCTCCACCGGGTGGCGAGCACCGGGATCCCCCGGGCCAGAGCCTCCGCGGGGGTCTTGCCGAAGGATTCCTCCAGAGAGAGAGAGAGGGCACAGACCCCCTGGCATCTTTGAAAAAGCTCCTCTTTGGCAACTCCCGTAACGGCTCCGGGAAAGAAGACCCGCTCCTCCAACCCCAGCCGCTGCACCCGTTGCTGCAGGGCTCGAAGATAGGGAAGGGGCTCTCCCCCCTCCTCCTCCACATGAGGCCCTGCCATCACCAGGGAGGGGCACTTCCTTCGGGGCCCCCCGCAGAAGAGGGCATATCCTTCGAGAAGCTGATGCAGGCATTTCTCCGGACGAAGACGCCCTAGAACGAGAAAGTGCTCCCCCGAGGACCTTCCGGGCTTTTGGGAAAAACCCGCCGGAAGGGGGATGGGATGAGGGATGATGCGGACCGCCGGAGCGATTTCGGGGATGAACCATTCGATAACCCGGGCCGCATGCACGCTGGGAGCCACCACACGATCCCCCCGCCGCAGTAGCGGGGGGAGAAGCTTCCAGATCCAGGGCATCTTTCCCGGAGCATGGGCGATAAAGAGGAGCCGCAGGGGGCTCTTTGCGGCGTTGCGAAGGGAGAGGAGCCAGGGGACCAGAGGCTGCAGCTCGTAGTTGGGGGAGAAAAAGGCTCCTTCTTCGAAGGGACGCGCAAAAAAGTCTTCCCAGCTCTGGGGCTGCGGCAGGGAGGATACCGGAATCCCCTCCCCCAAAGCCTGCTGAAAGTTCTCTTCGAAAACCCGGGCGGTGAGGGCGCTGTTTCTCCAGAAAAGGCGGAAAATCTTAAGAGGCACGTCTTTTGGATAAATCATGAAGGATCCTTAGGTTTTTTCGGCAACCCTTCCGGAGCGAGCTTCTCCAGACGGCTCCGGAGAGCTTCCCCCTTGAGGACCTCCCAAAGGGCCCGGCCGCTCCCCATCCCCATATCCTCACACCAGGCGGGGAAGTTCCGATCCATGGTGGAGGGGGCGGAAAAAGCAAGAAACGAGGCCACCAGCTCTTCGGAACTCTTCTGGAGCGTGGCCTCCTGGGGCAGATTCACCCCGAGAGCCCGGAGCATTTTTTGCTGCTCCCCCGCCGCATGGGCATATTTTTCGTACACCCCTTCAAGCCGCATCTCATCCAAAAGAGACTGTACGGGGGTGCCGAAACGCTCCACCATGAAAAGCCAGCGCCGCAGACGCCCCAAAAGGGCCTCCTCCTCCATGAGACGCTGAAAATCTTCTTTCTCCATGTGATTGTTCCGAAGCCAGATTTCCCCAGCCTCGGGGTCGGCAATACCCTTGCGCCGGCGGAAACGAACCGCCTCCTGCTCCACCTCCTCAGGAGGCACCTCCACCCGAAGGTGCCGGGCAAACTCCAACCCCAGACGTCGGTTCAGCCCCCGCACCGCCATCTGAAACCCCTCGGGGGTTCCCAGAGCACAGACCGCAGCAATTTCTCCGGAGGTCACCTGCTCCTCCTTTACGGAGCAGGGGGTCTCTTCGTGAAAAATACGTCGGAAGGTGTGAGAATCCCGCCAGCGGAAGGAGGGCATCTCCGGAACGTCTTTTTTGGGAGTCTTCTTAAGATACTCCAGAAGCTGCAGAGCATCTCGGGCAAGAAGATCCACGTAGTTCCGGGAAAGGCTCTCCCGGAGCAGCGCCCTTCTGGAAGAGGAAAAAAGGCCTTCTTCCTCTCCCCGCCGCAGAAGTTCCTGGAAGGTGCGCTCCCGGTAGTAAATCCCCTCCCCCAGGGAGCCAAGCCCCTCGGCCTCCTCCGGAGTGATCTCTCCGAGGCGTGTGCACTCCTCCAAAGTGGCCCGGAGGTTCACCAGAGGCTCCGCAAGACGTACATATCCCTGGGGGGTGCGCTGGAAAGGAGCCCCCACCGCATCATCTCTTTCGAGAAGTCCCTCCCGATAGAGCCGGAAGATCTCCCCCACCCCCTCCATACCGAAGGGGGACAGCTCCGCCCCCCGAACCGCCCCCACTCCGGAAGAGCCTACCACACGAATCCCCCGGCTCAGGGCATAGAGAATCTCCTTGTGCCAGACAAGGGGGCCTGTGAGGAAGTCCTCTCCGTCGATAAGGGCGATGGCGTCATACGCCTCCTCCCGCACTATGCGCAGAACATCCCCCTGTCGTGCGGGGGGGTAGTAGTCTCCCCCAAAGAAGGCCTCCGCCTGATCACGGGGTAAGCTGGGGCCTACAAAGATGGCGATCTTCACCTTGAGGCTCCTTTCCGGGCAAACTCTTGCCCCCGTTTTCCCGGGGCGTAGTGGTGCATGCGCCACCCCTCCAGCCCCGGCACGAGGATTCGAAGAACCGGAACCCCCAAGGCGGGATCCGTAAGATCCCACACCAGCACCCGGGGAAGCCCCACGCTCCGGATTCTTTCGAGAAGCAACGCCACATCCTCTTCAAAGGTGGGGGTTTCGCCTCCCCCTTCGGGAGGCGGGGCGATCTCCAGAAGGGCCCCCTTCTCCGCCAAAGGCACGGAGGCCCCAAAGGCCAGGCTGTGATGCGTCTCCAGGGAAGCACCGTCATGGGATCCCAGAAAATAGACCGCCCTGCTCTGAGCGGCCTCGGTGAGAGCCCGAAGCAAGGCAATTTCCTGGTTCAGATGGGTTCCCCGCCCCTGATAGATACCGTACTCCGGATGCCGCTGATCCCGAAGATAGCAGGCATAGGTGGGGACGCAGGTATCCACGGTGCAGTCCAGAAGAAGCGCCTCCACCTCCTCCTGATCACATCTTGCGAGCATCCTCTGAAGAAGCGGATGGCGCACATCTTCCCGCAGAACCCGGCGGCCGGGAAAGGGAATTCCCCGGGCCTGGTTATAAAGCTCCCAACAGGTTACCGCATCCCGCTCGATGCACTCGTAGAGCCCCGAGCAGAGGGCCTCAAGAAAGGTATTCCCCCCAGAGAGGCCGTTGGAGGTCCCCTGAAAGGATTCGGTATCTTCGGGCAAATCCCGTATAAAGCGGAGATGCACCAGCCGAAGAGGGGCATAAACCTCCTGCTGCTCGAAAAGATCCCACCCCTTCACCCAGCGTTCCCGCCGGTGAGAAGAAAAAAAGTTCTCCCTCTTCAGTGCAAGAAGATCCACAGGAACCTTGGGCCCCCTCAGATTCTCCCAGCTCTCCCAAACCCAGGGAATCGCACAGTTTTCAGCGGAGTGCCTCTCTATGGCCTCCATCATGCCGGAGATCTTCGCCTGCAGAAGGGTAGCCCCCTTCCCCCAGGAGTAGACCTGGATGGAAGAGAGAGGACGTACCACTCCCACCACGGGGATCCCCAGCCGATCCACCCCGGTAATATCCGCCACCCGGGTAACCCCCAGGAGGGGCATAAGGGGAGCGATGCGACTATAGGTCTCCTCGGCAGAACGAGCCCGTCCCGCTCCGGGGAGAGCGACCTTGGAAGATTTCTGGGGGATCCCTCGAAAAAAAATGGCCTCGGGAAGAGAATTCATGGGGGGACGCTCCTTCGTTCAGGAATTTTTACAACACACAAGAACAGGGACTCCTTCGGCAGGAATCATGGTGATAGATTCAATAGCGTAAATGGCTTAAATAGCTGCCGCCGCCGCACCAATCGCCGCCCCTGCGGCAGTCCCGGTAGCACTTACCCAGTCGGAGGAACCCCCTCCGGCCACCGCCTGAAGATCCTCTTCGCCGATCTTCTGAGGCCCTCCGCTGATCCCTGCGGCATCCTTCAGCTCTGCCTTGGTGAAATCAAAGTCCTTAGCCTCCACGAGCGCCTTGCGGGCATCGTCAGAGGGAGCATCCTCAAGGGCTTTACGAAAATCTTCATCAGTCTTAACCATTTCCAGGAATTTCTTGGCGCTCTCTACGGACATGTGCACTCCTCCTTAACAAACTGCGAAAATTAAAGCAACCCTTGATGTAACAAGGTTTTGTCGGTCCCTGCCGAAGGATCCATGGCAAAGAGAATACTCCAATTTGAGCGTTTTAGCATCAAAAAATTCGCATTTTTCATATTTTTCATGCTTTTCAGTCGTATGCACATGTGCAATCTAGCATATGTCATGTAAGAAGAGAAGACCGCCGAACGCCTCCGCATGCTGGTGGAGCACTCCTGGACCGAGGAGGAGGAGCTACGTATCAACGTCACCATCTCCATCGGAGGCACCGTGGCGACTCCCGAAGAGACCCCGAAAGAGACGGTGCAACGGGCGGATACGCTCATGTACCGGAGCAAGGAAGAGGGACGCAATCGCTGCACTCTGGAATAGAGCTGAAACAGAACAGGAACAGAGCAAAAACACCCTAGAGAAAAGCTTCGAAAGTGGGGGAAGAATTCTGAACCTTCTGCTTTACCCCTCTCCCCCTTTGGTGCTATGATTGGGGCAGTTCAGGAATTCAGAGAGGTTCCACGAGATAAGCTTCCAGACGAGCTGAAGATCAGAAGAATGGGAGTTTTTACCATGGTTGATCGTATTATGCCCGAGCCTTTCCGTATCAAAATGGTGGAGCCCGTAAGCGTTCCCGACAAGGAACAGCGGGAGGAAGCACTGAAGCGCGGACATTACAACATGTTCGGCCTGCGCTCCAAGGATATCTACATTGACCTTCTCACGGATTCCGGCACCGGGGCCATGAGCAAATACCAGTGGGGAGCCCTCCTCATGGGAGATGAAGCCTACGCCGGAGCGGACAGCTTTTTCAACCTGAAGGAATCTGTAAAGGAGATTCTCGGCTTTGACTACGTCATCCCCACCCATCAGGGGCGGGCGGCGGAGAACGTGGTCTTCGGCACCCTTCTCAAGAAGGGGGACGTGATCCCCTTCAACATGCCCTTCGACACCACCCGGGCCCACATCTTCAATAACGGGGGGGAGCCCGTGGACTGCGTCATCGACGAGGCCTTCCAGCCCGAAGTCTTTCACCCCTTCAAGGGCAACATGGATATCCAGAAGCTCGAAAAGGCCATCGAGACCTACGGCAAGGAGCGGATTCCCCTGGTGATGACCACCATCACCAACAACTCCGGAGGAGGCCAGCCCGTGAGCCTGGAGAACCTTCGAGAGACCTCCAAGGTCTGCAAGAAGCACGGCATCCCCTTCTACTTGGACTGCGCCCGCATGGCGGAAAACGCCTACTTCATCAAGATGCGGGAGCCCGCCTGCGCCGACATGAGCCTGGCTGCGATTCTGAAGGAGTGCATGAACACTGCCGACGGGATCACCGTCTCCTGCAAGAAGGATCCCTTGGTGAATATCGGCGGTATGGTCTGCTGCCGCACCGAAGAGGTCTACATGACCCTGCTCCCCCGGGTGATTCTCTTCGAAGGCTTTGCCACCTACGGGGGGCTTGCGGGGCGGGATCTGGAAGCTCTTGCCCTGGGACTCCGGGAGATGGTGGACGAGCAGTACATGGCCCACCGCATCGCCCAGGTGAAGTATCTTGGGGATCTTCTCGCCGAGGGTGGGGTTCCCTATGTAACCCCCGCGGGAGGGCACGCCATCTTCATCGACGCCGCAGCCTTCCTCCCCCACATCCCCCAGAGCGCCTATCCTGCGGACGTGCTGGGCATTGAGATCTACCGGGAGGGAGCCATTCGGGGAATCGGCCTGGGAGCCCTGGCCTTCGCCACGGAGGATGAAAAAACAGGCAAGATCGTCTATCCCAAGCTGGAACTCTACCGGCTGGCCATCAACCGCCGCACCTACACCAACAGCCACATGGAGTTCATCGCCCAGAGCATCATCGAGGTCTACAAACGTCGGGAATCCATCACCTACGGTCTTAAGGAGACCTACGTGCCTCCCGTAAAGGGAATTAAGCACTTTCTGGCCCACCTGGAGCCCTACGCTCTGTAGAGAGATATTCCTACACGCACGCTCATTACCAAGAGATCTCCCGAAGGCCCAAGAGCTTTCGGGAGATCTCTTTTTGTGCAAGGCTGTCTTTTTCATGACTTGGTTTGTCAAATCAAGGACTAAAGGGACGAAACTGCGGAGGGGTTGAGCATGAGGCATCATCGTAGGGGCAATTCGTGAATTGCCCCTACACATTACGATCTCCTCCTCGTTTCAGAACGTTCTCCCGAGGGCTTCGGGCTCGCGGGAACCGCTCTAATGGAAGCCTCCGCAGTCGTAGAGTTCTGGCCGGCGATCGTCAAAGACGGGGATCTTCCTGCGGATAGCCTCCACCTGCGAAGGATCTACAGTTACCGAAAGAAACCCATCCGCATCCTCCATCTCCCCCAGAATCTCACCCCAGGGATCGATCACCATGGAGTGGCCGAAGAAAGCTGTCTCTCCGTCACGGCCCATTCGGTTACAGGCAACCACAAAGATCTGGTTTTCGATGGCACGGGCGATGAGCAGATTTCTCCAATGAGCCAGCCGGGGATAGGGCCACTGTGCCGCCACAAAGAGCACCTGGATTCTTCTGAGGGCCAGCGAGCGGATCAGTTCGGGAAAGCGAATGTCATAGCAGATCACCCCACCGCAAAGGTGCCCATCCAGAGTAAAGGTGGCAAGATGGTCTCCCCCTTCAAGATAGCGGTGCTCCTCCATGAGCTGAAAGAGGTGTATCTTGTCGTACCGAGCCAGTTCCTGTGCCTGCCGGTCAAAGACATACATGGAGTTATAGATCTTGGAACCCTCCAGATTTGCCACGGAACCCGCCACAAGATTCATGCCGTACTCCTTCGCCAGAGGCGCGATCTCTCGCCGCACTCTTTCTCCCTCCGTATCCGCAGTAGTGTTGAGGGTCTCCAGGGCATAGCCCGCATTCCACATCTCCGGCAGAAGCACCACATCCGGGGAGCCTTCTGAGGCACGGCGGAGCCTCTCCTTTACGGCCAGAAAGTTCTCCTCGGGCTTTCCCAAAACCACGGGCATCTGCACTATCGTTATCTTCACAGATCTCTCCTCCTTCTGAAACCTTCTTCCTGCAACGCTGGAAGAGGCTGACACAACGCCTGTTAAAACCCGCTACGGAAGTAGCAGGTATTTTTTAACGGGACGCCCCACATGCTGATAGGCGCTCTTTGTGACCGCCTTTCCCGAGGAGACGAGAAACTCCAGATATCTCCGGGCGGTAACCCGGGAGACCCCGGTACGCTCCGCCATCTCGTTGGCGCTCCAGGGCTCCGGAGAGGAGGCAAGCACCGAGAGCACCTGATGAAGCTTCTCCTCATGAAGGCCCTTGGGAAGGAGGAAATCCTCCTTCTGCCCCGTTCGAAAGGCAAGGCTGTCCAGGGTGCCCTGATCCAGATTTTTCCCCTTCTCCAGAGAGGAACAGTAACGGTGGTAGGCCCCCAGGGCGGCACTGTAGCGTTCGAAGGTGAAGGGCTTCACCAGATAATCGAAAGCCCCGTTTCTGAGCATGCTCTGCACCATCTCGGGCTCCGAGGCGGCGGTAACCGCAATGACATCCACGGAGCAACCCCGATGACGCAGCTCCCGAAGGAAGGCCACGCCATCCATCCGGGGCATGTAGATATCCAGAAGAATCAGCCGGAGGGAGGTGGTTTTTTGAAGAATCTCCAGAGCAGTTTCTCCGTTATCCCCTACCCCCGCCAGCACAAAGTTCTCCAAAGCTCCAAGATAGCGCTGATGAATCTCCACCACCATGGGGTCATCTTCAACCACGAGCACGGGAATCCGATTCATTCGCTCCTCCTTCCGGAAAATCCACGATACATTCCGTCCCCTCTTGAGAGCTTTCCAGATACAGCTCCCCTCCATACAACTCCACCACCTGCATAACGTTAAAGAGGCCGAATCCCGCCTCCTCCCGACAGGAGGCATCTTTGGAGGTTATCCCCTTTTCGAGAATCTTCTCTCGTAGCTCCTGGGGGATCCCCTTTCCACGATCATGTACCGAAAGAAGGATCCGCCCCGATTCATGATAGATGCCCAGATCCACCACTCGCCGGGAGGTTTCCAGAGGGGCTACCGCCTCCAGAGCATTTTCGAGAATATTCCCCAGCACCACCACCAGATGCCGGGGGGCGATGCCGGAATCTTCCCCCAGAAAGCTGTTTTCATCCAGCTCCATACGGATATCCAGCTCCCGACACCGTCCCATTTTGGCAAGAATGAGCCCCCCCACCTCGGGAACCCGGATGCGGCGGATCACCAGGGAGACGAGATTACTCCGATCCTCTACCACCGCGGAGATAAAGGATGCCGCCCGCTGGTACTCCTGAAGATGGAGAAGCCCCGAAAGGGCCTGGAGTTGATTAAGAAACTCATGCTTCTGAATCCGCAATGCTTCGAGATAGCGCCGCACCCCCGTAAGCTCCTCTGCCATGGTCTGAATCTCCGTCATGTCCCGAAAGCTCGCCAAGGCTCCCACCACCTCGCCGTTTACCACCAGGGGAACCCGGTTCGTAAGGATATGGGCGGCATGGATGATCTGCTCCTGATCGAACTCCCCCTTCCCCGAACGAAGCACCTCCGGTAGCCGCGTGTTGGGGAGCACTTCTTCCACGGGATGCCCCACCACATCGGTGGTTACCCGGAGAAGCTTGCGGGCGGTACTATTAAGAAGCAGAATGCGCCCCTCTCGATCCACCGAGATAATCCCCTCCCGAACGGAGTCGAGAAAGACCTCTCGCTCCTGAAGAAGTCCCAGAATCTCGTGGGGCTCCAGTCCACGGATGGAGCGCTTGATATTCCACGCTAGAAAACAGGCTCCCCCCATGCCGAGAAGCCCTCCCACCGAAAGAGCCCAGATAAGCCTCTGGGAGAGCTGCCAGCGCATGGCCTGCACCGTGGTGAGCATGGTGCCCACCGAGACCGCCCCCACGATCTCCCCCTCTCGAAAGATGGGAACAAAGGCCCGGAGCGAGGGCCCCAGGGTTCCCACCGCCTTGGAAAGATAGGCCTCCCCCTGGAAAACACGTTTTTCATCCCCCCCCACAAAAATGCGGCCGATCCGCTCCGGCACGGGGTGGGAGTAGCGGCGGCTGGAGCGATCGAAGACCACCACGTAGGAGGTATCGGTCTCAAGGCGTATCTGATCCGCCACGGGCTGAATACGCTCCTCCCCTCCAGGAAAGCCCACCCACTCCTGAACAGTTGGAATCACCGCCACCGTGCGTGCGATATTCATAACGTTCTCCCCCAGCCGGGCCTCGTAGGGGGCCACCACCTGGGTCTCCACCACAAGCCCTACCCCAAGAAGAGAGATAAGGAGAAAGGCGAGGGTCAGAAGAAAAATTTTTGTGCGCAACCTGTAGGGGGAATCGGGGATCCGAAACATGGAGATCCTCCTTTACGAGAATGAGAAGAGTGTTGGGGAAAACCATACCACAAAAGAGGCTCTTTTCGAAAAACAGAAAAAGCCGCCCCAAAAGGGGCGGCCTGGTGGATCCAAGGAGGGTCGGTAGGAAGAACGTTATCTGCCACGTATGCAAGGACTATGCTTTATCTGTAAGCATTATAGAGCAGAGATCGCTTGAAATCAAGTAAAGAATTGTAAAGTTATGCAAAGCCTCGGAGAACTCCCCCAAAAAGGCTGAAACAGGCTACAACCCTCGGGATTCCAGATCCCGGAAGTAAAGAGAGATCTTCTGCAAACCCTCTTCCAGAACCTGGGGGCTGTAGGCATAGCCCAGGCGGTACCAGTGCTCCATACCGAAACAGGAGCCCGGCACCAGAAGAACCCCATACTTTTTCAGAAGCTCTTTACAGAAATCTTCGGAGTTCAAAGCATAGCCAAAGTGGAGAAAGGCGGTGGTTCCCGCTTTGGGCTTTACGTAGCGCACCCGGGGCTCCTTCTGCACCCAGGCATCCAGCACTGCCGCTCCCTGAAGCACCACGGGGAGATTACGTTCCCGAAGGGTTTTGCGGTGTTCCAGAGCCAGAGCGGCGAGGATCTCCTCCATCTGGGCACAGCTTATGGTGGTGTAGTCCCGCAGAAGTTCGCACTCCTTGAGAAACTCCGGAGATGCCACGATCCAACCGGTGCGGATCCCCGCCAGGGAGTAGACCTTGGACATGCTCCCGGTGCTGATCCCCTTTTCGTAGAGATCCGCCACGGAGGGGACCGAAACCCCCTCGTCATGCCCTAGTCCCCGGTAGACCTCGTCGCAGAAGAGCCACGCCTTATGCTTCCTCGCAATCGCCACAATCTCCTTCAGGAGATCCTCTTCCAGAAGTGCCCCGGTAGGGTTGTTGGGATTGCAAAGACAGATAAGATCCACTCCGGGCTCTGCGAGTTTTCGCAGCTCCTTGAGATTGGGGAGAAAATCCTCCTCCTCCCGAAGCCAGAGAAAGGAGACCTCCGCCCCGAAAGCCTCGGGGATACTGTAGTGCTGCTGGTAGGAGGGGAGAGCGGCTATCACCCGCTTTCCCGGCTCGGAGAGAACGGTGAGAGCGAGATAGTTCGCCGCGGAACCTCCGTTCATGATGAGCACATTCTCCCGGCTCTGCTTCTCGTAGAGGGATGCCACCTGATCCTTGAGATCCGGGTTCCCCGTAATATGTCCGTAGCTGAGACGGAGATTCAGAAGCCTGGAGAGAATTTCCTCTTTTCTGTCGGCAAGATTCAGCAGTTCTTCCAGTGTAAGGGAGTCTACACAGGTCTCTCCAAGATTATAGGTTACTCCTGTTTCGTAGGTATCCATCCAGCGTTCCACCGTAAAAACGGGCATTTTCATGAAAAAAACCTCCTTCAGCTTGATGTTGCAGCATCTAAAACCGTTCTACAATACCTATGCAAATATGACTATATCAGATCAAATCTGCCGATTGCTTCCTGCTTCTTCGAGGCTGCCTGGGGTTGTGTTTCCAGCCCCCCGGGTCTTACGTCCTCTCCACAGGCTGACACCGTGGAACTCACGGCGTTATTGCTTTATCAGTTGT
>CAZIFL010000042.1:0-27128 GCA_964539095.1 uncultured Synergistaceae bacterium
AAGCTGCACTCGCCGACCACTATGCTCGCTGCCGGGAACACACAAGCTCCGGCTCTCCTGTTAACATAATGTCACACGGTAACGAGAACCGCTCTAATGCCTGCTTTCGGTCTCCTTTATTTTTCGGATAATATCCGCCCGTTCGGGGTCCCGAAGATACTCCCAGGTAACGGAAGGAACGAGGGTATGCAGCTCTTCCCAGCGGTCCTCCCGGATGAACTGCCGTACTGTGGATGCCGATATGGCAGATCCCGCCTCTTCTTTTCGGGGAATTTCCACAAGCTCAATCCCCCGGGAGGGGAGCACCGCCTTCATGGCATCATTGTACTGCCGGGTAACGGGGCAGTACGGCTCGGTCCCCACAAAGCGGCGGCTGAGCCCCAGCTCCTCTCCGAAGAGGTTGGCGAAGAGGGTTACATCCAGAGATGCCTGGATGTGAGCCTTTTTCATGCTGTCCGCATCCCGAAGGAAGTAGGCGGGAAAGGTGGCAGGAGATACCGCGTAATCCCCGCTGGGGACCACCGTAACGTTGGCAAGATCCTCAGTTCCACGCCGGACAAGGTCGATACGGTGGGCAAAGGGAAAGAGGGAGAGATCTGCCTGCACCACCACCACATAGAGATGATCACACCGTGAGGCGGCTTCTTCGATGAGATACCGATGCCCCAGGGTAAAGGGGTTGCAGTTCACCACCACCCCTCCGGCAACATCCTTTCCTTTCGGAAGCTCCGTCCGGCGCTGCCGAAGCATCTGGCGATAACTTCGGATGCCGGGCTCCCCCATTTCGAGGAGCACCACCGGATTATACCGGGCGATCTCCTGAAAGCCAAAGGAGAGAAAGCGCTCGGCGGTTCCTGTTTTGGTGAAGACGAAGAGAGATGTCTCCCCCTTCTGCCGAGCCTGAGAGATCACTCCGGAGATCACCTTGGATGAGTATCCCCCCTCCTGAAGAGAGGTGTCCACCGCCACCATTTTGATGATCTTTCCGTCCAGGCTCGCCGTAGCGTAAACCTGCCCATCCTCATCTTCCAGACAGATCGTAACCTCGGGATTCCCCTCGAAGACAAGGTTCTCCCTCTCTAAAAGAGCGGCCACCCGGGAGCGTACCGAAGCATCCGGATTCTGATATATGCGCAGTTCGTAGGTGTCAAACATGAAACCAGCTCCTTATATGACGATACAGCATAGATCACAGAAGGCCTGTGATTGTTTATATGCCATAGAATTTTAAGAATTCTTACAGCTGATGCTTGAGAATCTTTCCTATGGGCGAGCGCGGGAACTCATCCACAAACTCCACATGCCTCGGCACCTTGTAGTGGGCAAGCCGCTCCCGGCAGAAGGCCACCATCTCGCGAGAGGTGAGATCGCCTCCCCCCTCCTGGGGGTGTAGCACCACGTAGGCCTTGATGGTCTGTCCGCTGATCGGATTATCGGCCCCCACCACGGCACTCTCGCGCACCCGGGGGTGTTCGTTCAGCACCGCCTCCACCTCCTGGGGATAGACGTTGAAACCCCCGACAATCATCATGTCGCTCACCCGATCCAGCACCGTGAGATACCCCTCTTCATCAAGGCGCACCACGTCACCGGTGTTGAACCATCCATTCTGAAAACGTTCTTCCGTAAGCTCCGGCGCCCCCAGATACTCTCGGGCCACACTAGGACCGCGGAGCCAGAGAACCCCCTCCTCGCCCGGAGAGACAAGCTGCCCCCCCTCGCCTCGAACCTCCGCTTCGAAACCGGGAAGAAGACTTCCTACGGTACCCTGTTTTTTGCGTTCGTAGGTAGGATTAACACTCACCACGGGAGATGTCTCGGTAAGGCCGTATCCTTCCAGAACCCCGAGCCCCAGAAGACGCTCGCACTTTTCGTCGAGCCGCAGAGGGAAGCGATCTCCTCCCGAGACGAGAAGCTCCAGAGCAGAGAGGTCAGGCTTGTGTTTCGCCGCCGCCCCGATAAGCATGGAGATCATGGTGGGGACCGCCACCAGAGCGGTGGCGCGGGTCTCCTGAAGCACCTTTAATGTGTTCTCCGGAGGCATGAAGGAGGGGAGAATCACCTCTCCCATGTCGGGGACGAGAAGGGGAAGAATGCTCGCCACGGTAAAACCGAAGGCGTGGAAGTTGGGGAGAACGTTGAACATTACCTTTCCCCCCCGCAGGCCGGGAACGTGTTCACACGCCGCCTCGACGTTGCTGGAGATGTTGCGGTGCGTCAGCGGAACCACCTTGGGATTTCCCGTAGTTCCGGAGGTAAAGAAAATTACCGCATGGTCTTCGTCGGGATTCGTGATCTCCTGCCTTCTCCCCCGACAGAGAGAAAATTCGCCATCCAGGTTGACCACGGAGTAGGGGAAATCCGCTGCCTTCTCCTGCAGAAGATCAAGCTGCGGTTTTGCAAAATCGGGCACCACCACAGAAAAAAGCTCTGCTCTCTGCACATTCCGCAAGGTCGCCCCAGGACCAGCGAGAAAGTTGAGAGGCACCACACACCCCCCAAGGCGCCAGGCAGCCGCACAAAGGGCGAGAAAAGCAGGAGAGTTGGGAAGCAGAGAGCCGATTCTCTGACAGGGGGCAAAGCCCGCCTTTTTCAGTTCACCCTCCATGGATTCCACCAGCCCCAGAAAGGAACTCTTCGTACGCCACTCTCCTTTCCACCAGAAATACCGCTCCTCGCCGCTCCGCTGCTCCATCCGTTCTTCTAATCGCGTATACACAATGGCCCCCTCCAGATCCGCATCCTTCCGCACACCGAGAAGGAGCGGAGAGTATGTTGAAATAAAAATATAGTCTTTTGCCCGAAGATTCCTCTGTACCGCATATCCTTCCGAAAGAAGAAGCTAGCTTTCCGATTCTTCTCCGTTACGCAGAAAGAGCGCCAAAAAAGCCCCCCAAGCGGCGGCAAGATGCAGCAAATCCTCCGGAACGTCGTACTTGGGATGGTGCAGACCATACTCACTCCCGGTGCCTACGAGGAAGAAGGTGGAAGGCACCTCCAGGGAGTAAAAGGCAAAATCCTCCCCCGCAAGAAGGGGGAGATCCAGGAGATGCACCGCATCATCTCCGAAAAAGAGCCGAGCGCGTTCGACAACGTCTCCGGTAAGTTCTTCGTCATTCCAGATGCGAGGATAGTTCTTAATGTATTCCATATTGGAACGGGCGTTAAAGGTTCGGCAGACCCCCGCTACCACACTTTCCAGACGCTGCTGCAGGAAATCCCTCGTCTCCATGGTAAAGGCGCGAAGGGTACCACGCATATCCACCCTTTCGGGGATAATATTGTAGGCATCCCCTGCTTCGATCTGTCCTACGGTAATCACAGCACTCTCACGGGGATCCCGCTCCCTGCTCACGATATGCTGAATGCCAAAGAGGACATGCGCCGCCACCATGATGGGATCCACCCCCAAATGAGGGGATGCCGCATGGGCCCCGGTTCCCATAAGCTCTATGTGGAAGCGATCCGAAAGGGAGGTGATGGTACCGGGGCGGGTGTAGAAATGCCCGTAGGGAAAGAGGGGCCAGAAATGAAGAGCCACCACCTGGCCCACATCGAAGCGCGATATGAGGCCGCTCTCCACAAGAGTCCGGGCTCCGCCCTTACCCTCTTCTGCGGGCTGAAAGAGGAAGATCACCTTTCGCCGAAGCAGATGCTGCCTCCGGGAGAGCAGAATGGCGCTCCCCAGCAGAGAGGCCATGTGCGCATCATGACCACAGGCGTGCATAATACCCGGCATACAGGAGCTGTAGGGGAGCCCGGTCTCCTCATCCAGGGCCAGGGCATCCATATCTGCCCGGAGAACGAGGCCGGGGCCAGGAAGATCCCCGCCCAAAATCCCCACCACCGATGTGGAGGCCCCAAAGCCCTTGACAACTTCCATCCCCTCCACGTCCTTAAGGATCTGGGCAACCCGAGTGGAGGTTATATTTTCCTCAAAAGCAAGCTCGGGAAACTGATGAAACTCCCTGCGCCAGCCAATTAAAGATTCTGCAAGATCTTCTGCTTCTTCAAGAAGTTCGAGGGCTCTCTGTTGCATTACTCCGCCTTGATCTATCACCATATTCAGTCCCTTTCTTCCGCCAACTAGCTCTACGAGGTTCCAGCCTCGCTGCTCCCCCGAAACCTCTTCATGCCTTGAGAAAGGGCTATCGGGAATGCAACCACTTTCGCACTGCCGAGGAAACTTCCCACAGGGAAAAACAGGATCGCACCACAGCCCCTTTCCCCATAAACCATCCGTCGGTATCTACCTCGCCCCCCGCCTCTGTCCGCCGCACCGCCCACTCTCCCTGTCTGGAAGAAGGATAGGAAAGGGTGCATCCGTTCGTGCGGTAGCCATGGAGTGTCTCCCCCTTTCGAAGAAGGGGGGTATGCCCCAGGGCTTCGAGAAATACTTCATGCACTCCGGGGTAGCCCCCCTGAAGGGAGGCACTGAAGGGGAACATGGCAATGCCGGAAATCCGCTTTCCTCCTGGATCATGCGCAGACTCCCCGAGAAGGACAACACTCTCCCCCTCCACGAGAAAAGGGATTTTACGGTAGACCACGGTTCCCAAAAGTTTCTTGAGCTTTTCCAGCTCTTCGGAATCACGAAATCCTCCGGCTCTTCCGTGGGGTATGTACAGAAAATCACACTGCTCCATCTCCTGGATACGATCCAGACCGAAGGGAACAGAAGAGCCTCCCAGATATTCCAGGAAGCGCTGATTCCCATCCCCCCCTCCCCCCAAAGAGGGATGCCGTAGAATTCCCACCTTGAAGGGCCCCGGAGATTCCTGCAGCTCCTCTTGAATCTCCGTCCAGGGACGAGCCCGCTTTGCCATAGCTCCTATTACGGGCCAGTGTATCATATCCTCCAACGCCGCAAGCTGGTGCACCGCAGAGTGGAAGGAGGTAAACTTGAGAGAGTGAGGCCCTTCGGAAAAAAGGGACTCCGGTGCAATTTCAGTACGCAGGATATTCTTGGGAAGATACCCCAGAGAGAAATAGGGAAGCCGCCGCCCCATTTCGATTTCAAGAAGCTGGTACTCCTTGGGATTCAGTACCGCCGCAAAACATACCGTCGAGGGGATAAGGGCGGGATGATCTTTGATTTGCGAGAAGATCTGCTCCGTAAGTCGAGCGGTGAGAATGGCGTTGCGATCCGCATAGAGCAGGGGAAGTATTGGAAGAGCAAGACACTCCCCCACCTTGGCCGTAACCGGATGAAGCTCCATCTTCTCCTCGTGACGCTGGGGGAGAGAAAGAGGACCAACAAAAAGATGCAGAGCCTCTTTTTTCCGGGAATGCTGAAACATAAATTTACAATTAAAATCATTCCGAAGAAGATGAGGATCCAAGACCGTCACAGGCTCTCCCGAAGCAACTTCAAGATATTTCGTTCGCACCTCGTCGAACCCTATCTGAAAAATCCGAAGTTCGTATCCCCGTTCTTTCAAGGCTCCGGCAAAGAGTGCCGAGAGAGGGATATTCCCCTCTCGAGGCTCGTCTGCCAGAAGAAGACGATAGGTATGCACATTCCCCCTCCTTCCAATACGTTCAGTCCTTTTTAGTGTATCATAGATGGTGGACAAAATAGCTTTTTCTTGAGGAGGCCATGACAGAATGAAAAAACCATGGGTGCATATTCGAGATGTCTGGAAGTACGCGGATCAGGAGATAACGGTAAAGGGGTGGATGTATAACAAGCGAAGCTCCGGAAAAATACAGTTTCTCCAGCTTCGGGACGGTACGGGGGTTATTCAGGGAGTGATGGTAAAAAAAGAGGTCTCTCCAGAAGCCTTCGAAACGGCCAAGAACCTCTGGATGGAAGCTTCGGTTATGGTTACAGGAAAAGTTCGGGCGGATGAGCGCGCACCTTCGGGGTTCGAACTCACCCTCACCGATATCGAAACGATCCAGAACCCTACCGAAGAGTACCCTATAGGCAAAAAGGAGCACGGCATCGACTTTCTTCTGGATAACCGACATCTCTGGCTCCGCACGGAACGCCAGCGGGCAATTATGCAGATACGGGACGAGGTTATCTGGCGTTGCCGGGAGTTCCTCAGAATGGAGGGCTTTCTGCTTGTGGACAGCCCCATCCTTTCGGGAGCCATCGGCGAAGGAGCCTCGGGGCTCTTCGAGCTGGATTACTTCGAGACCCAGAAGGCCTATCTCGCCCAGACGGGACAGCTCTATGCTGAGGCCGCCGCCGCGGCGTACGGCAAGGTTTACTGTTTCGGCCCCACCTTCCGGGCAGAGAAATCCAAAACCCGCCGGCATCTTACGGAGTTCTGGATGATCGAACCCGAGGTAGCCTTCTACGACCACGAGGACAATCTGCGCCTCCAGGAGCAGCTTGTCTGCTACGTTATCGAACACGTTGTTAAAACCCGGAAGAAGGAGCTGGAGGTTCTGGAGAGGGATATCTCTCTTCTGGAAAAGATACGCGCTCCCTTCTATCGGATCACCTACGACGAGGCTGTGGCAAAGCTCCACGAGCTGGGGAGCACTATCACCTACGGAGACGACTTCGGCAACGACGACGAAACCATCCTCACCCAGGAGTATGACAAGCCCGTCTTCGTGGAGTGCTACCCCAAGAAGGTGAAGGCCTTTTACATGAAGGAGCATCCGGAAAACCCCGACCTGGTGCTCTGCGACGATCTTCTTGCCCCCGAGGGGTACGGAGAGATCATCGGAGGTTCCCAGAGAGAGGACAATCTGGAAAAGCTCCTGCAACGGATTCAGGAGCAGAATCTCCCGGAGGAGTGCTACACCTGGTATCTTGATCTGCGCAAGTACGGCTCCTTTGTGCACAGTGGCTTCGGCATGGGGATCGAACGGTTGGTGAGCTGGATCTGCGGCATCCACCATGTGCGGGAGGCTATCCCCTGGCCCCGTACCATCTACCGCCTGAATCCCTAAAGGGATATTCCTCAATACGTTAAGGAGGTTACGGCATGGGTAGAGTGATTGCGGAGCTTGTGGTGGTACCTCTGGGGACAGCCACCCCCAGTGTCAGCGCCTACGTGGCGGAGGTGGAGAAAAAGCTTCGAGAGTTCTCCCTGAAAATCAAACTTACCCCTATGGGGACCATTCTTGAGGGAGAGCTTTCGGAGGTTCTTCGGGCGGTTCAGGAGGCTCACAACGTCCCCTTTGCCTCGGGGGCCCTCCGGGTAGCCACAAGCCTGCGGATCGACGAACGGCGGGATAAGGATCTTACCATGGAGGGAAAGATCCGGGCGGTGGAAGAGAAGCTGGGGTAAACTAAGCTGAAAACAGGCAAAGCGCCGGAGGGAAGTTCCTTCTCCGGCGCTTTTGTTGTCTATCTCTCTTCAGCAGAAGCTGTTTGAACGCTATTTTTTATCCATACTCTCCAGGGGAATGCTCGGGATGTACTGCTTAAAGATCCCACGCACCCGCTCCTCCTGATCGCGGTCGAAGAGCATACGGATACCCGTGGTCTCCTCTCCTCGCTCGAAAAAGGCCATCATCTGGTCCCTCCGGTAGACGAGGGTAACATGGCTTATCTGCTCCCAGGGGAGGAGCTGCACATTTTTTCCCGTCCAGCTCCGACTCTCCCGCACCACCCCATGAGGAGCGAGGAAGGCCCGCTTGTGGAACCCCGAGATGAAGAGCATGGCGCCTCCTGTGAGAAAGTAGAGAAAGGATTTTTCCTTTATGGTGAGAAAGGCAAGCAGAGCGTAGGAGAGCAGAAAAATGCCTCCCAAAAGCGCAAAGAGCCGGAGAGGCTTGGGCATATCCGCCTTTCTCGAAAGACAGAGCACTTCCATTTCCATGGTATTTCCTCCTTCTTGGATTGCGTCATAAAGCTCTTGTATTGTACATGATACGGGGAGATTTTTGCGCAAAGCAGCACACAAAAGGTAGCAAGAGGAGAGAAAAATGCCGGAGCAAAAAACGCTCCGGCACAAAGAGTCGTACATAGAATCACAGATTAGGCTCGTAAAAAACTACGCCCCTGCGGTCTCCTTGGGATTTTTCCCTTCCTGCCAGAAGACCCCGATCCCCAGGTAGGTGATGATGATCGCCACAAGAGGATTGAGATAGTTCAGGAAGGCATAGGGGATGTACTCCAGGGTGGGGACACCCAGCACCTGGGACTGGAAAGCTCCGCAGGTGTTCCAGGGGATGAGCACCGAGGTAAGGGTACCCGCATCTTCCAGGGAGCGGGAGAGCATCCGGGGATCAAGGCCCTTTTCATCGAAGGCGGGCTTGAACATCCGGCCGGGCATAACGATGGCGAGATACTGGTCACCGAGGAAGAGGTTACAGACGAAGCAGGAGACCACCACCGAGGCGCAGAGTCCGCCTACGCTCCGAACACCCTTGAGGATGGTATGCAGAAGCACTTCCAAGAAGCCGCAACGCTCCATGATGCCTCCGAAGGAGAGAGCGCAGAGGATGAGGGAGATGGTCCACATCATGGAATCCAAACCGCCCCGGGAGAGAAGATCCGCCAGCATCTCCCCGGCGTTGAGGATAGCTTCGGGGGTATGTCCCGCAATACCACCCTCCTGCATCAGCTGTGCCACCGCCTCTACACCGCCACTTCCTGCGATATCTGCCGCAAGAGAGGGCTCGTAGCCATAGTGGAGAGCGCCGATGATATCCGCAGGCCCCGCACCCTGAAGAAAGGCCATGAGAGAGGCGGAGAGAATGCCCGCAAAGAGCCCGGGGAGAGCGGGGACCTTGAGAAGTGCCAGACCGATAACGATGAGAGGAGGCACAAAACCAATGTAGTTCACGCTGAATTCTGCCGAAAGCAGCTCCTGAATGGCTTTGATGTGCCCTGCGTCAAGAGTGCCCCCCGCATACTTGTTGCCGAGATAGTAGGCGATACCCGCCACGATGACGTAGGTGGGGCCGGTGGTCCAGATCATGGCCCGGATGTGGGTAAAGAGATCTGTCCCCGCCACGGCAGGGGCCAAATTGGTGGTGTCGGAGAGAGGAGACATTTTGTCGCCGAAGTAGGCTCCGGAGATAGCAAGCCCCGCCGTGATAGGAGCGGGAACGCCGAGCCCAGCGCCGATTCCCATGAGAGCGATACCCACGGTGCCGCTGGTGCCCCAGGAGGTTCCCGTGGCAAGGGCTACGATGGAGGTGATGAAGAGGGTGGCCAGGAGGAAGTACTGAGGAGAAAGAATATCAAGGCCGTAGTAGATAAGGGTGGGGACCACGCCGCTCAAGATCCATGATCCGATGACAAGCCCCACCATGCCGAGGATAATGATGGCCTGAAGAGCCATGCTGATCCCCGTGATCATCCCCTCTTCCACATCCTTCCAGGGATAGCGGAGCCCGAAGCAACCCCAGAAGGCCGCAATAATGGCAGAGAAAATAATCGGGATGTGCGCATCCACGCCAAGCTTCAGGATACCGAAGCTGATGATGGCTCCCGCAAGAACGACTATTCCGAGAGCCTCCACAAAGGACGGTTTTCTTGCTGCTGTTTCTGTCATGATACCAAGTTCCCCCTTTTGAAAATAAAGTATGAACATCTGCTACTCTACCGTCTAAGCCTTTTTCTTTTCATAACCACCTCCTCCAGAAAGGTTTCCTTTTATGTACCCATAGTAGAGTATACCTCTTGGAGCGTTTTGTCCAGAAAACTTAGCTTTTTCAAAGAGAAAGAACCTCTCGCATATTTTACAATAAACGAAAAAAACAGCCTATTCCGAAACCTTCACCCCCGCGAAGTTTATTAACGTGCCAGCATGATAAAGAGGCACTCTACAAAGAGACGTTCTAAAATTCGTAGGGCTGAAGAGTTTGGATCGATTTTTCATGTATTTTCGCGTTAAAGCGCTTTCGCAATTCCCGAAGCTCCTCCTCCAGAAGATCCATTTCGAGATCCGCAAGAACTCTCTCTCGGGCCTCTTCGAAGGAAAGCTTGCGGGGATCAAGGCGGTTCTCCACCAGGAGGAGCACATACTCTCCTCGGGGAGTTTCAAAAGGCCCCAGAGCGGTTTTCAGATCCGGAGAGGAAAAGGCTTCTGCGTATTCCGGCGGAGCGTCGGAAGCGGCGATCCATCCAAGAGGAACCCGGCGGGAGAACGCCGAAAAACTGAGGTTTTCCAAGGGGTTTGTCCCCAGAGAACCCATGAGGGCAGAGCGTGCCTCCTCTGCGGTGGCATAAAAAAAGGCCAGCAGGCAGAGTTCCATCTCCTGAACATAGCGATCTTCATAAAGCTGATAGTACTCCTGCAGCACCTCTTCGGAGAGATCCCAGCGCTCTGCAAGCTTCTCCACATAGGCCCGGGCAAGGAGATTTGCCTGGTTCCAGCGTACGCGAAGCCGCAGATCCTCCCGAAGATCGAGACCGCTTATTCTGGCAGCCCTCTCAAGAAGGAGAGTATCTGTAAGTTGCCATACGAGTCGTTGCAGCTCCTCCTGCTCCATGGAGGCAAGAAGAAGCTCCGCCATAAGGGTCTCTCCTCCGGTCTCTTCACCGAGAAGGTAAAGGAGGTCATCCCGGGTTGCCCCCGGCTCTTTTCCCAGAGAGGAGAGAGAGACCTCCCCTCCCCGGGCAGGAGAGAGCGGAAAGGAGGAACAGAAAAAGAGAAGCGCGAGAAGAAACAAACGGATTTTCATTCTTCAGAAGGGAAAGGGTTCTTTTCGGGAGTCCCTGCAGGCTTTTTTGCTTTCTGGCTCTCCTCGGATTTTTCTTCTTCCGCATGGAACGAAGAGTTCAGAAGTTTTCCCGATGCCACTCCGAAGAAGACCTTCCCATCCTTCATGGAAAGGGTTACTTCGTCTCCGGCACGGATAGAGCCTTCGAGAAGCATATCCGACATGGGGTCCTCCACAAGCCGTTGAATGGTGCGCCGCAACGGGCGCGCGCCATACTTGGGGTCGAATCCTTCGTTCAGGATATGATCCTGCACATCTTCGGAGACCGAGAGGAGGATGTGCTTCTCTTTGAGCCGCCGGGAGACATCCTGCATCATGGTGGCGACAATTTTCAGAAGGTCCTCTCGATTAAGAGGGCGGAAGACCAAAATGTCATCAATGCGGTTGAGAAATTCCGGCCGGAAGGTACGCTTTACATCTTCGAGAAGATGCTTTTCGGTTCTGGCCCAATCTCCCTCCACTGCGTCCTGGGGGGAGAAACCGAGGCTTCGCCCCTTCATGGTGTGCTCTGCCCCCACGTTGCTGGTAAGGATGATGACGGCGTTGCGAAAATCCACCTCGTGTCCCTGACCATCCACAAGACGCCCATCTTCAAGGATTTGAAGAAGAATGTTAAAGGAATCCGGATGAGCCTTCTCCACTTCATCAAAGAGAACCACCGAATAGGGGCGACGACGGATAGCTTCGGTAAGCTTTCCTCCGTTTTCGTGCCCCACGTACCCCGGAGGTGCTCCAATGAGCTTCGCCACCTCATGGCGTTCCATGTACTCACTCATGTCAAGGCGAATCATAGCCTCTTCGCTGCCGAAGAGAAATTCTGCAAGGGCCCGGCCAAGTTCGGTCTTTCCAACCCCTGTGGGGCCAAGGAAGAGAAAGCTTCCCACGGGGCGCCGGGGATCCTTGAGGCCACTTCGGGCTCTTCGAATGGCCCGAGCCACCGAGCTTACCGCACTTTTCTGGTTAATAAGGCGCTTGTGGATCTCGTCTTCCATCCGCAGAAGCCGGCCCGCCTCTTCTTCGGTCATCTGTACCACGGGAATCCCCGTCCACTCCGCCACGATCTGGGCAATCTCTTCGGTACCGATAACCGGAGGCTCCGAGCTGCGTTCCACCTGCCACCTACTACGGCGATCTTCAAGGCGTTCCGAGAGCTTTCTTTCCTGGTCTCGGAAGCGGGCGGCCTTTTCAAACTCCTGCTCCGCCACGGCACACTCCTTTTCCTTGCGGAAGGTTTCAAGATCCCGCTCGATCTTTTTGAGATCCTCCGGCGGTTCCATGGTGGCGAGCCGGGCCCGGGCAGCGGCTTCGTCGATACAGTCGATGGCCTTGTCTGGAAGATAGCGTTCGGTAATATACCGCTCCGAGAGACGAGCCGCCGCCTCAAGAGCCGCATCTTCGATCTTCACCCGATGGTGCGCCTCGTAGGCATCCCGGAGACCCAGAAGGATCTTCACGGTATCCTCCACAGTGGGTTCGTTCACCATGACGGGCTGGAAACGCCGCTCCAGAGCGGCATCCTTTTCGATATGCTTCCGGTACTCCTCCAGGGTGGTGGCACCGATGACCTGGAACTCTCCTCTGGCAAGGCTGGGCTTGAGGATGTTCGCAGCATCCACAGCTCCCTCGGCACCTCCCGCCCCCACAATGGTGTGGATTTCGTCGATGAAGAGAATCACGTCCCGGGTCTCCCGAAGCTCCTTCACCATTTTGCGCATGCGCTCCTCAAACTCTCCACGGTACTTGGTACCCGCCACGAGATTTCCCACGTTGAGAAGCACCACCCGCTTGTTCCGGAGCACCTCCGGAAGATCCCCCGATACCGCCCGCTGGGCAAGCCCCTCCACAATGGCGGTCTTTCCCACTCCGGGGTCCCCGATGAGCACCGGGTTGTTCTTGCGCCTGCGGGAGAGGATCTGCATAACTCGGGCAATCTCCTTGGAACGCCCTACCACGGGATCAAGCTCACCCTTTTCCGCCATGGCGGTGAGATCCATACTGAGCTGATCAATGATGGGGGTTTTTGTTTTACGCTCTTCCCTCGGGCCTCCGGCAGACTCCAGGCTTCCCGCATCGCCTCCGTCACCCCGGCTGAGGAGATCCATAACATCTCGATGCACTTTTTGGAGATCAAGCCCTGCGCTGGTAAGAATTTGAGCCGCAATCCCCTCTCCCTCTCCCAGGAGGCCCAGGAGAATGTGCTCTGTTCCCACGTAGTTGACGCTCATGTTTCGAGCCTCCCGCATGGCGAGATCCAGAACCCGCTTGGCCCGAGGGCTCAGAGGAAGATCCAGAGGGCGTTCCTTGGGACGCCCCCGCCCTACGGAATCGAGAATACGCTGACGCAGCTCCTCAAGCTCCAGGCCGGACTGCAGGAGTACCTTTGCCGCCACACCTTCTCCCTCCACCATGAGTCCCAGGAGAAGGTGTTCCGTTCCTATCACATCGTGCCCCAGCTCCAGAGCTTCCCGGTGGGCCAGTTGTACCACCCGTTTTCCCCGTTCTGTAAAAAATTGCCACATGATTATTTTTAGCTCCTTAGAGTATTCTTCATAACAGTACAGGCTCTTCTACGCCGAAGCCGAAACGCTACTCCGGCGCAGGTCTCTCTACTCGCATCTCTCTCAAGCGGGCATCTCGTCCTCGTGCTTACAATACGAGCAGGAATGAGCCACCAGAGACTGTGCACGCAAGACTTTTTCCATAAAAATCAACTATTTCAAAACGCTCCTCGCACATAATCCGGGAATCGGAATAAGTTGGTGCAAAAATTCAATTTAATAATAAATTGCTGGAGCAAAATCATCGCGGCATCAGCGCAAACACGCCCCAGCCTAGGTATTCACGCGTGTAAGCTGCGTAGCGCTCGGGTTCCGAGGTCAGTTTGGCTCGAACATCTTTTGCTAACTCGTCATCGGGATTGGCTTCAAGCCATCGGCGCATGGTGAGCCATTTGGCCGCCTCGTATCTGTCCCAGCCGTCTTGGTCAGCTAGAACCATTTCAACAACATCATAGCCAAGGTAGCCAAAAGACGCGAGAAGTTCAGGAAGCATGAGAAAGTCGGAGATTGAGTGGGCAAGACACCCCTTTGCAACATCTTCCGTTGGCGGCAACTGCCGCCAGTAGGGCTCGCCGATGAGGATGATCCCTTCGGCACTCAGGCTCCGCGCCAGAAGCTCGATAGTGCCGCCGACTCCCCCGGCAATCCAAGTGGCCCCAACACAGGCTGCCACACCGACCATCTCGTCAGAAACATAGTCGGCAGCATCACCATGGACGAACTTTACTTGATCGGCGACACCGAGTTCTTCAGCGCGGAGTTTCGCTTGCTCGGTGAATAACTGGCTCATATCAATGCCAGTGCCGATGACTCCGTAATCGCGTGCCCAGGTGCACAGCATCTCCCCCGAGCCGCTACCGAGGTCGAGCACTCGGGTCCCCGCTTTCAAACGCAGTGCCGCGCCGAGAGTGACGAGCTTTTCGGGTGTGATCGGGTTGTGGATGCGGTGAGCACTTTCAGTAATGTTGAATATTCGTGGAATGTCCGTGGTGAAAACCTCCTTACCGGTGTGAATAGATTTGATCGAATCCTAACTAAAATTAATCGTAACAGCTACAGCGGACCCAAAAACGGAACCACTTGGTAAGTTAAAGGGGAATGCTATGCCAGCCAAACAACAGGAACGATCACCGCAATTTAAAAGCAAGGTCGCCCTGGTAAGAGTAACAGAGGAGAAGATCCTGGCCCAGCTGGACGGTCAGGGCCCGGGCTCTCGACAATATCTTCGTGGAACGTCTGTGGAGGAACCTCAAGTATGAGTGGCTCTACCTCAACGACTACGAATCCGTTCCCGATTTTACCCGGGGCCTCCTGGGGGGACCTTGAGTTCTACAACACCAAGAGGCGTTACTCCTCCCTGAGGTATAGAACTCCGGGGGAGGTCCACTTTGAAAATCAGAGTTCTATGACAACAACCTGACTCTAACTACTTTTCGGGGCAATTTAGTCTCGACAACAGGGGCCACTATACTCCCCGTCGGATCTCCGCATTTCTCAGAGCCTGACGTATACGGTATCCCCGGACCTTCTGCTCTTCCATGGAGAGACCTCGCTCAATACACCAGGCCCGGATGTGCACGGGGTGCACGTCGAGAAGGAGGCGCTTCCATTCTTTGAGCGATATGCCGGGGAGAATCCCCAGGACCATACCCATCCGCAGAAGAGAGAGATGAAAAAGAGCCTCTTCAAAATCGACGTACCGGGCATACCGCATCATACCGAAGGAACGCCAGAGCTTGTCCTCAAAGGCAAGCGCACCCTCCTGCCGAAGCTTCGCAATGGCTCGCTGTTCACGAGCCACCACATCCACCGTGAGCCTCCGAAGATCTTCGAGAAGCTCCTCCTCAGACTGCCCAAGCGTTTTTCCGTTCGAAAGCAGGAAGAGGCTGCTCCGGAGGGAGCCTCCCGCCTGCCCCCCGTAGCGCTCGAAGAGACAGCCCTTCTGCGCACAGATGCGTACCAGAGGGTTGATCTGCCGTGTCATCTCCAGGGCAGGAAGATCAAGGAGCACCGAGGCCTGAAGCCCCGTTCCCACCGCCTTGGGGGAGGATGTAAGGTATCCGATCTCCTGATCGAAGGCAAATCCGAGATGTTCAAACCCAGAGGTGACCGCCGAAGCCTCTTCCCATGCGGCAATTAGAGAAAGCCCTCCAAGAAAAACCTGTACCAGAAGATGATCCTCACAGTTTATAAAGAGAGAATCGGCCCCGGTTTCGCTGTATCCGAAGATACGCCCCGGAGCGTTCTCGAAGAAAGAGAGTTCTCCGAAACCACACTCCGCCAAAAGTCCCTTTTGAAGATCCCCCAGTTGGCTTACCGGCAGGAGAAGAGCTTCCGGAAGGGGAGAGTTCTTTCGCAGAACCGAGGTTATGCGCTCTCCCAAGATTTGTAGTTCCGCCGGGTTCCCCCGGGCTGGAAAGGGGAGGTGGCTTAAATTACGCCGGAGGCGAACCTTTGTTGCGAGAACGCTTCCCCCCAGGGAGGAGCGATCTTCGAGCCAGGCAAGACGCCAGGAGAAAATATCACTCATTTCCCGCACTCTCCACCAGAGCAGAGAGGCTTCGGATGCGATCCCGCAAGTCCGCCGCCTCTTCATAACGTTCTTCCTGAACGTAACGACGCAGGTTTTCCTGAAGCTTCCGGATTTCTACGGAGAGATTTTCTTCTTCGCCCTCATCCCACGGAGGAGAGGATCCCACATGCAGATCCCCCTTTTGTTCTTTTTTAAGATACGCAAGGATATCCTTGCGAAACACCGTGTAGCAGGAGGGACAGCCAAGGAGCCTCGTCATGGAGAACCACTCCTCGTCACATCCGCAGTGAGGACACCTACCCCTGAGAACCAGAGGCGGCTCCTCTTCGTGTTCCTGCAAAAGCTCCTTTTGCTTTCTTGGAAAAGGATTCCCACGAGACGCTTCCGAAGCGACACCATCGAGAAAATCCCCTACTGCCTGGGCCAACTCATTGAGCGGGATAGCCGCACTCAGCCCAGGAAGGATAAAACCTTCCCGCAGCTTTCGGGCACACTCCCGGCAAAAATGAAATTCCTGAGCTGATCCGTCTATAACAGTTCGCATGTGAAGCTCCGCCTCTCTCTGGCGACAAAAGGTACACTTCATCACAACCCCCTCCCTCCTACATAAGCACAAGACTTCGGAGGAACCGTTTAAGGAGATCTGCCTGCATAACACTCTTTTTAAAAGGAGAGACCTCAAACTCTGTACGGCACTGCTCATCAAGGTAGCGAAGGGCTACTTCAATGAGAAGCTGATCTTTTTTGCCGAGAAGCCCCCGATGACGCAGGGTTGAGAGAACCCTTCGAATATCGGGTTCGGTAATGCTGTTGCCGATCCACTCTTCAAGATCCTTGATCTTCTCTGCCGGATCGGTATAACGGATGCGGGTGATCCGGATATATCCATGCCCTCCCCGCTGGCTCTCCACAATGAAACCGCGCTCGGGGGTAAAGCGGCTCCCCAGAACGTAGTTGATCTGGCTCGGGACGCAGCCGAATCTTTCGGCAAGCTCCTTTCGCCGAAGAGAGAGCGCTTCAGCGTGATCCTCTTCAAGGAGTTCATGGATATACTGTTCGATTATTCTTGTCAAGCTCGGCATGACAAGGCCCCCTTTGACCTTTGATAAGTCTTGTAAACGGAGCACATTATACCGATTTGGTCAATAAAAGTCAACAAAATTGCCCGGAACACGAGAACAGAGCCGGAAGAGCCCGAACGGATGTTCAGGCCCTTTCCGGCTCTGTTCTCGCAGAATTTCAGGATGTTTGATCAGAAAAGTCTCCCGGTCTATTCTTCCTCGGAGGGCTCCGAGGAAGAGCCCTTATTTTTCCCCACCTTTGACTCGGTTCCGTCCAGAAGATGCCGGATGTTCTGGGAGTGACGGCAGATGGCAAGAACTCCCAGAGCGAGAGCGAGAGCGGAGTACTCCCAGGGGGCTCCCAGAAGTCGGAAAATAAGTGCCACCGAGGGGACGGAGAGCATGGACGAGATAGAGACAAAACGAGTGGTTTTGAGGAGAAGGTACCAGAAAAGCCCCCCCAGAGGCGCTCCAAGCCAGAGAAGGCCTCCGGTAGGTTCCAGGGCCACTCCGAGGAAGAAGAAGACTCCAAAGGATGTGGCGACCCCCTTCCCCCCACGGAAACGAAGCCAGATCGGGAAGTTGTGCCCACAGACTGCGGCAAACCCCACCAGGGCGAGAAGTCCCGGATCGGTTACTCCCGCAAAACGGGCCGCAAGAACCCCGAGACCACCCTTGATCATATCGGTAAGGGCCACCCCTATGGCTCCGGGCTTTCCGAGAAGACGCCCTACGTTGGTGGCTCCGATGTTACCGGAGCCGTAGTTTCGGATATCCACCCCCCGAAGTAGGTACACGAGAAGAAGTCCCGTGGGAAAAGAGCCGAAAAGATACCCCATCACAAAACAGCCGAGAAATTTCATATGTCCGACCTCCTTCGCATAAGGGCATCCGCCACCACAAGCCCCTCTCCTCGGGGGAAGAGAAAGAGGGGGTTACAGTCCAGCTCTTCGAGAGAATCTTCCACGAGAGCAAGATCCGATATCTGGAGCAGAAGCGTCTGAAGGGCTTCGATATCCCGGGGGGGCTCTCCCCGATCCCCCCGGAAAAGGGGGTACCCCTGAAGCTGGTATATCATGTGGAGCGCTGTTTCAGGGCTTATGGGAGCCCGCCGCATGGAGACATCTGCGAGAACTTCCGCATAGATACCCCCCATGCCGAGGAGTAGCATGGGGCCGAAAATGGGATCCCGGCGCATCCCCACCATACATTCAAGTCCCTGGGGGACCATTTCCTGAACAAGAACCCCCCGAATCTCCGCATGAGGAGCGTAGAGCCTTGCTTTTTCGAGAATCCTTCCGTAGGCGTTCCGGAGCTGCTCCTCTCCGCGAACGTTCAGCACTACCCCCCCGGCCTCACTCTTATGAAGAATTTGGGGGGAGAGAATTTTCAGGGCCACAAACCATCCGAGATCCTCTGCGGCGTCCATGGCGTCCCGAAGGCTGGAGCAGAGGTATTCCCGGGTTACGGATACCCCGTACTGCCGGAGTATTTTTTTGGCCTCATACTCCGTGGGGGCCTCTGGAAGACCGGGAAGTTTCGGTTGCCGCCCTTCCAGATTGACATGCGCATCCTCGCGCTCAAGGATCCGCCATTTCGCAAGGGCCCCAAAGGCACGGGCCATGCTTCGGGGGCTCCGGAAGAGGGGGATGCCTGCCCGCTGGATTCGTCTTCTCTGCTCCAGGCCATGAAGATCATCCGTAAGCCAGCAGCAACCGAGAGGAACTGGAGAGTTCTTCCACACTCGGAGAAGCTGATCCGTAAGTTTTTCCGCGGGGGAATCCGGAAGCATGGTATGTACCGCCAGAAGGAGGTCGATCTCTCCGGATTCTGCCAGAGCCTGAAGGCATGAGGCGTACTCTTCGGGTTCCTCCATAATCTGGGCGGTAACATCCACAGGGTTTCGCGAAGAGCCGTAGATGGGGATATAGGGCTCGATGCGGCGTCGAAGGTCCTCGGAAAGCCTTGGGATTTCAAGACCCCTGGAGACACAGCAGTCCGAGGTGACAATCCCCGCCCCCCCCGAGGTTGTGCAGATTCCTACCCGTTTTCCCCGAAGGGTTCGGCGGGTTTCGAAGAGAAGCCCCATATCGGCGATATCCTGAGCATCCTCCAGAGGAATAACTCCGTACTGGCGGAAAAGGCTTTTCCATACCTGATTCTCTCCGGCAAACGCTCCTGTATGGCTCTGCACAGCCTCCCCCGTGCAGTTTTGGCTTCCCGCCTTGAGAACCCCCAAAGGAATTCCCCGGCTGTGAGCCTCCTGAACCATCTCCACAAACCGATCCCCCTCACCGGGGCGCAATCCTTCCAGGTAGAGAAGAATTGCGGAGAGTCGGGGATCTTCTAGGAGGTAGCGGGCCACGTCCACCACATCCAGATCCGCCTGATTTCCCGTGGTTACGATGGAGTGGAAACGCACTCCTCGTTCTGCCGCAGAGGCAAAGGTGGCAAAACCAAAGGCTCCGCTCTGAGAGATGTAGGCGATCCCTCCCGGCTCTATCGTACGCCCCTTGAGGGAGGTGGAGAAGGAGAGGTAGGTTTGGGAATGAAAGTGGGCAAATCCCTGACAGTTGGGGCCCAGGATCCGGAGATTCCCCCTGCGAGCGATCTCCAGAATCTGTTGTTGCAGCTCATGATTACCGCACTCCTCAAACCCCGCACTGAGAATCACCGCAAAGGGCACTTTCTTTCGGGCACACTGCTCCAGAACTTCGGGAACCAGACGAGCCCGAACCATACAAAAAGCGACATCGGGAGCTTCCGGAAGGTCTTCCACCGAGGGAAAGCAGGGAAGATCTTCCAGGGAATCGTACTTGGGATTTACCGGATAGATCCTCCCTTGATAGCCGTGCTCCAGGAGCATGGGCATAGGACGCCCGGCAATCTTCTCAACAGAGGGGGAGGCTCCGATAAGGGCGACGCTTCGGGGGGCAAAGAGACGATCCAGATTCGGGGGCGCCGGAAAAGGTGCTGGCAGAGAACTCATGGCACGGCTCCTCTCACGGACTCTTTCATTCTGAAATCTCCCCGGAGGAGGCGATAAGCGATTGCCGAAGTGTTTTCTTCCAGACCTCCGGATTGCCCTTTCGGGTTACTCCGGAGACCCACTCCGGAGAGCCGCCCCCCCGGGCGGCAAGGGCGGGATTTCTGAGAAGCTCCCGACAGTCTGCGGAGAAATCGTCTCCCCTCGCCAGAAGAAGATCGCTCATCTCACCCTCACCGGGGAGAAGGGCCAGTACAAGATCCCGAGGATAGTCAGTGATGCGACGTTTCACTTCGGGAGAGACCATGTCCCGGGGAAGCCCTCCGAGGCAGATCCAGTGAAGCTTTCTATCTCCCTCCAGAGGCTCACTCTCCCAGGGAAGGGAGAGATAGTTCCGAGCTTTTCCCAGAGTGTGGGAGAGTTCTTCCTTCTCTTCCTGCATTTTTGTGATCACATGTTCAAGCTTTTCCGGAGCACACCCCAGGTGGCGCAGAACGCGCCGGAGGATTCTGCCGTATTCCCGCTCTATCCGGGAGCCCTGAAGGGAAAATTTAAGGGACCACTCCGGAGGAGAGCCGTTATACCCCGTGATGAGAAGATCTCCCACCTCTCCCGTGGAGGCCACATGACTTCCGGAGCAGGCGATACAGTCGAAGTCCGGGATTTCGACAACCCGGATAGAATCATCCTGGATGCGCTCCCAGTTAGCCTTAAGCGACGGAAGCGCCATGGCCTCTTCTCGGGAGAGATCCCGGATTACCACCGGAAGATCTCTGGAAATAATCTTCCGGGCCTCCTCTTCAGCTTCCAGGAGAAGATCCCAGGATATCTCTTTCTCATAGGTAAAGGATACCGATGCAATCTCTTCCCCGATAGCCACCTTGTAGACGTGGAGCCCCTCAAGGCGACTTTCGAGGACGCGAGAGAGAATATGCTCCCCCGAGTGCATCCGGGAATAGCACCGGCGCATCTCAAGATCGGGAAGAGCCCGAACCGGAAGCCCCTCCTGGGGAACTCCCTTTTCCAGGGCAGCTTCGACAACTATCCCCGCTTCGTGGCTCCGGCAGTCCAGAACCCGGGCACGAAAATTCTCCCCCTCCAGAATGCCGGAGTCCCCCGGCTGGCCTCCCCCGGCAATCCGAAAGGGATTTTCTTCCAGCCGCAGGAGGCTTTGTTTTTTTCCGAGTTCTATAACTTTAAGAATTGTCGTTTCCACTCCTTGTAACTCCTTCATCTCTTTGACTCCTCCAGAAGGCTTTTTCTTGGCAAAAGCAATAGGCACCGCCCTACTTCGTTCAAAAAAGAACAAGGGAGGATCACTCCTCCCCCCTTGACATATGCTACAGCTATTTGCTCCCCGCATGCCCGAAAGCGGACACTCCCGGAAGGCCCTGAGGAAAGATCCTCCAGCACTTCCCGACATTAAAAAACACCCTTTAGAACGAGATGCCCTTGATACGTTCTGTGGCATCCTTGATCCCAGAGCTTGCCAGATCTTTGCTCTGAAGAACCGTCCAGCGGGCATTGAGTATCACCAAAAAGAGAATCGACCAGATATCAAGTCTCCAGGACTGGAGTTCTCCTTCGAAGGATTTCTTGATGGCCTCAAGGTGTGCCCGAGCTTCACCGCTCTGCTCCAACCCCTCCATAAAGGTGTTGAAATCCTGCATGGTGTCAATTCCTGCCGCACGAAGAAGCGTAATGAGATTCTTGCGACTCTCTCTCTGGTACTCCTCGGGCAGTTCCGAGAGAGGATAGCCTACACCTTCGGCAAGAGTCCTCCACCGGCGGATCCGGCTCTCGTTAACGGTTTCCCAGTTTTGAAAGGAATCCTCCGTTACGGGGAGCATCACAGGCTGGGCTTTTACAGGAGGCGGAGATGCTCCTCCCCTCGAAATAGCGGAAGCAGCAACGACAGAGCCCTCTTCGGGGAGAGCGCCTTCTCGAAGAAATTCCCATACGGTGAGAAATCCTTCATCGGCCTCTTCGAGAAGAGCACTCATTCGGGAAAGCTTCCGTTTGAGACCACTCTTGGAGCGCTGCACCTCTTCGTAGGGGAGTTTTTTCGTGATGGTAGCCCACGCATTTTGGAGAATGGTACGGATCTGAATTTCTCCTCGAAGGGAGGCATACTTGCGCCACTCGCGAAGAGAGCTACGTTCGGGAGAGAGACTCACCGCAAAACGGACGGAACGGTAGCCGTACGCATCAGGGTCTCTCAAGGCATCAAAAGGAACGGATTGAAGAGGATAGATCGTAAACTCCTCCTCCACCAGGCGAGAGACCTTTTCCAGATCCTCCGCAAAGTAGAGTATCACCCGAATACAGCTCAGATCGGGAATCTCCTCAAGGGAGGAGACATCCTCTTGAGAGTTTTGGAGACGTGCCACAAAATCGTTGATGCCTTCGGTGCTGCTTTCGATATGAAAAAGGTCAAGATCAATCTGCTCAAGCAAATCCTGCATCAAATGTTCCAGCCTTTTCGTGTAGTCCCGATATAAGCTATAGGAAGCAATGTAACGATCACGCCATTCCCCCAGGCCCTGTTGCAAATCCATTCCTCCATCACCACCCCGTTCATTTCATGCGGTATTTGAGCCTTAGGGCCCACTCCAGAAAACTGCTGATATTTCTCAAGCATGCAACGCACGCTCGTGTTCAGATGTATACGCCCTCTTGGGCACCCTTCATTATAACCGTTCCTGCCTTGCGATGCACGTCATGACATGCTCATTCTTGCCAGAAACAGCGCCCGCATGGCCATATTTTTCTCACCCCAGGCTTCGGCCGCAAGGTCTTTCCGCCAATACCACTCTCTCCCCCGGGGCCTTTTCTGAAAGCGAGGAGCTGCTCTCCTGAGCTTCCGAAGGGGCACTCTTACGAAGATTTCGAAGTTCCTCCTGCCGGTGCATTTCGAGGAGTGCAGGCTTGCCGTCGGGGAGAAGAAGCCATCCGGGAGGGGCTTCGGGAGAGGGCTCTTGCGCCGAAGACTCAGGTTTGGAAGAAGGAACCTGCCGAGGCTTCTGCGAAAGGTATGCCAATCTGTTCCGCGCATTTCGATGATTGGGATCCCTCTGGAGGATGCTTTCGTAAAGCTTCCGGGCCTCTTCAGTCTTCCCCTGGCTCTCCAGAAGCCGCGCTTTGCTATAGAGAGGCTCCATCTCTTTTGCAAGCTCCTGTCGGGCTATGGCTTTTCGAAGATCTTCCATCTCTCGGACGATGTCCTCGGGAATGTCTCCACCCCCGGAGGAAGAGATAAGGACAACCCCGCGATCATAGGCTTCGAGTGCCTGAGGATAGTCTCCCCGTTTTGCCAGCGTGCGCCCGAGCCCAATGTAGGCCGGGGGATATTCCTCTTCTTCGAGAATTCCCCGATACGCCGCCAGAGCCCCCTCAAACTGCCTCTTTTCACGCATTTCAGAAGCCCGGGCGATAGCCACATCATAGGCTTTATGCCGGGCTACCCGTTCCTGGAGGGCTCTTTCGTAGGAATCCAGGGTCTGAACAAGATAGCGAACGAAGTCCGGGGCGTTTTCGTCGGTTTTTTCGAGGCTTTGGGTTTCGGAAACGAGCAACCGGGCATCCTCGGAACGATGCTGCATAAGAAGAGCATCCAAAAGGCCTCCCCGGGCCTCAAGAGATTCAGGAACCTCTTCAAGAGCCTTCCGATAGAGGGCTTCCGCCTCGGGGATCTCTCCCGAGAGGAGAAGCGCCTCTCCCTCCTCAAGGTATTCCAAGAGCCGGGCAGCTCGGGCGGCCTCCTGAGCCTGCCGAAGGGAGCGTTCGCGGGCAAGATCTTCGACTGCAAGCCGGGCGCTTTCATTGTCGGGATCGACATCAAGAACCCGGCTAAAGAGAATCTCTCCGGCATCAAGATTCCCCGATTCAGCGTGAATCTTTCCAAGGACGAGAAGCATCTCGGCATCTTCGGGAATGCTCTCAAGAGCCTTCTGCAGCTCCTCCACGGCACGATCACGTTCTCCCTGCTGAAAGTAGGTGAGAGCGAGCCCTTTCCGGGCCTGAGAATAGAGAGGCACCATCTCCAGTGCCTCCTTGAATGTGGCAGAAGCCTCATCCAGGTTCCCCAGGCCAAGCTGGGCATAGGCAATGTTGCTGTAGAGAAAAGCATCTGGGGAGATCCTCGTCAGGCTTTCCTCGTAAGCTCCGAGAGCCTCTCGATATTTCTCCTGCTTGTAGAGAGACTCCCCCAAAAGTTGATACCCCTCGGGATTCTCTGCATCCTTATGGAGGGCCTTTTGGAAAAGGAGCGCCGCTGCGGTGTAGTCCTTTTTCTCGAACCTGCTTCGCCCTCTATCAAGAAGACGTTCCGGAGTATTGCGCCACATGGAGTATCCCACAGATACTGCGGCAAGAATGCCGCAAAGGCCCGCCACGGCAAGACGAAAACGACGCTTACGCATCAGAGAATCCTCAAGAAGCACTTCGGTTTCCTGCACGCCCACATAGTCAGCGGCAAGATCCTCTTTCCAGAAGAGATCTCTCGCATCTTCTGCAGATACATTCTCTAAAGAACCATCTCTTTTAAGAATTTCAGACTCCTCTTCTCTCTGGAGAGATTTTTCGGAAAGATCTTCCTCAAAAAGGGCAGGTTCTCCGGTAAAAGCTTCTTTCCGAGGTAGATCTTCGTCGGTGGAGGCTCCTCCAGGAGCTATGCCAAAGAGGGGGGCCTCTTCCTGGGGGTTCTGCTCAGGAGGGGAAGCCTCCTCAGAAAATTGCGCATCTTCAGCGGGTGGCTGCTTCACATCAGGGGGTTCGGTTTCCCAAGTCTCCTGCGAAAGGGTCTCCTCCGAAGAGGGACGTTCTCGTTCTTCGTCTCTCCCTGAAGGGTCCGAAGGAGGAGAAATCTCAAAGACAGCATCCTCTTCAATCCCCGAAGAGGGAGCTTTTTCCGCAGAGGGCTCTGCAGAAAAAGGCGCTGAGCCAAGCATCTGCCGCATCTCCGCATGCACCTCTTCTTGTGGGGCATCGTGCTGTATATCCTTCCAGGAAGAGGGAGGTGTTCCCTTTTCTGGTTGTACTACAATCGGCCTCGCATCCTCTGTAGAAGAAGCGGGAGTCCGAAGAAAGGTTTCCGGAGAAGAGGGTGCCTGAGGAGTAAAGGCTGCGGGATTTGCCAGAAACATCTGGAAGGAAGAGAGGGGCTTCGATGCATTCTGTGAAGGGTGTTCCTCCAGATGCGAAGCTGCGTCTTCCCGAGAATTCTCTTCGGGATTTTCCACAAGGCTCCACGCCTCTTCCCAGGAATCGAGAAGCCACTCTGCATCCTCAGGAGAAACCCCGATCTCCTGAACAACTTTCTGTAGAAAAGCCTGTCGCTCCCCCTCTTTCGGAAAAGGCGGGAGATGCCCCTCTTCCACAAGGCGGAGAAGACCATCAATCTCCTGCTGAAAACGCCCCTCTTCCCGAAGAAGGTACAGTCGAAGGGCCTCGGGTTGCTGCAGGATATCCTTTCCATGTTCCGATAGGTACTTACGGAGCTTTTCTCTTACGACAGTACGCACGTAACAAGCACCTCCAGGAAAGTATGAGCAAGGATACGCATCACCATAGGTCACCTCTGTCTTATCGAACCTTCGTCAGGTCTTCATGAAAAGCCGGAACGAGAAGAACACCACCCCGGCATATGGGGAAATGTACCACATACGAAACGCCGGAACAACAAAAAAGGAGTCAGCTTTCGCTCAAGGAAACGCCACTTGAGAATACGCGCGCAAGCTGTCTGTCTCTCCTATCATAATAGCAAAAGATCCTTGCATAGGCCATGGCAAATGCGGAAAAATCGAAAAAAAGCGCTACTCCCTATACTAACACAAAAAAGGGGGCTTGCATTTCCAAAAAACTCATGGTATTATTTCCGCGCCTTGGGGAATAGTCTAATTGGCAGGACGCTTGACTCTGGATCAAGTAGTCGTGGTTCGAGTCCACGTTCCCCAGCCAACCGCGAGTACGCGGTCCCTTCGTCTAGTGGCCTAGGACGCCGGGTTCTCAGCCCGGTAACAGGGGTTCGAATCCCCTAGGGACTGCCAATTTTTTGTTTTTTGTCGGAACGCAGTCCGCTTTATCAAGGAAGGGCTTTTTTCGCAATCGCGAAAAAAGCCCTTCCTTGTTTTTTGCTGACTATTCTACCCCTTCCCCCTCTGCGAAGAGCCAGTGACAAGATCATAAAAAACTTCCCGAGGGGAGATACAAGCTCCCTCGGGAAGGGCTGCGAAATCAATCTTGTGTACTGCTATCTCCGGATGGATGCCGCCATACGCCGCCACGTATGCCGCCTTCCCCGGATAGCCACGGAATAGGCGGTGATGTTTTCGGGAGCTGCTATGCCAGAGTATCCCGCATCTCCGATGTGGTGCAGATCCACCCCGCACATCTTCGCCCAGAGGGCTATCTGAGCCACACTCTCCGCACCCCCCCCCTCCTGGGAGGTTCCGATGGATGTCATCGCAAGGAGCCCCAGAGAATGGGCTTTACGAGCAAGAAATGTCCCCTCCTCAAGAGAGATCCCAGGCACAGTCCCCGGAGCGGGGAAGAGGATAACGTCCGCCCCAGCTTCTTTCCAGGCCACCATGCACTCCTCGGAAAGAAAGGGCTCCTCCCCGGAAGGAAGAACTCCTGCGTGGTGCATCTTTCCTACCAAGAGAAGGGGATCATCCCCAAGGGTCTTTCGTATCTTTTCGAGAGCTTCGGTAATGCTTTCCGATGTCACCTGAGAAGCAGGATTCCCCGTGAGAAGGATAAAAGAAACCCCCCGATCGACCGCCCGCCGGGCCTGTTCGGCGGTAGCCCGATATCCCGGTGCCACACACTCCGAAGGCTCCAAATTGATCCCCACAGGGCGCCCCAAAAAAGCGGCCAGCTCGTAAAAGAAGACGCTTTCCTCCATCTCGGGAAGCCCCGCTACCTCGGGTTTCCCCGGATCAATCATGTTGAGAAGAATACAGTCTGCCCCCATGGCGGCAGCAAGCTCAGGGTTGCTTATGCCATCCACCAGAGGGGCCTTGTGAGCCACTACCTCGGAAAAAAGAATTCGCCCCTCGCTGGCAGAGAAGCTCTGCAGCAGCTCCCTCCCCGAGAGAGCCGCCATTTCAGAATACCCCATATCAAGAAAGCGCCGCATGGCTTTCGCTCCCTTCTCTCTTTCAGGTTTGCAGTTCAATCCGTTCCACCGTTCCGCAGTACCTACGCAAATATAGGCATAAATGCCTAAATCTGCCGATTGCTTCCTGCTTCGTCGAGGCTGCCTGGGGTTGTGTTTCCAGCCCCCGGTCTTACATCCTCTCCACAGGCTGACACCGTGGAACTCACGGCGTTATTGCTTTATCAGTTGT
>CAZIFL010000043.1:0-26714 GCA_964539095.1 uncultured Synergistaceae bacterium
ACACAAGCGGAGGCTCCCATTCCAAGGCACAATATAATGTGGAACAACCCACTAGCACCCCGAAATGCTCCGCCGAGGAAAGACAAAAAGTCTTATTTTTCCGAATATTCCCAAACCCGCCCAAATTGCGATATTTCTGCTATGCTTTGGGTATTCCATTTGCTCAGAAAGGGTGGCGTCTCCTTTGAGGGAATTCGGTTTTTCGGACCGGTTTTCGTTGTACGAGAGAGTCCTCCGCAACATTGCTTCGGATAGTGCAGGTCGGGGAGCACCTCGGCTGGCATCTCCCGAAATACTTCATCGGAGTTTGGAACTTCTGGAAAAATCGCAGCGTCCCTGTATTGTTACGGGGTTTGTGGTGCCTCCTCTTGGGGTGGCGGAGACCGATGGGCCTCCCGGGGCTGCGGTGCTGGGGCGAGCGTTGTGGCATCGGGGAAAGCAGGTCTCTCTTGCCACGGATGGCGTCTGTTTTCCCGTGGTCTCTGCGGCGGCACAAAGCATCGGTTTTCAGGGAACCCTTCTAAGAGCGGATACTCCAGAGGCGCTCTTTTCCGGGGATACCGCGCCGGATCTTCTGGTTTTTGTAGAACGCCTCGGTCGAGGTGGGGATGGAAAATACTACAACATGCGCTCCGAAGATATCGGAGCGTACACGGCTCCTCTTGATGGAGGGGTTCTCCTGGCTCGGGAGATGGGGATTCCCTGTCTTGCGGTGGGGGATGGAGGCAACGAGGTTGGGATGGGGCTTTTCTATAACCAGCTTCGGGAGATGCTTCCCGGTTTTGCCACCTGCATCTCCGCCATTGATGCCACGGTGACCCTCCCGGTGGATGTCTCGAACTGGGGATGTTATGCCCTGGCGGGGCTCCTGAGCGACTCCCCCGCATCCTGGCTCGGTCTTCGGAACGGAGAGGAGCTTGTGATGCTTCAGGCCATGGAAGAGATGGGAGCGGTGGACGGAGCTACAAAAAAACAGGGACACACCGTGGACGGTATGCCCCTGGATCGCTTGGTGGAGGTAGCCGAAGGGATCTGGGCTGTTCTTGCGGGAAATTAATTTTTTGGTCAGGCGTCTCCTCTGACAATATCCGTAAAGTAGGATCAGTCTTCGATCTTGCGTGTCTCTCCCCCTCGTGTTTACGTTCTTGAGCTGCGAAGGCTGTGGATCTTCCGTTCCATCAGAGGGACGAAGGCCAGAGCGAAGGCTGCTCCCGCACCGGTCTGCACGAGATCGGTCACAAGCTCCACCGGAGCGGCTTTCCAGCCATAGAGAACTCCTGCGGCGGTAGTGTATCCTATGATCATGATGGTAGCTCCCGCAAGGATTGCCAGAGGGCGGGAACGTCTTCCCAGAGTGCCCACCACGTACCCCTCGCATCCCTTGATGATTGCCGTCAGGGGGGCCCAGAGGGGGTATCCCAGGAGGATATCTGCGAGGGAGGCTCCGATGGCTCCTGCAGCGGCACCGTAACGCCCTCCCAGAAGAAGAGCCACCGTGTAGATCACCCCTTCTCCGAAGTTAAAATATACCCGGAACCCCGGTACGGGAACGTGGATCATCGTCGCTACTGCTACTAGGGCTGCACAGAGAGCGCCCAGGGATATGATACGCGAAAGTCCTTTGGTCTCGTTCATGAAAATCGTCTCCTCTCAACATTCAAGGGTATTCCCTTCTTCGGATCCCATTGTAGAAGCCTTCTCTGGATGGTGCCAGATCCAGAAAAAGGGCATCCGTCCTCTCTTCTGGCATGGTCCAGAAGAGAGAGTATAGAAAAAATATCTCTTTTTCTCTGTTTTCGCCTTTTCCTTTCGTCTCTTCCGGGGTATACTCAGGGTACTGCGATGAACATCAAAAATCTTCCATGGGGATCATGGGGTTTTTCGTGGGGCCTCTGCGCTCTGTCCAGGTACGTATGTTCGAGATGTCCTTTTCCTCTCCTCCTCCTTCTATTCCAGATAGAACGAAATTCCCTTTGTTCAGATGTGCGTGTTCCGAAAGTGAAAATCAGAAGGCATCATATGTGGCGTTCTTCAGGAGCGCCTTCCATCCTATTGTTTCATGGGGGCTTGATAGTATGCGTTTTTTTCTTGATTCTGCGAATCTCGAGGAGATTCGTAAGGGTGTCTATTGGGGGGTTCTTGCGGGAGTTACCACAAATCCTTCTCTTGTCTCGAAGGAGGAGGGGATCTCCTTTCACGAGCGTATCCGGGAGATTGCAGAGCTTGTAAAGGGGCCCGTAAGTGCCGAGGTGATCTCTCTTGAGCGGGATGCCATGATTGCGGAGGCTCGGGAGCTTGCGGCGTTGCATCCTCATGTGGTGGTGAAGATTCCCATGACCTCCGAGGGGATGGGGGCGGTTCGGGTGCTTTCGGAGGAAAACATCCGCACCAACGTTACCCTGATCTTCTCACCGCAACAGGCCCTTCTGGCTGCGGCTGCAGGGGCAACCTATGTGAGCCCCTTTGTGGGGCGTCTGGATGATATCGGAGAGCAGGGAATAGGTCTTGTGGGAGATGTGGCGCACATCTTCGCGCTTCACGGTATTGCCACGGAGATTATCGCCGCCAGCATCCGCCACCCCCAGCACGTTTTCGAAGCCGCTCGCGAGGGTGCGCATGTCGCTACGGTGCCTTTCGGAGTTCTCAAAAAAATGTTCTCCCATCCTCTCACCGAGGCGGGGATTGAGCGCTTCTTGAAAGACTGGGAAGGAATTGCGGCTCCCCGCGGAAAAAGCTCATGACGTTGGAATCTATGCCAAAACCGGATAACGGGAATGGCAATGGCGCGAATGGAGAGATCCAGGAGCAGAAAAGCTTTCCCCGAATACAGCATAACTTCAACGCTCTTAGTGTTCTTACAGCTCAGGAGCTTAAGAAGATCGCCAAGGAGCTTGACATCTCCGGAATCTCTGCTCTTCGGAAGGATGATCTCATCCTTCGGCTTCTCAAGGCCCAGTCAGAACAGATGGGGTTCCGTTTTGGCGGCGGAACCCTGGAGATTCTCGGAGAGGGATATGGCTTTCTCCGTCCTGACGGTCTTCTCCCCAGCGATTCGGATATCTACGTCTCCGCCTCGCAGATCCGCCGTTTCGGCCTGAGAAACGGTGATGTGGTGTGGGGGGTTATCCGGGCTCCCAAGGAGCAGGAGCACTACGAGGCTCTTCTTCGGGTAGAGTTAGTGAACTTTGCTGACCCCGAGCGTTCCCGGCGAAGGCCGAATTTCGAACAGCTTGTGCCGATCTTTCCAGAGGAACAGCTCAGGCTTGAAACGGACCCCAAACTCATCGCCCCTCGACTGGTGGATCTCTTTTCCCCCATAGGAAAAGGGCAGCGGGCCCTTCTGGTCTCGCCCCCTAAAGCAGGAAAGACCACCCTCCTCAAACAGATTGCCAATGCCGTCATTGCCAACAATCCCGAAATTATTCTCATTGTTTTGCTTATCGACGAACGTCCTGAAGAGGTGACGGATTTTTCCCGTGCCACCCAGGGGGAAATCGTGGCCTCTACCTTTGACCGTCCCGCAGAAGAGCACATGCGCGTGGCGGCGCTTACCCTGGAGAAGGCCAAGCGTCTCGTGGAGGCGGGTAAGGATGTGGTGCTCCTTCTCGACTCCATCACCCGACTTGCCCGAGCCTCCAATCTTACGGTGCCCCCCTCGGGGCGTACTCTCTCGGGGGGTATGGATCCTGCGGGCCTTTACTTTCCCAAACGCTTCTTCGGAGCTGCTCGAAACATCGAGGGCGGAGGGAGCCTTACCATCGTAGGGACTGCCCTGGTGGATACGGGGAGCCGCATGGACGAGGTTATCTACGAAGAGTTCAAGGGGACCGGGAACATGGAGGTCCATCTCTCACGGAAGCTCTCGGAACAGCGGGTCTTCCCTGCCATTGATATCGCCCGTTCCGGCACGAGGCGCGAGGAGCTTCTTATCAACGAAGAAGATCTCCATAAGATCTGGACCCTGCGTCGCCGCATCACTTCGGTGGACGAAGCGGAGGCCCTCAATCTCATTATTGGCAAGGTGCGAAACACGAAATCGAATGACGATTTTCTGGAAACCATCAAAAGAGTTTCGTAGAAAATCTCTTTTTTATTGTTTGAAAGCCCGTTTTTTGCGTATAATGGGGAAACGAAATTGTGTATAGGGGAGGGAGACGGTGTGTCTGGGTTCCGTAAAAAAACGTGCAGCAGCGGAGAGCGACGAGGAAGCCGAATAGGCTTGAGGCTTTTTTTTCTCATTCTATTGAGTGTTATCGCCTTATCAAGTACAGGAGCCGTACGCAGATCGGAAGAGCGGGGGTTTATATCCGAATCTTTCTGGTACCTCGCAGGGTCTGGGATGATGGGAGAAGGCATGATGTATGTCGATATCCTTCCCATCGCCGAGGCGGATATGCTCCCCTCGGGTATTGAAGGCGTAGGGCCGGTACAGCAGGAGAGCCCCTTTTTTCTTACCGAGGAGCTTATCGTAGAGCCTCTCTTTGACGAAACCACCGTGGTGGAGGCTGGAACAGGGAGAGAAGAGAGTCTTCACTGGTGGTCCCACAAGGTTGTGCAGGGGGATACTCTGACGGGAATCGCTGAAAAGTATGGGGTCTCCATGGCTCTTATCCAGGAGTCCAATGCCCTTAAAAATCCCCATCGTCTCTCTCTCGGAACGGAGATCCTCGTTCCCCGCGGAGAGGAGCACAAGGCTTCTGTGGTGGCGGAGCTGGCAAGACTGAAGGCCGAGGCCGAGAAGGAGCGCAAACAGGCGGATCCCTTTGCTCTTTCCAGCTACATAGTAAAAAACGGAGACAGCCTCTGGTCTATCGCCTCCAAATACAACTTGGATATCAACACCCTCTTCGGATGCAACTCCCTCAAAGATCCGGATCATCTCAAGCCGGGCACTACCCTCCGTATACCCAATCAGGACGGCATTCTTTATGAGGTCAAAAAGGGAGATAGTTTCGACAAGATCGCCAAAAAGTTTGGTATCTATGTGGAGGCCATCCTGGCTGCCAACAACCTCACCGCGTCAAGCACGCTCCAGGAGGGGGCTTCGCTCTTTCTCCCCGGAGCAAAGCCCATCACCGTGGTGCAGCAGATTCGGGGTGTCTCGGGAGGCTCTTCCGGCTCCGGTGCGACTACCCAGGGTTTCCGCTGGCCCATGCGGGGGAATATCTCAAGCCCCTTCGGATGGCGTCAGGACCCCTTCACCAAACGTCGGGATTTCCATACGGGGATTGACATTCGAGGTTCCCGCGGAACGCCTATCGCCGCCGCCAAGGAGGGCGTGGTCTCCTATGCGGGGTGGATGGCGGGGTACGGCCGGGTAGTTGTGCTGAATCACGGAGGAGGCTATACAACCCTCTATGCGCATGCTGATCGGCTTCTCGTCCGCAACGGACAAAGAGTGAATGCGGGGCAGCAAATCGCCCGGTGCGGTGCCAGCGGAAGAGCGACAGGTACCCATCTGCACTTCGAGGTTCGTTATAATAACAAGCCCGTCAATCCGAGGAACGTTTTGCGCTAGTTTACAGACATTTTCGGAACAAAAGGGTTGCTTTTCAAAGACCTTTCGTAAGGGGAAAGAAGAGCTTTGCGTGGTATCATTACAAGGGCCGGGGGAAGGTGTGGCTTTCTCCGGCCCCTACCTGTGATAGGGGCACGGATCTGAGGAGGTCTAGGATTGTGGCAAAGTTTGTCTTCATTACCGGTGGAGTTGTATCGTCTCTAGGCAAAGGAATTACAGCCGCATCTCTCGGAGTTCTCTTGAAGCGGCGAGGTTTCCGGGTTTCCATCATCAAGCTGGATCCGTATATCAATGTAGATGCGGGTACCATGAGCCCTTTTCAGCATGGGGAGGTTTTTGTTACCGACGACGGGGCGGAGACAGATCTCGATCTTGGGCACTATGAGCGCTTTATCGACGAATCCCTCTCCTCGTACAACAGTGTCACCACGGGAAAGATCTACTCCTCGGTGATTGCCAAGGAACGGGAGGGCAAATATCTCGGTGCTACGGTGCAGGTTATTCCTCACGTAACGCGGCAGATTCAGGATGACATCCTCCGGGTGGCGGAGAAGAACGACATGGTGATCGCCGAAATCGGCGGCACCGTGGGGGATATCGAAGGGCTCCCCTTTCTTGAGGCCATCCGACAGTTCTCTTCCCGTGTGGGGCGCAAGAATATTCTCTACTGCCACGTAACGCTGGTCCCCTACATCGCCGCTGCGGGTGAGATGAAGACCAAGCCCACCCAGCACAGCGTGAACGAGCTGCGGCGCATCGGCATTCAGCCGGATCTCATCGTATGCCGGAGCCAATACCCTCTGGAAGAGGGAATCCGGGAGAAGATCGCTCTCTTCTGCAGCGTGGAGGTGGAGTCCGTGGTAGAGTGTCAGGATGCCTCAAGCATCTACCAGGTTCCTCTCATGCTCCATCGGCAGGGGGTCGATGGACGGGTACTGCGGAGCCTCGGAATCCCCGAGGATCGGGAACCCGATCTGCAGGATTGGGAGACGTACATTCACAGAACCCTCAACCCCGAGGGGTACGTAGAGATTGCCATGGTGGGAAAATACGTGAGCCATAAGGATGCCTATCTCAGTGTGGTGGAGGCTCTGCATCACGGAGGTGTTTCTCACAACGTGGATGTGAGGATCCGCCATGTGGAGGCCGAGGATGTAGAGAAGGTCGGAGCTGCGGCCCTCCTCGAAGGCGTGCAGGGGATTCTTGTCCCCGGAGGTTTCGGTATCCGGGGGAGTGAGGGAAAGATTGCCGCCGCGCGTTATGCCCGGGAGAAGGGGATTCCCTATCTCGGACTCTGCTTGGGAATGCACATGGCGGTGGTCGATTTTGCCCGTCATGTCTGCGGTCTTGTGGGAGCGCACAGCACAGAGTTCGATCCGGGTTCTCCCAATCCGGTGATTCACCTCATGGAGGAGCAGAAAAACCTTGCAGCTCTCGGAGGTACTATGCGTCTCGGAGAGTACCCCTGTACCCTCGTGGAGGGAACGGCGGTCTCTCGGGCTTACGGAACCGAACAGATCGGAGAGCGGCATCGCCACCGTTACGAATTTAACAACGAATACCGGGAGCAGCTCGAAGAAAAGGGGCTCCGGATAGCCGGGGCCTGCACGGAAAGAAATTTGGTCGAGATCGTGGAGCTTGAAGGGCATCCCTGGTTCGTAGGTGTGCAGTTCCATCCTGAACTCAAGTCCCGCCCTGTGCGTCCTCACCCCCTCTTTCGGGATTTTGTGGGGGCCGCTCTGCTGAAGGGGAGGTAATGCACCAGAAGAAGGTTTCTCAAGGTGACTCCTGTACCTTCGTGCACCTTCTCTCTGCGTGATAGAATGCGTTCCAGAAACCCATTACTGCGAAGGGAGGATTTTATGTGAAGGCGAATAAATTTGTCACATGCTGTATGGGGGGGCTCTTCCTCCTGCTTCTCGCCTGGGGAGCCTTTGCTCAGGAGGAGCCGAGCACCTTCCAGATTCTCGGAAAGGTGGAGAAAATTACCTACGGAGAGGAGCGTACTGGGGGGCTTCTGCAGCGCCTTGAATCGGTGGAGCGGGATCTCTTCGGACGGGAGCTTCCGGGAAGTATTGCGGAGCGCCAGAGCGCCCTCATCAACTTTATGGAAAAGGGCACTCAGGGGCGTCCCTCCTTCCTCTTCAAGCTTGGCATCCTCGAATGGGCAGTGGAACAGAAGGTCTTTCCTCGCAGGGCAGCCACGAAAAGAATTGCCGCTCTGGAAGAACGTGTCGAGGGGGCCAGCAGTCCCGATGGTCCTCTGGCCATGCGTCTCGAGCGGATGGCCAGCGTGCTTCTCGGAAACGATATCGTGTGGGAGGAGGTCTCCCTTCCTCAGGGTACCGTCATGAAGGTGGAACTTCAGGAGACCCTTCGTCCCTCCTCGGTACAGCCGGGGCACACTGTGAAGGTGGCTCTTCACGAAGATTTTGTTCTCGGCACATCCCTCATCGCTCCACGAGGAAGCCTTGTGGAGACTACCGTCCTTGAAGTGAAGCCCCCGAGAAGTTTCGGACGCCCCTCGGAGATCAATCTCTCCTTCAAGGCTCTCTACCCTCTGGGACCGGAGGATGTTGCCATAGGCGTCGGCGAAAATGCTCAGAAAGCTGCCAAGGCGGATCCCGCAACGGTAGCTGCTGCCGGAGCAAGCTTTGCGGGGCTCGTAGCCTTTGGCCCTCTCGGTCTGGCGGGGGGGTTCTTCATCCGGGGTGACGGCAAGGAAGTTCCCGAAGGAAGCCTTTTTTTTCTGGAGACGCTGGGAGAGGAGTCGATACATATCTTCCCTGTCCCTCTTGAGCTTCAGGGGCTTCTCTCTCGAAAGGACGAAGCTCCTGCAAACGGTGAATCTTCCGGAGGGAAGTCATCCCCGGAAAGCAAAAAGGAGGAATCCCAATGAGAAATTTCTCTAAGCGTTGTGTCGCCCTGATCCTTTTGGGGGGTATGCTCTTTTCCGGAACGCCCGCCTTGGCACTGGATCTTAAGGACATTCTGGGAGATGTGGTGGGGGTTGTGGCGGGAGGTTATGCTATCAGCGCCATTGCAGGGCCTCTTAACGATTTTATCAACACCATTACCTTCAACAAGGGGGTTAAGGCCGATGGCTCTACTGCGGTAGTGCCGATCGTCTCTCTCGGTCAGGGAACCCATATTGGAGCGGCCCAGATTACGGGACCTTCCGCAGCGGTGAACAACACCAAGGCGGTGGCCCAGATCGAAGCGAGTTTCCGCTCCATGCGGGTACGTATTCTCGTTCCTGTGGATTCCGCAAACCCCGTGCAGAGTTTCCGCCGAGTCCAGGGAGTGGGCGTTTCCGCCATTATTGACGTCGGTCTGTAATGGTTTTTAGGGAGTTTGCGGTGAGAGGGTCTGTCTTTTTTCGAAAAAGAAGGGGGTTTTGGGTAATCCTCCTTCTTTTTCTCCTTTTCGGTGTAGCTTCGGGGGCTCCCCAGGGAAACCGGGAGGCCCTCTATGCCGAGGTGGAGAGCATCCTCAACGGTCATACGGCCTTCTCCTGGGGGAAGGACTGTATCGTCTGGATGGTGGCCTATCCGGAGAGTCTTGTCGATCCCTGGGTGGACCTTCGGGCGCTGGAAGAGGGCTTCTCCGATGAAGAGAAGAGAGCCTATAAGGCATCTTTCCAGCGGGATCTGCGGCTTCGTGAGACGCAACCTGTATTGGTGACCTTCTACGTCTTCGGGGATCTCCCCCTGCGCTTTTCCCCCTTTTCCGACCATATCGCGCTGGTGAACGCCTCGAATTCTCCGGTGGTTCCTCTTTCGTATGCGGAAAATCTCGACGGCCCCCTTACAGGAATTGTACAGGGCTTTGTCTTCTTTCCGCCGCAGGAAGAGCCCTTTTCCATTCAGATTCAAGGAATGGCCCCGGGAGGCCCCCGCAACTTTGCCTTTTCCGGCATGGCCCCGAAGGATTCCAGAGCCTCCTCGGAGGAAGAGCATCTTCTCGTTGTGCGGCTCCCGGAGAAAACGTCTCTCCCCGAGACCTCCCAGAATTCCTCACAAGAGCCTCCCCGGGTTCCTTCTCAAGCGCCGAAGCCTCAACCAACTCCGGTACCGATCCCCACGGAAGATCCGAATAAGCCTCCCGCGTATCTTGTTCTGCCGTCAGGATCGACTCCTCCTTTTACCCCATCCCCTGAACTTTTTCAGACGGATCTCCTGAAGGAAGAATCCCCGGAAGAGCTGGCCTCTCTTGTCTCAGAAGTTCCTGCTCCTCTTCCAGAGGATTGGGAGAAAAAATCTCAGGGGTCCTCGCCGGATTCCGAGGGAAAAGAGCTTCCTCTTCCGATCAATCGGGTACGGCGTGTGGAGGCTTTTCTAAAGGCCTGGGGGGAGGGGAATGGAGACTCCATGTACGAGATGCTCTCCCTTAAGAGCCGCGAAAACCTCTCTCGGGAGGCCTTTACCGAAATGGTGTTAGAGGATCAGTTCCGTTTCGCCCTGAAAAATCCCTATACCCTTAAGTGGGAGGGGGAAAATACGGTAAAGGTGGTGGCTCCTCAAAAGATGCTGGTCATGAGGGTGCTCCGGAGCAAGGTGCTTCGGCTTGTCCTCGAAAGGGGGGCCTGGTACATTGCGTGGTAAAGGATGTTTTTTTGGCTTGCTCCTCCTGGGAGCTGTAGGAGGGATGGTCCTTCTCATGGCCTGGGACATACGTCAGGTCATATCCATCATCCCCGGCCGGGATCCCGAAAAGGAGATCCCCATCCGGATGTACAATACCCGGATACACAAAGTTCTCTCTGAAGATGCCTGGGTTGTGGAGGCCCCTCTTCTCGAAAAGGAAAGGGATCTTCTGCGGGGATACTCCCTGGATCTTCGCATGGAGGGGCCCCGGGGGAGGGGAGCCTCCTTCTTTGCTGAAAGAGGGACCGTGGATCTTGATAACGCCCTGGCAATCCTTGAGAACTTTCATGGAAGTCTCTGGGGGGACGAACGGGGAACCTTCGAAGTGGCCGCCTCTCAGGGGCACTGGGAGGAGGGCTCCCGGACACTGCTCCTTGAAGGGGGATTTGTTCTCTCCTCGGATCAGGGGGTTGCCCGAGGGGAGTCCGCGGTACTTCATCAGGATCGGACCGTGGAAGTCCGGACGAAGGCGGTGCTTGAATGGCAGTTCCCAGAATAAAGTTTGTAAAACTATTCGTTCTCCTTTTTTTAGGGGGACTTCTCAGCATGCTCCTTCTTCCGGTAACCTCCTGGGGTCAGGAGAAGGTCGTTCTTGATGCGGATGAGGTGGTCTACGATGAGGCGGGGTACTCTGCCCTGGCTCGGGGAAACGTGCAGCTCCGCTATGGAGGGATGAGGCTCTTTGCGGAGTACATGGAAGTGGATACCTCCACGAATCTCGTGAATGCCTATGGCTCTCCCCAGAAACCGGTGACTATGCTCTGGGGGGATCGGCGGCTCCATGGAGAGCGGATCGAATACGATCTGACAACCCAGGAGGGGAAGGTCTACCAGGCTTCGGGGCGGGTAGGAGAGATTCGCCTCTCCGGAAGAGATCTTCAGGTGGTTCCGGTCTCTAGGGCCCGGGAGGAGAAATGGGCCTCCCCCAAGCATCTCCGGGGTCTCTCGGATGCGGAAGAGGTAGCGCGCTGGGATGAGGTTACCCTCACCACCTGCCGGGAGGCGAAGCCCCACTACCGACTCGTGGCAAAACAAGTGGTGGTGGTCCCCGGGCAGAGGGTGATCGCCAAAAACCCCAAGGTGTACATTGGGGAGACCCTGCTTTTTCAGTATCCCTTCGATTACGTGGTGCGTCTCGGGCCCCGGGGATCCAAGGCGTTGAGTGCCAACTTCTTTCCCTCCCTGGCCTATAAAAGTGCCAAGGGTGTGGGTGTCGGAATTGAAGGCCCTCTTACCTGGGACCGGGGGGAGCTTGATCTGGGAATCATGTACTGGTCCGACATCGGTCTTGAGGGGTCTGCCACCCTTACCCAGGAAATTTCTCCCGGACTCTTCGCCTCGGTCACGTCGGAATACACGTACGACGAAGTGACCGAGGAAGCTTCCTGGCGTGCCCGCTGGGGTTTTCACTATAGCAGGGCCAAGTGGAAGGCTACGCTTAACTGGACCCAGAGAGAATACGTGGAGATCGAAAAGCGTGCAGGGGTGACCTACCGGGGAACCCTCTGGCGGGATCCGGAGTTTTTTGTCTACTCTCCCTGGTTTACCGATGCTGCCAGCGGAGGCTGGTGGCGCCTTATCGGTACTGCGGGGGAGTATGAAGAGGATGGATGGAATACGAGCCGTAGGGGCCTGGGCCTTGAGATTTACGGAGAGGGAGATCCCCGAGGTGCCTTTGTCCCCTTCTGGAAGGGGCTGTACATGCACTACGCCTATGATGCGGATCGTGCCCTCACGAAAGAAGAGGAGAGCCAGAAAATCACCGAGGCCACCCTGGGAGTCTCCTGGCCTCTGGGGGATCTCCAGATGCGTACGTCGTACGTCCGACGCTGGGTCTCGGGAGAATCGCCGATGAACTGGGATCGATTTGACGAGCGGGAAGATATCTATCAGAAGGTGAGCTACTCCCTGAAAAATGGCTGGGGGGTGGCGGTCCGTGGGGGATACGATAATCTGGAAAAGGAACTTCGGGAGATGGTCTATTGGGTCTCCTACGAGACGGACTGTATGATGTGGGAACTCGTCTACCGGGATGATCGGGGAGATCAGGACGATAACTGGGCTGGGTTGCGCATATCGATACTGGCCTTTCCCGAAACCCCCTTTGCTATCGGTCAGGAAAAGGTGGAAATTCCCGGGGAGGTTCCCGAGGATCTCCCCGGGTCTCCCAAGGCGTGGCAGTAGTTTCAGAAAGCATCTACGCTCCCTCGGAGAGATATGCTTTTGTGCTTTCTCCCCGACCTGTTTTTGAGAGGTCCCCGGAATGCCTGAAAAGAGGCCCAGGGGCCTCTTTTCGAGGAGAATAGAAAATCGTGTTACATCGGATTGGTGGATTGTTAGCGAATGAGAAAAGATATGCCGGAAAAAATACTCGTTGCCTCGGGAGGAGATGGCCCTGAGAGAGAGGTCTCCCTGGCGAGCGGCGAAGCGGTGACCCGGGGTTTGCTCCAGGGGGGGTACAGGGCGGAACAGGTGCTTCTCCGAAGAGGTGTGGATATTCTTGAGCACATCAAGGAGCCTGACAAGACCCTTGTTTTTATCGCCCTTCACGGTGACTGGGGCGAGGATGGAACCTTTCAGGCCTTTCTGGAGATGCACGGTATGGCCTATACAGGGACAGGACCTCAGGGGTGTATGATAGCCATGCAAAAGGGGCTGACCAAGCTCCTCTTTGAGCATCAGGGGATCCCCACACCCGAGTGGTACGAGTGGGAGGATACTGAAGTTTTTCGAGAAAAGCTGTGGATTCGGGAAAAACTCCAGGGGCCGGGGCTTGTGGTAAAGCCCCAGAGCTGTGGTAGTACTGTGGGGATTTCGGTGGTTCATTCTCCGGAAGAGCTTGAAGAGGCGGTTGCCTATGCCCGCAAGTTCGATCCCCGGCTTCTGCTGGAGGAGTACATTCCCGGCAGAGAACTCACTGTGGCGGTATGGGATGGGGGCGATGGGGCAGAGAGCATGCCCATCGTGGAGATCCGGCCAAAATCGGGGTTTTATAGCTATGACTCCAAATATACCAGAGGAGCTACGGAATATCTTGCCCCGGCACCTCTCCCCGAGGATACAACACAAAAAATTGCCCGGTCTGCCGTGGCGGCGCACAGGGCGGTGCAGGCGCAGGTTTACAGCAGAACGGACCTGCGGCTCTCTCCTCAGGGAGAGCCCTTTTTTCTGGAGGTGAATACCGCTCCGGGGATGACTGGCACCAGCTTGGTTCCTAAAGCAGCCGCCGCCAGGGGATGGGATTTTCCGGAGCTTCTCTCCCGTATTGTCCAGAGTTCCTGGAGAATACGGGAGTTCTGAAAAGAGTATGGCATTGCAGCAGAAAACGCTGCAATGCCATACAAGGTGTCCAAACCGTAGAAAACGGCTTCGTAGAGAATTTTCTCTTACGACTTGATGGAGATGTTCAGGATCTTGAGAGACCGGGAACCCTTGGGAACCCGGACATGAACCTCTTCGCCGCTCCCCTTCCCCAAAAGAGCCTGTCCCACGGGGCTTGATGAGGAGATACGGTCTTTTTTCGGATCCGATTCCTCGGAACTCACAATGGTGTAGCAAAACTCCTTATGCCGCTCCATATCGAGAAAGGTTACGGTAGTTCCCAGGGAGACCTTGCTGGTGTCCATGTTGGTGGTATCCAGGATCTTTGCCTTACTCAGCCGGGAGTCGAGCCAGTGAATCCGGGATTCCATCTGGGCCTGTTCCTCCTTGGCCGCATGGTACTCCGCATTCTCGCTCAAATCTCCGAACCCTCGAGCCTCCTCAAGCTTTCGGGCCACCTCGGAGCGCCCTTCCGTACGGAGTATGATCAGCTCATTCTTGAGTTCCTCATACCCCTCCCGAGTCATGGGAATATACTTCTCTTCCGTTGTTTTTTGGGATTGTGTCATTTTGCCTACCTCCCCACAGATTGCAGCGAACCTTATGCTGACGGCAAATTCTAACAAAGTTATCCTCTTTGGGCAATCCTTTTCTTGACAATTTACGAAGATCCTCGTATATTTTCCTCCAATGTGGAGTGCCGTGAGGAAGGGAACTGTCCTGTTACAAGTTTCCGTAACAGAGAGGCCGGAGAAACACGCTGAGATCCGAGCCTTCGGAAAGAGCAGGATTACCGCCCCGGAGCGGGTACTGAAAACTTCCATCTTTTTGGAAGGTCAAGGTGCGGGGGTGCGCCCCGAACAGCGCAGACAAGGGCCGGATTTTTCCGGAATTGAAGTGGAACCGCGGGCTTTCCCGTCTTCAAGACGGGGGAGCCCTTTCTCTATATTCAGGGGGTGCATGACATGCGGGGAATGTTACGAAGATATGCGAGCTTGCTGCCTGTGGGGGAAAAAACCCCCCTTCTTGATCGTGGAGAGGGAGGAACCCCCCTGATCTTTTGCGGCAATCTTTCGGAAGATCTGGGAATTACCCTTTACGCCAAGTACGAGGGGGTGAACCCCACGGGATCCTTCAAAGATCGAGGGATGGTGCTGGCGGTCTCCAAGGCCCTTGAAGAGGGGGCCCGGGGGATTATCTGCGCCTCCACCGGGAATACCAGCGCCTCGGCGGCGGCCTATGCGGCGAGTGCGGGAATTCCCTGTTACGTGCTTCTTCCTGCGGGAAAGGTGGCTCAGGGGAAGCTTGCCCAGGCCCTCATGTACGGCGCCACAGTGCTGGGTATACGGGGGAACTTCGACGAGGCTCTTGATCTTGCCCGAAAGGCTTCGGAGGATCTTGGCATCGCCATGGTGAACTCCGTGAACCCCTATCGTCTCTGGGGACAACGCACCGGGGCCTGGGAGATCTGTGAAGATTTGGGAACGCCTCCGGACTGGCACGCCATCCCCGTGGGGAACGCGGGGAACATTACCGCCTACTGGCAGGGGTACAAACGGTATACAGAGCTTGGAAGAACCTCTTCGATCCCCCGGATGATGGGGTTCCAGGCCGAAGGGGCCTCCCCGCTGGTGACGGGGCTTCCCTGCGATAACCCCGAAACGGTGGCTACTGCCATACGCATCGGCCGCCCCGTGAATGCCGAGAAGGCCCGGGATGCGGTGGCGCAATCCCATGGGGCCTTTCAGAGCGTTACGGATGAGCAGATCCTCCAGGCCCAGAAGCTTCTCGCCTCCAGGGAGGGGCTCTTTGCGGAACCTGCCTCCTGTGCTCCTCTCGCGGGTCTTGTGGCGATGAAGGAGCGGGGGGATCTTCCCGCAGGGATCCGGGTGGCCATGGTGCTCACCGGTAACGGCCTGAAAGATCCCGACACAGCACTTCAGAACGTCTCTGCTCCTCGGGAGGTGGAAAACTCCTGGGAGGCACTGAGGGAGGTGCTTGCCCCATGAGCTACCTCTTCAGAGTCCGTGTTCCCGCTACCACTGCCAATCTCGGTTCGGGGTTCGACACCCTTGGAATGGCTCTCTCGTTCTACAACTTTTACGACGTTCTCGAAAAGCTCCCCTCCGGGACCTACCGCATGGAGGTTTACGGCGAGGGGAGCCAGGGATTACAAAATCCCCGAGAGAATATGGTGATCCAATCCTACGAAAAGGCTTTTCAGAGCTGGGGGGAGGAGGCGCCGGGGATAGCTTTCCGGGCACAGAACGCGGTGCCTCTCTGCCGGGGGTTGGGAAGTTCCGCCGGAGCTGTAGTGGGAGGGGTGCTTCTGGCAAACGCCCTTCGGGAGCGTCCTCGGCCGCGGGAGGAGCTTCTCCCCCTTATGGTCAGCCTTGAGGGGCATCCGGATAACGTGGTTCCCTGCTGCATCGGAGGGTTTGTCGTAAGCTGCTGGGATGGCTCCTCTCTGCGGCATGTACGGCTTACCTCCTTTCCTCACGATATGAAAATTGTGGTGGCGGTACCGGAATTTCACGTGGCCACTGCCTCCGCCAGAGAGGCTCTCCCCCGACAGGTCTCGCTGGAAGATGCGGTCTTTAACGTAAGCCGGGCGGCTCTCTTTGCGGCATCCTGGGCCACGGGAGCCTGGGAACACCTTCCCTGGGCCATGGAGGACAAGCTGCATCAGCAGTTCCGGGCGAAGCTCTTCCCTGGAGGAGAGCGCATTCTCCGGGAGGTTCGGCAGGTGCCGGGATGTCTCGGCATGGCCATCAGCGGCTCCGGCCCGAGCATGCTCGCCTTTGTTCGGGGAAATCCCCAGCCCCCGGCGGAACAGATGTGCCGTATCTTTTCCCAGAGCGGCGTTCGATCCCGTTTCTACGTGCTGCATCTTGATGTTCGGGGAGCGTTGGTGGAGGAAGGGTCGGGACGATGAAACGCATGGTCATGAAGTTCGGGGGAACTTCGGTGGCGGATATCGGGCGTATTCAGGCCGTGGCGGCCCGGGTGCTCCCCTATGTTCATAAAGGATGCCAGGTGGCGGTGGTGGTCTCTGCCATGGGGAAGACTACGGATGGGCTTCTTTACATGGCGGGGCAGCTCGGTGCTCCCGATCGCCGGGAGATCGACCAGCTTCTCGCCACGGGTGAACAACAGACTATCGCCCTGGTAGCCATGGCCCTCCGGGCGGCGGGGGTGCCTTCCCGCTCCTATACGGGACCCCAGGCGGGGATTCTTGCGGAAGGATACCACATGGAGGGGCGTATCCAGCGCCTCCAGCCCTTTCTGCTGGAGGAGGATCTCGAAGAAGGCGTAGTCCCCGTGATTGCAGGATTCCAAGCGGCTTCCCCCAATGGAGATGTGCTTACTCTGGGAAGAGGTGGCTCGGATCTCTCCGCAGTGGCCCTGGCGTGTGCTCTTGAGGCAGATGAATGCCATATTTACACCGATGTGGAGGGGGTTTTTACGGCGGACCCTCGAATGGTGGAAAATGCCCGAAAGCTCAAGGGGGTTTCCCACGAAATATGCATGGAGATGGCCGCTTTGGGTGCCAAGGTGCTCCAGGCCCGAAGCGTGGAGATGGCTTTCCGCTACGGGGTTCCGGTTTACGTGGCATCGTCCTTTACGGAAGAGGAGGGAACATGGGTTATGCAGGAGAACGTGAACGAAAAACTCTACGTCCATTCGGTAACACAGGATACAAATGTGGCGAAGATAGCGGTGCTCGGGGTCCCGGATAAACCGGGGGTGGCGGCGGGATTTTTTGGCCTGCTTGCGGAAAACAGCATCGCTGCAGAGATGATCATCCAGAGCGTCATGCGGGGGGGGATGAATGACATCGCCTTTCTCGTGCGTAAGGAGGATCTCGGAAAGGCGATCGAAGTTACCACGCAGTACGTCGAGAAGGTGGGGGCCCAGGGGGTGAACTTCGATACCGAGGTGGCTCGGGTCTCCGTGGTGGGGGCAGGTATCGGAAATCATCCTGAAGTTCCCTCCCAGATGTTCTCCGCCTTTGCGGAGCTGGGAATCAACATCGAAATGATCTCCTCCACCTCCCTCAGCATCACCTGTGTGGTGGAGGCGCTGCGGGTGGCGGAGGCGGTGAAGGCGCTGCATAAAAAATTTGTGGAGGAAGTACGCTGATGCGGGTGGCAGTTTTTGGGGCCACAGGGCTTGTGGGGGAGGAGATGCTCCGAGTCCTCCAGGAGCGGAATTTTCCCGTGGAGGAACTGGTCCCCCTGGCCTCCCCCCGATCCGAAGGAAAGATTCTCTCCTTCCGAGGAGAGGGTGTGAAGGTCCGTGCAGTTTCTGCAGAGGCCTTTAAAGGAGTAAACCTCGCGCTTTTTTCCGCAGGCGGTGGTCCCTCCCGCGAGTGGGCCCCTGTGGCGGCTCAGGCAGGGGCGGTGGTGGTGGATAACAGCTCCGCCTGGCGCATGGCTGAGGAGGTGCCTCTGGTGGTCCCCGAGATCAATCCCGAGGATCTGGAAAGGCATAAGGGGATTGTGGCAAACCCCAACTGCTCTACCATTCAGACAGTGGTAGCTTTGGCGCCGCTGCACCGGAAGGCAAAGCTGCAGAGCTTTACGGCGGTTACCTTCCAGTCGGTGGCGGGAACCGGAAGCGCTGCTTTGCAAGAGCTGGAAAAATCTTCACGGAGCGTTCTGGAAAATGCTCCCTGGACTCCCCGGATCTATCCGCACCCCATTGGATTCAACGTGCTCCCTCATATCGGAGATTTTGATGAGGAGGGGATTAGCCAGGAGGAGTGGAAGATGATGCGGGAATCCCGAAAAATCATGCACCTTCCTGATCTTCGAGTGTCCTGTACCGCTACGCGTGTCCCCGTCTTCCGGGGGCACGGCGTCTCCGTTACCGCCACCTTCGAAGAATATCTCTCCCCTCAAGAGGCTAGGGAACTTCTAACGGCTGCTCCGGGGGTGGTGGCGACGGATAATCCCGGAGAAAATTGCTATCCTCTCCAGCGGCATGTGGAGGGAACCGATCCCGTACAGGTAGGGAGAATCCGCTCCGAGCCGGACTTTCCGAATACCCTCTCCTTCTGGGTGGTGGGGGATAACCTCCGCAAGGGGGCAGCCCTCAACGCGGTGCAGATCGGGGAGGCGCTTCTTGAGAGAGGGCTCCTCTAGAAAAAAACAGCAGGTTGCAAGCAGAGCCAGGCAACAGCTAAGCCAGATCGTATCCGCCCATGGCGCAGATTTTCGCAGGTTCCTCTTTCGGTTTCCTCCCTGCGTGGATCCCCTCCATGGGCGGATATCTGTATCTTCCCGTTTTTCAAAGAGGACTTTTTAGGAGGAAGATCCCAAGGTCTGGTAGAATAGCCGGGGCGTTGTGCAGTGATTGGTGTATAGTGGAGCGGGAAAAATCACAATTCGGCGGCAAAAAGGCCGGTATGGTTTTTCGATCTCAAACTGTTGCTCACTGTCTTGGAAGCCCCAGCTTTTCTTTTGGAGGGAAAAACCATGGGAACATGGCGGATACGGTATACAGGAGCTGTTCTCCTTGTCTTTGTTCTTGCTCTGGCGGCCTGGGGGGAGAAGGTGCGTCTTTCGGCGGATACCATGCGTTACGAGCCCGGAGAGGCCACCTTTTCGGTGGAGGGGGATGTGCGTATCCTCCGGGGGGAGTCGCTTCTCACCGCTGACAGGGGCAGTGGCAAGAGCGACGGATCTTTCTTTGAGCTGGAGGGATCCGTCACATGTGAGATGCCCGAGAGAGAATTACGCTTCTCCTGCGAGAAAATTTTCTACTACCCCCGAGAGGCCTCCCGGATTGAGGCCTTCGGCAAGGTGGAGGCCCGGCAGGGAGAGAACCTTTTTCGGGCCTCCGAGATCCTCTGGAGGCTCGGTGATATCCCCCACTACACCGCCAGCGGGGATGTTTACGGGGCCTGGGGGGATCGGAACTTCGAAGCGGGGCTCGCCACCCGGAAGGGTGACCAGTTCTGGGTCAAGAAAATGCGGCGTTTTGAGGACGCCCGGGCGGGAGTCCGCATCCAGGCCCCGGTTCTTGAGGGGCAGCTCCAGAAGGATGAGGTGGTGGAGATTATCGCTTCAGGAGGGGTCGTTATGGAAACCCTCGGGGCTCGTGGAACGTCTATCCGGATTACGGGACAGAAGTGTGTCTACTCTCTCGCTCGGGGAACCCTGGTAGTCTCGGGCGGGGCCTACGCGCAACAGGGGGACCGCACCATGAAGGCGGAAAGCCTCGTCCTCCGGCTGGACACTCGGGTCATCGAGGCCAAGGGGCAACCCCAGCTTGTCTTCACCGTGGGGGATTAAGCATGGGACGCCGTATATCCGCCCGGGGACTCTGTAAAACCTACCGCCGCCGCCGGGTAGTCTCGTCGGTGCGCCTCACTGTGGGGCAGGGGGAGATCGTGGGACTTCTCGGCCCCAACGGTGCGGGAAAGACCACCACCTTTTCCATGATTTTGGGGCTTGTGGCCCCCGATGAGGGGACAATCTACTTTGACGGCACCGATGTAACCCATCTTCCCATGTACCAGCGGGCCCGGCTCGGCATGGGCTATCTTCCTCAGGAGGCTTCGATCTTCCGGGATCTCACGGTGCGAGAAAACCTCTGGCTTGTTCTGGAGGAGCACGGGCATCCTCGAAAGGAACAGCGCGAGATCTTCGAGAGCCTGGCGGAGGAGCTGGGGCTCCAGAGAGTACTCGACGTAAAGGGGTATGCTCTCAGTGGAGGGGAGCGTCGAAGGGCGGAGATTGCCCGGTGTCTTGCGGGGCTTCCGGAATTTATCCTTCTTGACGAGCCCTTCAGTGGCATCGACCCTATCGCGGTTTACGAAATACAGCAGATCATCCGCCGACTCCGTAAAAAGGGATATGGCATTCTTCTTACAGATCACAACGTTCGAGAAACCCTTGCCATCACGGATAGGGCCTGTATTATTCATCAGGGGCAGGTAGTGGTGGAGGGCCCCCCAAAGGTGGTGGCGGAGAGCGATGTGGCCAAGAAATTCTATCTGGGAGAGCGGTTCAACTGGTGAGGAGTTCGTGGCTAGTGGCTAGTGGCCAGTGGCTAGTTGCTAGTAACTTCAAAGGCAAAATCTTTTATAAATAAAATTGAAATTAGATTTTAAGGATGTGTGTTGATGGATCAAGGATCTTCGAAGAAAACGCTCATGATCTGGGGTATGGGAAATCCTCTTCATGGGGATGATGGGGCGGGGGTTCGGGCGGCAGAGCTGCTTCAGGAACGCCTCCGGGAAAGGGAAGCCTATGAGGTCCGCAATTGCGAGACCCAGCCGGAAAACTTTCTCGGGCTTCTGCGGCGGAATCCCCCCGAAAGGCTTCTCATCTGTGACGCTTCGGATATGGGACTTCCTCCGGGGAGCCTCCGGCGCTTTACTCCCCAGGAGATGACCCAGGAAAACTGGTCCACCCACGGATACCCTCTGGAGCGTCTTCTGGAGCCTTTTCTCGATACCCTTCCGGTGGTTTGCCTCGGTATCCAGCCCGAATCTACGGAACTAGGAATGGAACTCTCCCCCAGCGTAGCTCAGGGGGTGGAAGAGCTGGTGCGGTTCATCGAAGAGGATCGCTGGGAGGAGATTCTTCCCCTCACGACTCTTTAGCCGAAATGCACCCTTTTCTGACGCCTCATCATGCCTTGCCTTTAAGGGCCATTATTCACTAGATTGTAACCGGGAGGAACGCGTTCTATGCTCCGCAGAAGCGCTCGAATGGTGCGTCACGCCTTGATTATGATGTTTGGAACCTGCGCCAGTCGGGTGCTCGGACTTGTCCGGGAGATCCTCGTGGCCTCCTTTTTCGGAGCTACCCGTCAGCTTGATGCCTTTTACGTGGCCTATACCCTGGCAAATCTCTCCCGGCAGCTTCTGGCAGAAGGGGCCCTTTCGGCGGCGTTTATCCCCGTTTTTTCCCGGGTCCTCTCCCGGGAGGGACGCCCGCGAGCCCTTCACCTTGCCCGGCAGGCTCTTACGGCACTTCTCGGGGCGGGGGTTCTGGTGGTGCTTCTGGGGATCTGGGGCTCGCCTGTCCTGGTGCGTATTATGGCTCCGGGGTTTGAGGGGGATTCCTTCCACACCGCCGTAACCCTTACCCGCCGTCTCTTCCCCTTTCTTCTCCTGGTCTCCGCAGGTGCTCTTGCTATGGGGGTTCTCAACAGCATGGATCGTTTTTTTGTCCCTGCCATAGCTCCCGCCTTGAGCAATGTGGTCTTTATCGCGGTCCTTCTCTCGTTTGCACAGAGGGGAGGGGATCCGGGGATTCTTGTGTGGGGGGTGCTTCTGGGAGGGGTTTCCCAGCTCTGTCTTCAGTGGTTTTGGACTCTCCGGCTCGGCATGCCTCTCACCCCAGCCCTTCCCCGGCGGAATGATCCTGAGCTTCGCAGAATGCTCACACTCTTTCTCCCCTATGCGGCGGGACTCTCCCTCAATCAGCTCATGCCGGTGATCAGTAAAATTTTCGGTTCCTACCTGGAGCCAGGGGCCATTTCAGTGCTCAACTACGCGGATCGGGTATTACAGCTCCCCCTGGGGCTTTTTGTTATCGCCATCTCCCAGGCGGTGCTCCCCCTGCTCTCCAAGATCGAACCGGAGGATCACGTGAGCTTTCTTTCGGCTCTTCAGGATGCGGTGCGCTTCGCCTGCTTCGTGGTGCTTCCCGTGACGGCGGGGATGCTTCTTCTGGCGGATCCCATGGTGCACCTGCTCTTCTATCGAGGAGCCTTCTCCCCCTGGGCGTGGAAGGCTACCAGCGGTGCTCTCGCCTGCTACGCTCTGGGGCTTCCGGGGATGGCCTGTAACACCATTGTCCTTCGGGGGCTCTACGCCCGGGGGTATGCCAAAAAAGCGGTGATGGTCACCCTCACCAGTGTGGGAACCCATTTGGCCTGCTCGCTATTTCTCATGCGACTGCTCTCCTTCCGTGGGCTTGCCCTCTCCGCCTCTATCTCCTTTACTGCGGCGGCATTGGTGGGGTATGGGCTTCTTCGGAGAGAGATGCCTTCCGGAGAGCCTCTTTTTCCTCTTGCCTGGCTGGCTCGGATAGGAACGGGGCTCTGCTGGCTCTTTGCCGGGGTGGGAGGGTATGGTGTGCTTTTCCCCTATCCGGTGACGGAAAGTTTTGCCCTCCGGGGATTCTGGTTCGCGGGGGTCTTTATCTTGGGAGTGCTTTTATATGCCTTCAGCACCCGCTATGTGGGAACCCGTGAATGGCAGTGGATACGACAGGCGGTAACGCGGAAAGGAGAACGCCATGATGGAACAGAATAACGAACACCCCCCGATTCCCGAGGCTTCGGTGCATCGGGCGGTTCTTGCGGAGGGGCAGGCCCGGGCCTTTGTGGTTCAGGCTACCCCCCTTGTGCAGCGGCTTCGGGAGGTGCATTCCCTCTCTCGGCTTGCGGGGGCAGCCCTGGGGCGCCTCTCCATGGGGGCCATGATGATGGCGGCGGATCAGAAGATCAAGGGAACCCGGATTATGCTCCGCATGGATGGGAAGGGGCCTCTCAGAGGCGTTGTGGCGGATGCTGATATGGAGGGAGGCCTTCGGGGGTACGTGGGAAACCCCAGGGCGGAGCTTCCGCTGAACGAGAGGGGGAAGCTGGATGTCTCCGGAGGGATCGGTATCCCCGGGCTTCTCACGGTGGTGAAGGATATCCGCATGAAGGAGCCCGTGCAGACCTCCCTTCCTCTCGCTACGGGGGAGGTAGGGGAGGATCTCGCCACCTACTACGTGCAGTCCGAACAGATCCCCTCGGCAGTGGGGCTCGGGGTGCTCCTCGATGGCGAGACCGTGCGGGGTGCCGGAGGGTACATGATCCAGCTCTTTCCGGATGCGGAGGAGTCCTTCATCGGAGAGCTTGAGGAGGTGCTTCGGGGTCTCCCCCCCGTAAGCTCTCTGGCGGAGAAGTATCGCGATCCGGAAGAGCTTCTTCAGGCGGTGGCGGGGAGATGGAAGGTGGAGTGGCTTGGGAAAAATGATTTTTCCTTTTCCTGCAACTGTTCCCGGGAGCTTGCGGTATCCCTGATGAAGGCTGCCCTCTCGAAAGAAGAGGGCGCTCCAGAGGCCCAGGAACTCTGCTGTCGCTTCTGTAACACCTCCTATCTCTTCTCCTCCGAAGAGTGTGCCCGGCTGGTGGCAGAAAAGGAAGAGGCATGATGATAAAGATATACAAAGCCTTTGTTGGTACGGTACTTTTGGGGATATTCTGCTTTTTTCCCTGGAGCGTTTCGGCGGCACCCAAGGATTTCAAAGGCCTTCTTGCGGAGCGTCGTGTAAACCTCTGGGTGGAGGGGGAGGCCCTGGGGGATCTCATGATCGGATCTCGGGGGCAGATGGAGTTCATCTATGTGGATAAGCCTCTCATCGACCGGGCCCGCAAGGAGGGGTGGGGAAGCGTGCCGGATTGGTTTCGCAAGGAGTGTCAGTACTTTGGCAGCCCCGAACTCAAGGGAAAAGATCTCTTCGTGGTACGGTACAAGGCGCTGCTCCCCTGGGATTTCTCTCCCGAAGAGCTTCGGTTTGGGGAGTATTCCGTAACCTGGAAGGATGTTCTCACCAATAAGGCCTTCTTCCTCTACGGAGAGGTTCCCTCCGGAGCCCATGGAGATTTTGCCGTGGGGATTTCGAAGGGGGGCTCGAAAAATATCCCCATAGCCTATGGGGATTATGAAACGACTTTTACATTTCCCGGGAGGTGACACAGATGGACAAGCAGATGGGCAAACACGTATACCGTTGCATTACCTGCGGCCACAGCTTTGAATCGGAGAAGCCCCGTGAAAGCTGTCCCGAGTGTCGGGGGAAGATTCTTGTTCACGAGGCAGGAGAGCCCCAGCGTAAGGGGAAGTGCGCTCCTTCGGGGTGAGGCATCTAGCAGGAGACCTGGGCAGGATGTCCGGGCAAAAAGCGTTCTCTCCTCTCTGCATAACCATTTCAGGAAAGAGAGAGTCTGCGAAAATGACTGAGGCTTCTCTGGAAGCGCTCTGAAAAGTATAGAGGCTTCTTGCGCATCTCTAGCGAGAGCCTTGGGAGGTGAAAAGATGGAGCAGCATGTATACCGCTGTGCCTCCTGCGGTGCCCGCTTTTCCTCGGAGCGCCCCCTCGGGAAGTGTCCCGAGTGCCGGGGAAAGGTGCTCATTCATGAAGAGGGGGAGCGGTGCCGTAGGAAAGGCTGTGCAGGATCGGGTTCCTGCTCGGGGTGTTCGGGATGCGGCAGCTGACCCGGGATCGCGAATCGTTCTGTACTCTCGGCATTGAGACGAGCTGCGATGAAACGGGGCTCTGTCTTCTTCGGGGGGGACGGGAGATTCTGGCGGAGGTTCTTGCGAGTCAGATCGAGGAGCACGCTCCTTACGGAGGTGTCATCCCGGAGATGGCCTCTCGAAGGCATCAGGAGAGCTTTCTCCCCCTTCTTAAAGAGCTTTTCCGCCGTGGGGGTGTTGCAAACCCCGCAGAAGAGATTGATCTTATCGCCGTTACCCAGGGGCCCGGTCTTATGGGGGCTCTTCTCGTGGGGGTTATGTCCGCCAAGGGACTTGCTCAGGGGTGGGATCTCCCCCTTCTCGGGGTGAACCATCTGGAGGGGCATATCTTTGCCAATGTGCTCCACGATCCCCGACTGGAGCCCCCCTTTCTCAATCTGGTGGTCTCCGGAGGACATACGGAGATCTATCTCGTTCGGGAGTATGGATCCTACGAACTTCTCGGGCGAACCCGGGATGATGCGGCGGGAGAGGCCTACGACAAGGTGGCCAAGATGCTGGATCTCGGCTATCCCGGAGGCCCCAAGGTAGATGCTCTAGCCTCTCGGGGGAATCCCGAGGCCTTCGATCTTCCCGTGCCCATGGGAAACAGTTCGGAGATTGCCTTCAGCTTTAGCGGTCTTAAAACGGCGGTGCTCTGGAAGATTGAGGCTCTTAAAAAAGAGGGGATCTCTCCCCTTCCGCTAGAGGATATCTGCGCCTCCTTTCAAAAAGCTGCGGTGGCCTCCCTCACGGGAAAGGTGCGGCTCGCCATGAGACAGACCCGCATCTCCCGGGTGGCGGTCTCCGGGGGGGTGGCGGCAAACCGGGGGCTTCGCCAGGAACTCGCAGAGATTCGGGGAGGAGAGATCTATCTCCCTCCTCTGGCGCTCTGCACGGATAACGCTGCCATGATCGCCGCCGCAGGGTATAACGGCTATATGCGGGGGCGTCGCGGAACGCTGGATCTCTCCCCGGATCCCGGCATGGTGCTGGAATAGCGGCGAAAGGAGGCGTTTTGTGAGAGTCTTCCAACGTTACAGCAAAAACAGTGTGAGAGCCCTTCTGCTTGCCTTCTTTTTGGGGATGATCATATTCCTGGGAGTTTCCTCGGGAGAAGAGGTCTCTCACTTTCCCTCCGAAGATCTCTCGCGTCTCGGATGGGCCCATTACGACGAGGGGGGATTTTCTCTGGCGGAAGATCTTTTCCTCCAGGCCCTGGCAAAGGACCCCCGATCTCTCAGCGCTCTTACCGGGTTGGGGTGGACCTATCTTGATTCTGAGCGCTACGAGGACGCGGAGTTCTCCTTTCTCCAGGCTCTGCAGCTCGATTCTCGGAACGAAGATGCCCTTCTCGGCCTCGGCTGGGTTTACTATGACCTCGAAAAATACGAACAGGGTGCCTCTGCCTTCGAAACGCTGGTGCTGGCAGATCCTCAGTTTTCCCGAGCCTGGGGGGGGTGGGGGTGGTGCACTCTGGAGCGGGGAGAACCTTCCATGGCTCAGGCGATCTTCGAGAGGGGGCTCGCCCTCGACGAGGGAGATGGGGATCTCTGGAACGGTCTGGGATGGTCTCTCTACGATCAGGAACTCTATGCAGAGGCTCTCGAGGCCTTTCGCCAGGGGGTCTATCACGCTCCCAGAGATCCCTATCCCCTGAACGGCCTAGGGTGGACCCTTCTTGAGCTGGAGCGCTGTGAAGAGGCAGAAGAGGCCTTTGTGCGGGTTCGAGAAATGGATCCGTCTCTCCGGGATTCCCTTCTCGGCCTTGCTCATGCCCGGTTCCATCAGGGGAAACATGAGGCCGCCCGTGATCTCTACGAAGAGGTGCTCCTTCTGGCGCCGGATAACGAAGAGGCTCTTGAGGGGCTGGAGCGTATCCGGCTCCTCGGGAAAGAATCGGTACACTAGTGGGTCTTTCCCGCTTATATTATGAGCCTACATGAGCCGCAGGAGCCGGAGCTTGTGTGTCCGGAGG
>CAZIFL010000044.1:0-22847 GCA_964539095.1 uncultured Synergistaceae bacterium
GCACGCCGCCAGCGTTCGTCCTGAGCCAGGATCAAACTCTCCATAGAATTCTTCTATTACAAAGATCCTACAGATCTCGTCTGCCTGATTCTTTGAGTACTGCTGTTTGTTGCTTTTTTGAAAATCACTGGTTTTTGCTTGCGCTCAATTTCAGCCCGAAGGCTAGAATCTTTTCGCACATATTCACTTTGTCAAGGTGCTTGGTTGTGCGCTCCGACTTCTTTACTGCCGCCGCTGTTACCTGTTTGTTACCGGCGCTCTGTCAGGCGCAGGGGGGATAATATCACCTATGGCGGTTCCCGTCAACCCTTCTTGTGATTTTTTTTGAGGGGTTTTTCGGAATTCAGCGCTTATAGCCAATAATGTTCCGAAGCAGATTTTTTCTTTCCTCTATATCTTGAGAATTTTCCACGCCTTTGCTGGAAAAGCCATCCACCACACCAACCACCCCACGCCCCTGATCAGTCTCGGCGATGAGTACCTGAAGGGGGTTGGCGGTGGCTGCAAAGATTCGGCAGACTTCCTGAACACCCTTGATGCGATCCATAACATTGATAGGGTACCCCTTACGCAGGACCACGATAAAAAAGTGTCCCGCGGAAACCTTTTCGGCGTTCTTCACCGCCATCTGGACAAGATCTTCTTTATTGCCATCATGGCGTATAAGGCACGGCCCCGAGGCTTCACAGAAGGCGATGCCAAACTCCAGGGCAGGGGAGGATGTCACCAGGGCTTCGTAAAGATCCTCCACAGTCTTGATAAAGTGACTCTGTCCCAGAACAACGTTGCAGTCTTCGGGAAATTCGAGCTGCTCCACAATCCACGTACGTATCTCTGCCATAGCACTTTCCTCCGAGCATAAGGATTTTTCTCCAGATTTCTCCCGATATTGTAACAGGACTTCGTAGAGATGTCCGGCAAAGATGCCCAAAATCTTTCTTTCCACACAACAAGTGAAACCTTTTTGCTTAGCCGGTTGATTGCATGGAAAATAATGAACCTCCATGCGAGGGACTTGCATAAAGAATTGAGACATTTCGCGCCTATATGATCTATCTGATATTTCTGGTAGAATTTAGCAGTGTTACATATCTTTTATGGAGGTGGTTTTTTTGCGTAAGTGTGTTCTCTTTCTTCTGGCAACAGCGTTGATGGTAAGTTTCAGCTCGGTAGCTTTTGCAGCGGATACCGTGAAGGTTGGTTATATTGCAGCCCTTACGGGAGATTGGGCGGCCTACGGACAGACGGAACAGCGCACTGCTGAACTTGCAGTGGACGAGATCAATGCCAAGGGCGGCATTAAGGGACTTCCCGTAGAGCTGGTGGTCTACGACTTCCGGGGACGTCAGGAAGATGCGGTGAATGCTGTTCGTCGTCTCATCAACGAAGATAAGGTTCTCGCCATCGTGGGAGCAAACTCCAGCGGCATCAACATCGCTACTGCAGCCCTGGTAAACAACGCCGGAGTCCCTCAGATCGGCACCGTCTCCACCAACCCCGCAGTAACGGTAGATCGCAAAGGGAACGTACGCCCTTACTCCTTCCGGGTATGCTTCACCGATCCCTACCAGGGAAAGCTCATCGCCAACTTTGCCTCTGAGGAGCTTGGGAAGAAGACCGCTGCCATTCTTTATGACATCGCCAGCGACTACTCTCAGGGGCTCCGGGAGTTCTTCATGGAGAGTTTCAAGGAATACGGCGGGGAGATCGTAGCGGACGAAGCCTTTAAGGGTGGTCAGGACGTGGACTTCCGGGCCCAGCTCACCAAAATCCGCGAGACCGATCCTGACGTGCTGGTACTTCCCAACATGGGTAAAGAATGCGCTCTCATTATTAAGCAGGCTCGGGAGCTTGGCATGGACAGAGTCGTCTTTATCGGCGGTGACGGCTACGGCGAGTTCATGTGGGAGATCGCCGGAGAATCCCTTGAGGGTTCCTACTGGATCAACCATGTCGCCAAGGAAGATCCTGCCATGGCCCAGTTCTTTGCGGACTATCAGGCGAAGTACAACGACGAGTGCAAAGAGTTCGTGAACGGCATTCTTGGTTACGATGCCATGTACCTCCTCTTTGATGCCATGGAGCGGGCCGAGAATCTCGATTCCGAAAGCATCGCCAAGGCTCTGTCTGCTTCTGACGGCGTACAGCTTCACCATGCGGTTATCACCATGGACGAGTTCCACAATCCTAAGGACAAAGACGGCATCGTTCTCATCTGTGAGGGTGGGGAGAGCAAGTTCTTTAAGAAAATCAAACCCTAGGATCCTCTACATAACACTGCGTTGTACGTTTTTTCGGCCTCTGCGCTTTGTTGAAGCGAATGCCCGGAGGTGTTTTCTGTAAAAAATGGCGGGCACGTCCCGGTGCCCGCCATTTTTTCTATGTCTGGCTTAACTCTGTTTTCCCTGACTATTACCTGTTACCGTCAAAGATCTGAAATGAGGTGCTAACCTTTGGGAACCCTTTTACAGCAGGTCATTAACGGCCTTTCTCTGGGCTCGGTATACGCGCTCATCGCTGTAGGATATTCGCTGGTCTACTCCATTCTTCTCTTCTCCAATTTCGCTCACGGAGGTTTTCTCGTTGTAGGAGGATATCTCTGCTATTTCGCCCTGAACACTCTGGGCATGAACATTTGGTTGGCGGGGGCCTTTTCTCTCGTGGGAGCCGGCTTTGCCGCCATCGCCACAGAAAGGCTTGCCTATAAACCCATCAGGGAACGCACATCCGTTACTCTCTATCTTCTCATCGCGTCCATGGGTATGAGTATCGTCATAGAAAACATCTTCGTGGTCATCGCGGGGGGACGTTTCCGCGCTCTTCCTCCGGTAATTCCGACAAACCCGGTGAATGTCTTTGGTCTCGCTACCACAAGCGCTTTCGATATCATCTCCCTTGTCACTGCGGTGGTCTTTCTGGGGGGACTCCAGATCTTTCTTACCAAAACCAAGTGGGGTCTTGCCATTCGTGCCGCCGCCTATAATCTCCGTATTGCGGGGCTTATGGGGGTAAACGTGGCACGGCTGATCTCTCTCGTATTCTTCGTCTCGGGACTTCTCGCAGCGGTGGGAGGCATCTTCCTCTCGGTACGCTACACCCTTTATCCCCAGCTCGGGATGATCACCATCAAGGCCTTTGTAGCCGCTGTTATCGGGGGGCTTGGTTCTCTTCCCGGGGCTGTGGTGGGAAGCCTCATTCTGGGGCTTTCGGAGATGCTTACTGCGGGCTTCCTCTCCAGCCAGCTTCGGGATCTTGTGGTGTTTTCTCTCCTCGTGGTCACTCTTGTTATCCGCCCTACCGGTCTCTTCGGTAAAAACGTGGGCGAAAAGGTATAGGGGGGAGAGCGAATGTCAGCCTATACAGAAGGTATTCTTATTCTCCTCATGATTAACGGCATCGCCGCCATGGGGGTATCCCTCCTTACAGGATTTACGGGGATTTTTACTCTCGGCCATGCGGCGTATCTCGCCATCGGCTCCTATACCACCGCCATTCTTACTCTGGATTACGGCTTTCATTGGCTCCCCGCCATTATTTTCGGGGGGATCCTTGCGATGATTCTGGGATATCTCATCGGCATTCCCACCCTCAAGCTCTTTGGAGACTACTACGCCATCGCCTCCATCGGTCTTGCGGAGTCCATCCGGCTCATTATCGAGAACTGGCAGTCTGTAACCAACGGGGCTCGGGGTATTCCCGGGATCGACACCTTCACCACCTTCCCTGTGGCGTTAGGGTTCTTTCTGGTGCTCGCCTTTTTCGCCTTCAACCTCATTAACGGGCGTATAGGCCGGGCCTTTATGGCCTGTCGCGATGATCATATCGCCGCATCCCTTCTGGGATTCCACACAGCCCGCTATCGCGCTTTCAGCCTTGCGCTTTCGGCCTTTTACTGCGGTATCGCGGGGGGGCTCTATGCAGGGTTTATCTCCTTTATCCAGCCCATCATGTTCGATATGCTGAAATCCACCGAGATGACCGCCGTTGTGGTCTTCGGAGGTCTGGGTTCCATGAGCGGTTGCCTTCTAGGTACCACCATCATCACCCTCGTAACGGAGCTTTTCCGCCCCATCTCGCAGTATCGGATGCTTATCTACGGACTGGTGCTCGTGTTGGTTATGGTGATTCGTCCTGAAGGTATCATGGGGCAGAACGAATTCGACATGAAGCTTTTCCGCAAGATCGCTTCCTATATACGCAAACCGAAAACCACGAGTGAGAGGGGGTAACCGCCGATGTCTGCAGCAGCAGTAGTAGAACATCCTGTACTGGAGCTTGAAAGTGTTAACAAATTTTTCGGCGGGGTCCATGCGGTAAACGACATGTCCTTTGCCATCCAGAAAGGGGAGCTTGCGGGGCTCATCGGCCCTAACGGAGCGGGAAAGACCACTATCTTTAACCTTATCACCGGGGTTTATCCCGTCTCGACCGGTCATATCGCTTTTAAGGGAAATGATATCACCAACCAGGTCACCCACAAAGTAATCAACAGCGGCATTGCCCGAACCTTCCAAAACCTTCGGCTTTTCAAAGGTTCCACGGTGCTTGAAAACGTCATGACCGCCTGCCAGCAGCACCATAAATACACTCTTATCGAGGCCGCTACACACATGGGCAGGTGGGGACGGGTGGAGAAGGCTATCCGCTCCGAAAGCATGGCCCTTCTCGAACGTGTGGGGCTTGCACAAGAGGCAAATCGCGGAGCGGGAACCCTTCCCTACGGGCATCAGCGCCGTTTGGAGATCGCCCGGGCCCTGGCCCTGGAGCCGGAGTTGCTTCTTCTTGATGAACCTGCAGCGGGAATGAATCCCGAGGAAGTTCTGGATCTGAACGATCTTATCCAGGCTATCCACAAGGACTTCCATCTTACGATTCTCGTCATTGAACATCATATGGAGCTGGTTATGGAGATCTGCCCCCACATCGTCTGCATGAACTTCGGAGCCCTTATCGCCGAAGGTTCTCCCGATGATATTCAGGGGCACCCGGAAGTGCTCAAGGCCTACCTCGGAGAGGAGGTGGAGGAATAATGACAGAATCGAAAAAACCTCTTCTTCAGGTGGAGGATCTCAAGGTAAGCTACGGTGCCATTAAAGCTCTGCTCGGGGTGAGCATCGAGGTTTACGAAGGGGAGATCGTCAGCGTCATCGGTGCCAACGGGGCAGGAAAATCCACCCTGATGAACGCCATTATGGCAGACGTAAAACGCGAAAGCGGCAAGGTTTTTGTGGAGGGAAAGCCTCTCTCCAATAAGAGCTTTGAGGTGGTTGCCCAGGGGGTTTCTCTCTCTCCCGAGGGGCGAAAGGTCTTCGCCACATTGACGGTACACGAAAATCTTATGATGGGGGCCTTTCCCCGAAAGGACCGTCGTAAAATACGCGATGATCTCGAATGGGTCTTTACGCTCTTCCCCCGGCTGGAGGAGCGGCAGGCCCAGTATGCGGGTACCCTTTCGGGGGGAGAGCAGCAGATGCTCGCCATCGCCCGGGCCCTTATGTCCCGTCCACGGGTGCTTCTTCTCGACGAACCCTCTCTCGGGCTTGCTCCCATTATCATCAAGGATATCTTTAAGGAGCTGAAACGAATCAACCAAGAGGGGCTTACCATTCTTCTTGTTGAGCAGAACGCACGGCAGGCGCTTCTTCTTTCAAACCGAACCTACGTTCTTCAGACGGGGCGTCTTGTGATGCAGGGGAAATCATCAGATCTGCTTCACGATCCCGAGGTGGAAGCGGCCTATCTCGGAGGAGGCAAGGCAAAACACGGTTTTGCGGCAAAAAAAGCCTGACTCTTCCTGCTTGCAAAAAATCTGAACAGGAAAGAAACCAAACAGAAGGCCGACCCTCTGTATAGGGTCGGCCTTCTGTTTGGTTGAGGATTTCGAAAAAGACGGATCTACTTTGCTGCGTTCTTCTGAAGATGCTGGATGATATCGTTGGTGATATCAATGCCTCCGTAGAAAACCCCGGTATTATCGAGAACAATATCAATTTTCTTGGCTTTCGCCACAGTACGAATGGCGAGGTCAATATCCTTGAAGAGAGGATCCATAAGCCGTTTCTCCTCCATGGCAGCCTCTTCCCGCTTCGTCTGGAAGATCTGCGCCTTCTTGTTGTTATCACTCTCGGCATCAATGGCAAGCTTTGCCTCGTTCTGCTTCTGTTCCACCGCCTTCTGGATAAGCATCTGGGTATCCCTGAACTTAGGGTGGTTCGCAAGAATCGCCTGGGGGTTAATAACCCCGATCATCGACTCCGCCGAAACCGCCACGGAGCCAAGAAGAGTCATTACCATTGCCAAAACAAGAGAAAAAGCCACTTTTCGTTGCATCTGCCTCATACCACTACCTCCTTGAAATTATAGATCTTAGTGTGATTGTACCCTTACAAAAAAAGCCCGTCCAGGTATAATTACGTATTGTGCGACGCCTTGCTCCAGAAAGTCCGGGTTATCAATTTTTCGGTGCCACGAGAAGAAAAAGACATACTTGAAGGGATGATACCATGTACTGTATCGCCACATTCGACACAACCCATATGGCTCTGCGCTTCGAAAAAATTTGCCGCGCCGCAGGGCTTGGAGCAAAGATCGTGCCGGTTCCTCGAAGGCTCTCCACAAGCTGCGGTCTCGCCTGCCGATACCCCTGCGAGGATGAAGCCGCTGTCCAGGAACTGGTACAGGAAAAGCATATCGAGGTTATAGGATACCATCAGCTTGAGGATTAGGTTTTTCTCCGATGATCTATTTTTTCTCCAAGGGCTTCTACAAAAAATCCCCTGGCATCCACGAGACTCTTTCTCAGGGTTGCTGCATACAAGGGGATTTTCCCGCTTTCCTTTTGGCTAGATAAGCCCCCGGAGGCCGTGGCGCACCTCCTCCACAACCCGCCGCACGTCCTCGTCGGTCATTCTGGGGAACATAGGGAGAGAGATCTCGCCTCCGTAAAAACGTTCTGCCCGGGGGAAATCTCCCTCTTCATGGCCGTAGCGTTTGCGATAGTAGGGGTGGAGGTGTACCGGCAGATAGTGTACCTGCACTCCGATCTCCTTGCTTCGGAGATATTCAAAAAGTCCGAGACGTTTTTCCGGCGTTACCCAGAGGGTGTAGAGGTGCCAGGCATGCCCTTCAGAAGAGGGAGGGCAAAAAACTTCTTCCATGTCCAGAAAGAGCCCCTGATAAAGCTCCGCAATCTCCCGGCGGCGCTGAACAAAGGAATCCAACCGTTGCATCTGGCTGATCCCCAGGGCACACTGCATATCCGTAAGCCGGTAGTTCCATCCAAGCTCCTGCATCTCGTAGTACCAGGGACCATGAGAGGGATAGAGGAAATCCGCCTCCTCTTTCGTAATTCCATGGGTTCGGAAGAGACGCAGCGATTTCGCAAGTTCTTCGCTCCTCGTGAGTACCATCCCACCCTCCCCGGTGGTGATGTGCTTCACCGGATGGAAGCTCAAGACTGTCATGTCAGCCTCAAAACCGATCTTACGACCTCCCCGATCCCCCCCCAGGGCATGGCAGGCATCCTCAATAAGCAGGATATCCCGGGAGCCTATGACCTTTCGGTACGCCTCCAGAGGAGCCGGGTACCCCGCATAGCTCACGGGGACCACCGCCCGGGGGAGCTTTTCCACCTTTTCAAGAACTGCCTGAACCTCTTCGGGATCAAGGCAGAGGGTCTCGGGATGAATGTCGCCGAAGACCACATCTCCCCCGGCAAAGAGGGCTCCGTTGGCGGTAGAGGCAAAGGTAAGGGGAGAGGTGAGAATCCACTCCCCTGCCCCTACTCCTGCGGCATGCATGGCTCCGTGAAGCGCCGCAGTGCCGTTGGAAAAAGCCACTCCGTGGGGAACCCCCGCATAGGCCGCTACAAGGGCCTCGAACTCGGCCACCTTGGGGCCCTGAGTAAGCCAGTCTCCCGAAAGAACCGCATCAATCTCCTGACGATCCTCGGGGGTAATCCACTGCCGTCCATAGGGTAAAAACATACGCTTCTCCACGTCCCTTCATCACGGATATGCACCGAAAAACATGCGAATTTTATGTGCCTTGTGCCTTGTAACATTTCGATTCACTGTAGTGGACTGTTCCACGTTACAGTGTGCCCTTGGGTGGGAGCCTCCGCTTATGTGTCCCCTCTGCTCCGAAAGTGGCAAACCGCTCCCTCGCTTTGCTGCTCTGAACCGTCGCCGCAGGTGACCAGTGCGCCTGCCGACTCCGCTGAAACGGGTATGGAGAGATCGAAGCTATAGGGTGGAGATGATCCACGATTTACAGGAATGAGCTGTAAACTCGTGTGTTCCCTGACGTTCAGACACACTGGAAAAAAGCGATGTTGAAAAGTACGCCATTTACCAGCCCCCACCGCCACCGCCACCTCGTCCTCCTCCGGAAAAACCGCCGCCGCCGAAACCCGAAAACCAGTTTCCCGTCGAGGATGACGATGAACGTGAAGCACCCGATGAAGAGGCTCCTCTGCTTGCGGAAACGCTTGAAGACAATGCCGAGGAAAAGCCCGTGCCGCTGTAAAAGTATACCAGACTGTCTGCTCCTTCGCACCAGTCCGGCGTATACCCCTGCTCGCTGAGAATACTGTCGAAACGCTGCGCCCAGGTCTCCGCGACACCAAGCGCGAAGGCGTACGGAAAGAGCGTTTCAAAAACTTCGGGTGTTTCCTCGGGGGGATGGAGCATCTCAAGGCGACGCCGTTCGGCGGTTCCCATGTAGAGGATCAGTCCTTCGGCCTCCGCAAGAACGCGGTTTCCCTCCGGCGTCCGGATTGTCATAAGTTCGTGAAAGACGACGATCACTACCGCCATCACGAGAGAGAGCAGAGGAACATAGAGAGGGGCCAACGCAAGAAGGGAAAATATCCAGGCACACAGTTTGAAGAAAATGACAACCACCACCCACAAACCTGAGAAGAAAAGCGCTCCCACAATGACTGCAACGAACACGATTCCGATAACAGCAAAAACGAGCAGGTTTGTTAAAAAGTCTGGAATGAAGCGTCGTAAGATGAACGCCAGCAGATCGCTCCCCTTGTACCGACGAAATTTTCCGGAAGCAATAACATCGGAAGCGCCCAGATAGCAGACCACGGCAAACGCCGTAGTAAGAAATGCTGATGCGACGGCAATTTCCGCTTGCCCCCCTGCGCCCATCATCAGCAAGCCGAAAATGGGGACAAGAAGACCGCAGAGCCATATACCGGTATTTTTGAGAAAAAGCCCGCTTCCGTTCTTTTTGAACAGTTTTGTCAGACGTTCGCGCGCATTAGCGAGAGTAGCGCTGTTCTCGGGCTTGATCGCCACCTCTTCGCGCTCCCCCCCAAAGAGGGTGGTAAGCAGAAGTTTTTCGGCTCCAGGAATCTCTGGAGGGGGTTTTTGCGTTCGTTGTAACAGGTAGAACTCTTTTTCGGACGGCTTTTCAGGCTCCTGCTTCTTAATAGTGATATACCCTTTGACAGCGAGATTCAAAACTTCGGCGCTGAAGCAGGTGTCGTCCATACCCATTCTGCTCACATACCGAAGAAACCCGGGCGTTCTCCCCGTAGACGGGGAAAAAAGCGGAATGACAACGGGCATGGGCGGATCTTTTCCCCAGCGGAGCCAGAGCAGAAAGTAGGTAAACAGGAGGAGAAGCGGCAAAGCGACATGGAAATGGATAGTATGTCGTGCGAAGAATTGAGAGAGAAGGGGTTCCTGCGGCCGGCTGACAATTCCTTTGGGCCATGCGTACACAACGGTAAGCCCCTCGCCGGGAGAAAGCGGTTCGGTCGTCACAACGGAGCCGTCAGACAGCAGCTGCGCACCTTTTCCGCGCGCCCCTCGCCATCCGGTAAAAAAGTCAGCCCCCGTGTACGCCGTACCGCTGGGGAGCGAGAGGGAAAAGCGCGCCTCGTCGATGGTGAAGGACCAGTCGTTGCCGGTGACATTCCAGTAGAGTTCGTCGTGCTCGTCAAAGAAACCGAGCGCACCGGTAACACGGTAGATCAGCGTATACGTCTGCCGGCCGGTAGGGGCCCTTGTACTCGAACTGCCAAGGTAGACCCGCACGCCATGAGATCGCGACTCCACCCTGTACGGAACTGCCCAGCCGCTGAGGGAGGTGCCCGCTCTCTCAATCCAGAGGGCGGGGATTTTGTACCCTGTACGGAACTGCCCAGCCGCTGAGGGAGGTGCTCTTTACTGAAAAACCGATTGATACGATGCGTCCCGCCGAATCCCTGTACTTTGTGGGAAAGTCGCGGAAAATGCCGTGCTGAATCTTTTGCCCCTCAATGTTCACCGTAATCTTCTCACGCACTTCAATGGAGGAGTCTTCGTGCACCGTCACCGAGGAAGAAAACAAAAGTATTTTCTCCTCCCCCCCTGAAGAGAGAGGTGCCATAAGAGGAGAGAGCAACACTAGCAACCCTGCAAAACACCTTACATGAGCCGTACCGGAGAAGAGTCTCATGCAGCTTTGAGCGCCGCACCCTTTTTCCCGTCTGCGACGAAACATCCCCGCTTTCGACAGCGGGATAGGGAGTAGATGGTCAAGAAAGGGGGTACTCAGATGCATTCTTCCACTGCATCGGCGAATATGTCTCTCAAAAAGCAAAACAGAAAGAAGCGCTGAAAGAAGTGCATAGAAAATCATAGCGCACCCTCCATGTACCCAAAATATTTTTCTTGAAACTTATTCTATCATATGCTCCGAAAAAACATACAGAATACTCGCACAACTGTGTGCTACAGGCTTGGGGGTCACAAAAACACTTTTACCACCAAGTTTTTCGCAAAAACGTTTTCTCGATCCATTGCTTCAATTTTAAAACGGCTTTATAAATGACCTGTCATAAGGTTACGCAAAAGCGAGAAATTGAGACTTTCAAGCTCTTTAGAGAAAGTCCCTCTACGCCGATACCACAGAAAGGAGTGCCTATACACCAAAAATCACTCTCCCAAGGAGGGAATATCTATGGCGTACAACTATAGTTCCATGTTTAAAATGTCGACCGGTGCAAGCTCCGGCATGGACTGGGGTTCCATGGTGGATGCTATTCTTGCGGCAAAACGCAAGCAGTACGAACCCCTGGAGACCAAAAAAGAGACGTTGCAGCTCAAAATCGGCCTCTTTCAGGAGATGTCCGGGAGTTTCAAGGCGGTACAGCAAACCCTGACAACCCTGACACAGCCCTCCACATACACGCAGAAACAGGCCCAGCTCACCGTCTACAGCCCCTCCGGAGCGGATGCTGCAAACATTATTACCGCTACACCCAAGACAGATGCGCTGCTCCAGAACTGGGACATCAACATCAAGCAGCTCGCTCAAAACGAGAGCCGCATCTCCACTCGGGTGAGTAACCGATCCGATGCTCTCGGCCTTCAGGGGACCTTTACCATCAACGTGGGAGGAGGCCGGGGAACCATTGAGGTTAAAACCACGGACAGCCTTCTGGATATCAACTACAAGATCGCCAACGCCACAGACGATGTCACCGGGCGGGCGCTCGCCATAGATTCGCAGCTTATCGACAACCGCATGGTGATCTCCAGCCTGGAGTCCGGCCTCGAAGCCACTACCACCCGGTACGTTACCGCCTTTCGAGGGGATTTCACCTCCGGCGTAGGGGGAACGGACTATCTCGCCCGGACTCCGGAAGACAGGCTTGTAAAAGATGCCAGCGCCAGCACCACCATCGGCAACCCCGTAACGGGCTCTGTCCCCCCTTCGGTGACGCTCTACAACTCTGACGGAACCCTGGTAGACAAGGCAAACTACAGCTACGATCCTACCACGGGTGAACTCTCCTGGGGAGCGCTTACTCAGGGGAATGAATATGTAGTGAAATGGGACTACCCCCCGTATGTAGCGGAGATTAAAGCAGGAGACCGAACATACCGGGTGGGGATAGATTTTACCTACGATAACGTAGATGGCACCATCCACTGGAACGACCCGGGGCTACGCCCCGCAAAGGGTGACGAATACACCGTCTATTTTTCCAACACTTTCAACGTTCTAGGTTCTGGGGATCCTTTAGTTACAACGACGGATGTCTCCGCTTTTACACCGCTAGGAGGATATCCCTCCATCTCCAGCGCCTCCCCCATGACAGTCACCATAGGCGGCTCTACCTACACCGAAGGAAACCAGTTCACCTTCGACAGAGACACAGGCATTATTAATTGGGATAACGGCACCGGCCCCAACTCGGAACCATCAGGGCAGATGTCCGTCAATATCGGCACCGGACACTCCCTCTCCTACCACAGCAACGTTTTTACCCTCGAAGCCGGCACGGGGGATGATATTCTCGGATTTTTCAACCTGGATGCCACCACGGAAGGTGCTCACTGGGTGAAGGCCCAGGACGCCATTCTGGAGCTTAACGGCGTGGAGGTTCGCCGCTCCAGCAACACCATCGACGACCTTATCGGCAGCACCACTCTAGAGCTGAAAAACACGGGCCATGTGGGGATGAGCATCGTTCTCGACACGGAGAAGGCAATCACCGCCATCGAATCCTTTGTCGAGGCTTATAACGAAGCCATGGACTGGATCAACATCCGCCTCTCGGAGGAGCAGCAGGTAAAGCAGAGCTCCAGCGACTGGCAGACATCTGATGATTTCAACAAAAAATTCGGCCTCCTCCACGGAAACTCCGTACTGTGGCAGACGAAAAACCAACTCCGCCAGCTTATCTCAAACCCTGTAACCACCCTGGGGCCTCTCTCCATGCTCTCTCAAATAGGCATCACAACCGAAAGCGCGGATTACGGGAAGAGTGGCAGGATCGAATTTGACCAGAGCAAGTTTATGGAAGCCCTTACCCCTGGTGAGGTTCCCTTTTACGATCAGTGGATGACAGATGCTATGACAAACTCCACATCGCCTCTGAGCGAAATTCGGGACAGCTTCAAAAGCGGGGATTTTTCCATCACCGTAGGGGGGAAAACAACCACTATCTCCGTAACGGATCAGGATTCCCTCACCACTCTTTCGCAGAAGATCAACGATGCCAAAATTCGAGCGGAGGTAGGAAGCCCGGACTTTGACATCCCCGCTCCGGTGCGCTCCAAGATAGTGAACAACACCTTGGCCATTATCAGCAAAGATCTGGATGATGACCTCTACATCCAGGATCCCAACGGGGTGCTTAAGAGCCTAGGGCTGGACGTCACCCTCCCAAATGATTCCGCCCATCACGTTCTGGGGACGGAGTACTTTGTGTCAGATCTCATGACCCAGAGTATGAGTAATTTCGATGCGTACATGAAGAATCTCGTGAGCGCAGTTCCCGTAAATGTGGGGGGAGGCACCTCGACCCCGGACGGCAGAATTGCCAGCGAGATCTACTTTATGCAGCAGCAGGTCAGCTATATTGACAAACGCATCGAGGATTACGAACGCCAGATTTCCCTTACTGAGAATCGCCTCTGGAATCAGTATGCCGCAGCGGAGCAGAGCATCGCTCTTTACAGCGCCCAGCTCTCTGCGATGAGCGAAACCTTTGCAAATTGGTCAGGCGGGAGTTCCTAATGTATCTTTCCTCAATAAATTGTCATTGCAAAGCCCCCGGCAAAAGTCGGGGGCTTTTTTCTCATAAGTCGGGATAAAGGCTATTCTCGCAGGGCTTGCGGGGTTATGAAACGCCCTTTTCTGCTGCCCTCATCTCTGTCTGGGTCTCTACTTCTGCTTCCGCCTCCTGGCTGTAGAGAAAATATTCGTCCCACAGGGTGTCAAGGCGGATCAGCGTCTCCTCCATGGAGGGAACTTCAAAACGCCCATCCTTTTCTACGAGAAGCTGCTTTTCCTGAAGTTTACGGAGGGCATCATCCACCTCGAAATCAATCTCTTTGCCGAAGGAGGAGGCGATCCACTCTTCGATACGGTCGTCAAGCTCCGCCTCGGAGTAACATCCACCGTCTTCGGTACGCTCGGTGAGGAGGAAGTAGTACGCCAGAAGGGTCTCTTTGCACTCCTCTTCTTCCGCTTCGTGCACCAGAAAGTTGAATACTCCCGCGTTGTTATCGAGATTGTGGAAGTAGAGGGTCTTCATGAGCTTAGCCTGGTGTTTTTCCTTGGTATTTTTGTAGCGGGTAAAGACCTTTACGGAGATAATCCCCACCAGTGAGAAGGCGGCGAGAATGGGAAAGAGCTTGTCCTTGAAGTCTACCCAGTTGATCTCTTCCCCCGCCATGAGAGCCGCCACCACCGCACCGATGACGAGAAGGGCGGGGATCACCTTGCGAACCACGCTGAAAAGCCCCCCAAGAAGAGGAAGCAGGATCATCCCCTTATCTACCAGGGTCATCTGGATGGTAACATCCGGAAAAAGGGTCTCCAGAGCGGAGACGGGGACGTTCTTAAATATTTTCAAGAATATAGGAGACGCTCCCGAACCGGATGAAGCCTTAGGAGAGCTTTTCTTCCCGAAAGCAGCCTCCTTGAGAAGGCGCCGCTCCTTCTGTCGTTCGGTCTCTCCGGCGGTTTCGATGTAGTGGTCGTAAAACTGCTCGACATTTTCATCGCTCTTAAGCTTGATAAGAATGAGAAGGCGCTGAAGCATTTCTTCGAACTCGGGTTCTTTTTCTTTATGTCCCCAAAATTTCCACTTGGATCGGGGGTCCTGTTTTTTGGGAACCTGCTGCTTTCCCCGACGATAGATGAGGATCTTCTCGTACTTTTCGTGGTTTACCTGAATGTTCAATCCCCGAGGAGCCGCCTTGGTCATGAGTTCGTTCAGCTCTTCCAGGGTAAGCTCCCGATAGTTTGCCGCCACCAGAATGCTCTCCAAGGCTTTTACCATCTCTTCGAAGCGGTGGGCCGAATCCCCCAGGGCGGGATTGTGGATCTTCAGGGTATCAGCATCGGGGTTGAAGATATGATAGGCCCTGCGAGCCCTTTTAAGATCCTCGTGAAACTCGAAATGATAGATGGCCTGGATAAGCTCCGCCACCCGGCGAAACTGCCCCTGCCCCTCCGGGGAAAGCTTTCCGTGAGCACAGAGAGCATCCACAAGATCATCCGTCCGGAGTGGAATAAACTTTCCCAAATGCGGGTAATCCCCCATGATCATTCCTCCCTCAATGAATTACAACTTTCCAAAGTATACCACGGCTGGAAAAGAGCGCGAAGAGATCCATCCTTCAAAAAAGACTGAAAGATGTTCTTCACCACTCTCATTCCTGATCTTCCAGATCCAGAGTGAGCACCAGGATGTCGTGATCGGGATGCTCCGCTCGCTTGGTGGAACGCGCTGGAAGAGAGCCTTCGATCTCCACAAGTTTCCAGTTTTTCTGCGGGGTGAGGCCAAAGAAACCGATATGATCGATATTCGATTTACGGTTGTCGTAGCTGTAGCTTCCCTGCGGAAGGGAGATGAGATAATACTCCAGCGGCTCGGGTTTTTCCACGTTGTAATCCCCCAGAATGAAGCCGGGGCCTTGGAGCATGCGGGCCAGAAGATTGAGTTTTTCCATCTGTGCACGTCTTTTCTCGTGGTTGTAGCGTTCCGCATCCTCGGTATCCTTCTTCCCTCTGGTGGAGGGGCTTTTGAGATGGATGTTCACCATCACAAATTCCCGCTCCGTGGCAACCTCCTGAAAGAATCCCACCAGGGGGGGACGATCAAAGAGGGCGATATTCCGTCCGTCCCAGGGGAAGATGGCATCCGAAAAAAATGGGGCAGGTTCCACAAGGCAACGGATATGCTCGGAGTTCCAGAGAAAGTAGAGATCCTGATTGTTTCCCGTATCGTTTCCCCGAAACTTCCACCCTGGAAGATGCTTGGTAACAAGGTAGCGCATAACTGCGTCGTTATGGATCTCCTGGAGCGCCAGTATCTGAGCCGAGGAGTTCCGAATCTTCTCCGCCACCCCTGCCACATCCTCAGGGGCATATTTGCGTTTTCCCTCAATAGTAAAGTATTCCACATTCCATGTTCCCAGGGAGAGAGCCCAGGAGGCTCCGGGAATTCCCCAAAGCAGAAGCCCCAGAAAGAGGTATCCTACACCTTTGCGCCAGGTTCGAAAAAAACTCATGCAATCTCCTTTGTCCTGATGATCACACCCGAGACAACCTAAGCCACCACATACTTCCCGGAGCTATTCCTTATGGATGATGGTTCCCACGTGCTCTCCCCGAAGAGCCCTGGTAAGATTTCCCTCCTGGGTTCCATCAAAGATCTGGATGGAGGTGAGTACTTCACTGTTCTGAAGAATTTCCAGACAGGGGCGCTCTATGATAAGGTCGTCCTGCTCCATCTCTAAAAGAGTTCGAGCCCCGATTTTCGGAATAAACTCCGCCTGGGGATCTTTTTTGGGATCATTCGTATACAATCCCTTTTCATCTTTCACGAAAAGGCAGCTTTTTGCTCCGATAAGATCTGCCAGAAGCAGAGTTCCCACATCGGTCCGGTGGATGGGGATGCGCCCCCGGGCGGCTCCGGGAGGAAGAGCAAAGTAGTCATAAGGGGGCATGGCGTAGGTTACGGGGATACATCCCTGGGCAAAGTATCCCGGAAGCTTTACGATATCATCCTGCTCAATGGAGATACCTCCCCAGGGACCCAGGAGCATGGCCACCATGAGGGCATTCTGCTCGGAGATGGTGGTCCCGAACTTGGCAATAATTCCCGTGGGCATTCCCAATTCAAGACCGATGCTATAGATATGCCGGCTCCGGGTTCCTCCTCCAGTGAGGAGAAGCATCTTGTGTTCCTTTCGATTTGCAGCCACCTCGTGCACCAGCCGGGGCAATACCTTGGCTCCTCGATCACAAATGGATTGTCCCCCGATTTTCATAACGTTCACGTCTGGAAAGAGACGCATCTGGGGAGCCAGGTCCAAACTTTCCAAAAAGGAGGCGCTCACCAAGCTCTCCCCCATGAGGCGGCTTTTTATATGGAGCCGCTTTCCATCTTTTTCGCGCATGAGTGCCATGACATATCTCTCCTTTATTTTCCCCGTGCAGAAATTCTGGGGGCAAAAGACAAGGGGGCCTCGGCCCCCCGTCTTTGTACGCCCTCCTGGGCCGGTGCCTCTTCATTAAGAGGAACTCAGCCGAAAAAGCTATTCCTCGGATTCACTGCCATCCTTGGGGTTATGAAGGCAGACAAGCTCCGCATCCACCGCTTTAGCAAGAGATTCAAGCTCACTCTTCCGCAAATGGGTGGCAAATACCTTGAGATCCACCCCGGAAACTGCCACAATCCGGAATCTTGGCTGCTTCATTTCCTTCTGCATTTTGTGGCGCTCCCGAAAAAAGATTGTTCCCGCCATGATGCATCTCCTCCTTTCTTATCTCCTCGACTCTCCGTGATTATTCCTACAACCCCTCCGATTATACCGGATAATGAGGATCTTTCGCCAGACAATTCTTTATTCCTCTCCGTCACTTCTTACTGAGAGGGGGAAACCTTGGGAAAAACAGCAATAATCATGAAAAAGCTTCGCAAATTTTTTTCATGATGTACAATGCGGGGAATAGTAGCGTGAAAACCTTTTGCTTCAGGAGGAGATGCGTTGTGCGTACACGCCCTTGCCACACCATGGTGCAAACAATTACCTACCTCTGCAAGAACGCAGAACAGAGACTCCGGCTTTTTGTTATGCTTGTGCTCATTACTCTTTTCTTCCCCCCCCTAGGAACCTTTGGAGGGGAAATATCCAAAAGCCTGGAAGAGAGCCAAAAGAGCACCCTTGCAGATCTTCGCCTTCAGGCTGCTCTGGAGAGGCTTCAGCGAGATCCGACAAACCAGGGGAAACACGTCTTGTTCTTGCACTGGGATGCGGTGCGGTCGGATCTTCTGGAGGCCATGCTCCGCAAAAGGCAACTCCCCTTTCTGGAGTTTCTTCTGCAACGGGGGAGGCTCTCTCTGGAGACCCTGACGGTGGATAAATCGGAGACCATGTCTGTGATGCCCAAGTACCTTGCATCAAAGCGCAATCTTGGCGTGGTGGGATGGTGGCAGTTTAACCGGGAAAATCTTGAGTTCCACAACTTCGGCCTCATTCTGGAGGATGCTCTGGACTATCTTTTCGGGCTCTCCTTTCCCCGATATCCCACGATTATGGATTTTCTCCACGGCCGTGGGGAGTCCGTGGTGGGAGGCTTTACCCTCTACACCCGGGGAATGGCGAGGGAGAATTACGGCCGGGCCTACCGGGAGGGGCTTCGGGCCTTCTTTGATCATACCCACCTTCATCAGGCCGAAAAGGTCACCACGGAGTTTACAAAGATTCTGCGGCGCATAGCCTCAAATCCAGGAGAGCAGTTCCCACTCTTCTCCTTCTGTGTGCTCACAGCTCTGGATGAGTTCGCCCATATCGACGGGATGAGCCTCCCCAAAGAGGAAAGAGAGCAGGAATACTACTCCTGGAGCCGGGAAGATCCTATACTTCTCCCCTTCTTTCAAATTATGGACAAGGCAGCCGATCCCAAGGCCCCCTTTGGGGCACCTCGATTCCGCCCCCCTTACGATCGGTACGTCATTCCGGAAAAGGCCCGTTGGTATACCGCCCCTCGAAAGCCCCAGGAGCTTTCAGTACATCTTCCACTTCTGGAGGTATATGCGGATACCGTCCCCTCCCTCACCATGCACACCCTGGGCAGAGCGGCCATGCGCCGAAGCACCCCCAGACCCGCACTCTCTCTGATCTTCTACGATATGCAGCTCGGAAGAGTTCTGGACCTTTTCTACGCCATCCGAAAAGATTCCCGGGGGAGATACCGTTTTCAGGAAGGTCTCTACAGAGAGGTGCAGCAGAGCTTTCCTCGCCCTTATTTCGATCTTCCCCGGTTTGTACGGGACGACAGCCTCCTGACAAACACCCTCTTTTTCATCTTCGGCGATCACGGCATGGTGGACAGCCAGCACATGATGCCCCCTAACAACCCCTATCAGGCGGTAAGTATCCGGAGCAACGAATCGCTGGAGACTTTTTTCATTGATCATCTGAACAACCTTCTCGGCCTGAGCACCTGGGAGAGAGGAATCTCTACTAAAAACCACCTCTTCGGCTGCGACGACCGCACCCTGCCGGAAGAGGCCGCCTTTCCCTTCACCTTTCCCGAGTGGCAGGATACCTCCACGGCACATCGTGTGCGTCAGGCCTTCTCCTGGACAGAGAGGGCTATGAAAAAGGCGGAGCAGGAGATCACCGCAGCTCTGAGGGATCGCTACTGGTGGCTTTTCCCCCTCTGGTCTCCCCTTCTGGATACTTCTGTGAAAAATCTTCTGGAAGAGCATATCCCTTATCTGGAAAAGGTGCTGGTTCGCCTGCGTCTTCGGGGTGTTCCGGAGTATCAGCGGAACGTGCGCGAGTTTCGGAGGCATTTTTACGACACACACATCCGGCTGATCCACGGCGGGGGGGTTCGGAACCATGCGGAGCTTTTTCTCCCCGGCAAGGATCCCGAGGGGAACCTGAGCTGGCGCTACCGCCCCTCTCTGGAGCAGATCAGCAGCTACGTCTACCCTTCGGGAAAGACCCTTCTTGAGGGGCTTGAAAGGATACAAGGGGTGGGGCTTATCTTTATCCGCCGGGAGAACCACCTCTTCTCTTCGGAAGGGCCTCTTCCAGAAGAGATCTCGGTTCTGGTGGGGGATCGGTACGGACACCGGGGAGCAATTCGGGTACGTCCTCAGAGGGAGTTCCCGGAAAAGCTCGAGTTTGCCTATACCCCCCTTACGGATGTAGATCCTCTGGGATATTTTTCTCTTGAGCCGCACCCCATGAAGGGAGGTTTTTTCCCTTTTGAGAGATGGAATGATTTTTCCGTGGAAGAACGGCACTACTACCCCAACGTGGTGGGGGGAATGGGAACCTATCTTTACAGCCTGAACCCAGCTCTGGGGGATGTGCTGGTGATGCACAGCCAGGGGTGGAACTTCGGAGCCTATGCGGGGAATCACGGAGGAATTCACCGGGGAGAGAAGAAAACTTTTCTTCTGGTTTCTGGCCCCGGCATTAGCAAAGGGCCGCTGATGGCACGGGATAGCCGGGGAGAGCTTCACTACCCCACCCTTGTCGACATGGCCCCCACGGCCCTGGAGTGGCTCGGCTACGGCCCTAAGGCACTGACCCACTTTTCCAGAGAGCAGTTCACAGCGTACCTTGAGGCGTGGCGCAAAAGCCAACGGGGGGAAGCCACAGCGCACTACACGGAAATTCCGGACTTTTCGGAATTTCTCAAGGAGATCCACCTGGGGTCGTTACATCTGGAGAACTTTCGAAATGAAGTCTTTGAGGCCCTGGAGTTCATGGATACTCAGGAGTACCCCCCTCTTCCGAACTTTGCTCTTGAGGAGGAGGATGGGCTCCCTCTCTGCATCTTTGAGCCCTTCTAAAGAGAGCAGCAGAAGGAAGAGGGACATACGCATGAAGACAAAGTAAGGGCCAGAGACCCTTTCAGAAGGCCCTCCATACAATGTTATTATATGATGGTGGCATTTTTTCACTTTACAGCTTCCGGAGAGAGCGTTTTTGCAAAGATTCTTCAGCTTTTGAACGTTCCGGGAGCGAGGGAGAGCGGCGGCGCACTGTTTGCGATGTTTACAAGGAGAATTTTATGAAGAGAAAGGAGCGTGCTATGAAGGGTTATAACGGATATTTCGAGAACAAGGTGGCGGTGGTTACCGGAGGTGCTTCGGGAATAGGCTTGGGGATGGCGGAAGAGATGCTCGCCCATGGAGCCCGGGGGGTCTTTTTGGGAGATATTACCGAAGAGCATCTGGAGCGTGAGGCTGCCCGGCTGAACCAGAAGTACCCAGGAAGAGCCTTTCCCATGCTCACGGATGTCACCAAAGAGGATCAGGTAACCAGGCTCGTGCAGGCCGCAGGGGAGCTGGAGGGGCATCTGGATTTTGTTTGCAACAACGCCGGCAGAGGGGCCACCCTCCCCTCGGAGCAGGTAACTTTTGATCTCTGGAGAAACGTTCTGGACCTGAACGTTATGGGAGTTGTCTACGGCACCTACGCCGCTCTTCCTATTATGCGGAAGCAGGGGTTCGGCCATATCGTGAACACCGCATCTCTGGCAGGGCTTGTCCCCATTCCCTATCAGGCGGTATACGTGGCGAGCAAGAGCGCCGTCATATCCATGACAGAGAGCCTCTATTACGAGCTGGAAACCGAAGGTCTTCGGTTCAGCGTCGTCTGCCCCAGCAACATCAAAACCCCTATTTTCGGTGACATGACACCCCCCCCGGATGCCATAAGTGTGGAAGAGGCGGTGGCATACATTTTTGAGGAAATGGAAAAAGAGTCCCTCATAATAGCCCTCCCCGAATCCTCCCGGAATATTTCTCTGTACTACAGAACCCGGCGGGAGGAGTTCGATGAATTTATGCGCGGCATGGCTAAAGAGCGGCGCGAGAACTACCGTACCAAGGGAACCTACTACTAGGAAAAATCCATGAAGGGGCTGTTTGTATGAGAAAAAAACTTCCTGCACAATCTCCAGATCTTTCGTTGCACGTAATACTTCTCCTCATGGGGAGCATGACCATGTCCATACTCGGATTTTTTCTTTTTCCCGTGGCTGCGGGGAAACTCCCCTACTACGAAAAGGGGCTCTATGGGTTGTTGCTCTTTATCGTGGCCCTCCAGGTAGTAACCCTCGGAGAGACCCCCTTCGGGAATATGGGAAAATCCAAACCCCTTCTCGGGGCAGGGGCCCTTATGGCGTCCTTTGGTATCGTCACCTGTTTTATTCCGGAAGTCTTCGGTGAAATCCCACGGTGGGTGCTTTTTATCTGCTTCACCCCGGGGGGGCTTTTTCTGCTCGCCCAGATGCTCTTTTCCCGGAATAAACTCCGAAGCTGGCTAGGGTATGGAGGTATTTTCCGGCATTTGATATACGCATGCGCAGCGGTCTATACCCTCTCGATAGTCCTCGGGGTGCTGCTCTGGAAACCGCTACTACTCACCACCCCTCAGACCGGTGTAACCGCTCTTCTCTTCGGCTCTGCTCTCTTCTACCTTGCGATAGTTCTTCATAAGATCTACCGGGCCTACCCGGAAGCGCGAAAAACAACCGAAGCCAGAGGGCCTCTCGAGACGGATAAGACGGTACTTCTGCTGACGGGGATTTTCATGATACTTCTCGGGGTGCTTCTTGTACCGGTAAGCTTTGGAAAGCTTCCGTTCTCGGGGAGTGCCCAGTTGGGACTGCTCATGGTGATCTTCTCTATCCAGATGCTGGCCTTCGGAAGTACCCCCCTGGGGGCCTTTCCTCGATCCTGGGTCATGATTTTTTTGGGCTTTCTCTTCGGGGGGCTGGGGATAGCATCATGTATTCTCCCAGGAGTTCTGGTAACTCCGCTGACAGTGTTGGTGGGGGTGCTGAACATTCTGGGGGGCTCCATAAACCTTCTCAAACTGTGGTTCCCCCTTCTGGGGATGAGGAACACCGCGAAAACGCCTCTTCCGAAGATCCTCCTGCATCTCTACAGTACCCAGACAGCCATGGTTCTCCTCTCCATCCTCTTCGGCACATCCATGTTCTTCTCCGGGCTTCTTCCGGGATATGTCATAGGGGTTGTCCTTGCTGCAAACGGAGGAGCGCTTCTCTATCTGCTTTACCTTATCCTTCTTCTGGGAAAGATGAAGGAGTCCGGCGGGGAAAGTTCCTCGCAGCGAAAACCTTCGAATTCCATGAGAAAACCGTGAGCAGAGCATAAAGAGGCCATAAACAGACAAGGGAGGGTGGTGTAGCATAACACAACACCCTCTTCAGGGAGCCCCAAGAGGGACAGGACGAGGAGATAGAAAAAGCCGCTGTATGCAGGGCTTTTTTCAGGCCTTGCAACAGCGGCTTACTCTTCAGTGGTGCCGGGGACGAGACTTGAA
>CAZIFL010000045.1:0-21733 GCA_964539095.1 uncultured Synergistaceae bacterium
ACACAAGCGGAGGCTCCCATTCCAAGGCACAATATAATGTGGAACAACCCACTAGAGCCCCTCATTAAAACCGCTAGAGGAGGATCATGCGATGAACGAAAAAATAGTGAAGCTCGCAGAGGCGTTGTTGGCGAAATCCGAGGTGATTACTCTTGGCTCGGTCAATGAGGAGGGTTTTCCCAGGATTTGCGCCATGGCCAACCTGAAACCAGAGGGGATAAAAACGATCTGGCTGGCCACCGGGACAAACTCTAAGAAGACAGGGCATTTTCTAAAAAATCCGAAGGCGAGCATCTGTTGCTACTCTGGCGGAGACAGCCTGACGCTCCTGGGAAACGTGTCGGTGATATCCGATAGGGAGATAAAGCACTCTCTATGGCAGGATTGGTTTATTGAGCACTTTCCTAAAGGAGAGGACGATCCAGAGTACTGCGTCCTCAAGTTCGAGGCTAAAGAAGCGACGATCTACGTAGACGGAACCTTCGAGACCGTCTCGGTATAGAGATGGAGGGCTGTAGCTGCTTCTCATGATGCCACATCCGCTTCTGTTGAACTTGTTATGATGATTTAATGATACAGCAAAGCCCTCGACAACGCCAAGTCGAGGGCTTTGCTGTACTTTGATAACGGTTAAAGGTCTTTTTTCGGAATGACCTGTTTCATAGAGTCAGCCAGCTCCCTATCCAGGAGGGTTTTTATAACGGCCCTGCCTATAACCTTGGCTCCCAGGGAAAGAGCCTTATGGGCCTCTGGACCGGTAACCGAGTCGGCAAACTCCACCGTATGAAGGGCATATTTGTTTGGGGTTATGGCCAGCAACGGCTGGAGTGCCGGACACCGCTGAGAGACATTGCCCACGTCGGTCGATCCTGTGGGGTTGACCGGAGGGTCGAAGGGGATGCCCAGCTCACGGTATATTTCCCCGATCATGGACTCTCCCGGCTGGTTCGGGATCATCTCGTCGAAGCTGGACTCGAACTTTTCCCAGGAGACCTCGGTTCCGGTGGCCAGGGCAGCTCCTCTGGCGCAATCAAGGCAGCGGGAAGTCAGTCCGTCCAGGTAGCTCCTGGTGGGAGCTCTGAACTCGAAACGGCATACTACCCGATCTGGGACTATGTTTGGGGCCGCTCCACCGTAGTCCAGTACCCCGTGCATTCTCGCCTCGGGAATCGTGTGCTGCCTTAGCATATCCACGGCGTGAAACATCAGTTGGACCCCGTTGAGGGCGTTTTTGCCCTCCCAGGGGGCCCCTGCGGCGTGAGCGGCCCTGCCTTTAAAGGTGAACCTGTATCCGTCCATAGCCAGGGACCGGAAGGCGGTCGTGCTGAAGCCTCCACAAGAATGGATCATTATGGCCAGGTTATAATCGTCGAAAAGACCAGATTCCGCCATTGAGCACTTAGCTCCATCGGCCTCTTCCGCAGGGGTGCCTATGACGTGGATAGATCCGCCCAGGTCGTCGGCAAGCCCTATCAGGCCCAGCCCCGCCAGGACCGACATAGAGCCGTGAACACAGTGACCACAGCCATGACCAAGCTCAGGGAGGGCATCGCACTCCACCATCACAGCTACTTTAGGATCTCCCTTTCCGCAGGAGGCCTTAAAGGCCGTGGGGAGGCCTCCATAAGGCCTCTCGATATTGTAGCCCTCCCTGGAGAGGATCTGGACGATTTTATCCGTCGCCTCAAACTCCTCACCAGACAGCTCCGGGTTCGCCGCCATCCAATCCGAGAGTTCTCGTGCTTCCGAGAAAAACCGATCTATATCTTTGTCCAGGCGACGGGTTGCATCGAAATAGTTCAGGGGCATTGGTTCAAATTCCTAAAGCCACAGCTGCCGCTATAAAGACTCCCTGAAACGCGAGTGCTATCAGGAAAAACGGGATGAAAAAGCGATACCATTTGTCCAGCGGAACGTGAGCTATGGCACACATGATGGGGATAAGGGCGGTGGGCCATAGCAGGTTGGAAAGTCCGTCCCCAAACTGAAAGGCCAGGACCGCTACCTGACGACTTATGCCCAGCACGTCGGAGAGGGGTGCCATTATCGGCATGGTAACCACAGCCTGACCACTGCCGGACGGTATCACGAAATTGATCAGGTTTTGAACCAGCAGCATCCCCTCGGCGGCAAGCCAGCGGGGAAGGTCCTGAAGGGGAAGGGAGAGGTAATAGACCACAGTATCTACGATGTGTCCCTCTCTCATCACGACGAGAACTCCCCTGGAAAGGCCGATTATCATGCAGCCAAAGACGATGTCCCGTAAGCCCTTGACGTACACGTTAGCCAGTCTGTTGGGGTTAAAGCCGCCTACCAACCCAGAGACTATCCCCATCACGATAAAGAGCCCCGACAGTTCGTTAAAGTACCAGCCTCTCTGGGTTACACCCCAAACCAGCGCGGCTATGGAGAGGACGACTACCAGGCAAACCAACCTGGTCCTAGCGTTGAACTGGGTGTTTATCAGTTCGTCGTGATCAAGCTGGAGGTCTCCCATGTCCACTCCGGCCATGTAGCTTTTTGAAGGATCCTCTTTAACCCTTTTTGCATAGCGTAATATCCACCAGCAGGCTAAAGCCTCCATCACGAACCAGGTCACGACCCTGAAAGCCCATCCGGAGAGCAGAGGAACACCGGCGAAGTTCTGGGCCAATATGACGGTAAAGGGGTTCATGACGGCAGCGGTGTAGCCTATTCCAACAGCCATCCCCACGGTAGCTAAGCCTACTATTGCGTCGTACCCCATGGCGATAGCCATTCCCACAAACAGAGGAAGAAAACCGAAGGTTTCCTCGAACATTCCGAAAACGGACGCGGACATGCCGAAGATATACACGAAGACCACCAGGATGTAGTTGCTTTTATCCTTGAACAGGCGAAGCAGCCAGCCAATAAAGGCGTTAAGTGCTTTGGTCTCAAGGACAACAAACCAAGATGCGTATGCTAAAAAGACGAAGAAAAATACCTCTGCTGCGTCTACCAGACCCTTCTGTATCGCTATAAAGGTCTGAAACGGACCGACCGGCGTCGAAGCGATTTCCTTGAACGATCCCGGGACCACCACTGTTCTGTTGATGGTTTCGTTCATCTCCCTTGAGAATTCCCCAGCAGGCAGAATCCAACTCCCTATGGCAGCCAAAATGGTCAGCAACACCAAGAGAACGTACACGTGGGGAAGAGAGACCTTCCTCTTCCCCGAACCACCCTTTTCCTCTGCTATCTGAGATGCCATCTTCCACGTACCTCCTTCAATCTGTTGAATTTGCAACCCGGACAGAATAACACAAATTAACTCGTGTGTACATGAGTTGAAAAAGTTGTCCTTTATGAAATTGGTTGTTCAGTGACTTTCCTGACCATAAATTGACCTTGAGAATTCCGCTGCTTACAACGTGATTTTTTGTATGGTCGAGCTAACTTATAGGTCGACAAGTTAGTGTGTGTGAACCGATCCTCTGCCTCTCCTGGAGGCAGGATGGAGGAAAAATGGGGAGGAGATTTAATTTATAAACCGCCCAAAAGGCTCTTCGTCAGAAAGTCCACGTCCTACAGGATTGTTCAGGTCAAAATCCTTTGGAAAAACGCGAAGTCCCTGCCGGCATAAGACAGAAAGGGGTTTTCAGGTACGGTGACCTCGAAGAGGTTTACTTTCCTCAGCCTTCTTGCTATACTGAAACTTGTTTGTTTTATAGAACTTCATAGAATGGGGTTTCCGCTGGTGCGCGTAGCAGACTCTAACAATTATCCTGCTTTCGGCAGGGTTAGTTTAAACCTGAAAGGAAGTGATCAAAATGCTGGAGGCAAAGGGGCTTAGCTTCGGGTACGACGAAAGGCTCATACTAAAGGGAGTCTCTTTTTCCGCCTCAAGGGGGCAGATTGTATCTCTTATAGGGCCCAACGGCTCGGGAAAATCCACCTTGCTCAGGTGTCTCTGTGGCCTGCTTCTCCCGGGGGAGGGGAGCGTTTGCCTTTTCGATAAGCCCCTAGGGAGATATGCTCCCCGAGAGCTTTCACAGATGATTGCCTTTCTTCCTCAGGCCCAGGAGCGACTTTCGTCCATTTCGGTGTACGAACTCGTCGGTATGGGGAGAACACCCTACCACAGGTCGGGCTGGTTTTTAGACAAGAAAGACCACGTGAAGATCGAGTGGGCCATCGACTATATGCGCCTCAGTTCTCTCAGGCATCGATCGATCGACATGCTGTCCGGCGGGGAAAGGCAAAGGGTTTGGATCGCCATGGTTTTGGCTCAGGATACGCCGATTATCCTCCTGGACGAGCCGGTAACCTACATGGACCTAAAGTTCCAGTGGGATCTGCTGACGGTACTTAGGGATCTTAAAGAGAGTTTTCAGAAGACGGTTATTTCGGTCTTTCATGATATAAATCATGCCTTGGAAATATCGGACCGCGTTTATCTCTTAAAGGACGGAAGCATCCACAGTGCTGGCACCTCGGAGCAGGTCATCACCGAAAGATCTATCCGGGAGGTTTTTGAGATAGGGACCCATGTGTGCCGGTTTAAAAAATGTCGAAGGCCAGTGGTCGTTCCTTGTGGTTAATGATAAAATAATAGATTGTTCATTCATATTTTCTGAAGAGGAGGCTATGCAAGTATGATAAGAATTCATAACTCAAAGATGTCGGCCGGAGCCCTGGCCATCTCGGTGTTGCTCATAGGCTCAATCCTTTTAGGGAGAGGCGACGCCGTGGAGGGTGTCACAGGAGAGGTGAGAACGGTTACCGATCACCTGGAGCGTACTGTTGAGATACCTGAAGATCCTCAAAGGATACTGGCCTTGAATCCGAACATGATGGCTTTCCTCTATATCCTCGGATACAGCCCTGTGGGCAAGGTCGAGGAGTACGAGATCCGGCCGGAAGGAGTTGCCTTGCCTAGCGTCGGAAGGCAGAATAACGTCAACGTGGAGGCGGTATACGGTCTTAAGCCCGACCTGATCTTCGGTAACGTTGCCCATATTGCTCCCATCATGGGTGCTTTGGAACAGACCGGGGCGGCAGTGGTGGCGCTGGACGCAAAGAGGAACGATGATGCTCTTCTGGGGGTACTGTACGTCATGGCCCAGGCTTTAGGTAAAGAAGAGGCCGCGGCGCAATATAAGGATCTCTTCGAGTCGGTCGTCGAGAAGGGGAAGGAAAGGCTCAGGGAGACCTGCCCCGATATTAAAAGCATGGTGATTCTCCAGGGGGGAGTCGAGAGCGTCTTAGCCTTCATGCCTGGGAATTTTCACAGCGACCTTGTGGGGAGGCTCGGTCTTCGAAATATCGTCCCCACTGATTTTTCAAGGGCCAGCAAGGAGGTTCCCTCGGCTATAGCCTTCAATATCGAAAGCATCATAGCGGAGGATCCTGACGTGATTTTTATCCGAACGGCAGGTAAGGGGGGTGGCTCAACCCTTGAACGCATGAGAAAAGACCCCGCTTGGAACTCTCTGAGGGCAGTCGGAGAAAATCGGGTGATAGTCATGCCCGGAAAGCTCAACCCCGGAAGGATAGAGCTTCACGAAGCGGTGCAGTGGATAGCCGATCAACTATGTCCCGGCGAGGCGAAGTGACGGAGCGAGTCCAACCGGGAGCCTTCACGCCGAAAGAGCACAACGACACGTCTGAAAGATCCAGAAGGAGACGCCTGGCCGTTATCGTTCTATCCGTTTTTGTCGCTTTTGCGCTATGCATAACCAGCGTGGCGGTGGGAACCCTCTCTTTTAGCCCGATCGACGTATGGAACGGCTTGCGAGGGGTCAGCTCCGAACCTCTGGCGAACCAGATCATTCACAATATCCGTCTTCCTCGGGTTTTGACGGGGCTATTCGCCGGGATGAATCTGGCGGTAGCTGGAGCGCTGTTGCAGGGGATTCTGCGAAATCCTCTGACCTCCCCCCACATAATAGGGGTTAACGCGGGGGCGGGATTTATGGCGGTGGCGGTGATGATAGCCTTTCCCGGAAAGATCGAGTGGATCCCCCCGGGAGCCTTCGCAGGGGCTCTCATGGCGGCCCTGCTGGTTTATGGCCTTTCTCTAGCGTCTCGAACCGGAGATACGACTAGGATCATCTTGGCTGGAGTAGCGGTTTCAGCCCTTCTCAGTGCCCTTACGTCCGGTCTGATGTTTTTAAACAGCGATCAGTTGGAGGTTACCTACGGCTGGCTTCTGGGAAGCCTCTCCGGAAGGGGGTGGAGCTACTTTCATCTTCTGTGGCCCTACAGCCTGGGTGGTCTGGTTTTGGCGGTAATTCTCGCCCCAAAGGTCAACCTCTTCTCTCTGGGGGACGAGATCGGGAGTAGCCTGGGGCTCCGGGTCCCTCTATACAGGGCCGTCCTTCTTGTAGTGGCTTCGGTTCTCGCGGGAAGCGCGGTTAGCGTTGCCGGGACCATCGGCTTTGTGGGATTGATGGCTCCCCATCTGGCCCGGCTCATGGTGGGAAACGATTATCGATACTCCTTGGTTCTCAGCGCCGTTTTAGGCGGAATCCTCCTGGCTGGCTCGGACACCGTGGCCAGAACGATTTTCCAGCCGATTGAACTCTCGGTGGGCATAGTGACTGCAGTATTGGGGGCTCCGTTCTTTCTCTTTTTGCTTTTCAGGAAGAGATAGGGTGAGCTGTATATCAAACAAACAGATGGAAAGGTGATAAGAATGTCTGATTTTCTCATACACACCTCAATAAACGCCAGGCGATACGTCATGGATCATCTCAAGGAGAGGATGCGGGAATTCGAGAGAGAGAGAGGCGGCTCGGTCACCTTGAAGACTCCCGGTCACGATCACTCTAAGAGCTGGATCCTGGAGTCCCTTGCAGGGGCTGGCCTCCCTGACGTGATGCTCTCCCACGGAAGCGACTTCTCGGTGATGGAGGAGCAAAGGGAATGGGATCTGTTCTCCTCCCGCTCTCCCTGGTCCGGCGTCCCCTCGCTTCATCAAGGTTCTGCCCCTTTTCACGATCCAGCGGGGATCTTGCACCCCATATTTGTCGTTCCCATGGTCCCCGTCTATAACAGAAATCTCGTCCAGCCTGGCGAACTGGCTGGCAACTGGTTCGACCTACTGGATAAAAGTCGAAAGGTTATCTTCCCCGATAAGGATACCCCCATAAGCAAGGCAGTCATGGCCTATCTGAAGAGGACGTGGCCGGAGGAATATCCCGGCTTCCGGAAAAAAGTCTCCTTTGGAGGATCTCCCGTGGAGGTTGTCCAGGCGGTAGGTAGCGGTCAGTTCCACATGGGAATTTCCAATGTCTCCTTCTCTATGATGGCGAAACAGAGAAACGTTGAGATAGATCCCCCTTCGGAGGGAGCAATACCCCTTCCACAGGTTTTGGCGTGGAACAAACAGGCATCTCCGGAGTTGTCCATCGTACATGAGTTCCTGATGGAAGAAACTCTTCAGCGTTATCTGGAGGAACAGGGATTCTGGGCCGTGGTGGATATCCCTGAGAACGGTCGTTTCCCGGTGCCAAGATGGAAAAGCCCTTGGGCCGGCTGGGAGGACTTCTTCTCGGGGCTCCGTGATCTGGAGAGAGAGGAGATCTCTAATGCATAGGCCTTCGGAATTTTACTCCATGCTTGCACCGATGTACCCCCTTCTAGTCCAGCAGTTTGCCGACGATTATCGGCTGGAACGAGGTATTGCCGTCGATATAGGGACTGGCCCGGGATTCCTGGGGACGGAGCTTGCTAAGATCAGCGATATGGAGATTTATTTCGTGGACCTGAGCGATAAAGCCCTACTGTCTGCAAAGGAGCGATTCGACCGCTCCGAGACGGATAACAAGGCAACTTTTGTCCGGGCGGACGTGAGCAGCCTGCCATTCGAGGATAACTTTGCTGACTTTATCATGAGTAGAGGCTCTCTCTGGTTCTGGGAGGAGCCGGAAAAAGGGCTGGCCGAGATATATCGGATACTGAAACCGGGCGGGGTGGCTGTAATCGGAGGAGGGTTGGGAAGATATATTCCTTCGTCCATGAGGCAACGACTCGTGGCGGCTAACCGAGAGAGGATGAAAAAATCTGGGGAGACCCGACCGCGTTTTGAGGATTTCTCAAGAATGATTGAGTCGGCCCTTCTCGACAGGGCCGGAGTCAATTCCTTCCGGCTGATTTCCGAGGATCCCGAGGGAAAAAGCGGCAAGTGGGTGGAGATCCGTAAGGAAGCTAAAGGCGACGGGTCTTCCCTATGAACGTAAGTCGAATTTTGGCTGAAGGGAAAAGGTTTTTAGCGCTCCTCGCCCTCTTCGCCCTCATCTCGTGGGCTTTGGGTGCGGGGATCGTGGAGGCCTCGTGGCGAGAGACGGATCATGCAGGACAGGAGGTTGACATCCCGGAGTTCCACGACGCTGTCGTGGCGCTGAATCCCCTGTTGATGGAGGGATTGTTCGCCCTGGGGATCACTCCCCTTGGGAAGGTCGATGAGTACCGGATCAGGAAAGAGGGCGTGGACCTCCCCTCGGTGGGAACACAGCCTAATGTGGACGTGGAGTCGATCTACAAGCTGAATCCGTCACTGGTCATCGGTCATATACGGTTTCACGGCAACATAGCAAAGACACTCCGAGAGAACGGCATTGCCGTCTATTTGGTCGATCCGGCAAAGATGGGAGATAACCCCATGATGGACTCGGTGATGTTCCTGGGCAAGCTCCTCCGTCGCGAGGCGGCGGCTCAGGAGTACGCTGACAGAACGGACGACATCGCCGAAAAGCTCAGGGAGAGAATTATGGCCGAGACGAACATCCGAAGTGCGATTATCCTCCAGGACGGAGACAGGATAGCCGCGGCGCAGAACGCCACCGCCTATGGCTCCATTCTTCGAGCTCTGGGAATAAGAAACATCCTGCCAGAGGGGATTCCCGGTTCTAACAGGGAGAGCTTCGTGGACTTCGATATTGAGACCATCGTCTCGTCGGACCCGGACGTCGTCCTCATCGTGCCCTCCAGCGATGATGAGGAGAGAAACAGAGCGACGGTGGAAAAGTACACAAAAGACTCTTTGTGGACGGGGATTAAGGCGGTGCGCAACGGCATGGTCCTGATCCTGCCCTTTAAGGTAAATCCCGGCCGAGGAACTGCAGAGGAACTCCTTCGCCTCTCTGCGGGAACCCTTTTAGGGGATTGAGCCAAAAATATGAAGGTTATCACCGTATCAGGCCCCCCATCGTCGGGGAAGACCGCGATCATTTTAAAGACGATTCAGGAGATGAGGGAAACAGGGCTTTCCATGGGGGCCGTCAAGTTCGATTGTCTTAGCACCGACGACCGTAAGCAATACGAGGCTCATGGTGTGATCGCCAGAACCGGTCTCTCCGGTAGCCTTTGCCCCGATCACTTCTTTATCAGCAATGTGGAGGAGTGCGTCAGTTGGGGGCTGGATAGGTCTCTGGACATCCTGTTTCTGGAGAGCGCTGGCCTGTGCAACCGATGTTCTCCCCATATTCAAGACATCACTGCGGTTTGCGTGATAGACAACCTTATGGGAGTGAATACGCCCAAAAAGATCGGTCCCATGTTGAAGCTTGCGGACATAGTGGCGATAACCAAAGGGGATATAGTTTCCCAGGCGGAGAGGGAGATCTTCGCCCTCAAGGTGAGACAGGCCAATCCTGACGGAAAGATACTTCACGTCAGCGGTATCACAGGGCAAGGTGCATGTGAACTTGCCGCGCTTTTGATGGATACCGAAGAGGTTCAGTCCCTCTCTGGCAGGAGCCTCCGCTTCTCCATGCCGTCGGCTCTATGCTCTTACTGTATGGGGGAGACCAGGGTCGGCAAGGAACATCAGATGGGTAACATCCGAAAGATACGTCTGGAGTGAAAAAGATGACCACCTCGGAGAAAACTATCAGCGATTGCATCAGAAATACCAGAATGGAGACCCTCTTCGGAGAACATCCCTATGCTAAAGATTTCTTCGATGCCAATGGGCTTCCCCCGGCTAACCTAAACGACACAGTCGAGGAATATCTTTCATCCATGAGCCCGGTTTTTCTTGAGGACATCGGGTTTGAAAGAGAGGGGCTACTTGATCGCCTCTCCTCGTTCATTGATCGCATGAGGGACGTAAAGGACGGTCCCAAGTTTTCCGTGAGTAAAATCACCGTCCTGGGAGGCAGGGATAAAAGCGGCGTTCCAGAGGACATGGTCCTTGAGATGAACATCGGAGAGATTATCTGTATCGTAGGGCCTACAGGTTCGGGAAAGAGCCGGCTTTTGGCCGATATAGAGTGGATGGCCCAGGGAGATACCCCCACGGGGAGAGTGGTAATGATCAACGGGGAGAGGCCTCTTCGTAAATGGAGGTTCTCCCTGGAACACAAGCTAGTAGCCCAGCTATCTCAAAACATGAACTTCGTCATGGACCTCTCCGTGGCGGAGTTCGTGACGATGCACGCCGAGAGCCGGATGATCCCGGACGGGGAGGAAAAGGTAAGGACGGTCATAGAGCAGGCCAACCTTCTGGCGGGAGAGCCTTTTTCAGAGGATACCCCTATCACCGCGCTGAGTGGCGGTCAGTCCAGAGCTCTGATGATCGCCGACACCGCCTTCCTGAGTACCTCTCCAATTGTCCTTATCGACGAAATAGAGAATGCCGGGATCAACAGGAAAAAGGCCATGGAACTCCTCGTCGGGAGGGAGAAAATCGTCTTGATAGCCACCCATGACCCACTCCTGGCTCTCGTTGGCTCCCAGAGGATAGTCATAAAGAACGGTGGCATCAACAGAATTATCCGCACCACCGAAAGGGAAAGGGTGCAGATGAAGACCCTGGAGAAAATCGACGAATTCCTGTTAAACTATAGGGAAAGGCTACGCAACGGCGAAGCCCTTGAGGACCTTCCCGAGGACCTCGACATACCGAGGTTACTCTGAGAGGAATAGATAAAGACGAAAAAGGAGGATGTAGACATGAGCGAACAGAATTGCTGCTGCCAAAAGCCAGAAAACCTTAAGGAAAAACCTGGGGATTGTTCCAAAGAGCAGATACATAAGTGTCACGGAGACGCAACAGGACACCCCTGTACCTGCGACGACTCACCGAAGACAAAGGCTTAAGGGGCGGGAATAGCGAGAAGGGGCTTGGCTTGCCTGCCATCGGCAAACCAAGCCCCTTCCTGTTTTACTGCTCCTGCCCCTCTCGGGGTTCATCACCTCGAAGCTCTCGAGAAGCGCCGTAACGCCTGCATGGAAGGGGATAAAGCAAGCTTGGTTTGTCAAATCAAGCGCAACACCCTTGGCCATTCTCATGATGCATCTCTGAAAAAGCTTCCAGAGGCGTGTTGCCGATGGTATCCAGCACGCTGGCGCAGAGTTTCTTTTCCATAAAAATATCCTCCCTTAGTTTTCTGTAGAAAAAGTCTTTTCCCAATCCCGGCGAACCATCTCCAGCAGGGCGGTCCCTCTTTCCGGGAGCACCTGAATCTCTTCCCAGAGAGGTTCCCTCCTTACCCGCTGAAGAAGCACGCCATCCCCGGAGGTAAACCAGTGAGGGAGAAATCCTCCCAGAGAAAACCCCTTCTTTTGGGCACATTCCACCGCCTTTGCGATGCCCCTCTGGAGAGGAAGCTGCAGCATGAGAGCCTCATGGTGCTCATGTTCCCTCAGAAGAAGATCCAGCCGCTGGTCAAAATCCTCCCCCAGTCGAGAGGCGGAAAGATAGACCGCCCCGGCGGCGGGAAAGGGAAAGGCCTGAAGGATGCTCTCTCCCTCCGGTGAAGAGTGGTCTTCCTGAAAGGTGCGGGGGAGAAACCCCTCCGCAAGTTCCCGCAGCTGAGGAGCGTACTGGGGAGGAAGGAGGGTGCGTTCCGGGGCAGAATCCGCCTCCCCAAAGCTCAGAATACAGCTTCCCCGGGAGGCGGAACGAAGCCGGGAATCGTGCAGAAAAAGATCTGCGGGGAGAAGGTTCAGTGCCAGGGCGGTGTGGATATTTCCGAGGAAGATATCCCCTTTCTGGGAGATCACATGGGCGGTGACGCTTTCGCTATACCGGGCCTTCCAGGGGAGGGAGGGAAAGACCTCTTTCCGTAGCGCCCGAGCCAGGGGGCGTGTCACGTTCTTTCCTTGGGCCTCCGGAGCTGTCATAAATCCTGCAACTTCGAAGAGTTCCAGGTTCCAGGGGGCGGGAGTCACGATGACCTGCCCCAGAAGCTCCTCCCCTTGAAATGCCAGGAGGTGCACCTTTTTGTGCTTCCGGGTGTTTTCCAACAGAAGAACAGGGTCGTAGACCTCGGGAAAGGGAAAGGTCTCCTGATAGATCTTTCGGTAGAGTGCACAGACCTTGGGGGCATTGGCCTCATCCAGAGTGCGGATCACTGTCTGTATGGGAGCGGACATGGGGAAGAATCTCCTTTTTTGAGAATGTTTTTAGGAAGAACGAGTGGCGAGTGTCTCTTCAAGAGCTGTGACAAAACCCTGCATCACTTCGGGCATGTGAAAAGAGACCCGAATATGTCCGGGCATACGAAACCCCGTGAGGCTCCGGATCATGTACCCCTTTTTCATGAGATTGCGATAGAGCCAGGTATCACTGCAGGGCAGTTTGAGAACGGCAAAATTTCCCTCCCCCAGACAGGCGGGCAGACCCAGCCGGGAGGCCCCGGAGCGGAGAATCTTCCGGGCGGTGGCGCAGATTTCCCGGGTGGCTTGTATATGCTCTGGATCCTGGAGAGCCGCCTCTGCGGCGAGCTGTGCCGGGGCGTTGATGGAGTAGACCACCGAAGCCCGGCGGATCATATCCACCACTCCGGGATCCCCCGCAAGGTAGCCGATGCGGAGCCCCGCCAAACCGTACATCTTGGAGAAGGTTCGAAAGACCACCAAGTTGGGGTACCGGGGAAGGAGTTCCAGGGCGTTGGGGAAATCCTCTCGTTCCACGAACTCGCCGTAAGATTCATCCACCACCAGGATCTGCCGCCCCTGCAGGGCCTCCAAAAAGGAGACGAGCTTAGAACGGTTCCAGTAGGTTCCCGTGGGGTTGTTGGGGTTACAGAGAAAGAGCACCTTGGTTCTCTCGTCGATATTCCGGAGCATGGCCTGGTCATCGAAGGCTTCCTCCGCCAGAGGAAGCACCTTGGCCTGAAATCCCGAAAAGGTAGCCACCCACTCGTAGACCGCAAAGGTTCGATCCGTGGTGATGATGTTGTCCCCCTTCTCGCAGAAGGCGGAGATGACGAAGGAGATCACCTCGTTGGCTCCATTCCCCACGATGAAACACTCCGGAGGGAGGGAAAAGTGCTTTCCCAGGGCCTGGCGAAGATACCAGGCATCCCCGCTGGGGTAGATGGAGGCGGAGGCGGGATCGAAGTTTTCCAGGGCCCTGCGGGCTCCTGCCGGAGGCCCCAGAGGATTTTCGTTGTTGTTCATCCGGAAGAGCTGGGAGCAGCCGTAGAGTTTACAGAGTTCAGCATCCGGCTTGCTGGGGATGTAGGGTTCGAATTGCCGGATGTGAGGGGGGACAAGTTTTTCCAGAGGGGGGTAGAACCACATGATTTCCTACTCCTCCGGAGCAGTCCAGAGGAGTATATCCCCTCTCCCTGCCCAGGGAAGAAGAAGCCCGGGAAGAAACCCCGCCTCCATCAGGAATCCTCCCATGGGGAGATCCTCGAAGCGTCCGAGATCCAGAAGAAAGAAGATCTCTTCCATCCCCTGGCTTCGGAGAATCTCAAGATGAGAGAGCAAATTTTCTCTTCCGTCCCTTCCCGGAGCGAGGCAGAAAAGATCTGCCTTCCTGCCGGGGAGATCCATGCGTACCCCCAGAGCGGAGGCCTCGGGAATCCGGTGTAGAGAGGGTTCCGAAGAACGTATCTCCCGGGGGAGCGAGAGGCGTTCCGTCATCTCCCGAAGGGGCTCTTCCAGAGAGGGGTGCAGATAGAGAGGCCCTCCGGTATCTTCTCTAAGAGAGCAATAGAGAACCTCCTGGAGCACTCCCCCTTTGCGGGGAAGCTTTCCAAGAATTTCGAAACGGTGCCGGGGGACATCTTTCGGGGGGGCCAGAAGAATAACTCCTTCAAAATGCTCACCATAGAGTTTTCCCAGGGCGGCATCCAGAAGCTCCTCTCCCAGAGTGGGGGAGGAGGAGAAGTTCCAGGGCCCATGAAGAAAGGCCATCTTTCCCCGGCGCTCCCAGAAAAGCCCCGCCCCCACACGATGCTGAGCATCCAGAGCCACCTGGGCCCCCCAGAAGGGCGAGCGCACAAGATCCGCCGCCATCCCCTGACAGAGCACCAGGGAAGGGCGTTCCCCCGGGGGACGTGAGGCCGCTCGGTCTGCCAGCTCCTGAGCCTCGGGAGCCCCGGGGGTGCAGATACTCCAGGGCCCCGAAGAGGCGACCTCCCCCGGTATGGCTTGGGTCGGGGGGTAGCTACGGTTTTCACAGAGGGAAATTTCCAGATTCTGTTCTTTTGGTTCTACCCGGAGAAAGGAGACCATCCGGGCCGCAAGGAAGAGCCCTTCGGCGTGTTCCGGCACGGCACCCCCTCGGGGAACAAGGTTAAAGGCTTCCAGAGGGAGCGCTCCCCGGGGGAGAAGAAAACGAAGCTCCACCCAGGCCCCTTCATCGGAGATGCTGACTTCCATCCTCGAAAATTCCGGGGTCTTTGCCTGGGCAAGAAGGAAGGTGTACATCTCCTCCGCCCCCAGGGTGAGCCGAAGGGCCCCCTTCTCGTCCAGTCCCCAGGCCAGAGAAGCCTCCTCCACGCTGCGTTGCAGGAAGGGGAGAAGTTTGTTTGTTAAGGGTAGTGTCAGGGTGATGCTTAATGGATTATGCATGAATGTCCCCTCCGGTTCTCCTGGGATGTTTTTACCATCGCAACCCTTGGTTACTGCTGCAAGGGCTATTTCTGCCCCTCCCGGGGTTCGTACTGGGTGGGGCCTTCGTACCATCCTGCGGCCTTGCGCCACTCTTCGGGGTAGCCCACCTCCTGGGCCATATGCCCCGGAGCGTTAATAAAGCCGTCGCTGTACCGGCCGATAAGTTCCTCCGAGAAATCCCACCAGCGCTCTACCACCTGATCCGCATTGGTAAGGCAGAACTGGGTGAGATAGTCCCGAGCCTTCTGGGGATTTTCTTCGTAGAGCGCTATGGCTTCGGCCTCCACAGCCTTCAGCGCCTGGGCCTGCTCCTGCTCCAGAGCCTGCTGCATCCCCTGAATGTCCTTGATCATGTAGCTGTACTTCAGAGCCGCCCAGTTGGCCACAAAGTTGAAGGCCCACCAGGCGCTCTCACGGCTGAATTTTCCGGGGTTCATCACCTCGAAGCTCTTGGGAAGCGCGGTGACGCCCGCGTAGAAGGGGATAAAGCAGGTCTCCGAAGGCTTATCCAGCCCCATCCACATAATTCCCCCGATGGGGTTCGGCAGCCAACCCCGGGCCTGGTTTACGAAGACATAGCCGCAGTAGGAGACCGAGATGGCCCGCTCCCAGGCCCCTTCGGGTTTTTTATCCGGATCTCCCACATCCCCCTTGGCCTCATAGGGGCCGTAGTAGCGGTTGGGATATCCGTAGGGGCCCGCGGCGATGCCTTTGGTCATATCGAAGGGGGTTCCCTCGTAGTGATCCCGGTGCAGGGCCATCACGTCATGCACCGAGAGTTTTTCGTCGGGCTTTACCGAGAAGGGATAGGCCCTGGTGTAGCCATCCTCCACCCAGGGGCTCAGGTTCAGGGAAGGGGCCATGCGGGACTGAATGCGCCACACCCGCCGGAGGGAGTAGTAGGGGTGGTTGTACTCCCCCTTGCTTACCGTGCGGAGCCAGTCGAGCTTTCCCTCTTCGGGATGCCACCATCCCGCTTGCTGTGCCTCGTCATGCAGATTTTTGGAGTACATCATGTCGGGATCCTCCGGGTCGATCTCCCGGATGCGAAACTCGTTAGCCCCCACGAAAACCTCTCCGTCAGGAACTTTTTTCGCCACCCAGAGCCCCCCCTCGCCGGTGGGGGAGGGGGCCATCTCAATAATCCACCCCTCTTCGGTGTCTCCCACGGGGAGGGTCTCTCCGGTGCCGTAGTAGCCGTAGGTCTCGATAAGCTCCCCTATAAGGGCGATGGCCTCCCGGGCGGTGGTGCAGCGCTCCAGGGCTACCCGGGCAAGCTCGGCACTGTAGAATATCCGTTTTCCCGGCTCCGGAGGAAACTGCTTTTTAATGCCGTCGGTGCACTCCCCGAACATGAGCTGATGCTCGTTCATGATGCCGTAGTTGCCATCGAAGTAGGCGTAGGTGTGGGGCACCTGGGGGATGAAACCGATGGGCTTGGTCTGGGGGAGGGAGGGGTTTTCATACCCCGGCCCCCGGCTGCTCCCCACGTAGCGGGGGTAGAGAAAGCTGTTGTACTCGGGGAATTCTCCCATGGCGCAGGCATCCACATAGACCGGTCGGCTACTCCCCGGGGCGTGATCCGCCGCGGGGACGTAGATAATCCGCTGATCCATCATGTCGTTATCGTCAGAATGGGAGACTATGACAGAGCCATCTTTGGTGGCTCCCTTGGTGATCAGCATGGTGGTGCATGCGTGAAGAGGGCTCTGGAGAACCCAGAGCAGGCAGACCAGGGTGGTGTAGATACGATTACCAGTGCGTTTCATGAAAACATCCCTCCTTGAATGTGAAAAATAATGTTTTTCGGAGATGCCAGTCCATGGGGCGGGCGCTGCAAATACGCAATGGGGAGCCCTAAAAGGCTCCCCGGTAAGGTCGTTTTTACTAAGGATTTTCCAGATCCTTCCGGCTCTCCGCAATGGGGAGCACGAAATGTACCTTGGTCTCCGCATCCCAGGGGAAGAGGATCCAGGTATCCTGGCTCACCTCGGTGATGAAGGAGTCCACCAGAGGGCGTCCGTCGGGCTTGGCGTAGACCGTGGCAAAGTAGGCTCCGGGGAACATCTTGCGTACCAGAGAGGCGGTCCTCCCGGTATCTACAAGATCATCAATGAGAAGGATCTCTTCAGAGCGCTCCTCCTCGAAGGCCTCCACCTGCTTCAGGATCTGCAGCTCCCCCTGCTCCCGAAGATTGTAGCTGGAGACGCAGACCGTATCCATGTAGCGCACGTCCAGCTCCCGGGCGATGATGGCCGCCGGAATAAGCCCCCCCCGGGCGATGGCGATGATCTTTCTCCAGGACCGGAGATCCGCCAGCCGCCAGGCCAGGGCGCGGCAGTCCCGATGAAGCTGCTCCCAGGTGATGGGAAAGGTCTTGTGATATCTTTCATCTAAGCCCATGACTCTATCCTCTCCTTATCCATGCAAACATGGTGGCAAAAATATGGTGCTCCTGAGTATAGCATCTCTTTTGCTACCAGGGCCAGGAGGAGGAAAAAGAGAGCAACCCCAGAATCTGAGGACCCAGCACCAGAGTGAGAATACTTCCCAGGGCGAGAAAGGGCCCTAGAGGGATGGCATCCTTGCGCCCTACCTTCTTCAGAAGAAAGAGGGGTACGATGACGATACCTCCCAGCATAAAGCCGAGATAGAGGGCCAGGGAAACGAACTTCCACCCCAGCACCGCCCCGGCTCCCGCCATGAGGTGCGCATCCCCCCACCCCATGCCTTCCTGCTTCATGAGAACCTTGGTAAGCAGAATAATCCCCGCGATAACCCCGTAGCCGAGGGCGGCCCCTCCCAGACCGTCCAGAAACCCCGGAAGGCCCCCGAAAAGCCGCAGTCCCAGCCCCAGCGCCACCGGAGCCAGAGCGAAGTAGTCGTAGATATAGCCTTCGTAGAGATCTGTAAAGGAGTTGAGAAGCATGAAGGTTCCCAGCCCCAGAGCCAGAAGGGTATGCACCCCGAAGGGAACTCCCCAGCGCCAGAGAAGCACCGCCGTGACGGTTCCCGTGGCGATCTCTGCAGCGAGATAGAGAAAGGGGATGGCAAAGCCGCAGGTACGGCACTTGCCCCGAAGAAAAAACCAGGAGAGCAGGGGGATAAGGTCTCGTGGCTCAAGAGTGGATCCACACTCGGGGCATCGGGAACGCTCCTTCCCCCACCAGGCGGTACCGGTGACGGTGCGGATGGCTACCACGTTGAGAAAGGATCCCAGGGCGCTCCCGAAAAGAAATCCGAACAGAATAAGCAGTATAGTCATAGTCATGACACGGTACGGCTCCTCTCGTATGGTACAAAAGATCCTCCTATAATAACACTCCCGGAGAGAGTTCCGAAGGGGCATGAGGGATGGGATATGCTATGCTTGGAGTGGCCACAGGCCGAAGGAGAGAGACCATATCAGAAAGAGCTGCAGAAAAATTTCTCTCCTGCGAACAGAAGGGAGGCTGATGGGGTTATGAAGACCTTTTTCTCCTCTTCCGGGGGAGGGCACGAGACCGCACTTCTTGCGGAGGATTCCCATGCCATGACGTATCTGCGCCGGAGGGATGCGGTGGCGCTGCTCTTTGGAGAGACCGCTCTGAGTTACGGGGAGCTTCTGGAGGCTCTCTTCGCCTATGGGGCGCTTCTCCCCCCGGAGTGCCGCAAGGTGGCCATTTGCTCGGAAAACCGCCCCGAGTGGATCTTTGCTCTCTACGGAACGTGGCAGCGAGGGTGTACGGCGGTCCCCATAGACGCTGTGGCGCCCCCTGACGAAATTGCCTATATCCTCCGGGATTGCGAGCCCGAGCTGCTCTTCTGCTCCCGGCAGACATTGGGGGAGATTCGTAAAGCTCTCGGTTCCCTGCCGCATCCCCCCAGGGTTCTCGTCTTCGAAGAGTGTCCCCAGGATTTTCCTCCCGTGGCGCAGGATGTGGAGGCCCTTCAAGGGGGGTTAGACGAGACCGCTCTCATCATCTACACCTCCGGCACCACCGGAAGCCCCAAGGGAGCCATGCTCTCCTTCCGCAACATGGAGGCTAACGCCCGGGCGGTAACCCAGGAAGTACCGCTCTTTACCGCCGAGACGAGGGCTCTGGTGCTTCTCCCCATACATCACGTCCTCCCTCTGGGAGGCACCATCATCGCCCCTCTTGCGGTGGGAGGAGCCTGCGTTTTCTCTCCCTCCATGGCCTCCGGGGATATTCTGGAGACCCTGCAGCGGCACGGGGTTACGGTGATGGTGGGGGTTCCGCGCCTTTTCTCCCTCATCATGAAGGGGCTACGGCAGAAGATCCAGGGGGCCCTTATCCCCCGGATGCTCTTTTCTCTGGCCAAGCGAGTAAACAGCCCCCTTCTCTCGAAGCTGCTCTTCCGCAAGGTGCATCAGCGCTTTGGAGGGAAGATCCGGTACCTCATCTGCGGCGGGGCTCCTCTGGATGATGAGGTGGCGAGGGATTTCAAGGCCCTGGGGTTCGATCTGCTCACAGGGTACGGCATGACCGAGACAGCCCCCCTCATCTCCTTCACCCGCCCCGGAACCCTCCGCATAGGGGCCAGCGGCCAGATCTCTCCGGTGAACCAGGTGCGGATTCAGGATGGGGAGATTCTTGCTCGGGGGAGCAACGTTATGCAGGGGTACTACAACAGGCCCGAGGAGACCGCCGTGGTGATCCGGGAGGGGTGGCTTCATACGGGGGATCTGGGGTATGTAGATTCTGAGGGCTTTCTCTTCGTCACCGGGCGTAAGAAGGATATTCTGGTGCTCCCCAACGGAAAGAACATCAACCCCGAGGAGCTGGAGACCAAGATCCTCGGGGAATTCCATGCGGTAAAAGAGATAGGGATCTGCCTTCATCAGGAGGCGCTGCATGCGGTGATTTTTCCGGATTTTGGAGCCCTGGCGGAAAAAGGGGTTCATGCGGTGGAGGCGTATTTTCGCTGGGAGGTCATAGGGGAGTACAACCAGACCGCCGCCCCCTCCAAGAAGATCATGACCTTCACCCTCGTAAAGGAAGAGCTTCCTAAAACCAGGCTCGGCAAGATCCGGCGTTTTCAGCTTCCGGAACGTATCGCCAAAGCAGACTCCCCCAGGGGGAACACTCCGGAGCCCGAGACCCCGGTCTATCGGGGGATCAAGGGCTTTCTGGAGAAGCAGACGGATAAACCCCTCTTCCCCGAGGCCCATCTGGAGATCGACCTCGGCATGGATTCCCTTGATAAGGTGGCCTTGGCTACCTACCTTGGGGCCTCCTTCGGCGTGAAGATCGGCGATGAGGAGCTGCTTCGCTACAGCACTCTGGGGGAGATGGCGGCCTACGTGGAGCGGGAGAAGGTGAAGATGGAGGAGGAGCAGGTCGATTGGGGAGCCCTTCTCCGGGCCTCGGAAGATCTGGAGCTTCCCCCGGTATCTCCACTTCATATCCCTCTGGGAAAGCTCCTTCAATTTCTCCTCCGCTGCTACTTCCGCATCACCGTAACCGGAGAGCAGAACCTTCCGGAGCATCCCTTTCTGCTGGTGGCGAATCACCAGAGCTATCTCGATGGCCTCGTGGCGGGAACCTCTCTCCCCCTTTGGGCAGCCCGGCGGCTCTCCTTCTACGCCTCGGAGCAGACCTTCCAAAAGGGGTGGCAGCGTAGATTCATGGCCCGGCAGAGGGTAATCCTGGTGGATATCAACCGGGATCTCAAGCTCTCTCTGCAGAAGCTCGCCGCAGTGCTCCAGAGGGGAGACTCCCTGATCATCTTTCCCGAAGGAGGGGTGACCCGGGACGGCAAAATGATGCCCTTTAAGAAAACCTTCGCCATCCTCGGGCGGGAGCTACAGATTCCCCTGGTCCCCATGGCGCTGGAGGGAACCTACCAGGCCCTCCCCCGGGGGAAGCGGATACCCAGGTTCCGGAATGAGATCCGGGTAACCTTTCTCCCCCCGGTGATGCCGGAGGATCTCTCCTACGAAGAGCTTGCCGCCAAGGTGCGCTCCCGGATTCAGGAAAAGGTGGAACCTTCTTGAGGAATACTTTCGTTTCCTACAGACACACCAGCGATTTCGGGGTTGAGAAGATGTGATGATGATGATGAGAATGAAGAAAAAGGCAAAAGAGCAGAAAGAGGAGGGAGGCGCCTATGCAGCCGGTACGTGTGGAGGTTCATGATCGCATGCAGCAGGGGTATGTCTACTATCTTGTGGAGCCCCTGGGGGAGAACTTCTCCCCGGACTTTCGCCCAGAACTGACCCCTCAGGAGATGCTTGCCCTGGGAGTCTTTGGGGGCAAATACATGACGGACTGCACCGCAGAGTTCCCCCCGGAGTGGTTCGCCCAGGCCAGACTCTCCCCCCGAGGGCATGACCCCGCCTTGAACTTCTTTGGTGTAAGCGCCTCGAAACCCCTCTCCTACTGGCAGGAGAAGGGGTGGATCTACCCTGAAGATCCCCGGGGGTGGTTTCAGTGGTACTGCCGCTACTATATGGGGAGGCGCTGCCCCGACGATGAGCGGCAGATAAAACGCTGGCGGGCCTTTCGGCGGCATGCGGGGCAGCTCACAAAATACTGCTTCCCCGGAGATCTGCACTGCCGCCCCCGGCAGCGTCAGGCCCTGCTGCAGTGGGGGTATGATTCGAGGAGGATGTGAAGGGGTTGCGCTTGATTTGATACAGTAAAAACAGGAGATCGCTTGTGTTGTCTACAAGCTACAGTTATTTTCAAGGTCCATTTTCATTGGACTGGCGTTTTTTAGTGCTTTTTGATTTCCCTAGGTAAAGGGATAAAGATTCCTCCGTCGGTCAGCATCTGTGCTAAGGAGTTCGGTCTCCTTGGGAATGTGTAGGCTCCCCGTGGCATGAGTAGAAGCCATGCCGCGGGGAGCCTTTTTTGCTAGTGGGTTGTTCCACATTATATTGTGCCTTGGAATGGGAGCCTCCGCTTGT
>CAZIFL010000046.1:0-21601 GCA_964539095.1 uncultured Synergistaceae bacterium
CCTCTTGTTGCAAGAGAACTCCGGAGCTTGTGCTTTTTATACCCTTGGTGGCGGGAATGATTTGTTATGATTCTGGCTCAGAGAGAGTATGTCTTCTCGGCTTTCAGTTTTCAGAAGCTTTCTTCCATACCTTCCCGGCGGAATTGTTGCTATAATGCGGGATGTCTCCGAAGAGAAACAGGGTTTGTGGAAATCGCAAAAAACCTGGAAAGATCAAGACTGTCGAAAATCAGCGAAGGCCTTTTTGTGTAAGGACTGCGGAGAGGTCATGCGAAGTCCTTACAGAGGCTCAACGAGGTGGGGTTATGAGACCGAAAATTGTATTGGTGGGATTAGGCAATGTGGGGCGTGAATTCCTTCGGCTTCTTTCGGCAAAGAGTTCCTTCCTTGAGGACTCTTACGGAGTGGCTCCCCTTCTTACGGGGGTGATTACCCGGACCAGAGGAGCTTTATGCAACTCCGAAGGGTTAAAAGAGGCCTCGATTCTCTCCTGGCATAGATCGAAATCCTATACTCCCCAAGAGGGAGAAGAGATCTTCGCTGGAGGAGCCACTGAAGATCTCATCTACATGCTGGACTATGATATCCTTGTGGAGTGTACGAGAAACGACTATGAACGAGGGCAGCCGGGAGCGGGTTACATGGAGAGAGCACTTTCCAGGGGGGCCCATGTGGTGACCACCAACAGGGGAGCTGTGGCGTACTATTACCAGGAGCTTCAAAAGATAGCCCGGGAGATGAAGCGACGCTTTCTCTACGAAGGGTCAGTTCTCTCTGGGATTCCCCTTTTTTCGCTCTGCAGGAATGCACTTCGAGGGGCATCTATTCTCTCCTTTGAGGGTGCCTTGAGCGGCACGTGCAACTATATGCTTCACGTGATCTCTCAAGGAGCCTCTTTCGATGAAGCTTTGATGGAAGCTCAGAGAAAAGGATATGCCGAGCCGGATCCATGCATCGACATCGACGGCCTCGAAAGTGCCCTCAAGGGTATGATCGTGGCACAGGATTTCATGGGGGCCGGAAAGGATATCTTCTCCCGGGTTTCCATCGAGGGTATACGCCAGATTACTCCCAGCTCTATGGAGACGGCTCGAAGAAAGGGAAATTCTATCCGTCTTATCACCAGAATTACCAGGGATTCCAGGGGGTGTTCCCTTCGGGTGGCACCGGAGATGATCCCGAATAACCATCCTCTCGCCTCCATTGAAGGGGTTACCTGTGGTGTTCTTCTCACCACGGATCTTCATGGAGATCTCTGCCTTACAGGCTCCGGTGTAGGGGGACGCTCGACTGCCGCCGCTATCCTGAACGATATTCTGGAAATTTTTCCTGAAAAGTTGAGGGAATAGTTCTTCTAGGAGAAGGGGATGTCGAGTATAATGATGTGAACCTTGAACTCTTCGGGATTTTTCGGAAGAGAAGAGAAGGGTAGGAGGGATACGCTAGATGACAACAGAAAAAATGCATGCAGGAATTTCGCAGCATGAGGAGATGGCGGAAGACTATCGTGGTGGCGAGGAAATCGTCCTTGTCTTCAATCTTTTTGGGGAGAACTATGCTCTTGATGTCAATCTTGTGCGGGAGATTGTACGAGTTCCCCCTATTATTACCCGGGTACCCAATGCATCCCACTATGTTCGGGGTGTTATCAATCTCCGGGGGACCGTTATTCCGGTCATGGACATCTCCCAGAAGATGGGAGGAGAACCCCAGGAGATTACTCCGGAATCTCGTATCGTTGTGGCTGTTCTTGATGATGATGTGCTCTTCGGCTTTCTCGTAGATGCGGTACGGGAGGTCAGCACCATATGGGAATCTCAGATTGAATCTGCGGACGCTTCCATGGAGGCCAGTGTGGATAAAAAATATCTCCGGGGGGTGGCCAAGGCCGATGATGGGCGTCTTATCGTTCTCCTTGATCTTGCGAACCTTTTTGAGCTTGATGAGGGAGACGAAAAGGAGTAGCTCCTTCAAAACAATGGTGTTGCAAGAGTTTCCTCTGGCTATGCGGTGTGCACTGAGGGCCTCTATGAGGGCTTTGGCGCACATTTTTTATAATTTCTTTAACCAAGAAGGGATCTCCCATGATGCGTATCGACCTTCACCTCCACAGCACCTTTTCCGATGGAACCCGTACCCCTGAAGAGCTTGCTCTCCTTGGAAAACAGAGGAGACTTCGGGTAATGAGCCTTACAGATCACGATACGGTTTCGGGAATTCCTCGCTTTCTGAAAGGGTGCAGGCGCTGTGGTCTTCAGGGGCTTGCGGGGGTGGAGCTTTCTGCCGAAGCGCCCCATACCATGCATATCCTTGGATATGCCTTTGATCCTGCCTCCGAAGAACTTGTCAGAACACTGGAGCATGTTCGGCAGGGGCGGGGGGAGCGTAATCGCCGCATTTTCGAAAACCTCGAAAAACTTGACATGCCTCTCTCCACGGAAGAAGTGCTTCGGGAGGCGGGAGAGGAGGTGCTGGGGCGTCCTCATTTCGCCAAGGCTATGGTGCGTCGGGGATATGTGAAGACCACCGAAGAGGCTTTCAGCAGATATCTCGAACGGGGGAAGCCCGGTTATGCGGATAGGGATCGTCTCTCCCCGGAGGAGTGTATCCGCCTGATTCGTTCTGCTGGTGGGGTGGCGGTGCTTGCACACCCGGTACAGACAGGGCTTGATGATGATGCTCTGGAGGCCCTTCTAAAAGAACTCAAAGATCAGGGGCTCTGGGGTCTGGAATCTCTCTATGCCATGCATACTCCCGAGCAGCAGCTTTCCTATCTTCGCATGGGAGATCGCGTGGGGCTCTATCCTACAGGGGGATCTGATTTTCACGGCAATAACCGTTCCGGCAGGGATTTGGGAATCTCCTTCGAGGAGTCCTCTCTCCCCTGGGCGCGGCTGGGGCTCGAACTGTAAGCGGGAAATAGAAACCAGGAACTGTCAAAGGAGTGCGGTGTATGAAAACCATTGATTTGCGAAGCGATACGGTAACAATGCCTTCGGAAGCTATGCGAAAAGCTGTTTTCTCTGCCCCCGTGGGAGACGACGTCTACCAGGAGGATCCCACCATACATGAACTCGAAGCTTTGGGAGCGGAGATCTCGGGAAAGGAAGCTTCCATCTTCATGGCCTCGGGAACCCAGGGGAATCTTATCGCTCTTCTCGGCGAGTGTGCTCGGGGGGATGGGGTGATCCTCGGAGCCGATAGCCATATCTACAACTACGAGCGCGGAGGCCTTGCGGTTCTGGGGGGTCTTATGCCTCTGCTGGTGCGGGAATTCGAGGGACTTCCTGTGGAAGAGGATGTTCTGGCCTGGTGCCGTCCTGCAAACGTGCATTTTAATTCCCCCAAAATGATTTGCCTCGAAAACACCCATAACCGTGGCGGTGGCAGAGCGGTACCCCCCGAAACCTTCCGGGCCTTTGCGGAGAACCTTCGCAATCACGGGCTTTTGATTCATCTTGATGGTGCCCGACTCTGGAATGCTGCAGTGAAGTACGGGGTGCCTCTCCGAAGCTATACCGAATGTGTCGATACTGTGCAGCTCTGCCTTTCCAAAGGACTTGGGGCTCCGGTGGGCTCTCTTCTCTGCGGTTCTCGTGAGGCAGTGGAGCGTGCCCGGGGGTGGCGCAAAATGGTAGGGGGGGGGATGCGGCAGGCGGGGATTCTTGCTGCTGCAGGAATCTATGCTCTGAAGAACAATCTCGACCGGCTTGCTGATGACCATCGCCATGCGGCGCTCCTGGCGGAACTTCTTCGCCGGGAGGGGGTAGAGGTTCGGTACGATGACTTTTCCACGAACATGATTTTCTTGGATGCCGGGAGTTTGGGTTGTAGCGCTTCGGATCTTACAAAGCGCTGTGCCGCTCGGGGGGTTTTGTTTGGCGGTATGGGAAACTTCATCCGTTGCGTAACGCATCTGGATATCACCGAGGAGGATGTGCGCACTGCCGCAGATGCTATCCTTCAGGAACTTGGAGCTTCATGAAACTCCGAAGCATGTCTCTCCCTCAAAAGACCCTCTGGATCGTTCTCTGGCAGATCTTTTTCTGGGGGGGGATCCCTGGCTTTCCCCCTCTTCACGCCTTCGGAGAAGAGAGCTGGACCCTCTGGAGGGGAGAATCCCAGGCCTTGGGGAGTGTCCCCGTACGTTCGCTGGAGGGGAGGCGCATGGCCTCCATTCTTGATGCAGCGGCCCTTCTGGGAATTCGAGGGGAGTCCCAGAAGGAGGCGTTGGTCCTCCTTGCTGATTCTCGAAAGGCCTCTTTTGTCCCCGGAGATGTGATGGTTTTTGTGAACGGAGAGATCTTCCCTCTCACTGCCCCTATCCGGAAGGAAGGAAATTCCTGGTGGGCTGAGGTCCATGGTCTTTTAAAAGTTCTCGACATGGTGCTTCACGGCTCCTCTCCTCCCCCCCTCGCTCTAACCTGGAAGGGTGGGGAGACCGGAGGAAGTTCGATAAAACCTCCTGTCGCTCCCTCCGCTTCTCCCGTTTCTTCGGAAAAGCCCGAAAACGATCTTTCTATGGAGAGTATGCTTGAGGAGTGGCGTAAAAGTTTTGCCCCTGTCGCCGCATCAAAGGAAGAATCGGGAGGGACTCTTCGCAGGCTTCGCTGGAAGGAGTACCCTGAAAAAATTCGGCTGGTGCTTGATATGGCCAGGGAGGATTTCCCCCGCCCCCAGGAGAGTTCGGGAAAGCTGACCCTTACGTTCACAGCCCCTCTTCCTCAATCCTTTCCAGGGCTCTCTTCTCCTTATCCTGGAAAGGTTGTCTCTTCCCGAAGCTCTGAGACATCCCTGGTCTTCCAGCATGGCGGAAAGAGCATTGAGACCTTCTCTCTCGCGAGTCCTCCTCGTTTCGTGGTGGATTTTTTCTTCGATTCTTCGGCTCCTCCGGTGGCGGCTTCCACCATGGCTCCCTCGATACCTAAGGAGCGACCGCCCGTGCAGGAGATCATCCCGGAGATTACATCTTCGGTTCCCAGGAGGGATAAACCTCTCGTGGTTCTCGATGCGGGGCACGGGGGGAAAGACCCCGGAGCGGTGGCAAACGGGCTGAAGGAAAAGGACATTAATCTTGCCATCACGAAATATCTCGCCTCGGAACTTCAGAAAAAGGGGTGCACCGTGCTGCTTACCCGGGGGGATGATCGCTATCTTCGGCTTCAGGAGCGCACCGATTTTGCCAACCAACATAAAGCGGATGTTTTCGTGAGTATTCATGTAAATGCCCTTCCCAAGGGGCGTCATGCCAAGGGGATGGAGATTTACATCATGGCTCTTCCTTCGGATAAAGATACCATGGAGCTTGCGAAGATCGAAAACCGTGAAATTTGCGAATCCAACGGCGGTGCAGATGTTGCCGCATCGGATGCACGAACGGAAATGCTTCTCCGCATTCTCGGAGATATGCAGCAGAATGCAAAAATTACCGACAGCATGACCTTTGCAGAGGTGCTTTTCCAGCAGGGAAAGGTGGTGGGGCTTCCCATGCGGCGTATCGCCCAGGCCCCCTTCTTTGTGCTTCGGGGAGCGGGAATGCCCTCGGTACTGGTGGAGGCGGGATTCCTTACGGAAAAGAGCGAAGCCGCCATGCTCGGTACCGCTGCATACCAGCAGAAGATTGCCCAGGCTTTAAGCGAAGGAATTGTGCGGTTTCTCAAGGACATGTAGAAGATTTCTTGTGACGTTTCACGAAGGACTCTGGAATTTCACAAGAAAAGGACGCTTTTTCGGAGGTGGTGCGGCATGGCAGTGCGTGATTTCGACGAACAGGAAGAACAGGTGCGGGAAACGAGAGAGTTTCGGCGCTCTGGGCGTTCCGAAGAGAGGGAGCCCAGGAAAAAACGTATCCCCTTGGCGATACGCATACTGGTATGGCTGGGTCTTCTGGGAATTTTCTTTGGAGCGGGGTATTTCGTGGCGGGGGCGGGGCTTCGCTTTCTCAACAAACTTGGGGTGGGGGCCCCGAACAATGTTCTTGCCAGCTCCGAGGAGGCTCAGCGTTTCATGGCATCCTCCCAGGAGGATATTACCGTATACCGTAAGGAGTATGCGGCCTATGTTCTCGAAAACGGTGCTCTGGTACGCAGGATACTACAGATTGCTCCGGGAGTGATTGAGGAGGATATCGTAACGGTTCTCGAAAACGTGCTGGCACCTCTTCGGGTTGCCAGCGGCACCCAGCAGCCTCTTCGGGTGCTTCACGTCTTTCGCGCTGGGGATGTGCTCTATATCGATATGAATGCTGCTTTTGTCAGTGCCCTCAAGGCGGTGGGATACGAAAATGCAGCGCTCATCATGACAGGGCTTATGAGGAGCATGGTGGAAAACTTCTCCCCCGCAGAACAGGTGCTCTTCTTTGTGGACGGCAAACTTTCGAAGGTCACAGAACCCCTGGATCTCACGGTACCCTGGACACTGGCTCCCGCATCGTAAAGAACTTCTTTAATGAAAAGAAAGGATTTGTTGTCTTTATGGTTGCTACCCAGGAAGTTTTGCGCTCCCACGGACGAGGGCCGGGGGAACTCCGGCAGATATGCATGGAGCGCGAGGTCAATGTTCATGCAGAGGGATCCTCTATCGTCTCCTTTGGCAACACCCGGGTCCTCTGTACTGCCTCGGTGGAGGAGAAAGTTCCTCCCTTTCTCCGGGGAAGCGGATCTGGATGGGTTACGGCGGAATACTCCATGCTCCCCCGTTCTACCGGAACTCGTACGCCACGAGAATCCAGCGTTGGAAAAGTAAAGGGGAGAACCCACGAGATCCAGCGTCTTATCGGCCGCTCTCTTCGGGCTGCGGTGAATCTTTCTCTTCTCGGGGAGCGCACCATCTGGTTGGATTGTGATGTGCTCCAGGCGGATGGCGGAACCCGCACCGCCGCCATTACGGGGGCCTTCGTGGCGCTCACGGATGCCCTTCGGGGGTTATGGCGTAAAGGATCGCTTTCGTCTATCCCCATCTCCTGTTTTCTGGGGGCGGTAAGCGTGGGGCGTGTAGAGGGGAGAATCCTTCTTGATCTCGATTACCGGGAGGACAGTGCCGCCGAGGTAGACTGCAACGTGGTGCTCAACGAGTGGGGAGAGTATGTCGAAATTCAGGGAACCGCCGAGGGGAACGTCTTTTCCCGAAGGGATCTTCTCGGTTTTCTCGACATGGCCGAAGCCGGCGTAGCTGAGCTGATTCTTCTTCAGAAGCAGATTCTTGCTCTGACACCGGAGGAAATGGAGGCCCTTCACAACTATGGGAAAAAAAATTCTTCTGGGGAGCACCAACCGGCATAAATACGAGGAGCTTCGGCATCTCTTTTCCTCCTTCTCGGGGGAGCTTCTCTTCGGGGGGGATTATCAGAAGCTCTCGGTGGAAGAGGCCGGCTCCTCCTACGAGGAGAACGCCCTGCTGAAGGCCCGGGCATGGTCGAAAGCGACCGCTCTTCCTGCGGTGGCAGATGACAGCGGCCTTGAGGTGGAGAGCCTGGAAGGGGCCCCTGGTATCTATTCTGCCCGGAAGGGGAGAGACGATGGAGAGCGCATGGCCTGGCTTCTCAGTGCCATGGAGGGGGAACGCAACCGCAAGGCTCGCTTTGTGGCGTGCCTCGCCTACTGCGACATCGCCCGAAACGAAGAGTTTACCGCCCATGGATACTGTTACGGTAGCATCGGAGAGATCCCCCGTGGGAATTGTGGATTCGGCTACGATCCCCTCTTTATTCCTTTGGGGTACGATGATACACTTGGGGTTCTCGGGGAAGCGGTGAAATCCAAAATTTCCCATCGAAATTCTGCAACTCTCGCTCTTTTACGTATTCTTAGAGAGGAAAATGTGCTATAATCCCTCTCTGTGTGTATCTGCAAATATAGCAGGAGGTGTCTAAAGTGAAGATCCTTCTCAGCGTTCTTCATGTACTTATCGGGATCTGCCTTATGGGGGCAGTGTTGCTACAACAGAGAAAAACGGGCGGTTTTTCCGGCATTTTTGGCGGAGGAACCCAGGCGGATGCCGGAGGGGGCCAATGGCAGCGTTTTACCGCACTCAGCAAGCTGAGCGTGTTGCTTATAGCTGTTTTCATGGTTTCTTCCCTTCTTCTCGTCTTCGTACTGCGTTAGATCGTTGCGAAAGGACGTGCTCCGGTGAATCCCCTGGATTCTCTTGATGATGTCCACTCTCTGAAGGTCTCTCCTCAACGCCTCTATTCGGCGGAACATGAGGAGATCCTTGCTGGTCATACAACGGATGTCTATTTTATCCGTACTCGGGATGTTCTTCGTTCCTGTGGTCTTCTGAATGCTCATGTGACGGCGGAGGTCTTTGCCCGTGGTTCCGGATACTTTGCGGGAGGGGACGAGGTCCTTCGTCTTCTCGAAAACCGAGGACTCGCTATGGAGATGCTCCCTGAAGGGGAGAGCTTTGCTCCTAAAGACGTGGTCCTCCGCATTCGCGGCCCTTACGGAGCCTTTGGAGCCTACGAAACAGTGCTCCTCGGCATGCTTGCCAGCGCTACCGGATGGGCCACCGCCGCACGCGAGTGTGTGGCGGCCGCCAAAGGCAAAAAAGTTCTCTGTTTCGGTGCTCGACACGTGCACCCTGCCATAGCCCCGGTGATGGAGAGAACTGCCATGATCGTGGGAGGCTGCCAGGGGGCGAGCTGCATTCTGGGAGCGAAACTCGGAGGCCAGGAGCCTCAGGGCACCATTCCTCACGCAGCAATTATCGTGGCGGGGGATACGCTCTCTGTGGCCTCTGCCTATGACGCTCTTCTCGGGGATGACGACCCCCGGATCGTTCTGGTAGATACATTCAAGGACGAGGCGGAAGAGACTCTTCGTGTCGCCCGCGCTCTGGAAGGGCGCCTTACGGGAATACGTCTGGATACCCCCAGCGAACGGGGAGGAGTTACCCCCGGCCTTATTCGAGAGGTTCGTGCCCGTCTGGATGGAGCAGGGTTTCCGGGAGTACAGATTTTCGTCTCCGGGGGGCTCAACCCCGAGCGTATCTCCCGTCTTGTGGCAGAGCCTGTGGATGCCTTCGGCGTAGGGAGCTACATCGCTCACGGTGTCTTCCGGGATATGACCATGGATATCAAAGAGGTCAACGGCGAGCCTGTGGCGAAGCGGGGTCGGATTCCGGGAATCCAGGAAAATCCGAAGCTTCGTACAATCTCCTAGATTATTTTCGGATCTGTATTATACTGTTGCGTGTTTCGGCTTTTCTTCGTTCAGGTCGCGAGAATTCCCCACGTTTTCAAGACCTGAGGAAAGAACAAGCTGTTGCGAAGGTCGTTTCCCCCCAGGGAACGGCAATATATTTAAAGTTCATCCCGATGAGGAGTGACCATACATGATCGGCAAGCGAAGTTTTATGGCCAGACGGGAGCAGATGGAGCGCAAGTGGTTTGTGGTGGATGCCACAGATAAACCCTTGGGCCGTCTTGCGGCTCAGGTGGCCAAAGTATTACAGGGAAAACATAAGCCCACCTATACCCCCCATGTGGACTGCGGTGATTTTGTCATCATTATCAACGCAGAAAAGGTGAAGCTCACAGGGCGTAAGGCGGAGCAGTCTGTGGTATACCGTCACAGCGGCTACAAAGGAAGCCTCAAGGCGACCCCTTACGGGGTCCTGCTCGAAAAGAAGCCCGAGCGTCTTGTGGAGAGAGTTGTCTGGGGAATGGTTCCCAAGACCCGTCTTGGCAGAAGTATGATTAAAAAGCTTAAGGTCTATGCCGGGGAAAACCATCCCCATGCGGCACAGCTACCTGAAGTCTGGAACGATGTTTTGAAAGGGGATAAGGCATGATGAGTTCTCAGTCTTATTTCTGGGGAACCGGAAGAAGAAAGAACGCTGTCGCCCGGGTACGGGTGCGCAACGGAGAGGGAAAAATCCTCATCAACAACCGGGAGATGGAGGACTATTTCCCCAGATATCAGTGGCGTATCCATATCCTGGAGCCCTTGAAGGCCTCGGGGTTGGAGAATAAGGTAGATGTCCTCGTGCGTGCTCATGGCGGAGGGCTCACCGGTCAGTCCGGGGCGGTTCGCCTTGGTATCGCTCGAGCACTTCTTCGATTGAATCCGGAGCTTCGCCCCACCCTCAAGAAGGCTGGCTATCTCAGCCGAGACTCCCGTATGGTGGAGCGCAAAAAGTACGGGCAGCGCAAAGCCCGCGCTCTCAAGCAGTTCTCCAAGCGTTAAACAAGGGGTTCATCCTCTCACGACACCACTCAAAAAGCGGAAAGTCCTTTCAGGATTTTCCGCTTTTACTTTTGTAGCGTTCTCCTCCAGAGAACAGGGCGTTGCAACCCTTCATAAAAGAAGCAATGAAGAAAGCTCGCCCAAGGTGGAAGAACTGTGCTATCATCGTACCCGGCGCGAGAATTATGGAACATAGCCTTCCCCGCTCCTGATTCTGCCAAGGACGATCACATTTTTTAAGGAGGTCCCTCATGGAAAGCGATAGTACCGTCCCGCAACGAACCTATAAGCTGCAACCACGCTTTTTCCTCTCCCTCCCCGTCTTTTTCGGCTAGTTTCCGGGTGCCTTTCTGCCTCTGCCTCGGAAAGATCGGGGCATGCTTACGGAGGTGAACACCCCTATGGAACGCTGGGAAATCTCTTTTTCTGAAATTAGCCAAGCATTGCAATCCCGTCAGTTTGTACGTGTTAAAGAACTCCTCTCGGCCATGGAGGCTCCCGATACGGCAGATCTCATGAGAGAGGTTCCTCCCCAGGAAAGGGTTCTTCTCTTTCGGCTTCTTCCCAAGGATACTGCCATTGATGTCTTTGAAATGATGGAAAAACAGACCCGTGAAGAGCTTATGGAGCACTTTACGGATCATGAAGTAGCGGAGATCATCGAAAGCATGTCCGATGACGACCGGACGGAACTCCTGGATGAACTTCCCGCGAAGACCGTCAAAAAGCTTCTCCGTCATCTCTCCCCGGAAGAGCGAAAACTTGCTTTCACCCTCCTTAATTACAAGGAAGATACTGCGGGAAGAGTCATGACTCCGGAGTATGTGGATCTCAAGGTCGGCATGACCGCCGGAAAGGCTTTGGAAAATATCCGGCGCCAGGCAAGAACCAAGGAGACCATCTACACCTCCTTTGTGGTGGATTCTCAAAGAAAGCTCATGGGCGTGGTGGAGCTGGAAGATTTGGTTCTGGCAGGGCGGAAAATGTCCATTGGGGATCTCATGAACGATGACCCCGTCTATGTCTACACCGACACGGATCAGGAAGAAGTGGCCCGGGTTCTCTCCCGTTACGATTTTCACGCCCTTCCCGTGGTAGATCTGGAAAAGCGCCTGGTGGGGATCATCACCTGGGATGACGTACTTGATATCATGGAAGAAGAGGCCACGGAAGATATTGAACGTATGGCGGGTATTGAGCCCACCGGTGAAAGCTATCTGGAATCCAGCTTTTTTAGCCTTGCCCGGAAGCGTTTCTCCTGGCTTCTCATCTGTATTCTCATTGATGCCGTAACAGCTACGGTGCTGAAGTGGAACTCCGCAGCCATTGAAAAAGTAGTGGCTCTTTCGTATTTCGTACCCCTTCTTATCGGTACCGGGGGCAATTCAGGAACCCAGACCTCCACGCTTATCATTCGCGGTATGACGCTGGGGGAGATCCAGGGAAAACATATCTTTCGGATCTTCTCCCGAGAGGCTCTTATGAGCGTGGTGCTTGGAGGGGCCTTGGGAGTTCTCGGGGCTGTCCGGGCTCTCATGCTTGATACGGGGTATGGCATGGCTCTTGTGGTGGGGGTCAGCACCGTGGCAGTGGTGGCTCTCGGCAATCTCTCCGGGGCCTTCCTCCCCCTCATGGCCCGTTTTTTTAAGCTGGATCCCGCCGTGATGAGCGGTCCCTTTATCACCAGCATTGTGGATGTGGGGGGGCTTCTGCTGTATTTTGCTATTGCTGCGGTGGTGTTGGGTTTGTGATATTTTCGGAGCCACGAAACTACTCCGATCGAAGGAGATCTATTTTGGGACTTGGCCCGACATGATAAAAGGGGTATAATTTCCTCGGGTCGAGATATACCGAAGAAATTTTAGATATCTCTAGCCCCGCAAAAGTCTTAACTAAAAAACTATATAGCTACCTCCGAGCCGTACTTCCTGTGGAGCCTTTACTCTATGGAATGCGGCCGTCAGGGTATGTTTGGAAACGAACATGCCTCCCGTGTTTGGCAAGGAGGATGGGGAAAACCGCGTGATTATAAACGGGGGTACTCGTCTTTGCTGGACGAGTACCCCCTTTGTGCATTTTGTAACATGTTGGAGGAGAGAGGGTTTAATGAAGATCAAAACTGTTCCTGTTGAACATGCTGTGGGAGAAATTGTTCCTCACGACCTCACTCTTATTGATCCGGAGCAGGGCTTCAAGGGAGCCCGATTCCTCCGGGGGGAGAAGATTCGTCCTGAAGATGTGACCCTTCTCAAGCGTATGGGGAAATTTCATATCTCCTTCCTGGAGACGGAGCCGGGGGAGGTACACGAGGATGAAGCCGCATGTCGTCTTGGAAAGCGGCTTGCGGGAGCAGGGCTTGCCCTTGAAGGCCCTCAAGAGGGAAAGTGTTCTCTACGGTCTCTCTGGAGCGGATTGCTCTCCTACTCCGATGATCAGGTGGATTTTGTGAATGACGACCCCGAGTGGCTTCTTACCACGCTCCCGAACAAAATCTCTGTTGAGAAGGGGGAAGTTGTGGCGGCCTTTCGTGTGGGGCCTCTCACCGTCAGGGAGGAGCAGGTGCTCCGGATAGAGTCCCTGGACTCCATGGCGGTGCTCCCCTGGCTTCCGCGAAAGGTGGCTCTCATTACCACGGGACGGGAAATTTACGAAGGAGCAGTGAAGGATGCTTTTCAGCCGAGGCTTTTAAAGAAAATCCGTACGTACGGAGGAACTTTTCTCGGAAGCTCTCTAGTACCGGATCAGGAGTCTGCCATTACGGAGGCTCTTTGCCATTGGCTCTCTCGGGGTGCGGAAATTATTCTCTGCACCGGAGGAATGAGCGTGGATGCGGATGACCGCACTCCTTTGGCGATACGCTCGGTGGGGGACCGGGAAATTTTTCGTCGTCTCCCGATCATTCCCGGAGGAAATCTCATGCTTGCAAAAAGAGGAGAGGTTTTTCTCCTGGGGGTTCCCGCCGCAGCGGTATTTAAAGAGATCACCTCTCTCGATATGGTGCTCTCCAGGCTTTTTGCGGGAACACCTCCCACGGGGGAGGAAGTTAGACGTTGGGGAAGGGGGGGGTTGTGCAGAAGTTGTACATCCTGTGCGTATCCCGCATGTGCCTTTGCGGCATGCTGAAAAACTCGAAAAAGGAGAACGAACGATAATGGAGAAAAAAACGATTACCGCTGTTATCAACGGTCAAACCGTGACGGCGGAACCGGGATCCACCATTATGGAAGCGGCTCGGGCTGCGGGCATTCACATACCCTCCCTCTGCTACCACCCTGCCCTGGAGTCCAGCGGGGCCTGCCGCGTCTGCCTCGTGGAGGCGGAAAATCATCCCAAGCTTCTACCCTCCTGTACCACTCCTCTTACGCCGGGTATGGTCATCGCCACCCACAGCCCCAGGGCTCTGGCAGCACGAAAAGCAGTGGTGGAGATGCTGCTTATCCGGCATCCTCTGGACTGTTTTTCCTGCGAATCCAACGGGCGATGCGAGCTTCAGGATCTCGCCTACGAACTTGGCATCGAAGCCTCTCCCTTTAGGGAGGAAGGAGATGTGGCCACGGAGCACGAGCTGGACGACACCAATCCCTTCTTCGTGCGGGATATGAACAAGTGTATCCTCTGCGGTCGCTGCGTAAGGGCCTGCGACTGGCAGTCGGGCTATCACGCCATTGATTTTCAGAACAGAGGTATTCTCACCACCATCAATCCTCCCATAGGAAAAAAGCTTGAGGAGTCGGACTGCGTCTTTTGCGGTCAGTGCATTCAGGCCTGTCCCGTGGGGGCTCTTGTGGAGAAGAAAGCCATTGGAAAGGGGCGCGCCTGGGAGACCAGCGTGGTGCGCACCACCTGCCCTTACTGCGGTGTGGGCTGTCAGCTTGATCTTCATATGAAGGGAGAGCAGATCGCCCGGGTCACCGGAACGCAGGATGGCATGCCCAATCTGGGAAGGCTCTGCGTGAAGGGGCGTTTTGGGTATGACTTTATCTACTCCGAGGACAGGCTTACCCGGCCTCTGATTCGTGAAAGAAAGGGCGAGAAAAAAAGCTCTGAAGACACCTTCCGTGAGGCCTCCTGGGATGAGGCTCTGGATCTCGTGGCATCGCGCCTGAAGGAGGTGATGCAGAAGCACGGTCCCGACAGCGTTGGAGGGGTGAGCTGCGCCCGCAGTCTCAACGAAGATTCTTACAACATGCAGAAGCTTTTCCGCATGGTTTTCAGAACCAACAACATCGATCACTGTGCACGGGTCTGACACGCCCCTACAGTAGCGGGGCTACTGTCTACGTTTGGAGCGGGCGGCATGACCAACACCGTAGGAGAATTTGCCAAGGCAAAGCTCCTCTTCTGCATCGGTACCAACATGACCGAGGCACACCCCGTGGCGGCAACCTATCTGAAAAACGGGGTTAAAAACGGAACAAAGCTCATTGTGGTGGATCCGCGCCGTCAGGAGCTGGCGGATTATTCAGATATCTTTGCCCAGCTGCGTGTCGGTTCGGATATTGCCTTTATCAATGGCATCATGCATGTTTTGATCAAGGAAGATCTCTACGACAAAAAATTCGTGGAAGAAAAGTGTGAAAACTTCGATGCTCTGGCGGCAAAGGTGGCGGAGTATCCCCCCAGCAGAGCTGCGGAGATAAGCGGTGTTCCCGAGGAGACCATTATCTCCATCGCCCGGATGCTTGGAAGCATCAAGCCCGCCATGGTGATCTACACCCTGGGCATTACAGAGCATGTCACGGGGAAACGCAACGTCATGTCTCTGGCGAATCTCCAGATGCTTCTGGGGAACATGGGAGTTCCCGGAGGGGGCGTCAATCCCATGCGGGGGCAGAACAACGTGCAGGGAGCCTGCGACATGGGGGCTCTTCCCAACATGTTCTGCGGTTATCAGAAGGTGGATTCTCCCGAAGTCAGCCGCAAGTTTGCCGATTTCTGGGGTGTGCCGGAGCTGTCTCTGGTTCCGGGAATGAAGATCGCCGACATGACCCAGGGCCTTGCCAGTGAAAAAGTAAAGGCTTTCTGGATCTTTGGAGAAAATCTTGTGGCCACCGAGCCGGATATCCGTCATATTTCGCACTGCCTCAACTCGGCGGAGTTTCTCGTGGCTCAGGATATCTTCCCCAATGAGACGACCGTCTTCGCAGACGTCATCCTTCCCTCCGCAGCGTGGTGCGAGGATGAAGGAACCTTTACCAACACCGAACGCCGTGTCAGCCGGGTGCGGACGGTTAAAAGACCCCCCGGGGAGGCCAGACCGAACTGGTGGATCTTCAAGGAAGTGGCGAAACGATTCGGATACGAATGGGCCTCGAACAGCGGTCAGGAGATCTGGGATAAGGAAATCGCCGAACTCTGCCCTGCTTTCAAAGGGATTAAGTTTCATCGTCTTGATACCATCGGGGGAATTCAGTGGCCCTGTCCCTCGGAGGATCATCCTGGTACTCCCATTCTCCATAAGGACGGTAACTTCACCCGGGGCAAGGGAGCTTTTCAGGCCATCGATTGGGCACCGAGCAGTGAGCTTCCCGATGAAGAGTATCCGCTGGTGCTCAGCACCGGGCGGCGTCTTACTCACTACCACTCCCGGACTCAGACCGGACGGGCCAAGGGGATGAATGAGCGCATGCCTGAGGAGTTCGCCGATATCTCTATCCCTGATGCGGAGGCTCTCGGCATCGCGCATGGGGAGACTATTCTCGTCAAATCACGGCGGGGAGAGGTGAAGATCAAAGCCAACGTCTCCAAGCGGATTCCCCGGGGGATGCTATGGATGTCCTTCCACTTCTGGGAGACCAATGCAAACCATCTGCTCAACGGGGACCCCGGGAGTTTTGATCCTGATACCCTCACGCCTTCCTACAAGGCATGTGCGGTACGCATCGAAAAAACTGCCTCCTGATGCGATACGGACGCTTTGAAACCTACGAAAATTTCCTGAGGGAGCTGGAGCTTTTTCACGGCAAACCTGCTCCGGGAGGTGTGGTGGGGTTGCAGATGGTGAACCTGGCCTGGGAACTCCTTCCCGAGGGAATCCTTATGGATGTGATTTGTGAAACCCGGAAGTGTCTGGCGGATGCGGTGCAGCTTCTCACCCCCTGTACCGTGGGAAATCACTGGCTGCGTATCGTGGACACCGGAAAATTCGCCGCTATTTTTTATGATAAAGTAACGGGTGAAGGTGTTCGTATTGCTCTCAGCATGAAGAAACTTCCGAACTGGCCCCGGGTGGAGGAGTGGTTTTTTAAGCTCATCCCCAAGAAAGAGCAGAATCTGTACGCCATTTTGGAAGAGATAAGCCGTGCGGGGGCGGATCTTTTTGATTGCCAGGAGGTTGTGATGGTGGAGAAGCTTCTGAAGCTTCGTCCTAAGGAACCTCCCGTGATCTGTTCCCTCTGCGGCGAAGCCTATCCCCCCTCTCATGGTGCTACCTGTCGAGGGTGCAGCAATAAGGAGGAAAAGCTCTATCGCCTCAAAAAAGAGGCGGTAGAGCCGCCACAAAACTGACTTAGAGGAGAGAGGTGGTCCTTGAGTTTGCCTCTCTCCTGCATAAAGGTTTTTCCGAAAAAAGCTGTTATGTCAAGATTGTTCTATGGTATCATGGAAAAGGAGAAGTAAAGTGTTTCTAGATCTCCTTAGTGAAAAGAGTGTCATTTGGTAGGGTTCAAAGGGGCAAATCTGATTTGTTCTGCATTTAAAAAGTGAAGGAGGCGCTAGTATGGGAGCCTGTAGTGCAAAGGAGACCGGGGTAGGGTACGAGAAGCTTGAGGCGTTTATCGACTCCCTGCCGAACAAGCGGGGAGAGTTGATCATGGTGCTCCACAAAGCCCAGGAGATTTTCGGTTTTCTTCCCCGGGAGGTTCAGGCTTTTATTGCGGAAAAGATGGAGGTTCCCCTGGCGAAAATTTATGGGGTGATCACCTTCTACTCATTTTTTACCATGACCCCCAAGGGAAGACATCCCATCTCCATATGCATGGGTACCGCCTGTTACGTTCGGGGAGCAGACCAGATCGTGGAGGAGTTTGCCAAAAGGCTCCGTATTCAGCCGGGGCAGACCACGGAGGATGGCAAGTTTTCTCTGGATACACTCCGCTGTGTGGGGGCTTGTGGTCTTGCTCCGGTGGTGCTCATCGGTGAGAAGGTCTACGGTCGGATTACTCCGGATATGGTAGAGGGCATTCTTGAGAACTACAAGGATTAGTTTTCGAGCATAAGAGAGTGGAGGTGCGATGATGGCAAAAATACAGAATCTCAAGGAACTCCGGGCTCTGAAGGAAAAGATCAAAGATGCCACGGAGCTGCGTGAGAAGGGAAGCAATATCGAAAATCTTGTGCAGATCAAGGTGAGTATGGCTACCTGCGGTATCGCCGCAGGGGCTCGGGAAATCATGAATCTCTTTATTGAGGGGGCGAAAGAACGCCATCTTGATAATGTTGTCGTTACCCAGACGGGATGTATGGGATACTGCTACGCCGAGCCCACCGTGGAGGTCACCTTCCCCGGGCAGCCTCCGGCAGTGTACGGCCATGTGGACAAGGTCAGAGTGAAGGAAATTCTGGAAGAGCATGTCATGGGTGGGAATCTTGTGGATGGTGTGATTCCCGAAGCCTATAAGACCATCAACGACTAATCCCGGCGATACGGAAGGAGTGTGCCTGATGGCTGAGAAAATTACCGTTATGGTCTGTGGGGGTACGGGATGCAAATCCGCTGAGAGTACCCGGATTGTGGAGAATTTTCGAAACGAGGTCAGCAAGAGGGGCCTTGCGGAAGAGGTGCGGGTTATTGAGGCAGGGTGTTTTGGCTTCTGCGAGCAGGGGCCCATCGTTAAGATCGCTCCGGACAATACCTTTTACGTTCAGGTAACCCCCGAGGATGTACCGGAGCTTGTGGAGGAGCACTGTATCAAAGGGCGTCAGGTTATGCGGCTTCTCTACGTGGATCCCGAAACAAAAGAGCACGTTTCGGATTCCAAGCACATGGATTTTTACAAAAAACAGCTTCGCATCGCCTTGAGAAACTGCGGCTTCATCGATCCCGAAAGTATCGATGAATATATCTCACGGGACGGCTACCAGGCTCTGGGAACGATCCTTGAGGATATGAGCCCTCGCGATGTGATCGACGAAGTCAAGCTCTCGGGCCTTCGGGGCCGTGGAGGGGGGGGCTTTCCCACGGGACTCAAGTGGGAGTTCGCCTCCAAGTACGAGGCGGATCAGAAGTACGTGATATGTAACGCCGACGAGGGCGATCCCGGGGCTTTCATGGATCGCTCCATCCTCGAAGGGGATCCTCATTCGGTGGTAGAGGCCATGATTATCGCAGGATACGCCATCGGGGCTTCGGAGGGGAAGGTGTACATCCGGGCGGAGTATCCTCTGGCGGTGCAGCGCCTTACCAAGGCTATTAAGGATGCCCGGGAATATGGTTTGCTGGGAAAGAACATTCTGGGAAGCGACTTCTCCTTCGATATTGAGATCCGCTACGGAGCGGGAGCTTTCGTTTGCGGCGAAGAGATGGCCCTCATCCACTCCATGGAGGGAGAGCGGGGAGAGCCCACCACCAAACCGCCCTTTCCGGCCGAGGCAGGTTTCTGGGGAAAGCCCACCATCGTGAACAATGTAGAGACCTTCGCTAATGTCCCCGCCGTCTTCCTCAAGGGAGCCAACTGGTTTAATCAGATCGGTACCGAAAAATCCAAGGGGACCAAGGTCTTTGCTCTCGCAGGAAAGGTGAATAACGTGGGGCTCGTGGAGGTTCCCATGGGGATTACCCTTCGGGAGGTCATCTTCGACATCGGCGGAGGCATCCGGAACGGTAAGAAGTTTAAGGCCGTGCAGACCGGAGGCCCCTCGGGAGGGTGCCTTACGGAGAAGCACCTTGATACCCCCATTGATTACGATACCCTGCTTGGGGCGGGTTCCATGATGGGTTCCGGGGGCATGATCGTCCTTGATGAGGATGACTGTATGCCCGCAGTGGCCAAGTTCTACCTGGATTTCACCGTGGAGGAATCTTGCGGCAAGTGCACCCCCTGTCGGGTGGGAACCAAACGTCTTTCGGGGATTTTAGAGAAGATCTGCGATGGCGAAGGCACCCTGGATGATCTGGAGCGTCTTAAGGAACTCGGACTGGTTATCAAGGATACCGCCCTTTGCGGTTTGGGCATGACCGCCCCGAATCCCGTGCTCTCCACCTTGGAGCATTTCTGGGATGAGTATGAAGCCCATGTAACGGAACATCGCTGCCCCTCAGGAAAGTGTAAAAATCTGGTGCGCTACGTTATTGAGCCGAAGAAGTGCGTGGGATGCACCGCCTGTGCTCGGATTTGCCCGGTGAAGGCCATCTCCGGGAAGGTCAAAGAAGTTCATGAGATTGATGCGGCCACGTGCATCAAGTGCGGTGCTTGTGTGGATGCCTGCAAATTTGCGGCCATTTCCAAGAGATAGCGGAGGGTGAACGAATGGAAAATATTACTCTCACCATTGATGGGTACAACGTGCAGGTCCCCAAGGGGAGCACCATTCTTGATGCGGCTCGTAAGATAGGGGTGGAGATTCCCACTCTCTGCTATATGGAACTCGAAAATACCCCCATGCATAACGAAACCGCTTCCTGCCGGATTTGCGTTGTGGAAGTGGAAGGGCGTCCCCGCCTTGCCCCCTCCTGCGCCACTCCTGTAGTGGAAGGGATGGTGGTGCGTACCAACACTCCCCGGGTGCTTCATGCCCGAAAGACCGTGCTAGAGCTGATCATCTCGGATCATCCAAAAGACTGTCTTATCTGCTCCAAGGCAGGGGACTGCGAACTCCAGGCGCTGGCGGAGCGCTTCCAGCTTCGTGAGATCCGTTGCCCCGATGCGGTGCAGTCCTCCTACAAGAAGGATGTCTCCGCCGCTATCAGTCGGGATATGGACAAATGCGTCATGTGCCGCCGCTGCGAAACCATGTGCAACGAGGTCCAGACCGTGGGAGCCCTCTCTGCCATTAACCGTGGGTTTGAGGCTGTGGTGGCTCCCGCCTTTGAAATGCCTCTGGAAGAGTCTGTCTGCACCTTCTGCGGGCAGTGCGTGGCGGTATGTCCTGTGGGGGCCCTGGCAGAGCGGGATTACGTATGGAAGGTAGTGCAGGCTCTGGCAGACCCCCAAAAGTTCGTGGTGGTTCAGACCGCTCCGGCGGTGCGGGCTGCTCTGGGAGAAGAGTTTGGTCTAGAGCCGGGTACTCTGGTGACGGGAAAGATGGCTGCGGCTCTGCGGCGGCTCGGCTTCGACCGGGTCTTCGATACAGATTTTGCGGCGGATCTCACCATTATGGAAGAAGGAACGGAGCTTCTGGATAGGCTCTCCCGGCATCTTGAGGGGGATACCAGTGTGCGGCTTCCCATCCTTACCTCCTGCTGCCCCGCCTGGGTGAAGTTCTTCGAGCACAACTATCCGGATCTTCTCGATGTCCCTTCCACCGCCAAATCTCCCCAGCAGATGTTCGGAGCGGTGGCAAAGAATTATCTTACCGAGGTTCTGAACGTTCCCCGGGAGAAGATGGTCGTCGTTTCGGTTATGCCCTGCCTTGCCAAGAAGTACGAATGTTCCCGGGAGGAGTTTTCTCACAACGGCAATCCCGACGTGGACATTTCCATCACCACCCGGGAGCTGGCGCACCTCATCAAGCGGGCGAACATCAACTTCGAACGCCTCCCCGAAGAGGACTTTGACCATCCCCTGGGAGCCTCCACGGGAGCGGCGGTGATCTTCGGAGCCACCGGAGGGGTTATCGAAGCAGCGGTGCGTACCGCTGTGGAGATCCTTACCAAGAAGCCTCTGGAGCGCATCGACTTTGAAGAACTCCGCGGAATGGACGGCATTCGTGATGCCTGGCTTGAGGTGGCGGGGCTCAAACTCCACATCGGCATCGCCCACGGTCTCGGCAATGCCCGGAAGCTTCTGGACTCCATCCGGGAGGGGAGCGTGGAGCCTTTCCATGCCATCGAAATTATGGCGTGCCCCGGGGGATGTATCGGCGGAGGCGGCCAGCCCTACCACCACGGCAAGATGGAGATCATCCGGAAACGGGCTGAGGCGATCTACGAAGAAGACCGGAACAAGCCGATCCGGAAATCCCATGAGAATCCCTATATTGTGGAACTTTACGAGAAGTATTTTGGCAAACCCTTGAGCGAAAAGTCTCATCATCTGCTCCACACGCACTACTTTAAACGGCACAAGATCTAACCAGTTTTTTGCAGAATAGATGCCGAATAAATCCCCCGGAGGTTTGGATTCTCTCCAAAGCCTCCGGGGGATTTCTGTGTTTTTACTCCTTAGAGCGGTTCTGGTTGCCGTGTGACATTATGTTAACAGGAGAGCCGGAGCTTGTGTGTCCCCGGCAGCGACATAGTGGTCGGCGAGTGCAGC
>CAZIFL010000047.1:0-18476 GCA_964539095.1 uncultured Synergistaceae bacterium
CCCCGCAGTAGCTGCCGCTGTGGCGGAGGCTGCCCGGAAGAGCGGCGTGGCGAGGCTGTAGAAACGAGTTCAGAGGTACCTGGGTGCCTGAAAGGAGGAGGGAGCATGGAGTATCTGCTGCCTTATGGACGGAAAAAGCTTTCTTTGCATCTTCCGGAAAAGCATGTTATCGGAGTGTTGGAGCCCAAAGAGACCCGTAAACTGGAATCTCTGGAACAGACCGTGGCGGAGAAGATCGCCCGCCCCGATCGGGGGGCCTCTCTGGAGGAGCTTCTGCAGGCGAAAAAACCCCGGAGCGTGGTCATCATTGTGAACGACCTCACCCGCTCCACTCCCACGGCAAAGATGCTCCCTCCGGTGCTGGAGGCACTCTCACGCCAGGGAGTGGAGCGAGAGAACGTTACCATCGTCATCGCCACGGGAACCCATCGGGGGCTTACGGAAGAGGAAAAGGCTCAGGTAGTGGGGGCGGAGGTGCTCGCCTCCTGCCGGGTGGAAAACCACAACTGTGACGCCCCGGATCTCGTCTCACGAGGAACCCTCTCTACGGGAAACGAACTTTGGGTCAATCCTCTGGTGGCGAAGGCGGAGTTCCGCATCGCCCTGGGGGAGGTGCTCCTTCACTACTACGCGGGATTTGCGGGGGGGCGCAAGAGCATCCTTCCGGGGGTCTCCGGCCGGGACACGGTGATGCGCAATCACGCCATGATGGTGCATCCCCAGGCCTCTCTCGCCCGAATTGAGGACAACCCTCTTAGCATGGAGATGGTGGAATCCCTTACCCTCTGCCCTCTCGACTTTATCGTGAACTGCATCGCCAACTCCCACAAGGAGATCGTGGCGGTGGTGGCGGGGGATGCCAAAGAGGCCTGGAAGAGGGGCACCGAAATCTTCTACGATGTGAACAGCCTTCCTTTGCAGGAAAAGGCGGATGTGCTCTTCGTCTCCGCCGGGGGGTATCCCAAGGATATCAACATGTATCAGGCCCACAAGGCGGTGGAGATCAGCTCCCGGGCCCTTAAAGAGGGGGGGAGCCTGGTGCTCTTTGCGGAGCTTGAAGAGAGCTATGGCCATCCGGTCTACCAAGAGTGGGCCAACAAAGGGCTCTCCGCGGTAGAGGTGGAGGAGGCCATGAAAGAGGGGATCGTCTTCGGAGCCCACAAGCTCTTCTTTCTGGGGCGCCTCTCCCGACATTTCTCCCTCTATCTCTACAGCTCCCAGGATGAAGCCTTTGCGAAAAAGAGCTTCTTCTCCCCCGTGGCATCCCTGGAGACCCTTCTCCCCCTTCTGGAAGAAAAACACGGCCCGGACTACCGAAGCTATGTTATCCCCCAGGGAGGCATTGTCCTCCCCCTGGCGGAAGAGGCCTGAGAGAACTCCAGAACCGTAGAACTCCAGAACCGCAGAACGCTGTTTGCAGCAGAAGCACAAAAAGCCGGGATACCCCAGGAATAAGGAGGTGTCCCGGCTTTTGTCGCGTGTGTTTTCGGGCTATTCACGATAGTGAGTGCGTATTACCATATGCGGTAACACGAGGAGGTTCTTATGCCAGGAGGTGATGGAAGAATGAGCCAGCTGGAAGAGCTGAAAAAAAGAGCCTTCGAAAATTCCGAGGTCGTAGCGGAGTATGACAAGCTGGAAGAAGAATTTGCCCTTTTGGATATGCTTCTTTCCATGCGGACAAGTGCCCAACTGACCCAGGAAGAGGTGGCGGCCCGGATGGGAACCAGACGAAGCAGTATATGCCGCTTGGAAAAGGGAAACACAAACCCCAGTTTAGGTACGCTGCAGCGCTATGCCCGGGCCTGTGGATTTGATATTGCCATCTCCTTTTTGCCTCACCCCTCTGCAAAAGGTGAAGCCAAATCGCGGAGTAAAAGCGTTTTATGCTGAACTGCAAGGCTTGGTGCGGCAACTGGAGTGCGTTTGGTAATGTAAAAGGGACCCACTTTTGGGGTCTCAATGGTAATTGAAAAGGGGGCCACCCCGTAGCCTTTCACCTTATACTGAACCCTATGACGAGATACAACTCTTGGTATCGATGGGCCTGCGAGCCGGCCTGCTTGGGGCTATTGCAACGGAGGGGGTTTCTGCCAAGATTTTTGCCCTCGCCTTCACCGGTTGCGTGACCTTGTGATACCTCAAGTGGGCCCTTTTTGTATTGCCAAACATGAAGAGGCCCCCGGAAAGGAAGTATCCCTCCTTCCAGGGGCCTCTTCATGTTTTTCTTGATATTCTCCTCCAAGGGCGATTTTTCCAGGTGCCTTTAGAGCAGCCTTTTCACCGCCTCCAGCAGTCGATCCACCTCTTCGGCGGTGTTGTAGAGAGAGATCCCTATCCGAGTAACCCCTCCCTTTTCGAGAAGTCCTAGAACTTCGATGGGGCGGATGCCGTAGAAATGCCCGTCCCAGGCACAGATCCCCTTATTGCCGAGTTCCTTGCAGATCTCTACGGGATCTTTTCCTTCCAGCGTAAAGGAGATGGTGGGGGCCCGTCTGGGGGTGTCGAAAGAGGGACCTATAACAGTAATCCCCGGCATGTTCCGCAGCCTTTCGTATACCCCTTTGGCGAGTTTGTGCTCGTATTCGAAGATGTTTTTCATCCCCGAGACAATGCGCTCCCGCAGGGTCTCCCCGGATCCGAAGGAGGCGATGTAGTGCACCGCCGCGGTGGTGCCTGCGATGCCTTCGGTGTTGGGGGTTCCCGTCTCAATGCAGTAGGGGGCGTGCTGATGGGTGGTGCGGAGCCGGAAGGCGGGAAGTCGATCCAGAAGCCCCTCCCTGGCGTAAAGAACCCCCACGTGGGGACCGTAGAACTTGTAGGCCGAGCAGAGCAGAAAATCCACCCCCCAGGCGGTAACATCCAGAGGAAAGTGAGGGGCGTAGTGCACCGCATCCACCAGGAGCCAGGATCCCACCCGGTAGGTGAGCTCCCGGGCCCGGGTGATGTCGTTTACCGTGCCTGTCACGTTGGAGGAGCACCCGAGAGCCACCAACCGGGTGTTTTCGTTGAGCTTTGCCTCGAAATCTTCGTAATCCAGGGTAAAGTTTTTCTTTAAGGCGATCTCCCGGACAATCATTCCTTCGTTTCGAAGAGCCAGCCAGGGGCCTCGGTTCGCCTCGTGATCGAGCTGAGAAATAAGAATCTCATCCCCGGGCTGCAGGTATTTTCCCATGGCCCGGCTGAGGGAATAGTTCAGGGTGGTCATATTGGCCCCGAAGGAGATATTTTCCGCTCCCGGAGCCCCCAAAAAGGCCGCCACGGTTTCCCGTGCATTTTGCATCATGGCGTCGGTCTCGTTGGTGGTGACGAAGAAGCCGTGTTCGTTGGCGTTGCTCCGGCTCAGATAGTTCACCATGGCCTCCATTACCGGCCGGGGCATCTGGGTGCCTCCGGGGCCGTCGAAATAGGCCAGGGGGAACCCCTGGAAGGTCCGTTCCAGGGAGGGAAAATCCTTTCTTCGTATTTCGAAATCCTTGGCAAGCATGACTGAAAAACTCCTTTCGCTTCTCGTGTTGTGCCGGGATCGGCAGAGGAGATATGATTGGATTGCATTATTGTATTCACTATACACCTTGGAGGGAATTTCGAAAAGAGAAAGCCTCTTTCCGAAAAGGAAAAAGGCTTTCTGGGGATGTTGAGATTTGCGATGGATTTGAGTTTTTCTAGGAAACGAAGATTCCCGCTCCGGGACCCAGAGGAAGGTTTATGAAGTTCCGTGAGGTGTAACCAGTAGCAGTGCAAGGGGATTCTCTCCTGGGGGAGAATCCCCTTTGATAGATCTATCGAAGAAGGGTAAAAGGCGTTCCTTCATTGGGAGCAGCATGGGGGTATGTAGAGTTTTATGTTTTTAGCTCGATACGGGGGCCGGAACGGGCAGTCTCCTGCAGGAAAGGTAGAGAATTATCATTCCCAAAGGAATCACAATGCCCTCCACAAGGGGGATTGTGCACCAGACAGCCTCTAAACCGAAAGCCCTTGGCAGAAGGAGCATCATGGGGACAAAAAGTATGATTTGCCGGAGCAGTACCAAAGATCCCGCAATCTTTCCATGTCCGATGGATTGAAAAAATGTTACCGTCATTATCATTGCTCCGTAGAGCGGAAATACCGAATAGAAGATTCTAAAGTTTGTTACCCCTGATGCTACAATTTCCCGATTCCTGATAAAAAGTCCGAGGATGGGTTCCGGGAACAGCATGACGGGAATCCAGAAAATCAGGCCCAGGGCTGTGACTCCCAGCAGGAAAACCCGAATAACCTTTTGTACTCGGTCATAAGCTTTTGCTCCGTAGTTGGTTCCTACTACCGGTTGCAATCCTTGAGCCATACCCCAAAGGGGAATAAACGAGAAGGCTTGGATTCTCAAGGTGGCCCCCATCAGGATGCCCTGTACGTCTCCTCCGTAGTGAAAGGCCATACGATAGAGCAATGTCTGTTGCACCAAGGTGAGTACCTGAAACATCATGGCGGAAATGCCCACCGATAGTACCGCCTTTTCGATTCTTTTCTCGATACGCAGGCGGCCGATTCGAACGACTTCGCTTTTCTTTTTGAAATAGTAAAGCGTAAGTCCCGCAGTAATCAGTTGAGAAAACACCGTGGCCACGGCCGCTCCTTCGATACCCCTTGATCCGAAAGCCAAAATCATGATGGGATCCAGGAGGATATTTAAAATTGCACCAATGATCATGATTCCCATGGCGATGTGCATCCGTCCCTCACCCCGCAGAACCATGTTGGCACTCTGGGCGAAGTTGACGAAAAACGATCCCAGGAGGACCACCCGAAGATAGCGTACCGCAAGATCCAGAATTTCTCCTGAGGCTCCGCTGAGACTTAACAGTGGTTTCGCAAAGACTGTTCCCAAAACCATTATGACCATGGAGAATAAAAAAACATTGACCATGAGGTTGCCCATGATTCCATCCACGGTATCCTTGTCCTTCTGGCCGATAGCACGAGATAGTACGGATGCGGAACCAATGCCGATCAGAGTAGCTACCCCATTGTTGCAGAATGTCCAGGGATAGGCGATGGATACCGCCGCCATAGCTTCCTTTCCGATCATTTGGCCTGCAAAGACTCCATCCATAAAAGAATAGAGCGCGATGATAACCATTCCCACGATAGCGGGTGTGCAGAGTTTGAACATCAGCCTGAAAGGCGATTGCGTCAGAAGTGTTTCTCGTTTATTCATGTTTTCCTCCTTGCAATTAATGAATTTATCACAGCTGAAGGGTGTTATTCTTAAAGTGCCAGGCTCCACCCGGCGGACTGCTGCTGTATGTTCCAGAGCCCTGCGTACCGTCCTTGTAGTCCCAAAAGTTCGTGGTGGCGTCCCTGTTCCAGAAGGCGTCCCTTTTCGAGTACCACTATGTTGTCTGCTCGGCGTATGGTTTTCAGCCGATGGGCTACCACCACCACGGTACGTCCCTGAATGAGCGAATCAATGGCCCGCTGTACCTGAAGCTCGTTCTCCGGGTCCAGAGAGGCCGTGGCCTCGTCCAGAAGCACCACCGGAGCGTTTTTGAGAAAGGCCCGGGCGATGGAGATGCGCTGTTTCTCGCCTCCCGAAAGGGTGCATCCCCCCTCTCCCACCAGGGTGTCGTATCCTCGGGGGAGCTTTTCGATGAACTCGTGGCAGCACGCTCTGTGGGCGGCCTCGCAGATCTCCTCGGGGGTGGCGTCCTCCCGGCCGAAGCGGATGTTATTCTCCAGGGTGTCCTGAAAAAGATAGACTTCCTGGAAAACCATGGATATCTTCTGAAGAAGCTTTTCCGGTTCCATCTGCCGGATGTCCTCCCCTCCCAGGAGGATCCTTCCTTCCTGGGGGTCGTAGAACCGGGGAATCAGCTTGAGCAGAGTGCTTTTACCGCTTCCCGAGGGGCCCACCAGGGCGGTGAGAGAGCCCTGGGGGATATGAAGCGAAACCCGGTGCAGCGCCGGAGTGTCCTGGTAGCTGAAGGAAATATTTTCAAAAGAGAGGTCGCTCTTTTGAGGAGCTTCCCTGGTTCCCGTCATAACGGGCTCCGATTCCAAGGCGAGGATGCGCTCCCCTGCAAGTTCAAAGTAGCGGAGGAGGGCGAAGCTGATGAGGGCGGATGTGAGGGGGTCAAAAATGCGGGAGCCCACGATGAGAAAGGTGACGAAGACGAAGGGGTCCAGCCTCCCTCCCAAAAGAAGATAGCTCCCCGCGAGGATGGCCACGGTGAGCCCCGTGCGGATGCAGGCTATGGCGGGAATTACCATGGCGCCTCCCAGACCTTCGAAGCTGATGCTCTCTTTCATGAAACGATAAAAGGCTTTCTGGAGGCGTTCAAATCGGGAACCCACCAGATTGTAGGCCTTTACTACCCGGATACCGTTGAGATATTCCTGAAGGCGGTTGGCCGCATCAATTTTTGCCCTCATATGCCGATGACCCAGAAGTTTCATAATGCCTCCGGTAGCGGCGAGAATAGCCATGCCCACCGGAAGGGGAAGAAACATGGCCAAGGCCATGCGCCAATCCAGGAAGGAAAGTCCCAGCACTGCCAGAAGAGGGGCTACCAGGGCTCCTGCCATCTGGGGCGCCACGTGAGAGATCCCCTGCTCAAGCAGAGCGAAATCGCCCATCATCATGTTGGCGAGATCTCCGGGATCCCGTTTCATAAGAAAACCTAGAGGAAGTTTCCGTAGGTGCTCCGCAAGCCTGAGGCGTCCTTCCGCAGCCACCTCGTAAGCCCCCCGGTAGCATGCCCGGTAGGCAGGAATTTCTCCGAGAAAGATGATGAGCATATACGCTCCCAGAGCGGCGCAGACCCACCAGAGCCCTCGGATGTCCAGGGTTGCTTCGGGGTGAGAAAACCCCTGGAAGATGAGGTAGACTCCCCGCAGGGCCAGTCCAAAGGGTGCGATGTTGAGTAGATTGGAGATGAGTGTGAGTATAAAGGGTTTCAAAAGCTTGCGGGGATTTCCTGCAGTAATGTTTTGAAGGAATTTCATGCTACTTCTTCTCCTTTCCGAAAAGCCCAGGAATCGGTGTCGCTGTAGATTTCCCACATTTTCGCGTATAACCCCTTCCGGGCAAGAAGGGTTTCATGATCCCCCTGCTCCGCTACGCTTCCTTCGGAGAGCACCACGATGTTTTGGGCCTCCCGGATAGAGTGAAGGCGATGGGCGATAACAATTACCGTTTTGTTTCGAATCAACTCCCGAAGAGCCTGCTGCATCTGGTGCTCGTTCTCCGGATCCGCATAGGCGGTGGCCTCGTCGAGAACGAGTATGGGAGAGTTTTTCAGAATGGCTCGGGCTACGGAGACCCGTTGCTCTTCCCCTCCGGAAAGATAGACCCCCCCTTCACCGATAAGGGTGTCGTATCCTTGTGGGAGTCGGGAGATGAACTCGTGACACTGAGCTGCCCGGGCGGCGGCGTAGATCTCCTCCCGAGATGCTTCGGGGCGTCCCACCCGGATATTCTCGTAAAGGCTGTCATAGAAGAGAAAGGTGTCCTGAAAGACGAAGGATACGGTGTCCATGAGATCTTCCGTAGACATGTTCCGAATATCTACGCCACCAATGCGGATGGCTCCTTCATTTACGTCCCAAAATCGAGGAAGGAGGTTCGCCGCGGTGGACTTGCCCGAACCCGAGGCCCCTACCAGAGCGGTGATGGTTCCCTGGGGAGCTTCGAAAGAGACCTCGGAAAGAGCGGGAACCTTGTCAGGGGATCCTGAACTGTCGTAGGAAAAGGAAACCCTGTCGAAACTCACTCCATGGGAAGCGGGCTTCCGGGGGTGTAAGGGTTCCCGCACCGGAGGCTGCTGGAGGATGGCATCAATTCGGGAGACCCCTTCCTGAATATCCTTAAGAGTGGCAGCAAGATACATGATTTTATAGAGTGGTGCTGACGCCCCGGGAGCCATGATGATGAAAAAGAGCACCGTAAGTCCCAGGGAGGTGTTTTGAGGATCCCGACTTAAGAGCAGAACTCCCACGGGAAGAACGAAGGTGATGGAGGAGGCGAGAATGGTTCGGAAGAGCACGAAACCGTTTTGGAACTGGTCGGAGAACGTGGTTACCATGGTGCGGTATTCTTGAATATCCCGGTGGAATCGGCGAAAAGAGAAGACCGTGCGGCCGAAGATTTTTACCGCCGGCATCCCCCGAACGTACTGGATGGCAGAGGCGTTGATTCGTTCGAGAGAGTCGTAATAGGCTTTCATCATGGTTTTTCCCTTGGGTCCGTACATCATGGAGGCCTGGAGAGCAAATCCCAGAGCTACCGCCCCCAGGGAGGCCAGGGTCATCCAGACATTCATGGAGAACATGACGAAGAACATAATGATTACCGTGGCCACCACGTTGACGAAGTCCGGTATCTGGTGGGCGATGAAAAGTTCGATCTTCTCCACGTTCTGCTCCAGAGTTTTTTTAATGGCCCCCGTGGAGGTGGAGGTGAGATATCCCAGATGAAGCCTTCCGATATGTTCGATTATACGAATCCTGAGCCCGTAGAGAATGCGGAACGCCGCCACGTGGGAAGCCATGGTGCTGACGTAGAGAAGGGACATTCCCCCCAGAAGGCTGAGAAGAATATAGATCCCCCAGCGGACAATCATGGTGTTGTCCATGCCTTGGAGATTGTTCCAGTGCTTCAGCAGCTCCGCGAGAATGTAGTACGCTCCGGCGTAGGGTACCAGAAAAAAAGCGGCGCTGAGAGTCGCAAGAAACCCCGAGATCAGAAGTAGCCCCTTGCGTTCTCCCGCAATTTCAAGAAGTCGCGCAATTCCTTGTTTATTTTTCATGAAAAATCTCCTCTTAAAGACCTTTTCGTGCTTCGATAAATGTCACGGGGCCATGGATTTCTTCTTCCATGTTTTCGATAAGCCTGCTCTGAACGGAGACGAAGCCTGCCTGGAGGGCATGTTGCTGGAAAGCCCCCTCTTCTACAACCATATCCATCCCCTGGAGGAAAATGGCGAGCCAACCGAAAACTCCCGGAGGAGGGGTTGTTCTGTCCGGCGAAAGCTCGGTGGTGGTAATGACAAGAACTCCTCCGGGGGCAAGAGCTTCATGGATCCGGTTCATGATATGCTGTAGTTCTTCTCGTCTCATCCCCAGAGAGAAATTGGCCATGATATGGTCGTAGGGCCCTTGGAGAGAATCCTTGGTGAAGTCTCCTGCCAGGGTTTTCACCCGTTTTTCCATGCCGTATTCCTCCACCACCTGTTGGGCCACCGCACAGATGTCGGAGCGATCGAAAAGAACGCACTCGGTGGAGGGATGCCGGGCTGTCACGGCAATACCTATAATGCCAGGCCCCGATCCAAGATCAAGAATTCGGGAAAAAGAAGGAAATTCCGGAAGCGATTCTACTAAGTCCGCGATTTTCTGAGCCCGGTTGCAGCGGGTATAGTTCAGGCTCGCTTTTGCTCCTTTTGCCCATATTGCGGGATCTGTCATGTCTGGGCTATGTTGAGGCCCCTCCTGAAGGAGTTTTTTGAGCCCTCCTTGAAGGAGAGCGGTGCTCCAGGAGGACATGAAGAGAAGGGAGGGGGAGATAAAGGTGTCTTTATCCGACATGAAGAAGTGGTCCGCCAGGGGGCTATTGTTAAATGAATCTTGATTTTTGGAAAGGCACCCCAGAGCGGTGAGGGCGTTGAGAAAATGTTCCGTGTTTTTCTCGTGGAGCCCCGTTTTTGCGGCCACTTCCCGGGATGTGACGGGGGATGTGAGATGGTCGAAAATGCGTAATTCCATGGCGGTGCGGAGTACTTCCCAACGTAGGGCATCCTGGGGAAGTCTGTAGAAGGGAAGGTATCCTTCATTTGGGAGGGGAAGATCTTTTTTCAAAACAAACACCTCGCTTTGTGTGGTAGACGCAGCCTGTGAGTTTTCCTGCGTTCTTCGAAAGAGAAAAATTTTTGCGCCTTTTTTCGTCTGTTTTTACGGTTCTCCCGTTGTTATTTCTCGGGAGGGCGAAGCCCCTGGAAGGCGAAAGCCAGAAAGTCTTCGAGGAAAGCATCATCTTCGATGAGGGGATATCCCTCCTGCTCGGAGATCTCTGTAAAATGCTCCCGATACTCCCACCAGACATGGATGGCTCCGCAAAGAATGGCCATGAGGGATATGGGGGGAATGTCCTTGCGGATAATTCCTTCTTCCTGGGCCTGAGTCAGGGTGGCGTGGTAGTGGTGGTGCAGGGCGTCCTCTCCCAACCAGGGGCTGTTATCTCCCTCCAGAAGAGCCCAGTTGGCAATGCGTATCATGGTGGGATTCTCTCGGTAGAAATTGAAGAGAGCCCGAATGAGTTCCTTAAGGTGTTCCAGACCTTTTTTTTCGCAATTCCGAAGGTATTCCGGATTCGCGGTGTGTCGTTTTACGATGGAGGCCTTTACCGCTTGGTAGAGCTCTTTTTTACTGCGGAAATGGAAGAGAATCAGGGGCCCCGAACAACCGCTCTTTTCGGAAATTTTCCGTATGGTGGTTCCCGCGAAACCCTTTTGAGCAAAAAGGAGCTCCGCTGCTTCTAAAATTGCCTTTTTTGTAGCATCTGGATCTCTTATTTTATTTGTCTCTTCCACGAGAGTGCCCTCCGATTTTTGTTCGATCAATAAAACTTATCGCCTGATAAGTTACTGCGTTCTTCTTTTTTTGTCAAGCTCAAGAAAAAGGTTTTCAGGAAAAACCCTTTTTCTCTGCATCAAAAAAGAGCCCCTTCAAGGGGCTCTTTTTTGATGCAGAGAAAAAGGGAAAACCGTGTCTTTCAGTTTCAGCGAAGAACTTCTTAAAGAACTTCTTCGCTCTCCTGAAGCACAATACCCTCCTTGGCGAGTTCTTCTAGAGCGGGGTCGTAGATCTCCGGCAGCACCGGGGCATGGATTCCCGGAGTGGTGATAGCCCCCTCCAGAAGGAGTTTGGCGCAGATCGCAGGAGGCATACCGGTGGTGCGGGCAATGGCGGAATCCCCTCCGGGGGTACCGTAATCCACCAGCAGCGAGCGATGGCGAATCCGCTTCTTCTCCTCCGGGTAGAAGACGACGAATTCATCCTGAAGGGCGATGAAGTCCCGTTCCTCCGGGGTGAAGACGAACTTTTTGTCGTAGAGGTAGCTGAGGATATCCCGAGGAGAGCCCTGCGCAAAGGGAAGAGGGGTTTCATCCAGAAGCCCCAGCCACTGAAGGCGCAAAAAGATGGCGGAGTAGGGGGGGATATTCAGGATGTTGCAGAGGGCACTCTTGAGATCCTGATCCTCCCGGGCCCGGATCTGGCGGCGCATAAAGGAGGCAAAGGTCATCCCCTGAAGATCCTGGGGGGTTTCGTCGAAAAGGTTGATTTCGTTCATCTTGGTGATGGTCTCGCACCATCCGGTGTAGCGAAGGGTTCCCCGGAAGATGCTCTTCGCCTCGGGGATATCGTAGGCCTCAAGATAGGGGAGGGAATCCGCATTGGCGTAGACTTCGAAGGTGCCGATGGTATCGATATCCTCCAGGGAAGGATGCCGGTAGGTCTCGCCGTCGGGCCAGGAGAGTACTTTTCCGTTTTCGAGAATTTGGGCAGAGCGTTTGCTCGCCCCGATGAGGCTCCCCGGAGCCCAGGAGAGCTTGTATCCCCAGGGGTTGGTGTTGGCTTCATGAGAGGGAAGGGCTCCGCAGATGGAGCGGAAGCTCTCCACGGTGCCTCCCCGTTTCCGGATGGCCCGGACATTTTTGGCGGCGGACATGTGGTCGATGCCGGGATCCAGGCCGAGTTCGCAGAGAAAGATCAGCCCTTCGGAAGCCACTTTCTCCTGAAGCTCCCGGATCTCTTCAGTGATATAGGAGAGGTTGATCATGTGCACCTTTTTTTCAAGGCACAGATGAGCCAGCGGTTCCAGGAAGGGGCGGGGGAGCAGGTTCATTACCAGATCGGGATGAATCTGATCAATAAGGGTTCCCGCATCTTCGGCGTTGCCGATAATGCCTTTACCCCGGGGATGGCCTTTGAGAACTCGATCAAGATTTTCCTGATCCACATCTACCACGCTAACCTGGTAGTCTTCCTGTTTCAGAAGATACTGAACGCATGGCCGGGCTACCCGGCCGGCTCCGAATACGAGAATCTGGCGCATAATGACGTATCACCTTCTTGAGATAATAGGGGCTCCGGGAGCCTTCGAAGGCCCCCGGAAATCCGCGTGAGAAAAGCATAGATGTACAGATGTACAATCCGAAATGCTGCGCATTGACTTTCGAAGGAGATTAGAGACTTTCGATCTCCTCTGCGGTGTAGTTGTGAATCCGATTTCCCCAGATTTTGCCGAAGATGACGAGGAAAACGAGTACCAGACCCACTGCCACCCCGAGCACTGCCGGGGTGTCGTAGTATCCGGTCACCACGTAGGCGATGACACTGGCAAGAGCCACGGTGAGGGCGTATGGGATCTGGGTGCGTACGTGATCAAGGTGATCACAGGAGGCTCCAATGGAGGAGAGAAGCGTGGTGTCCGAGATAGGGGAGCAGTGGTCTCCGAAGAGCCCTCCGCTCAGTACGGCTCCGATGGTAGCCAGCAGGGGGGCTCCCAGGCCGTGAGCCATGGGAACTGCCAGGGGCATGAGGATCGCAAAGGTCCCCCAGGAAGAGCCCGTGGCAAAGCTGATGGTAGCGCCGATGCAGAAGATGAGCGCAGGCACCATGGCGGCGGGAAGGTTCCCCTTGGCGAGTTCCACGATGTAGGCGGCGGTGCCCACCTTTTTGCAGACCGATCCGAGAGCCCAGGCGAGAACCAGGATCATGAGAATGAACACCACGTCCCGGCAGCCTTCCATGTACATCTTGAAGGCTTCACTCATGGTGAAGACATTCTTCTTCACCATGAGAATGATGCAGGTGATGGCGCCGAGGAAGTATCCCGTGCAGAGAGCGGTGCGAAGAATCGGCCCCGGTACGGGTTTGACAGGAAATCCGTGAGGAATGAGAAGGCCGAAAATGCAGCCGAAGAGGACGACAAGAGGGAGCCACATCATGGAGGCGGTGGCCTTGTTGCGCCCTTCTTTCTCGTCCACAACCACCGTGGCCTTGGCGAGCTGGGCCTCGGGCCAGAAGGGGCTTCCGGTTTCAAGGGTACGCTTCTCCGCCTTGTACATGGAGCTGAACTCCCATCCCATCCAGGCCACCAGGGGGATCATCACCAGAGTGCCGATGGCGTAGAACTGAAAGGGAATTACCTGAATGAACACATCCCACTCAGAGGCGACCACGCCGATGTTGGCGTACTCTTCCCGGATAAGCCCCATGATGTAGAGCCCCCAGCCGATGAAGGGGACAAGAATACAGACGGGGGAGGCGGTACAGTCGAGGAGCCAGGCGAGCTTTTCCCGGCTGATCCGAAGCTTGTCCGTGATAGGCTGGAAAGAGGGACCTATGATGAGGGGGTTGCCGGAATCGGAGAAAAACACCGCGATCCCTGCAAGCCAGAGAGCGATCTGAGCCTTGGCGCGGCTATTAATCCACTTTGCCGCAGATTCCGCAAAGGCCTTGGCCCCTCCGGACTGGGTTACCACTCCGACAAAGCCCCCGATGAAAATCATCATCACCAGAAGGCTGGAGTTGTAGCTATCCTTGGCCTGTTCAAAGACGAAATCCTTGATAAGCATGGTGAGCCCCGTGATGGGATTCCACCCGGCAAGCATAAGGGTGCCTACGAGGGCACCGAGAAAAAGAGCTACGATAACGTTCTTGTAGCGCACTGCGATGATAATGGCAAGAAGGGGAGGGAGAACCGAAAGAAAACCGAAATGTTCCATGGTAATGTATACCTCCTTCAGAATAGGTGACAATCTTTGAAATGTTCAGATGCAGCAAGACCTCTGTGTTTTCTTTCTGCCACCTCCTTCTTTTTGGAAAATTGTCTCTCCGGGAGCCTACCAGGGAAAGGGACGGTTACGGAGAGTCGCGCCGCTGTACCGGGTTAAATGGATGTAGGTGGTTCGGATATGTTCCGCCATGTAATGCTTTGCCATCTCCGACTCGCGAGCAAGAAGGGCGGCGAATATCCGCCGGTGATCCCGGCAGCTTGCGGATTGAGCGGGATCCCGAAGGGGTTGATCGTACACCTCTTCAGGGAGTCGGTAGAAGCGATCGAAGAAAATGGTGTACAGTTCGGTGCGCCAGAAGGCCTGTTGAAAAAAACGGGTTATATACGAATTGCTCCCCAAGGCAACGATAGCGCAGTGAAATTCCCGGTTGCTCTCGTGATAGCCTCGGATATCCCCCCTGCGATAGAGTTCTTCCTGCTGCTCCAGAAGCTGCTCCAGGTGATCCAGGGAGGCTGCCTTGGCGCGCACCGCCGCTTCTCCCGCTGCGTAGCTCTCGATAAGCCGACGGGATTCGAAGGCCTCTTCCATATCCTGGGGATCTAGCCGGGGAATGGAGCACCCCCGGTTTCGGGGATTTTCCAGAAAACCGACGGCGGTGAGCTTTCGCAAGGCGTTACGCACCGGAGTGCGGCTCAATCCCAGCTCTTCGGCGATCTCGCTTTCGATGAGCCGGTCTCCTGGAGCAAGCTCCTTGGAGAGCACCATCTTGACAATGGCCTCATAGGCTGTCTCTTCTGCGTTCATGGAGGATGAAGACATGGGCTATTCTCCTATTTCACAAAGTCGTATCCATGTGTGTACCCTAAGAAGGATACTAGAGAATATGTGCTGATTTGTCAAATATCGGAATGCCCTTGGGGGTATCCTCCAGGAGGCTGTTTCGCCTTTGAGAGCAGTTTTCGTCGGCATGCGGCGGCTCCGTGAAATTTTCGGGGGGGGGGTCAAGGTTGCAGCGGCTGCGGGGTGTCTTGTAAAGGCAAAGCCCGCCGGCGATGGCGGGCTTTGAAGAGCGACGGGGCTTTTCGTAGAGGTTTTGAAGAGGATGGGCTCTTTGCTTCCTCACAGGTTGAAGGTTTCTGTAGCTACCTCGTCGCAGAAAGCTCTGTCGTGTTCCACGAAGAGCAGTGTGGGTTTGTGTTCCAGAAGCAGCTCCGTGATGTGCATTCGGGAGAAGAGATCCACATAGTTCAGCGGCTCATCCCACAGGTAGAGATGGGTTTGTTCGCAAAGGCTTCGGGCGAGGAGCACCTTTTTCTTCTGTCCGTCACTGTAGTCCCCCATCTCTTTTTCGAACTGAACCTTCGAAAAGTCGAGCTTGCTCAGGATTGTCCGGAAGAGGCTTTCATCAATGCCGCATTCCCGGGCGTATTCCCTTGGGCTGCCGTGCAACATTTGCGTAGACTGCGGAACGTAGGAGATTCTAAGTCCTCCCCCCAGAAGCAGTTTTCCCCCGTATTCCAGGCCTTCTCCCCGAATCAGCTTGAGAATGCTCGATTTGCCGCTGCCGTTTTTCCCCCGGAGGGCGATTCTTTCTCCCCGCCGGATGGTAAGGTTGATGTCAGAGCACACTGTCCGGTCTCCGTAACGTATGGAGATTTCTTCCAGCCGTGCCAGGATGGGAGAGTGGTATGTTTGGGGAAAAATCTTGAGCTTTTCGTTTTTTTCCACGTTTTCCAACAGAGCGGATTTTCTTTCCAGAGCCTCCTCTTGCCGGCGTTCTAAGGATTTTGACCTTCGGGCCATCTTTGCTGCCTTGTGCCCGATATGTCCGGTGTCCGGGCGCAGTCCTGCAATACGAACGCCTCTTTTTGTTTTCTCTACCTTCGTGCTCCAGTCCGACGTTTGTCGGGTTGCCTCCCGCATTCGTTCGATCTCTTTTCGCAGCCTTTCGTTTTCGCTCCGCTCCGAGGCATCCCGCATCTCCTTGTTCTGCCACCAGGAGGAAAAGGTTCCCTTCTGGATTTCGATGTTCTTCTTGTTAATGGCGAGAATGTGGTCAATGCAGCTGTCCAGGAAAATTCTGTCATGAGAGACGAGGATAAACCCCTTCTTTTGGTTCAGGTAGGCTGTTACCAGGGCACGTCCTTCCATGTCCAGATGATTCGTCGGTTCGTCGATGAGGAGGAAGCGGTTTTTCTTCAGAAAGAGAGCTGCAAGAAGAACCTTGGTCCTCTCGCCGTTGGAAAGTGTGCCGAAGGGGCGGTGCAGCGCATTGTCGGCTACTCCGAGCAGCGAGATTTCACGAGTGATTTCCCACGCTTCGCTGTCGGGAGAGATGCTTTGGAGAACCTTCGCCGTGTGCACCCCGTGATCGGGGATGTGGTACGGAAAGTATTCGAAGTCTGTCTTTGCAGTAAGAGTGCCTTCATGCTTGTAATGCCCCAGAAGCAGCTTCAGAAAGGTGGTCTTTCCTCTGCCGTTTCTGCCGATGAAGCCGAGCTTCCAGTCTGTATCAAGCTGAAAGCTCACGTCTTCAAAAATATTTTCCATACCTCCCTCGTAGGCGAAGGTAAGATGTGCAATCTGTATGAGAGACATGTGTGTATATCCTCCTGGAAAAAGCGAAAGAGCCCCAAGAAAGGCGGCTCTCGGGGCTCCCGGCAACACACAGGCATGCCCGGAATAAAGACGGGCAGGCAAAGAGATGGTCACAGGGCAGAATAAAAGAGTCGCAGCTTTCTTGCATGGGCACAACAAAACGAAACGACCCTTCGGTCGCCTCTACCGTTTTGTAAAGCCTGTAACATCAGCAAGAAAGATTGCGCATTCTTCCACCCCTCACAGGATCATATTTCATGTTCCTTTGGGCGATTGAACCATATTTTTGAGGGAATGACAACCCCCTGAACGGAGATGTGCGAAGAGATTCTACGTATCAGAGAGAGATTCAACATGCGAAATGCCCGACGCGCGAGACATTAAAATATTTTGCATCACAATGTCGTTTTGTGGAGAATACGCAAAAGATGGGCCTCAAGAATTGACAAGCCCGAGGAATTGAAGGAAAATGTATGCAGGCGTAGTGTTTTGCCACACTTTACGAGAGGAGTTGGGGTCCCTGATGATACGCTTTGTCTACCATGTCTGGGCAGAAGGAATGTCATCGTCTTCGCTCCCCGCTCCGGGGGTAGGTTCTTTCGTCTCTTCTCTCCCCAGAGGCTGCCGCAAACGCCCTCCGGCACTATTTCTCCCTTCCTAAGAAAACACCTTTTTCCACTTTTTCCATAACGCTTTTTGCAAAGACTGCGTACGGTCTCTTGTATCGTACCTGCGTGGCGTGTGTCGGTGGTGTGTGTTCCCGAGCCCGGTAAGTCTTTTGCCAGGTTTTTCTCGGGGTAATTTTTTGGTTTGGTTGCAGTTGAAAGGAGGACCATGCATGGGCAGCAATCGTGTGGATGTGGCTGTCATTGGTGGGGGTGTACACGGATGTTCCGCCGCCTACCATCTAGCCCAAAAGGGGCTTAAGACAGTTCTTATTGAACGTGATTACATCTCTTCCGGAGGAAGCGGACGAAGTGCCGCAGGGATCCGGTATCAGTTCGGCACGGAGGTTAACATTCTTCTTGCCCAGTACAACATGAAGTGTATCAAGACGCTCCAGCAGGATCTCAACTACAAGGCCGACATCGAGTACGATCCTGCGGGATATCTCTGGATTGCCTACTCCGAGTCCCAGCTTGAGCAGCTGAAGAAGAACGTGGCGCTTCAGAATCAGCTCGGCACCTACGGTTCCACGATTCTCAATGTAAAGCAGATTCAAGAGGTGGCTCCCTGGCTGAACACCCAGGGCATGCTCGGGGCGAGCTTCAATCCCGAGGATGGTCACGTAAATCCTCATACCCTGTGCTTTGCCTATGCGGATGCAGCCAAGGCCCTGGGTGTGGAGATCCAGAAGCAGACCACCGTTACGGGAATCATCATGAAAAACGGCAAGGCTGCGGGAGTTCACACCGATAAGGGAGACTGGGAGGCGGATGCGGTGGTTTGCTGTGCCGGTCCCTGGAGTGTAGAGCTTGGTCGGGAGATCGGGCTGGATATCCCCATCGTCCCCGAGCGTCATCAGATTCTTATCACCGAGGCTGTGGAGCGCATGAAGCACCCCATGACCCTCTGCCTTGACGACGGAAGCTACTGGAAGCAGTGCCCCAACGGTACCTTTATGCTCGGCGTGGGCCGCCACGAAGTAAAGGATACCTCCTACTACGCCAGCTGGGATTACCTTGATGCGGCGGTGGAACGGATCGTTCCCAAGATGCCCGTGCTCGCGGGAATCCGGGTGGTGCGTCAGTGGACGGGCCCCTACGATATTACTCCGGATTCTCAGGCTATTGTGGGCCCCACCCCTGTGGAGAATTTCTACATCAACTGCGGATGGAGCGGCCACGGTCTTCAGTTCGGGCCTTCCGTGGGGCGCATCATGGCAGAGTTTGTGAACGGGGAGAAGCCCTTCATCGACGTCTCCATGTTCCGGTATAGCCGGTTTGAAGAAGGGGATCTCTTCTTCGAGCCCGCCTGTATATAGGAGGTGCTGTTTCGATGAAACTCATTGAGAATCATCCCATACTGGACTTTCAGCACGACAAGAAGACGAAAGTAACCTTCAGCTTCGACGGCACGCAGCTGGAAGGTTTTGCG
>CAZIFL010000048.1:0-17790 GCA_964539095.1 uncultured Synergistaceae bacterium
TGCACTCGCCGACCACTATGTCGCTGCCGGGGACACACAAGCTCCGGCTCCTGCGCTCATTCAGGATCATAATATAAGTAGGAAGATCCACTAGAGATCCTGCGAGGGATCTCAGGGTTTGTCCCCTGTTCGTATTTTTACGATCGCTGCGGCACCTTTCACATCTCAGGAGTAGCGCCCTAAGATCTCCATGAGCACCCCGTGATCCAGGTTGCCTCCGGAGATCACCACCCCGATATGCTCCCCCTCCAGGGGAACCACCCCCTCCAGTAGCGCCGCCACACCCACCGCTCCCGCTCCCTCCACCACCTGATGGTGTTCCCGGTGTAGCAGTGCTATGGCCTCGGCGATGGATTCTTCCTGCACCGCCCGAACTCCGGTAATCTGCTTTTTTCCCAGATCCAGAAGGGTTTGGGGAATGCCTCCCATAAGGCCATCCGCCAAAGAGGGGTCGTAGGATACGCTCTGCACCCTTCCGGATTCCCAGGAGGCTATCCAGGGTTGGGAGGCCACAGACTGAATCCCCCAAACTCGAATCTCTGGAAGCATGCTCCGGGTTCCCAGGGCTACCCCGTTCATGAGAGCCCCTCCCCCGGCGGGAGAGAGAATCTCTTCCAACTGAGGCTGCTCGAAGAGCATTTCTATGCCAATCCCCGCATTGGCCGCCACCAGCCAGGGATCATCGAAGGAGGAGAAATAAAACTTTCCTTCTTCTTCGGCGAAGCTGTGTGCCGCCTCCTCCGCCAGATCGAAATGCGCTCCGGTAACCTGAAGATCCACCCACTCCCCTCCCCGGCGGCGGATGGCCTCCTGTTTCGTCTTGGGGCAGAGTTCGGGGACAAAGACGGTGGCGCGTATGTTGAGCTGCCGGGCCGCCATGGCCACCACCTGCCCGTGATTCCCGCTGGAAGTGGTCACCACCCCCTGGGCTTTTTCCTCCTCCGAAAGAAGGGACATGCGGTAGAGGGCTCCACGGGCCTTAAAGGCGCCGCAGATCTGCTGATTTTCCCACTTTAGATAGATCTTTCTTCCCGTGCGGGAGCTGAGAACGGAAGAGTATTCCAGGGGGGTGGAGCGCACCCGGCATCGGAGATAGCCGTAGGCCTCCAGGGCATCACGAAAAGTGGGGGTAAAGGGCCATTGCTGCATGAGAAGCGTCATTCCTTTCTGTAAAAAACATGCCGGGGGACATCGTAAGAAGGATCATCCTCCGGGGTTGGAGCAATCTAAAAAGCCCGCCTCCCAAGCCTACTCTTTTCTCTGCAAAGGTTCAACTCCAAAAAAGCCCCTTATTCCCGCGTGAAAAGAGAAGAAGGGGCTTTTGATGTGCCTTCGGAGAAGATGGTGGAAAGTAAGTCAGTTTAGATCAGCGATTCTATACTCTCTATACTCTCTACACTCTCAAAAAAATATTTTTTGCACAGATGCTTCCTCTTTTATTCCTCCCCGCTACCCCCGAAAATATCCCAGGCCTTGCAACCGTACCCCCACGCGGCGGGCAAGAAGCACCGCTCCAGCCATCTTTACCAGATCCCCCGCAATGAAGGGGAGGAAGCCTATACGGCAGACCTGAAGGAAGGAGAGATCCTTCCCCGCGATGTAGTTGAGATTCCAGTAAAGCCCTCCCAACCCAAGAAGGTAGAGCGCCCCAAGACCAAGCAGACAGGCCATACTGTAATGCCCCAAGGTGGGATTATGATTCGCAAAACGGAAGGAGTACCACCCCGCTCCCCAGGAAGCTCCGATAAAACCAAGAAGAAAACCGAAGGTAGGGAGAAAGAGCACCCCCGGCCCGGAGGCAGCCCCCGCAAGAACCGGTAATCCGAGAAGAGCCAGGAGCAGATAGAGGGCTTGGGATGCGGGGCCCCAGAAGGGACCGAGAAGAATCCCCGAGAGAAGAACGAAGAAAACCTGTAACGTGAGAGGCACCACCGGAAAGGGTATGCGTATCCACGCCCCCACTGCGGTGAGAACCGCAAAGAGCGCTGCCAGAATCATACCTCGCCGAGTTTCGTAGGAGAGAGCCATGATGATCAGATCCTTTCTGTCAACCTGATAAAAAATTTGGTTGACAGAAGCATAGCATAAAAGACTCCTCCCGCCAAGAGGCAGGAGGAGTCGAATAGTGCACCACGATAAAACTTCTGGCGACATGACCGGTTTCTTTAATTCGCTCCCGGTGCGACACCGCTTCCCATGGGATTTATCAGATAGCGTAGCACCCCTTCGGGGCCTACAATAATGGGAAGATTCTTGAGGTTTGTCTTATAGAACTCCATGGTCTTCAGGAAGAGGAAAAGCTCTTTACTGTTTCGGGTGGCATTTTCGATGATATCCTGAGCCTCTTTATCTCCCTTTCCCATGGTCTCCTGAGCGGTCTTCCGTGCGTTGGAGAGAATCTCCGTACGCTGGCGCTCTGCCCTGGATCGGATAGCCATGGCCTCTGCCCGCCCCTCCGCGCGAAGCTGGGCGGCGATACGGTTCCGTTCCGCCTGCATGGACTGATAGACGGATTCCTCGTTCTCCTTGGGGAGAAAGACCCGCTTGAAGGCCACTTGATCCAGCTCAAGACCGTACTTCTCCGCCTCTCGCCGGGCGGCGGTCTCCGCATCCTTGATCACCTGAAGACGCTTGTCACTCAAGAGATCGTCGAAGGTCATGTACCCCGCCACCACCCGGACCGCGGAGTAGACAGAATCGTCCAGGCGCTGCTGCGCCGCCGCCACGGTCTTGATACGCCGATAGAAGGTATCCAGATCTTTGATGCGGAAGATGGCGATGGTGTCAAAGATGATGCTTTTTTTATCCGAAGTAACCACTGCCACGGGGTCCGCATCGTACTCGATGAGGCGCTTCGTGAAGATTCGTGCGGCATCCATAAAAGGAATCTTAAAGTGGAGCCCCGCCTCGGTGGTGGTTCTCACGATCTTTCCAAGCCGGAGCACCACCGCCTGCTGGTCCTGGCGAACGATGAAGAACATTTCGAAGGAGAGCACCAGGGCTACTCCCGCAAGCACGAGAAGCACAACTTTCAGTATGGTCTTTTTCATGGCTCTTCCTCCTCTCTACTGTTCGGTCTTCAATAATCTCAGGAAATCTCCGAGATTGAGCACATTCAGAGAATCCCCCTCGCCAGTATCCACCACAAGGACGTTTAGCTCGGGCCAGACGCTATCCATATTCTCAAGCCAGAGAGTATTCATCACCAGCTCGGGATCTCGCCGGTAGGACTCCCGAAGAGAGGTAATCCGGGCGGATTCCCCCTGGGCAATGGAGACACGCCGGTAGGCGTAGGCTTCTGCATCGTTGAGAATCTTCTCTGCGGTTCCCCGGGCGGAGGAGAGGATTTCGTTCTCGTACTTCTGGGCCTCCAGCTCCAGGCGATCCTTCTCTGCCCGGGCGGAGTTCACCTCGCTGAAGGAGGCCTGCACGCTCTTCGGGGGTTCCACATCCTGAAGCTGCACCGCCACTATGAAGATCCCCGTTTTAAGCTCCTGCAGCCACGTCTGGATTCCCATGCGCGCCCGGGTTTGAATCTCTTCTTTCTTGACGGTGAGCACATCATCAATCGCCACGCTCGCTACGATCTCCCGCATCTTCGCCTCGGAGAGATCCCGAAGCATCTTATTCCCCTCGTTTCCGCCGGGGAAATTTGTAAGAAAGAGTTCCGGCTCTGCGAGCTGGAACTGCAGTACCCAGTCGATTTCTACGATTTTGTTATCCGAGGTGAGATATTTGGACTCCTCAGGGTTGTCCCGATACTTGGCGGGAGGCCCTGGATCTTCGGTGCGGTATCCAAACTCCATTCGGAAGATCTCCTCCGCGCGAATCATCGTTACCTGATCTATGAAGGGTATCCTGAAATGGGGTCCCTGATCCTGAACGCTTACGATCTTGCCGAACCGGTAAATTACTCCACGGTTTCCCGGCTGTACCATGTAGAAGGAGTAGTACCCCAGGGCGAGAATGGCGAGAAGCACCACCCCCACTCCCATAAGGCGGCTCCCCCAACGGCCCATCTTCTTCCACCCTTCGGTATTGCGGGGGGTACGAGGAGGGCGGGGGGATCCATCTGAAGACTCTCCGCCCTGTTCGCCGTACGTCTCGTCATCCTCTACAAAGGGGTTTCCTCCCCGAGACTCTCCCTTGCCAAAGACCTGAGACATATTTGCCACCAATTTGCGAATCTCCCTTCCAAGAGGAGTATTCGGACGCTTCCACGCAATGAAAGCCACGATAAGAATCAAGAGTACAAGGGTATTCATACTTGGAACTGCCTCCTTTCAATAACACTCTCTGCAGCTATCTGTCGCCGCTGTTGTAGCGCAAATCCAGCACAGTTACCGCACCATCTGCCAGCCTTATACCGCAAGAACGATCTCCGTCGCCAGTCCCCGGAACCCCTGAAGATACTCTTTACGCTCCTTTCGCAGGGCTCCAATGATATTGCCATACTCCTCTCGGGACCAGTACGTATAGGGATCGTACTCTTTCCAGTTCGACAGGGGGAGCGATTCGGGGATCTCGTATCCCAGAATATCGTCGTACCGCCATCGAATACTGTTGCGTAAAATACCCTCCACACAGGCAAAGGTAACCTCCGGGGTGATGTTCGCCCCCTGGGTACCCCCTACCCGGCCGGTGCTCAACACATGGCACTTCATGAAGGGGTTATCCTGCAAAATTTGAAGAATCCGGTTGCCGTTTTTCTGGGGGTTGTCGACAACAAAAGGATCGAACCCCACCACCCGCTTGGCCTGTCCCACCCGGGAGGGATCTTCGGCGCTGGTAATGGTGGATTCTCCCAGCATGAAGTACGCCGCCCCCTGCTCGGGAGAGGTAAGGCGCCCCACCGGAGGGAGCACGTAGCGCCGCATGTTGAAGAGCACCACATCCACCCGCGGGAGATCGATGCGATCGGAGGAGTTGGGGATGGCGCTCCGGGGAACCACCGCTCTCCCATTGGTGCTGATGGCGTGGTTATCGAAATTCACATCCCCGTCGTCATTCACCCAGACGTTTTCGAGGATCGCCTTTGTATGCATGGCCGCCTGAAGCAGAGGTTCCTGCTTGGAGACGTTGTCCGTCTTGATATAGAAGTTCCGCTCCGTCCCCAGGGCTCGACCATCCGGAAGAAGAAGATTGATGTCGTCCTGAAGCACCTCCACTCCTTCGGGCTCCTTCAGACCGTGATCCGCCGTGGTGATGGTGGTCTTGCCAGTTCCCGAGAGGCCAAAGACAAGAAGGCCTTTCTCGATCACCGCATCGGAACCTTCCTCCCGGATACGGACCTTCTTGCTCCCCGCATGGAGCCCCACCCCCCGCATATCCTCCCGGGCGATGTGCATGGCCATCCGAAGTGTGGCCATCTTGGTCTCTCCATAGTAGTCAGTTCCTAAAATGTAGGTAGCCCGGTGATGAGGAAGAACGAGCACCTTTCTCTGATGCCATTCAGGGACCACCACCGTGGCCATGTCGGCATAGTCCTCATCTGCTGTGGCGTAGAAGTTCCACCCGAACATCTGGGCAATCCGGGCATAACGCCGGGTAACGTAGAGATTCGCCTGAAGACCCAATCCCGAGGAAGATCCGATCCGGGCGGAGATACGAATCATCTGCTGCCATCGGAGATACTCCCATACCTGCTGGAGCAGGGAGAGCCGATCCTCGTCGAGATCATAGACGATCTCGGTAAAGGGGGCGCTGCGGGAACGAATTCGGGTAACGTAGAGAGAACTTTCCTGATTGTTCGGTATGGCTTCATGGGCTGCCAACCCCTTCAGCTCCTCCTCGGAGAGGTCCCGTAAAATACTCCGGCATATGGGGTGACGCAGTCGCCGTAAAAGATGTTCCGCATCATCAATCATACAGATCCCCTTCTTTCTTCTTTGTTTGATATGGTCTGCTAGTGGGCTGTTCCACGTTATAGTGTGCCCTTGGATGGGAGCCTCCGCTTGTGTGTCCCCTCGGCTCCCGAGTGGTCGAACCGCTCCCTTGCTTTGCTGCTCCGAACCGTCGCCGCAGACGCGCCGTCCATGGCACGACTGCGACTTGCTGGCACGTCCTTGTGCCAGCACCGGTTCTCCGCGACGCAAAGCGGCACTCGCCGAGCACTATGGTCGCTGCCGGGAACAAACAAGCTCCGGCTTCTGGAGTTCACCCAAAGCAACAATATAAGCAGGAATGATGCACTAGATTTTCCTGGATATTCATGCTTCTTTCCCACTCTTTTTCACGCTTTCTCCGTTTTCTCTTGCTACGAGAAACCTTTTGAGACCGCTCTTATGCTGATCGTCATGCTCCTGCTGGGGGGCACAATCTCTCTTCTGCAGATTACGCATCCCACTGCCAGAAGAGAAGAACTCCCTGACCTTGCAATCCCTTCAGGAGAACCTCCGCCTCCTCCTCCAAAGAGAGGGGAACCGGAAAAGACATTCTTACGGTGGCCCCGAACTCCTGTTCCAGCAGCTGTTCCGGCACCTGAAGATCCTTGAGATAGTACAGCAGCTTCTGGTGGGCATGGTACTGAACCTCCAGCGAGAGAGGGCGAGCCATCTGTTTTACCGCCACCCCCGCCTTCCGAAGAGCCCCGGAGGCACTGCCGCCATAGGCATCAATAAGCCCTCGAACCCCGAGCTTGATTCCCCCGTAGTAGCGCGTCACCACTACCAGGGCATTGGTAAGATCTTCCCGAAGGATGGCTCCCAGAATGGGCTTGCCGGCAGATCCCGAAGGCTCTCCGTCATCGGAGTAGTATTCTCGCATCTGGGGAAAACCGACCCGATAGGCCCAGCAGTTATGTGTGGCATTCCGATACTGCTCCGAAAGCTCCCGGAGTTTTTCCCGAGCCTCTGTCTCGGAGTGAGCCACCCGCACACGCCCGATGAAGCGAGATTTTTTGATAGTCTCCTCCAGGTCGGCCTCCTCTCGGGGTTCGCGGAAAATATCGTCCTTCTTACTCTTCACAACTCCTCCACGCCTCCAGCAACGCCCTATAGGTTGCCTCTATCTCCTGAGGAACCACCCGGACATCTCCGAGAACGGGCATAAAGTTTGTGTCCCCACTCCATCGGGGGACCACGTGCATATGCACATGCCCGTCACATCCCGCTCCCGCTATTCGGCCGAGATTCATCCCCAGGTTAAAACCCTGGGGAGAAAAAGCCTTCTTGAGAACTCGCAGCGCTTGCTGTGTCAAAAGACCCATCTCAAGAACCTCTTCCTCTTCCAGCATATCATAGGAAGCCAGATGACGATACGGCACAACCATCAGGTGTCCGGGGTTGTAGGGGAAGATGTTTAAAATTACAAAACAGCGCTCTCCCCGGTGCAAAATTCTTGTGGCGTGATCGTCCCTGCGGGAAGGATAGTCGCAGAGAAAGCAGCCCGGAGTTTCTTCATTCTTCTCTATATAGGCCATTCTCCAGGGTGCATAAATACGCTCCATACTCAGGCAGATCACATCCTTTCACAGGTTATGGTTACCTTCGGAACCACCGGAATGTTTCACGTGAAACATTCCGGTGGGGTTGCTGCTGGGTCGAAAAAACGAGGCGATCCCAGAATTGGGAAAATGTTTCACGTGAAACATTTTTGACCGTCTATCAGACGCGCCGGAGCAGCAAAGCAAGGGAGCGGTTCGACTACTCGGGAGCCGAGGAGACACACAAGCGGAGGTCCCCCCAAGGGCACACTATAACGTGGAACAGCCTTCTAGCGCAAACTCTTGCCGCTCTCCTCCTGGATAATCTTACGAATCTCTCGGACTACGTTGCAGCATCCCAAAACGAGAAGGAGAAGAACAATCCCTATCCGAGAGGAGAGGGAAAATCCCCTTCCTATTAATTTTACATTTACATAAAAGGGAAGCAGCACATGCCCCCCTATCAACAGAGCTAGCCCAATGATGCGTCCCATAATTCCCATGAAAAACCCCCCTTGGCCCCTTGGGATTATTTCCCGGGAAATAGTGCCTCCCAGGTTTTTAGAAGATGCTCCAGAAAGAGATCGCATTCCTCATCCCCAAGATTTTTGACCTTGATAGTTGAACCCTTACTCCCCCGCTCCAGGCGAACGTTCAATCCAAAACGCTCCTGGATGCTCCGAATCAGAGGGTGCTCCTTGGGAGAGTCGGATTCTGACGGCTCCTTCTCTACCGTTTCCTCTTCGCAAGCCTTTTTGATTTTCCGCACAAGCATCTCTGTCTGGCGAACGCTGAGATCCTGATCCACGATTTTCTCCGCCAGCGTTCGCATCTCCTCGGGCTCCAGTCCAAGAAGAGCCCGGCCATGCCCTTCGTTGATCACACCCTCCTGAATCATCTCCTGGAGCGTTGAGGGGAGCTGAAGAAGGCGTACCTTGTTCGATATGGCAGAGCGGCTCCATCCAAGAGCGAGGGCAATCTCTTCCTGGGTAAGATGTTTCTCCTCCTGGAGCATGAGAATGCAGGAGGCAATTTCTATGGCGGAGAGATCCTCTCTCTGGATATTTTCGATAAGTCCGAGAATCCCCTTCTCTCCGCTATCATCCACGAAATGAACAGGAATCCTCTCCAGCCCCGCCAGCTTTGCCGCGCGCCACCGCCGCTCTCCCGCAATAATTTCGCAGGAGCCGTCCTCCCTGGAGGATACCGCGATCGGCTGGAGGACTCCGTAACGCTTGATAGAGTCTGCCAGCTCCTGAAGAGCATCGGGATCCATCTCTTTTCGAGGCTGCTCGGGATTGGGGGAGAGAGCTTCGATCTCCAGAGTGGGGGATTCGGAGGATCTTGAGAGATCCATCTCGGGGAGAAGGGCATCCAGCCCCTTTCCTAGTGCTCTTTTTCGAGCCATCGGGCAATCACCTCCTCTGCGAGATCGTCATAGGCCTGGGCTCCCGGACAGGAGGGTTCGTAGTAGCGTACGGGCATACCGTGGCTGGGAGCTTCGGAGAGACGGATGTTTCTGGGAACCACGGTGCGAAAGACCTTAGCTCCGTAAGACTTGCGAATCTCCGCCTCCACCTCTTTGCTGAGATTTGTTCTGCCATCGAACATGGTGAGGATAATGCCTCCCATGCGGAGATCCTCGTTGAGATATCCCTGTACGAGTTTCATCGTTCGGGTAAGCTGGCTGATCCCCTGCATCGCAAAAAACTCACACTGGAGCGGTACCAGCACCTCATCCGCCGCGACAAGGGCATTGATGGTAAGGAGTCCCAACGAGGGGGGGCAGTCGATGAGCACCAGAGAAAAATGCTGCGACATCTCAGCCATTTTCTTTTTAAGCCGGTTTTCCCGGCTCATGGCCCCCGCAAGTTCCACCTCTGCCCCCGCAAGATCAAGTGTGGCGGGAAGAAGGGTTACCCCCTTCCAGGGGAGAGAATGGAGAACCTCTTCAGCCTTTTTCTCTCCCAGGAGGACGTCGTAGACGCTTTCGGAGATCTCCAGGGGGTTTATTCCGAAGCCGCTGGTACAGTTTCCCTGGGGGTCCATATCCACCACCAGTATGGAGTGTCCCCGTTCTCCCAGGGCCGCCGCAAGATTGATGCAGCAGGTTGTCTTTCCCACCCCTCCTTTTTGATTTGCTATGGCAAGTACTGTCATCTTCGTCACCACCATCTCCTTTTCTCCGCCATGCCGGGACGTCGGGGATACTTTGAAGGGGTCGCCTCCGCTTTGGGGATCTGTATTACGTAGTGGAGTTCCTGGTTCTCCAGAGCATAGCTATAGATTGTGGGGTCGGAAAAACCAAGCTCCTTCCACCGGAGACCGATCTCCTGAAGTTCCTCGTTTCCCTTTTCTCCCTTCATGGCGATAAGGCTCCCTCCGAGAGCAATCAGGGGTGCGGCATACTCCCCTACCACCCCCAGATGGGAGACCGCCCGGGCCCCCGCAAGGGAGAAACTTTCGCGTTCATCCCGAGCGAGAATTTCCGATCGTTCCGATACCACCCTGCATGAGGCAAGGCCAAAGTAGGAGCGTACCCTTTCGAGGAAGGCCGCCTTTTTGCCGATACTCTCACAGAGCACCACCTCCAGATCCGGGCGGCAGAGAGCCCATACCATGCCGGGGAGCCCCGCGCCGCTCCCCAGATCGACAACCTTCCCCTGGGGGGGGAGAAAGGAGAGGGTATAGGCACAGTCCAGCAGATGTTTCTTCCAGAGCACATCCTTCTCGGAGGGGCCCACCAGCCGGATCTGCTGGTTTTCCTCAAGGAGAATCTCCATATACCGCTCCAGAAGATCTCGCTGCTGCTCCACGATTTTTTGTACGCCCTCGCTGTGAAGGGAATATGTTATAATAAAGACCACATCCTTTTTGGAAAATATTCTCCATGTTCTATTCTTTCAGAGCGGTTCTCGTTGTCATGTGACACTATGGTAACAGGAGAGCCGGAGCTTATGTGCCCCCCGGCAACGAGCATAGTAGCAAAGCAAGGGAGCGGTTCGACCACTCGGGGGAGCAGAGGGGACACACAAGCGGAGGCTCCGTGAAATAGCACGCGAAACATTATTTGTGCAACCTCTCTAAGAGCACGTGTACATGAGATGTACGCTCTGGAGAGAGATCCCCCACGCAAGGAGGAATTTCTGCTTTATGACCATTATATATGGAAAGGTTCTCTTTATCGAAAAAAAGAAGCCCCTTTTTGCACATCTTTTTCCTTTTCTCCTCTTCATGCTGCTCGCTCCACTGTTTGCCCCTCTCTCTTCCGCCTCGGAAGCCGGAGCCACCCGTGAGATGGTGCTCGTGCGTGAGGTCTACGATGGCGATACGGTACTTGTGCAGACCTCTTCAGGGGCGGAGGAAATTCTGCGCTATGCGGGGATAGATACTCCCGAGGTACATCACCCGCATACTCCCGAAGAGGAGCTGGGACGTCTCGCCTGGGAGCGCAATCGAGAGCTGGTGGAGGGGAAGAGAGTGGCCATGGAAACCAATCCCTCAGGCTCCGGAAGGGATCGCTACGGACGCCTTCTCGGCTCGCTCCTTCTTCCGCTTCCCGGATCCTCGGGAAACGTGCCGGTTCAGGAGATCCTTCTTCGGGAGGGGTTGGGGGTACCACGGTACGGATCTTGCGACGATCCCCGTTACAGATCTTTTCAGGAAGCCTTCGAGGATGCCCGCGCTCAGGGAGAGGGGCTCTGGAAGGTTGCACCCCGGCGAATCTTTACCCCTTCTCAGGCATGGAATGCCCTCCCCTATCTCCGAGGGCATTTCATCACTCTTCGCTGCACTCCCGGAAGTTGGAAGCAGGGGCCTTCGAGAATTCTCGTGAGCACGGAACATCCCCGGGTTTTCCTCGCCCTCTCCCCCGGCGAGAGCGGAGAATCTCTTCCGGAGATCCTGGCAAGCCTCTCCGGCAAAGCCCATCTCTTTCTCGGTAAAGTAGCCCTCTCCTACGAGGGGATACTCCTTTCGTTGCACCATCCCTGCCAGATATTCTGATCTTCCGGAATTTTTTCCAGCATTTCGAAAAGAGGATTCCTTCTCTCTACTCAAACATCTTATCCACAAAGAGGTCTTTTTTCCCTTGTTCTTTCGGAAGAACCGACGCTCTATCCACAAGTTTCTCCACATTTCCACAATATTCTTTGTGGAAATCCGAAGTTTTCCACAAAGAACCACGCTCTCCCCTTGAAATATCCCTTCTTTAGGCACTTTCTCCGTGGTACTTCTTCTCCGGGATATGTATAATAACGGTGGATACTCTGTGGAATGTTCTCTACGCAGACGAGGAAAAGAGAGGATCAGAGATGACATATTTTCGATACGCGCTTCGTTTTCTTGCAGGTTTTTTCCTGCTTCTCCTTCTGCTGGGAGGGGTCTTCATACTGGGTGGCTCCTATCTCCCTTTTGGCAACACTCTTCTTGTACGGGGGGTGAACTTCTTCGGGGCCTCGCACAATCTGGCTCTTGCGGTGGATAAGGCCCACGGGGATCCCCTGCGGGGGTATGCTCTGGAGAAGGTTCTTGTTACCTGGGATAACCGTCCCCTCTTTCGGGCGGCGAGCCTGGATATCACCTTTTCTCTGAAGGACCTCCTTAGAGAGGGGTCGTTCCTGCAAAATCTGAAGGTTCAGGAGTGGTCTCTGGATCTTGATACTGCTTTGGCGATGCCCTCCACTTCAGGAGGATTTTCTCTGAAATATCTCCCCCGCAACGTGGCGCTTGAAGAGGGATCTCTTGAGCTAGACTCGCAAAGCTACGCCCTTCCCCGGCTTCTCGCAGAGCTTCAGGGAGATGATCTGCTCCTTCTCTCCGAGGCTTCGGCCAGGCTGGGATCCCCCGAGCCGCTCTCTCTCCTCTTCCGGGGGGAGATGCGTTTTCACGGGGATGCGCTCTCTCTTACGGAGGGAGAGCTTTTTCTCCAGGCTTCTGATGAGGGAGATCCCCATCTTCTTCTTTCGGGGGATCTCCTCCCCCGGCAGAAGCTGGCGCTTCTCTTTTCCGCATTTCCTCTGGATTCCCTTGGCAGGGCATCCCTTCTTAGGGAGATCTCCCAGATTCTGGGAACTCTGAAGGGTTCCCTTTCGGGGTCGGCCCTGCTGGAGGGGAGCCTTCCCGGAGAGTGGAACGCCGCCACGGATATCCGTATCAGTCAAGGGAGCTTGGGAGGCATCTGCCTCTCTTCCCTGAACCTTCGAGGATCCGGAGGGAACGCAGAGCCTCTGGAGGTCTTCTTCGAGGGTACCGCCCCTTCAGGGGGCTTTCTGGAGGGATCTCTTCTCGCTCCGGAATTCCCCGAGGGAGCCTTCGGGCTCTCTTTTACCGGCACCTCTCTGGATCTCGCCCTGGGAGAGGTGGTGGATTCCCGGCTTGCCTCCCTTTCGGGGATCGTTCCATCCCTTCGGGGCTCCTATCTGCAAAAAGATGGGATCACCTCGGGGAATGTGGTCTTTTCAGGCGTTCAGGGAAGCTACGGGGATCTCTCTTTCAAAAACTTCCAGGGGGCCATGACGCTCTCTCAGGACAGGCTGGAAAGCTCTCTGGAGGGGCTTCTGGAAAACCTCCCCCTCACGGGGGGGGGGACGGTTTACCTTGCAGCAGGGAAAGCTCCCGAGATGGATCTCTTTCTACGCTCCCCCGGAACACCGCTGCACCGGCTTCGAGCAATTCTGCCTGATCTGGAACCTTTTCGGCTGGAGGGAAATCTCGCCTGGGAGATCCTCTTCCGGGGAACCCCCCAAGACCCCGTGGCTTCGGGAAAGCTTCACTCCGAGAGAATACGCATCCGGGGAGAGCTTCTGGAATCCCCGGAGGTTACGCTGAACTATAAAAAAGAGATTCTCTCTCTTCAGAAAGCCCGTGTTCTCTGGAAAGACCTGCTTCTGGAGGGAGAGGGGGAGATCCGGGATCTTTTCCAGAGCCGGGAAATGACACTCCAGGCCTCCGCTCTCCCCCAGGGGAACCGTTGGGCCCGGGAGATCCTCTCCCGGGAAGTTCAGGAGTTTCTTCTTCCCATGGAGGGGGGCAAACTCTCTCTTAACCTGAAAGGGACCCCCGAGAAATTTCAGGGCTCCCTTTCGGGAATCCTTCCCCCTCTGCGAACTGCGCTGGGAACTACAGGAAGAGGCTCTCTCAAGGCATCGCTGGGGCCGAACAGCATCGAAATCTCATCCTTGGAGCTGCCTCTCGCATCGGGGGGGCTCTCTCTAAAGGGAAGCGTAACGCGCTCCTCCTCGGGGACGTTCCACCCCTCCCTGGATGGGGAGATCCGCCGTATAGCCCTCGATCCTCTGGAATCTTCGGGGATTCCTCTGAAAGGCCTTCTGGAAGGAACTTTCCAGGTTCGGGGTTCCCTTGCAAGGCCTGAACTTCGCTTCTCCCTCTCCTCTCCTGAGATGGCCTTTCAGGAGTACCGGGGGAGCAACCTCTCCTGTAGGGGCATTCTCTCTCCGGAAGTTCTGCGTATCGAAGAGGCCCGGGGACAGTTCTGGGAGGGCGAGGTAATCCTCCGCGGTACTCTGGATCCTCTGGGGAAAAGCCCAAAACTTAACCTTGAGGGGGATTTTGCGAAAATCGACCTCATGCGTACCCAGGATCTTCTCGATGCCGCAAAGATCTATCTCAAGGGAACCGCCGGAGGTACCCTGGCCATTACGGGAAGCCCGGAATCCCCTCGAATCGCTCTGGAGATAACCTCTCCCAAGCTCCTGCTGAACAGCCTCCCCTTGGAAGACGTGTCAGCCACCCTTCGGATATCCCCGGAAGAGATCCGCCTTGATCCTCTAGTGGTACATGCGGGCTCTTCTCCCGTAACAATCTCTGCGGTGATGCTCCCTAAAAAGTCCTGGAACACCTCCTTTACCGCCACCGGTGACTCTCTTGATCTGGCAGCGCTGCTGCAGAGCTGGGAACTTGCCACCCCTGAAACCCCCTTCTTCCCTCAGGGGAAGCTGGATCTTCATGTTCAGGGGGATGTCCGGAACGGAAAGCTCCTCGGCAAGGGGAGCATCTCCTCTTCAGAGCTTTTCGCGGGAACTCTCCGGGGAGAAAAAATCCATCTCCCCTTCGTCTTCGATGAAAACTCCTTCACTCTGAAGAATGGCTCCCTCTCGTTCTACGAGGGGACTCTCCGGGGAGAAGGAAGCGTGAACTATGCGGAAAAACCGGCTCTCTGGAAGGCGCAACTCTCGGGAGAGAATATCCAGGTCTCCTCTCTCATGAAGGATCTCCACCCTCTAAGCGGGGATATATCGGGAACCGGAGCCTTCGGCATTACCCTCAACGGGCCTCTGAACTACCTTTTCATGACCAACGGAGAGGGGCACGTTACGATTCAGGAGGGGGCTTTTTCGGGATTTCCGCAGCTCGCCCCTCTTCTGACAAAGGCTCCAAAGCCACAACTTGACTTCGCTTCTCTGCAGATCTACTTCTCGGTAGACGGAAGAACCCTCTATTTTGTACCGGGAAGCCGTCTCACCGCTCCTCCGGGAAACACCATCTACCGCTACTTTGCGGCAGATGGCTTTCTCCCCTTTACGGGGAGGCCCATGAACATCAACTGCATCACCGAGATCAACGCCCCCGCCATCAACGCTTTTCTGGGAGCTTTTGCGGGCTTTCTCGAAACGATTTTCCTTACCAAGGACATCAGTCAACTGGGGAGCCTTACCAATCTTACCCAGGCGGTGGAGGATGCCCTTATCGGAGGAATCTTCGGAAGACTCGCCAAGAGCGACTTCCGGGAGATCTCCTTCTCCCTCAAGGGGACCATGGAGAAGCCCGAAATGGCCAATCTCTCCATCGCCCCCAAACAGGGGGCCTTTCTCCTAAATCCTCAGGACAAAGATAAGGGAGACAGGAAACAGGACTTTCAGCTAAGCTTCTCCTTCCCCACGGGGGAGGGAAAAAAGACCAGCGATGATGTTTCGGGACAGCTCAAGGATCAAATCTTCGAACAGGCCATCAAACAGATCATCCCCCTGGGAAATTAGAGCGGTTTTTTGGAGTTTAGGCGGCTTGAAGAGGTTCAAACAGCCTTTCAGAAAAGAGTCTCGGGGTTCAGAACAACCTCCTGAGGAGGAAGATTTTTGGTTCTAAAAAACTTTGTATTCTTGACGCAACTATGCAATAATATCAGAATACGCTCTTTTCTCGGGGATAGCGTCAGATCCCTTCGGAAAAGCTCCATGCCGCTCCACACTGAGGGGGTGAAGACCCATGTTGCTTATCACCACGGCAAACGTTAAAGAAAATATGGTGCTGGCTCATCCTATACTTAATCCCAATGGAGCGGTACTTCTGGGGGAAGGGGCTCTGCTTACTGCATCGCGAATCCGCCGTATCCAGGAGTTGGGAATCGGTTTTATCTACGTGGAGGATTCTCGCTTTCCCGATATCGCCTCCAACTGGGTTATCCGGGAAGAAATATACCGAAAATCCATGAACGAGCTGGATACCCTCTTCCAAACCATCGCAACCTCTGCGGATAGCCACGTGCTTCTTGCGGATATGCGGGAGATCCACGGAATTTTCCGCAACATTCTGAGCGATATTTTCTCCCTCTCGGGAAAAACAGTGGTACATTTTCTCAACTCCCGAAGTATGCAGAACAACCTCTTCGAACATGCGGTAAACGTAACCGTTCTCAGCCTCGCCATGGGAAAACGGCTCAGCCTCGCCTATATGCAGATGTATAACCTTGGCCTGGGAGCTTTACTTCACGACATCGGCAAGGCGGTTCTCCCCAGAGATATCCTTGATCCAGAGCACGAACTTGCTCCTTCGGAAGAGGAACTCTACCGCATGCACCCCCGAACGGGGTGGGAGCTTCTTTCGGGGCAGGATTTTATCTGGCCCACCGCCCGGATCATCGCGCTTCAGCACCACGAACTCTGGAACGGGTCGGGCTACCCCTCGGGGCTTTCAGGACACGATATCCACCTCTTCTCGCATATCGTCTGCATCGCCAACAGCTACGACACCATGCTATATCCCTGCCGGAAGAGGCAGAAATGCTACCTCCCCAGTGAAGCCTACGATCACATTCTCCGGAACCAGGGGATTCTCTACGACCCCCAGATGACTTCCCTCTTCTCGGAGGTGGTGGCACGGTATCCCGTGGGAACCTGGCTTCGTCTCTCTACGGGGCACGTCGGGATGGTAACCTCCGTAGATACGTATACCGGGCTTCCCAGGGTACGCTGTTTCTGGCATCAAAACTTTGGAACCATGAAAAATCCGGTGGAGATGGACCTTCGGGAGACCCCGGTGGACGTGATGGAGGTCTTTTTCGAAGAACCGCAACTGGGACTCTCCCCTAAATAGAACGAAAGAGAGTGAGCTTTTTTTTATGAAGAAGTACATTTCCTGCATCGCCTTCGATCTTGACGGCACCCTTCTCTGCTCCGACGGAACCGTTTCGGAACCCACACGAGAGATACTTGAACATCTCCAGAGCCGGGGGGCTCTCTGTACTATTGCCACGGGACGGATGTTCCGTTCCGCCGCCGCCATAGCGGAAGATCTCTCCATACGAGAGGTTCCCCTCATTGCCTATAACGGAAGCCTCGTAAAAGTTCCGGGAGCATCCTCTCCCCTCTTCGCCGGGGGAATCCCCGAGAAGGTTGCTGGGGAGCTGCTGCGATTCTGCAGGATCCAGGGGTGGTACGTTCAGAGCTACCTTGAAGATCAGCTTCTGGTGGAGAAAAAAAGTTTCTGGACGGAATACTACGAAAACCTCGCAAAGGTAGAGGCAATCCCGCTTGGAGAAGCCTTCTTCACCCCCTCTCGTGATCCTCTCAAGATCCTTCTCGCCGCAGATAGCGAGGAACAGCACGCCCTCATGGTCCGAATTCTCGGAGAGCATTTCGGCCATCAGCTCTTTTTTGCAGGATCTCATACTCCTGGGGCGCGCTTTCTTGAGGTGGTAGCCCGGGGAATCAACAAGGGAAAGGCGCTGGAGAAGCTCTGCAAGGCATGGAACATCCCCCTGGAGCAGACGTTGGTCTTCGGAGATTCCGAAAATGATCTCCCCCTCTTTGAGCACGCTGCTGTCAGCGTCGCCATGGGAAACGCCACTCCGACCATCCGCAGAAAAGCCACCTTTGTCACCGAAAGCAATGACCGGGAGGGGATAGCACTCTTTTTCAAAAATCATGAGCAAGAATTCACCTTTGGAGCCTCCGGAATCTCCCAATCTGCCTGAAAGATCTTTTTTAATAGATTTTTTATAAATGAGGTGCCATGCTACCTTCCATGGGGCCTCCGCTTTTATCTCCCTTTTGCGCCGATACGTGATCAAACCGCTCTAGTGCGTCATTCCTGCTTATATTGTGTCTTTGCGTGAACTCCTACAGGAGCCG
>CAZIFL010000049.1:0-16911 GCA_964539095.1 uncultured Synergistaceae bacterium
TGCCACCAGGAGGTTCTCCGCGACGCAAAGCTGCACTCGCCGACCACTATGCTCGGTGCCGGGAACACACAAGCTCCGGCTCTCCTGTTAACATGATGTCACACGGTAACGAGAACCGCTCTAAAGAGAGCGAGGGGCCTTCGGTGGTTGCCGCGTTATTCCTGGGAGTGTCTTTCAAGAATCTCCATAAGCCGACTCCCCTCCACGTTCCCCCCGGAGATGACGATTCCCACCTTGCGTCCCCGAAGATCCGGGGTCTTCTCCAGCAGCGCCCCCACGCTCACCGCCGCAGCTCCTTCGATGATCTGGTGATGCTGGTGGTAGACGAAGGCCATGGCTCTTTCGATGGCCTCCTCGGGGATGCTGGAGGTTCCCGTAATGTTTTGCCGGATATACCCGAAGTTTTTGGCGGAGGCACTGCCACAGAGCCCCTCTGCGATGGTCTCCTCCTCTTCCACGGGGATCACCTTCCCCGCCTTGAAGGCCTCGGGCCATGCGGGGTTTGCCTGGGCATGGGCTCCCCACACCTCAATTCCCGGTTTCAGAGCCCGGGCGGCGGTGAGAACCCCCGAAAGAAGCCCTCCGCCACTCAGGGGGCAGAGAATTGCCTCCAGCTCCGGCTCCTCCTGAAGCATCTCCAATCCCAGCGTTCCCTGGCCCGCCACAATAGGAAGATCCTCGAAGGCGGAGACGTAGGTAAGCCCCTCTTCCTTCTGAAGCCGGAAGGATTCCTCTTCTGCCTCATCGTAGAAATGCCCCGCTACCCGAAGTTCTACAAAAGCCCCTCCCAGATTGCGGATAGCTTGGCGCTTTGTCTCGGGGCACATACCGGGAACACAGATTACTGCCCGAACCTTGAGCATCTTTGCCGCCAGAGCTACCCCCTGGGCGTGGTTCCCCGAAGAGGCGGTGATAACTCCCCGTTTTTTCTCCTCTTCCGAGAGGCTGAACATCCTGTTCAGGGCTCCCCGAATTTTGAAGGAGCCGCAGCTCTGCTGGTTCTCCCACTTCACGAAAACCTCCGCCCCGCTCTCTTGGCTGAGGGGAAAGGAATATTCCAGAGGGGTGGTGCGGATGCGCCCCCGTAAAAACCGGGCCGCCAGAAGAATATCCGTTATGGTGGGCTCTATCTGCTCCATTTGCTCTCTTTGCTCTGTATGCATGTGCTGATCCTCCTTAGTGGCTTAGTGGGTTTGATGCGACAGGCCGGAATCTCTAGGGCACCTCCTCGATGCCCTTCTGTACCCTAGTATTCTTGGGAAGTCCTGTCAAGGAAAACGGTTTTCTTGGGAAAAAAGAAAAATTCCGTAAAATAATGTTTTTTTGTTGTCTTTGATCGCTCTTGGTGGTATGGTTCAGTGAGTAACCTACATTTTTTTAAGGAGGGTGTTCTCATGAAGCGATCCATACTATGGGGTGTAGTACTTGGGGTGATCTTTCTCGCTATGGGAGGGGTCTGCGGTGCGGCGCAGTATGGGGGAACCATGATCTCCATAGCTCCTCTTGTGGTGAATGGAGCACTTGTGCCGGATGGTGTGACAAGCGTTCCCACGATTGAGCTTGTGGGGGCAGTGACCTCTGAAGTTGGAGTGAAAAGTCTTTACTGGGTCAACCTCCGGGGTGGCAAGGGGCAACCGCATCTTTACGTAGGGAAACTGGGAGAGATTGAGCTTAATGGTAAGTGGCGGATTCCTCGAATCCATCTGAAACACGGAAAGAACGAGATCAAAGTGACGGTGGTTCCTCTCCAGGGTAAATCCATTACCGAGAGGATTATTATTCATCGGCAGTAGCTTTTTTGCGTATTCGCGCTGAAGCGTGAAGGTGTGTGAACGAGGTGTAAGAGATATAAAGAGGGACGTATCCCCCGAGGGTGCGTCCCTCTTTATATCTCTTTCTGATACAATCTGGAGCATGTGAAGGATTGGGCAATCTGATGCTGTTTTTTCAAAAATCGGGAGGTAGCCGTGGTAATGCGAAAAGTGGAGATCGTCATCTGCATGGGAAGCTCCTGTTTTGCCCGGGGTAATGACCGCAACCTCAAGCTTTTGCAGACCTTTCTCAAGGAGCGGGAGCTGGAGGATCGTGTCTTTCTTCGGGGGAGCCGCTGCGAGGGGCACTGTATGGTGGGGCCCAATCTCACCATCGAGGGAAAGCTCTTTTCCCGGATCACTCCGGAGGATCTTCAGGATCTTCTGGAAAAAATCTTTTTCCCCGAAGGAGGCCCCAGAATATGACCTTTCCCATCTACACCCAGGAGAACAACTGTCAGGACTGCTACAAATGCCTCCGGGCCTGTGCGGTGAAGGCCATTCAGATCCGGGAGGGGCACGCCCGGATTATCCAGGAACTCTGTGTCCTCTGCGGCACCTGCGTTACCGTCTGTCCCGTGGGGGCCAAGAAGATCCGGGACGATCTGGAGGAGGCCAAAACTCTCGTGGGGGAAAGAAATATTTTCGCATCCCTTGCCCCTTCCTGGGTGGGGGAGTTTCCCGGAGTGGCTCCGGAACAGATGGTGAGAGCCCTGAAAAAATTGGGCTTTACTGGGGTGGGGGAGACCGCCCTGGGGGCTCAGGAGGTAAGTGCCGGGGCGGTGGCTATTCTGCAGGAGGCTCCTCCGGGGCTTTACCTCTCCACTGCCTGTCCGAGTGCAGTGCAGTATGTCCGCAAATATCTCCCCTATCTCGTCCCCTCTCTTCTCCCCCAGGGGTCTCCTCTTCTGGCTCATGCAAGGATTCTGCAGCGTTGCGGTGGAGCAAACGCCCAGGTGGTCTTCTTCGGCCCCTGTATTGCCAAGAAGTGGGAGGCGGACTCCCGCCCCGAGGAGATCCGGCTCACCCTCACCTTTGATGACCTTCGGCGCTGGATGGAAGATGCCCGGATCACCTTCGACGATTTCCGAGAGGGAGACGAAGCTCCCTTCTTTCCCCAAAGGGCCCGGGAGGGGACCCACTATCCCGTGGAGGGGGGGATGATCCGCACCATTGAGCATGTGGGAAAGAGCCGGAAGGTTCGCTTTCTCACCCTCACGGGGATGGCAAATCTTCGGGAGGCTTTGGAGGGGCTGGATCCTGGGCGTTTGCAGTGTCCTCTTTTCGTGGAGTGCCTCGCCTGCCCCGGAGGGTGCATTAACGGCCCCGCCTCCCGGGAAGAACGCCCCGTGCTGGAGCGCTGGATGGATGTGGAGGCCTATGCTCCCGAAGTCCTGGAGCCCTCTTCCTCCTCCTTTGGAGAGACCGTGGAGCAGCACTATCAGGAGGAGATTTTCCCGAAGCCCGAGATCTCCGAAGAGGAGCTTCTCCGGGCTTTTCAGAGCGTGGGGAAGTTTTCCCCCGAGGACGAGATCAACTGCGGGGGCTGCGGCTACGAATCCTGTCGGGAGTTCGCCAAAGCCCTGGTGATGGGCCGGGGAGAGCCCACCATGTGCGTCTCCTACATGCGCAAAAAGGCCCAGAAGAAGGCCAACGCGTTGCTCCGCAGCATGCCCTCCGGGGTGGTTATCGTGGATCGGGATATGAAGATCGTGGAGTGCAACGAGCGCTTTGCCCGCTTTATGGGGGAGGATGTCTACGCCATCTACCAGGTGATTCCGGGGATGAAGGGGTGCGTCCTCTCGAAAGTCTTTCCTCTGGAGCATCTTTTTCAGGGAGTTCTTGAGACGAATGAGGATGTCTCCTGCGACCACTTCCGGCACGGAGAAATGCTCTTCGATATCACCATCTTTTCCATCGAACCCTTCCAGACCGTGGGGGCGGTGCTTACGGACGTTACGAGGCGGGAGCTTCAGAGGGACCAGATCGCCCACCGGGCGGAGGAGGTTATTCAGAGAAATCTCAGCACGGTTCAGGAGATCGCCTGTAAGCTTGGGGAGCACATGGCGGATACGGAGATTCTGCTGCGTTCCATCGCCGAAGGGTATGCGGCGGAGGAGCCCAAAGCCGTGAAGAGGGAGAGCTAGCCCATGGACTCCCTCTTTCTGGAGGTGGATTTTGCCCAGCAGAAGAAGCACGGTGAGGCCATCTGCGGCGATTTCTTTCTGGTGCAGCGTATCCCTGAAGAAAACCGGGTGATTGGGGTTCTTTCAGATGGTCTGGGGAGTGGGGTAAAGGCAAACATCCTCTCCGCCATGACCGCCACCATGGCCATGAAATTTGCCTCAAGCAACATGGATTTGCTCAAGGCTGCGGAGATCATGATGGATGCTCTCCCGGTCTGCCAGGTGCGAAAGATCAGCTACGCCACCTTTACCGTGGTGGACAGCGTGCTCCACAAGTGGACCCGGGTGATGCAGATGGATAATCCGGGGTATCTCCTGCTCCGGGAGGGGGAGATTATGCAGATCCCTCAACGAGAATTTTCCTCCCCCCGCTGGAGCCGCAGAAAGATATACCTTAGCGAAATTTTGAACCGTCCGGAGGATCGGCTGGTGCTTTTCTCCGATGGCATCACCCAGGCGGGGATGGGGACTCGCGCCTCTCCTCTGGGGTGGCAGAGCGAAGGGTGCGTCGCCTTTCTTCGTAACAAGGTTCGGCGCTCTCCCCAGATCTCTGCGGGGGACCTCGGAGAGGCGATACTTCAGGAGGCTCTTCTCAAGGAGCCCCGCCGAAGAGCAGGGGACGACATGACCTGTGGGGTGCTCTACTTCCGCAAACCCCGAAAACTTATCCTTCTCACGGGGCCCCCCTTTCATGCAGAGCGCGACGGAGAGTATGCGGCTCTTCTGGACTCCTTTCCGGGAAAACGGGTGATCTGCGGAGGCACCACATCGGATATCCTTGCCCGGGAGCTGGGACGGGAGATTACCACCGATCTCTCTACCTGCGGATACGGCCTTCCCCCGCTCTCTCGAATGGAGGGGGCAGATCTCATTACCGAAGGTATCCTTACCCTCACCCAGGCCCGAAAGATACTCGCTTCTCCGAAGGATCTCCGGGATGCGGGCCCCGCCTCCCGGCTGGCGACACTGCTTCTGGAGAGCGACATTATCGATTTTGTAGTGGGGACACGGATTAACGAAGCCCATCAGGACCCCTCTCTTCCCATGGATATCGAAATACGCCGGAGCATCATCCGAAGCATGGCGAAGATTTTGGAGGAGAGATATCTGAAGCGGGCCCGGATTCGGTTTATCTGATACCGCGAAGGTTTTTTTTCCCCTCCGCACAGAAAAGGGGTTCTCTCCGTGGATGAGAGAACCCCTTTTCGGTTTCTTAAAAAAACGAGAGAAAAGATTGCGTGAAAAAAGACTACTGGAGATCTGCCCAGCCCTGTTCGCCGTCCCAGTTGAGCACTACCTGGCTGATCTCACAGAGGTTGAGTCCTTCCCAGGTAAGGCCGTCTTCGTCTTCATCGGTGACCATGATGTCCCAGATGCACTGGTTGCGGTCGTAGCCCTCGAAGGAGATGGTGAGGCTGTTGCCGGCGGGGAAAACCTTGCCCTCGATCATGTTATCTTCCCAGGACTCGGAAGCTGCCGAAGAGATATAGAGCCCGTGGAGATCTGCCCCGGTGTTGTTTACGATGGTGAAGTCTTGAACCGCCGCAAAAGCTCCGGAAACTGCCAGAAGAAAGAGAACCGTGCTTGCCACAAGAATACGGGAAATCGATGCGAACCTTTTCATGCTACCACATCCTTATTGTAAGTGTAAAAACCCCTTCTCTCCACTATCGGCGAAGGTCCTTGCGGATTATAGCACCCGGAGAGAAAGTTGACTATATGGCAAAATGGCAGACAAAAAAGATAAAATATTACAAATGGCACAAGATTGCATCACTTATCGTGCGCGTTTTTTGTCTCCTTGAGATGCTCCGTCAGGATCTTCCAGGAGGTATGCCACGCCTTTTTGGAGAGAAGTGTATCCAGCTGCAGGGCATTGTAGAGCGCCATGGCCTGGCGAAAATCCCGAAGATCTACCCCGGAGATCTGGGCGATTTTCTGGAGCCGGTAGTCCAGAGTGTTCCGATGGATGTGAAGGCTTTCAGACGCTCGAACGTAGTTGAATCCTCCATGGCACCAGGCTACGATGGTCTCCCGGAGATCCTGCCAGTCCTTGCGTTCTTTGAGATGTTCCAGAAAAAGATCGCGGTAGTAGAGGGCCTCCTCCCGGGGGACCTGGGAGAGAAGCCGCTCCGGGCGAAGTTCGTCGATGGAGAAGAGCCGTTGCTCTGGTGTCAGAAGAGTTCCAAGCTCCAGGGCCTGCCACGCCTCTTTGCAAGATTGTGAGAGGGCAGAGAGGCTCTTCCCCCGCTCTCCCATGCCTGCGAAGAGGCAGAGTCCCATACCGCGGAAGAGAGATTGAAGGCTGGCAAAGAGTTCCCGTAGACTCTCCTCCCTTCCCAGGTGATGCAGAAGGAGAAAGCGATTTTCCCCCGCCGGAGCGATGAGATCCGCCGCACTGTCGAAAACACTGCGAATGCGCGAGAGGTGAGGGAGAAAGGTGGTGCTGTTGTAGGTTTCTAGGGGCGTCGAACTTGAAGCGGAGCGAAAGAAGGAGAACGCTATCGCCCGGTAGGGTTGATGGGGGAGGTATCCCAGCCGCTCTCCGCGCTCAATGATGGCGTCCTCACCTCCCAGGGCAGGGACGTAGTTGTTCAGGTCATCAAGAAAGTCGCGAACCGCCCGGTTCTGGTGAAACTCCGCATGGAGAAGCGTCTTCTCCCGAAGGAGCATCTCGATCTGTTTCTTTACGATAAGGGCGAAGGGGCGTACCTGCTCGGGGTCTCCCGTAATGGCCATGGCTCCCACCACCTCCCCCGTGGTATTTTCCAGGGGGTACATGATGCCTGGGCGGTTTGCCTCGTAATGTTTTGCCTCTTCCCTGTTGTGGGCAACCCCCTTGCGCTCCGCCATAACCTCCAGGGCGGGGACGTTTCGGGTTCCCAGTCGGGAGGTGTCGCTGGCTCCCACGATAACCCCGTCGGTGTCGGTGATGACCACGTCGAATCCCAAAACCTGGGCGGTGGATTCCGCAATTTCCTGAGCATATCGTTTCATGATAAGGGCACCCCTTTAGTGATGTGGTTCGTTTGGGATCTTCTCGCCGGCTCTGGCATTTTCCAAGGCGGGGGAGTGCTCTCGCTCCTCCCGGGGAGAACTCCTGATCATAAGAGCTTCCTCTGCCGCCAGTCCTTTGGCGGTGTCTTCCAGATGTTCCCGCATGGCCTCCCTGGCCCCTTCCGCATCCTGATCGAAAATGCACTGCACTATCTTGCGATGCTGTCCCAGAATATGCCGCGACCAGATCCGGGGTTTCTCCGAGGCCCGCCGGCTTCGCAGTAAAATTACCGATCGCTCCATCACCGAGGCGAGCCCTTCGTGAAAGCGTACCAGCACCCGGTTATGGGCGGCCCGGATGATGGCATGGTGCAGAAAGGAGTTCCATCGAGCCCCCGTAGCGGCATCCTGTCCCGGAGAGGATGCGGCGAGTTCTTCCAGTGTATCCAAACAGCGCTGCATCTCCTCCATATCCTCCCGGTTTCGCCGGGCCGCCGCAAACCCCGCCGCAGGAATCTCCACGAGATAGCGCATCTCCATAATCTCCGGCAGCATCTCCCCCGGAGCGGGCATCATGTGCTCCAGCCCGGAGGAGAACTCCGGCACCTCCGAAGAGGCAAGAAAAATTCCCTGCCGATCCCGTACATCCAGCACCCCCCAGGCTTCGAGAATGAGAATGGCCTCTCGCACCTGGGGGCGCTTCTCCCCGAGCATAAGTGCCAGCGTTCGCTCCGGGGGAAGCTTACCCCCTGCATCTACAATATCCCCCTGACGGATATGTTCTAGCAACGCCTCCGCCAGAGCGCGTTTTTTAGGATTCATGGTTGTACCTCCTTCACATGGTCTTTTAGAGCGGTTTCACAAATAATATGTCACGTGCTGTTTCACGGAGCCTCCGCTTGTGTGTCCCCTCTGCTCCGAAAGTGGTCGAACCGCTCCCTTGCTTTGCTGCTCCGGCCCGTCGCCTCAGACGCGCCGTCCATGGCGCGACTGAGGCTCACCGGCACGTCCTGTGCCGGTGCCGGGCCTCCACGACGCAAAGCTGCGCTCGCCGACCACAATGTCGCTGCCGGGGACATACAAGCTCCGGCTCCTGGAGTTCACCGAAAGCCACAATATAAGCAGGAACAGCCCACTAGGGCGAATAGGTTGTCTTTTTCGTATTCCCTGCGGTTGTTTTTTCTTTCAGAGAATGGTACCATAGTTCTATCGAAATTGGTAGACCTTGGTCAACCAAAAGTGGGTGAGTATAGGGTGAACACAACAAAACGCTATGATGTACTTATTGTAGGAGCCGGTGTAGTAGGGTGCGCCATCGCCCGGGAGCTTTCCCGGTACTCCCTCTCCGTGGGGGTGGTGGAGAAGGAAAAGGATGTCTCCTTCGGCACCAGCTCCCGGAACAGCGGGGTGGTTCATGCGGGGTTCAACTATGCCCCGGGCTCTCTTCGGGCGAAGCTCGATGTGGAGGGGAACCGCCTCATGGAGCCCCTTTGCAGAAAGCTCAAGGTAAAGATGTCTCGCATAGGGAAGCTCACGGTGGCTCTCCACAGTCAGGAGATGCCGGGGCTGGAGGCTCTGAAGGAGCAGGGAGAGGCCAACGGCGTGCCGGGGCTGGAGATTCTCGACTCCTTTGCCATGCAGAAGATTCAGCCCGGAGTGGAGGGGGTAGGGGCTCTCTGGTCCCCTTCCAGCGGTATCGTCTGCCCCTACGGGCTTACCATCGCCCTCGCCCGGAGCGCCCGGCAGAACGGGGTGGATTTTTACCTCTCCTGGGAGGTGGCGCATATCTTCCGGGAAGAGTCCGGCTTTATTCTGGAGAACTCCCTGGGAGAGGAACTCAAGGCCTCGGTGGTGATCAACGCCGCGGGGCTCTTTGCGGATCGCATGGCCCGGATGGTGGGGATTGACGACTACACTCTCTACCCCTGTCGGGGGGAGTACTACGTATTGGATAAGCGATTGGAGGGAACTTTGAAGACCCTTCTCTATCCGGCCCCCCGAAAGAACGATCCCGGCCTGGGAATCCATCTCACCCCTACGGTGGATGGCAATATTCTCATCGGCCCCAGCGCAGAGTACACGGAGCTTCCCGAAGATTGGGCATGTTCTGCTTCGGTGATGGAAAACCTTCGAAAGAAGGGAAAGGAACTCTTTCCGGATCTCTCCGCTTCGGATTTTATACGCAACTTTGCAGGGCTTCGCCCCAAGCTCTCCCCTCCCGAAGAGGGGGGGAACCGGGATTTCGTGGTGGAGGATCGGCAGGACGTTCCGGGATTTATCAACCTCATGGGGGTCGAAAGCCCCGGCCTCACCTCGGCCCCCGCTCTGGCCCTTATGGTGCGGGATATGGTGGGGAACCACCTGGAGCTTCAAGAGAAAGCAAACTTTCTGGAGGAGTTGCCGGGACGGGAAAAGTCCTTTGCGGAAAGCTCTCCAGAGGAGCGGGCGGCTCTGGTGGCGGAGGACCCAAACTACGGTGAAATGGTCTGCCGCTGTGAACAGGTAACCAAGCGGGAGATTCTGGATGCCCTTTCGGATCCCCTGGGAGCGCGCACCCTCATGAGCATCAAATACCGTACTCGGGCCACCATGGGGCGTTGTCAGGGGGGCTTCTGCTTTCCCAAGATCGTCAACATCATGACCCGGGAGCTGGGGTATGATCCTGAGGAGATTTCTCTGCGGGATGAGAAGTCCTTCTTCTTCCCCGGTCGGGTGCGGAAGGAGGAGGTCGCTCTATGAGTCTGATGAAGGTAGAAGAGCGGGATCTTGTGATCATCGGCGGAGGCCCTGCGGGGCTCGCTGCGGCGGTCTCCGCCTGGGAGGCGGGGTGCCGGGACATTCTTCTGGTGGAGCGGGATCGGATTCTCGGGGGCATTTTGAACCAGTGTATCCATGACGGTTTCGGCCTCCATACCTTTAACGAAGCTCTCTCGGGGCCGGAGTACGCCGCCCGGTACATTGAAAAACTTGGCCAGACCGGGGTGGAGGTGCGGGAGCAGACCATGGTGCTCCGCCTCGGGGAGGATCGGGTGCTGCAGCTCGCCTCCCGGGGGAGCTACAGCGCCGTGCGTGCCCGGGCGGTGATCCTCGCCATGGGGTGCCGGGAGCGTCCTCGGGGAGCCATCTCCATACCCGGCACACGTCCCAGTGGGGTTTTCACCGCCGGGGCGGCCCAGCATCTCATGAATCTGGAGAACATCATGGTAGGAAACCGGGTCTGTATCCTCGGCTCCGGGGATATCGGCCTCATCATGGCCCGGCGCATGACCCTCGAAGGGGCTTCTGTGGCGGGGGTTTTCGAGATTCTCCCCTACTCCAGCGGGCTTCCCCGGAACATTCAGCAGTGCCTCAACGATTACGACATTCCCCTTCATCTCAGTACCACGGTGCAGAAAATTCACGGATCCCGGCGCCTCGAAGGGGTGACGGTGGCCCAGGTGGGGCCGGATCGCTCTCCCCTGGAGGGTACCGAACGCTATATCCCCTGCGATACCTTGCTCCTTTCTGTAGGGCTCATTCCGGAGAACGAACTCTCCCGGGATGCCTCCATCCCTCTGGATGCACGTACTAACGGCCCCCAGGTGGACTCTCGGTTTATGACCCGGGTGCCGGGGATCTTCGCCTGCGGCAACGTGCTGCACGTGCACGATCTGGTGGATTACGTCTCCCAGGAGGCGGAGGAGGCGGGGCGTCATGCCGCTGCCTGGGCGGGGGCTTCGGAAAGCTCTTGTGAGGGAACGCTGCCGGTGCTCCCCGGGGAAGGGGTGCGCTACACCCTCCCTCAGAAGATAGCCCCTTCGCGAAGCACGGTGCTCTCTCTTCGGGTTACCGCCCCCTGCCGGAATCGCTCGGTGGTGGTACGGGGAGAAGGCAGGGTTATCGCCCGTAAAAGCCTGGTACGCCTGCATCCGGCGGAGATGATACGTATACCCCTGGAGGCAAAAAGCCTCTCGGGAGTTTCCCAACTGGAGGTGGCCCTCGGATGAATTTGCGAGAACTTACCTGCGTGGTCTGTCCCAACGGATGTCCCCTTGCCATAACCTGTAGCAATGATGATCCTCCCCGGGTACTCTCCGTGGAGGGGCATCTCTGCCCCCGGGGGATCCGCTGGGCGAAACAGGAGGTGGAGGCCCCGGAACGCACCATTGCGAGCAGTATTCTCGTTACAGGGGGAGAGATGCCCTTGGCGAGCGTTCGCACGGATCGTTCCATCCCCCTGAAGAAGATTCCCGAAGTCATGGAGGCCATCCGTACGCTTGTTCTTCCCGCCCCCCTTGCTCTCGGGGAGGTGGTGCTAAAAGATCCCGCGGGAACGGAGTGCTGCATTATCGTGACGAGGGCGGTGGCTTCTGCCAAGGTGAGCAGGGAGGAGGTGGCGTAGCTTTTCTCAAAGATGATCTGAAATTTTGGAAGTATGCGGTGTTGTGGCGTGCGGTGGGTTAGGTGGAAAAGGATTCTCTATGTTATGAGGAGGACGTTTTTATGAAAAAGAATATCTGTATGGTGTCGCTGTTGCTGATCTGTGCGCTCTTCGGGGCGTTGCTCTTTGCGAGGGATGCCCAGGCCAAAAGCTATCGTCTGAACCTTGCCACGGCTACCACCGGGGGGACCTACTACCCCCTGGGGAACGCCATGGCGCAGATCTGGTCCAAGAATCTTGACGGAGTGAAGGTGGCGGCTCAGGCTACTGCGGGAACCCCCCAGAATGTGGAGCTTATCCAGGAGGGTGACGTAAGCGTGGCCTTCGGGCAGAACGGGGTTTGCTACTACGCCTATACCGGTACCGGCACCTATGAGGGAAAGAAGCCCATTACGGAGCTTCGGGGTATGCTCTCTCTCTATCCCAACGTGATGCACTTTGTGGCGAAAAAGGGGTTGGAGCTTGATAGCGTAGCGGGTTTCGAGGGAAGGAAGTTCGTTCCCGGAGCCGTGGCGAGCGCTACGGAGATCAACGCCCGGGAGATCATGGGAGTCTACGGCCTGAATTATATGGATAACGCAGGGGATGTGAACGTCAAGGCAGATTTTGTAGGGTACAACGAGGCCTCGGATCTTCTGAAAAACGATCTCACCGATGGAACGCTTATTGCCGGGGGGGCCCCCACCGCGGCGGTGATCGACATGCTCTCCTCGGGGACTGCGGAACTTATCTCTCTGGAAGAGGATAAGATCAACGAAATTTGCGAAACATACCCCTGGTATTTCCCCTACACCATCAAGGCGGACACCTACCCCCGTCAGCCCGAACCGGTGCAGACCGTGGCCCTGGCGAACATCCTCTTCACCCGGGAAGACGTACCGGAGGAACTCATCTACATGCTCGTGAAGGGAATCTACGACTATCATGATCAGCTCGTCTCCTCCCACAAGGCGGCCACCCATACGGTGCTGGAAAATGCCATTAACGGCATGACCATTCCTCTGCATGCGGGGGCAGTGAAGTATTTCCAGGAGCAGAACATTACCGTTCCGGAGAAACTCATCTCTTCCCAGTAAAAGCGTCCGCAGCTCTTTGTTCGGTCGAGGGAGGCCGGAGATCTCCGGTCTCCCCCCGTAGCTTTCCAGGAGGTCTTTCTTTTGAAAAAAGAGAATAACACACCATCAGAGAGAGAAGATCAGAATATCTCCGCCGTAGAGGATGTAGAGAAGGTTTTAGAGAAGGTGGATACGGAATCCCGCTTCCGCAAGCTCGTCGGAAAATGGGCTCTCGTGGCAGCCTTTATCGCCATTGCCATGTCCTGCTTCCATCTCTACACCTCGGGCTTCGGCACCCTTATGGCCATGAAGCAGCGGAGCGTGCACCTGGCTTTTCTCCTGGTTCTCACCTTTCTTCTTTATCCCGCATCGAAGAATCGCTCCCCCAAGGGGCGTCCTTCGGTGCTGGATATGATCTGGATCGGGCTCTCCCTTACCTCAAGCCTCTACATCTTTTTCATGTTCGATGCCTTCAGTATCCGGGGAACCGCCATCCCCCTGGATATCGTCATGGGAACCATTCTCATCGTCTGCGTTCTTGAAGGGGCCCGGCGTACCGTGGGGAAAGAGCTGACCATCCTGGCCATCCTCTTTCTGCTCTACGGCTTTTTCGGAGAGTATATTCCGGGGGTGCTGGGGCATACGGGGTTCCGGTTCAAGCGCATCGTCTACCACTTGTACCTCTCTTCCGAGGGGCTCTTCGGCATCGCTCTGGGGGTCTCCTCCACCTACATCTTCCTCTTCATCCTCTTCGGAGCCTTTCTGAGTGAGACCGGCATGGGGCGCTTTATCAAGGATCTCGCCATGTCCCTTGCGGGGCGCGCCATCGGCGGAGAGGCCAAGGTCTCCATCGTGGCGAGCGGCCTCATGGGGATGATCAACGGTAGCGCCGTGGGAAATGTGGCCGCCACGGGAACCTTTACCATACCCCTCATGCGGGAGGCGGGGTTCCGCCCTGTCTTTGCGGCGGCGGTGGTGGCGGTGGCCGGCACGGGAGGTATGATCATGCCCCCGGTCATGGGAGCCGCCTCGTTCATTATGGCGGAATTCCTCTCGGTGCACTACTCTAAAATCATGCTCGCCGCGGCGATCCCCGCCTTTCTCTACTATCTTGCGGAATATGCCATCATCCATATCGAAGCTGTTAAGTCCGGCATGACCCCTGTGAAAAAAGAAGATGTGATCCCCTTCAAGAAGGTCATGAAGGAGCGGGGGCATCTTCTCATTCCCATCATCGTCATCGTCTGGCTTCTCATGATTGGCCGCACCCCCCTCTATGCCGCCTTCTACGGCATTATCTCCTCGGTGGTGGTGAGCATGCTCCGCAAGGAGACCCGCCTCTCCCCCAGATCTTTTCTCAAGGCCCTGGAAGACGGCGCCCGGGGATCTGTGGGGGTGGGGATGGCCTGTGCGGTGGTGGGGAACATCATCGGCATCACCAACCTCACCGGCCTCGGGCTGGTGCTGGGGGATAACATCGTTTCTTTAGCGGGGGGAACCGTCATCGGCACCATCTTCCTCACCATGGTGGTCTCCATCATCCTCGGCATGGGGCTTCCCACCACGGCGTGCTACATCGTTACCGCCACCATTGCGGCTCCTGCACTGATTCAGCTTGACGTCAATCCCCTGGCGGCGCACATGTTCGTCTACTACTTTGCCTGCCTCTCCAACCTTACCCCTCCCGTGGCCATTGCGTCCTATGGAGCGGCGGGAATTTCGGGACAGCGCCCCTCCGAGGTGGGGTGGACGGGATTTCGCATCTCTTTGGCGGCGTTTCTCATCCCCTTCACCTTCGTCTACAGCCCTCAGCTTCTTCTGGTGGGAGGAACCTTCTTCTCCACCCTATTGGCCTTTACCACCAGTGTTATCGGGGTTATCGCCATCGCTGCGGCTCTTCAGTCCTATTTTGCAGGGCCTCTGAACCGGATTCAGGTGCTTCTTCTCTTCGGAGGATCTGTATGCCTTATCTTCCCGGGAATTGTTACGGACGTGGCGGGTGTGGGCATTACTCTGGGGATCTATGCCTGGCAGAAACTCCTTCGTAAGCCCTCCCTGGCGACGGAAAATTCCTGAAAAAATCATGGTAAGAGAGGAGATGCCTGATCTATGCGTATAGCTACTCTGCGTCTGGGAGAGCGTGAAAGTGCGGCAGTGTCGGGAGCAAAGGGGTACGTTCCTCTGGGGGAGATCTTTTCCTTTCTGGGAAAGCCCTGGACCCCCTCCCTCCAGTGGCTTCTGGAGAATCGGAAGTTCCGGGAGCTGCATCAGTGGTTCCAGGCCGAGGGGGAACATTTTTTCCGGCGGTATGAGGGGCATTACATCGCCCCCGAAGAGGCCCGGTACGCCCCCCTCTATCGGCGACCCCCGAAAATCTGGGGAATCGGCCTGAACTACGTGGATCATGCGGCGGATCTGGCGGAAAAGGCTCCCAATACCGAGCCCGCAAGCTTTATGAAAACCGCCAACACCGTCATCGGCCCCGGGGATACCATCCGGATTCCTCTGCAATCTTCGGGAACCACCGCTGAGGCAGAGCTGGGGATCGTCTTCGGCGATATCGGTCGAGAAGTCTCCCGGGAGAACTGGCTCTCCTGCGTGGCGGGGTTTACCACCGTCATCGACATGACCGCCGAGGATATTCTGCGGAAAAATCCCCGGTATCTCACGCGCTCCAAATGCTTTGACACCTTCTTCAGCTTCGGCCCGGAGCTGGTAACTCCCGATGAGATACCCGAGGTGATGAACCTCAAGGTGGCTACCATCATCAACGGTGCGGTGCATGCGGAAAACGTGGTATCCAACATGACCTTTCCTCCGGACTATCTTGTCTCCTTTCACTCCCAGGTTTTTCCCTGGGAGCCCGGAGATATTCTTTCCACGGGGACGCCCCGGGCGGTACACATCGCCCACGGGGATGTGGTGGCCTGCCGGATCGAGGGCTTTCGAACCCTGGTCAACCCTGTGGAGGATTGCAAAGCGCCATAAAAAAGGCGACAAAGGCCATAATTCCTCCGATGGAGCTGCTGGCACAGCGTAATCGGAAAGGGCCTTTTGCCGCCGAAAGCGTCCCGTGGTGCCCCTGAAAGGCCTCTCACGGTAGCTCCCATTATAGCATATCCGTAGGGGGGCCTTCCGGGGGAACATGTTTCTCTATGTAAAGAAGGAGGATACAGGGTGACCCAGAAAATCCCCTATGAAGATCTTTCCGCCCTTACCCAGGTCATACTGGAGGGGCTCGGCTACCCCAAGGAAAAGGCCCGGATTACCGCCCGAACCCTGGTGGAGGCGGATGCCCGGGGAGTTCCCTCCCACGGGGTGGCCCGGCTTCCCTTTTACCGTTCCCGCATGGAATCCGGAAATGCTTTTCCCGAAGCGGAGCCGGAGATTGTATGGGAGACTCCGGTCTCTCTGGTTGTAGATGGAAAGCGGGGTATAGGCCCTTACAACGCGGATTTCGCCATGAAGGAATGTATCAAACGGACGGAAAAGAGGGGGCTCTGCTTCGCCACGGTGCGGGATTCCAACCACTACGGCATGGCGGGGCTCTGGGCGGAGATGGCCCTGGAGCGGGGGTATATGGGAATCTCCATGAGTACCTCCAACAAGCTGGTGCTCCCCACCTTCTCCCCCGAGCGCCTTTTAGGAACCAACCCCCTGGCGGTGGCTATTCCCGCCGAGGAGGGGGTCCCCTTTCTGCTGGATATGGCCACTAGTGCGGTGGCTCGGGGGAAGATAGAAGTCTGCCACCGCAGAGATACCCCGATTCCCTCCGGTTGGGGGGTAGGTCGCCGCGGGGAGGTTTGCACCGACCCTCACGAAATCGTCTCGCTCCTGAAGGAAGATGCCCCCTGGGGAGGATTGCTCCCTCTGGGGGGGATGGGGGAAACCTCCGGAGGGCACAAGGGGTACGGCCTGGCCCTTCTGGTGGAGTTGCTCTCATCAAGCCTTTCCCTTAACGAGTGGCGCCCCCGGGCAGATGCAGAGCACCCCATTCGGGTGGCCCACTTTTTCGGCGTGTTGGATCTGAAACTCTTCGGAGATCCTCAAAAAATCCTGAGTCACGTCTCTCGGGTGCTGGGGGATATCCGAAAGAAGGAGGATTCTCCCGAAACTCCTCGGGTCTACATCCACGGAGAGAAGGAGTGGGAGCAGCGAAAGCGCAGCCTTGCGGAAGGCATCTCCCTGGATGAAGCCACCCGAGAGATTTTGCGAAATCTGCGGGAAGAGCTTTCCCTTTCGGAGAATTCCTTTAGAATATAGACACGTCCGGAAAAGAGAGGCAAGGATACCTCTTTTTCGAAAAAATACGTCTTTTTGCATACTTTGAGGAGGATCTGTGATGGTGAAAAAAGAAAGCATCTACGAAGAAGCCTTGGAGCTACATCGCAAACACCGGGGAAAGCTCACCGTGGAGAGCCGCATCGAGGTCAACACCATGC
>CAZIFL010000050.1:0-16674 GCA_964539095.1 uncultured Synergistaceae bacterium
CGTGGGAGAGTAGGTCACTGCCAGAAACCTTTTCTTTTTTCTTTCGAAATGATACCCAAGCTCCGGAGTCCTCTTGTTGCAAGAGAACTCCGGAGCTTGGGTTTTTTTCTGCCTCTGCGCACTGTTTTTTGCGTGTATCCTTTTAGCACCGTTGTCTTTAGAATGTTTGCGAAGTTTGGGACAAGGTGTTCTTACTCCTTTGGCTTAACGCCGCCTTTGCGCCCAAGGCCAAAACCAACACGGTACAAGTCCGGCATGTCTATTCTCCCATCTCTCTTTTTTTCGATTAATCCAAGCCGTTCCAAGTCTTCTCGAATGCCTTCCCAACCTCTTTCTACATGCTGTGGGGGTAGACGATCAAAAGAAATACCTCCAGGTCCCTCAGGGAATTTATCCTCCCAACGCATCAGAACCGAGCTGTAATCACAAGGAACTGTAAGACCTTTTAGAAGAGATAAAACATCCTTTACCCAAGGATAGTCTTCGGAGATTTCGTTTACTCGTATTTCCGAGGCTTTGCGAACACCGCGCTTTATGCTTTCATAATGTAAAGCTTGATTGTGTTCAGGATAGCGCTCCTTAGAGTCTGAAGCGGCCTGTCGAATGGCGGCAAGAAATGAACGAGGTGAGGTTTGTCCGTGACCATCTGCAAGATGGCCTACAGACCATGTATAGGGAACTCCTCTTCGTGGATCGCGTCCCATCCAGAGACCTGCAAGTTTCTCGAAAAGCTTCTTTTGAGTGGGGGTTTCCCTCTTTGCCTCTTCGTGGAGAAACCAAATCTCTTCGAGGTGGTTTGGGGCTTTCCCAACAACAGAGTTGTAGATTTGGCGTAGCCTTTCTCCGTGCTTGTCTTCGGCGTTGATCAGGCGCTGCCAGAGCAAGCCATGCAGGTCATAGCGTGCCCAGGAAAGTTCCGCACGCGTTGCCAGTAATTTTGAAGCATCGGGGAAATTAGTTACAGTGCGTTCAAACTGGTCTGTACGCAGGAAAATTTTAGCGTGAAAACATGTGTACGATTTGAGCCAAAGTGCAGCTCGTAGTAGCCCCCGAACTATTTTATCCATGCTACGCCAATCATCACTAGTGCGGTCAAGGGCATCAAAGAGAATAAGACTTTGGGTTCCTCCTTTTCGCATCAAATTGTCCTGCGAGCGAAGGAGTTTGTCCACGGACTCTGGATTGCTCTTGAACCAAGATACCGTCTCCTGCCACTCGTCTTGAGGGATGATATTTTTCTCAGGAGCTAACAGGCGCAACATTACCGCACGCCAGATATCATAGGGGTCATTGCCCTGCTCAAGAAGTAGTTTGAAGACATCCTCGTTCGGATAAGTATCAGTGTTGGCAAGACTGGAAAAGCCCGTATAGATTTTGGCATTTTCCAACTCTGGCACTGTGCTTCCAATGATCGTACGCAGGTCCTCTGAATGCAGTGCGGCCGTCCAGAAGGATTTTCCCACGCCTCGCCCACCTACGACGAGATGTGCGTCCAGACGCAGGGCCTTGATATGTGACGGTGGAATATAAAGTGTTCCGGGAAGAGGTTCTTCTCCGAAGTTGCTTGACTCGATTCGCGAGGTTAGTATGGCTTCCCGCAGTTTTGCGACATCATTCATTGGGGTCCCTCTCTTCTACAAGAGACCGGAGTCCGCGGATCAGTGGGCCGAAAATAAGTTTTATTTCATCCTTGTCGATCTCTATGAGGCGTCCCTGAAGAGAGCGTAGCGTAGCAAAACCACGGTTCCAACGAATTGGCCACGGAGTGTGCGGGGCGGTTTCGTCCGATTCTTCGAAGTTCCAATGTTCGTCGATTGTCTCGCCGGGGGGAATTTCGTCGTACAACTCTGACGAGAAGAGGTCGTAGCTTGCCTCTCGTATCCTACTGAGATATTCATCCCTTTCGGTCTCGGGCGTCATTGCTCCTACTAGTTGCAGACGTTCGCGTATTTTCTCTGCCACAGAGACCTTTCGCCAGTGCTGGAAGAGGATGCGGTATCCTGACCATGTTTGATCACCGTCAAGAGCGAAGAGCAACACTTGTTTGGCCCCCAGGTCTGTGACGCAGGTCGAGGCAAGATCATCAATCCCGGCGCGTGCATCAACTAGGAGAATGTCGGGATGTTGACGTTCCTTTAGTTTGTCGATTAGACACCGTAGTCTCTGCGACCATGTCCTATACTCTCCGTTTTCTTTAATCACAGGCATCCATGCCCGACCGAGCTTGAGCACATATTCACCGGGTTCGCGGCCATGTGCAGGTACGACGAAGATTTCTCCATCACGGGAGAGATCGCTTTTCGCGGTCATTTTGTCGAGAACGGTGTCACTGTTTTCGACAAGATCCTCTACTAGCCAATCCACAATACCGTATTCTGGACGACGATCTTCTGGGAGAAGCGCCGAGGAAAGTCCGGGAGATTCAAGGTCAAGATCAAGCACAAGCACTTTCTTGCCACTTTGAGCCAGCGAGAGTGCTGTTACGGCAAGTGCGGTGGAACGACCAACGCCACCTTTGATGGAGAAAAAGACAACAATAGGTGCATCGAGGGTTTCGGGCTCAATGGAAGTCCAGTCACCTGCAGTAGGCAGGCGATCGACGACTCTTATGTTGTCAAAATCCTCGAGGGGGAAAAAAGATGCGCCTTTGCATGCGGTGTCACAGCTCTCTTCGTAAAGTACGGCGTTTTCAACGGAATACGCTCGTGAGTCTAGGTATTTTTTCATTTCTATGGCGACATCATTGAGCATTCTTTCCGCTTTAGGCTTCGCTGCCAAAGGGGCTATCAAGCGGACGCGCCCGTTGAGGTCGCGGTTGATCAAAAGCCAGTCGAGATCTTTCAGCTCTGTTTTGTACCCTTCAAGGATTTGGGATACTTTCGGTAGGATTTCGTCGAAGGTTATCATGCCAACAGTCCGTCCAATTGAGCTTGCCTTACAATATTGCATACATCTATGGCGCCTTTCCGATGAGTTGTAGCTCGTATGCAATCAAAATTGCTCCGGTTCGCATAGCGTTGTGATGCCTTCCAATCATCAAAGATGGAAGGATTTGTCAGTATATATTTCCCGGCAGGATGTTGGCAACGGTATGTTTCATAACGTGTCTGAATTGTATCGATATGCGTGCGATCATCTGGCTCTTGTGGCCTATCTTTACCGCTGTCGAATGGCATGCCGAAGCTAAGCATCAGACTCTTGAGACCGCACTCTGCCGCTATCCCGTAGAGATGATCAGCATTGGCCCATTGATTTTTTTCGAACAGTAACTCGGCGTCTTCCCAATGGCGTTCATGTGCATCTCGGAAATCTGTATTCATGTTATTCCCCTTTCTTCCTGAAAAGTTTGATTCTAAATTGCTAAGTGCCCTCATTTGAGAGAGCATCATAATTTTCATTAATTTAAAATTTTATCTTGCAGTGCTAGATAGTGGGTTCTGATGTTTTTATAGAATTCTTTAGTTTGAAAAGCGTTCAGTTTTCCATCAAGGTGAGAAGGTCCGTCATCTTTAGAATGGAGTGGGGGCGGATGTGAAAACTGTTTTATTTCCCCACGCAGAACGTGCTGAAAATCTCTTCTAGAAGAAGATCATCCCACTCTTTCCCCAGAATCCGTTGCAGTGAAAGAAGCCCCAGAGAGAGGGAGGATGCTGCCACATCCAACTCCTCCGAGGCCTGAAGGGCCTTTGCCGCATCCTCCAGATGCTCTATACAGAGATCCATCTCCTCAAGCTGTCTCTCAGTAGCATACACAGATCGGGAAAGAAGATGCTCCTGGGCCACAGTATTTACGATGCAGTTTTTGATTTCCTCAACTCCATCTCCCTGAAGAGAGCTTACCAGTAGAGGCGGACAGCTCCAGAGACGGTGGTTACGCACATTCTCGGGGAGATCTTCCAACCCGGAGGTTCGTAAATCCGATTTGGAGATCACGGGGATACAGATGGTTCCTGAGAGGGATTCCAGAAGCTCCAGAAGATAGGGATCTTCCGGTGTACTCTCGCTTCCGTCGAAGAGAGCGAGAATAATATTGCAGGCCAGTATCTTCTCCCGAGCAAGACGAATGCCGAGCTTTTCGATGACATCCTCAGTATGACGTAGCCCCGCCACATCATGGAGAAAGCAGGTTATCCCCCTATGGGTAAAGGCGTCGGTTACCACATCCCGGGTAGTCCCCGGAATGGAGGTTACGATGGCCCGATCCCGTCCTAGAAGGGCATTGAAAAGGGAAGATTTTCCTGCGTTGGGTTTTCCCGCCAGCACTACGTGGATGCCCTGATTAAGGAGAAAGCCCGAAAAAAAACGTTCCCGAAGCCTTACAGCTTCTGCCCGGAGTGTTTGTACTCTCCGGGCAATTTTTTCGTTGGTCTCTCCGGAATACTCCTCCTCGGGAAAATCGAGAAGCACCTGGATCTCTGCAAGAAGAGAGAGCTGATCTCGCAGCAGAGGCTCAAGTTGCCGCTCCGTCTCCCCCTGCACGCTCCTAGAAGCGGCGTACATTCCTCGGGGAGTTCGGGCGGTGATAACTCCGAGAATAGCCTCCGCCTGGGGGAGGGTGATTTTTCCGTTCAGGAAGGCTCGTCGGGTAAACTCTCCGGGATCAGCCATGCGGGCCCCGGAGAGGCGAAGATTTTCGAGAATCACCTGGGCTGCGCTGTATCCTCCGTGGGCGTGGATCTCCGCTACGTCCTCTCCGGTATAGCTTCTGGGGGCGGGAAAGCGCACCCCCAGAACCTGATCTGCCATCTCCCCCCCAAGGGTGACAAAGTTTGCCAGCACCATGGTTCGAGGAGGGAGATCAAGCTTGTCTCCCTCCTTACAGGGGTGAAGATGTTTGTACAAAAGAGGGAAGGCGGCACTCCCCGAAATACGAATAATGGAAATGCCCCCTTCCCCGGAAGGAGTTGCCATGGCTGCAATGGTATCGTTCATAAGATGTACCAGCTCCGGATGTAAGGATACCCGAAGCAGATCTGGATCAAGAGAGGAGCCAATAGGGCTTTACAGAAGCTCTCTCATGGCCTTGCCGAGACGGGAGCACCCCTCTTCGATCTGTTCGGGAGAAGCAAAAGTGTAGCACATTCTGAAGGAATGATCCCCCCCATCTCCCAGGGCGTAGAAAGGACGTCCCTTCACGAAGGCCACCTTCTTTTCGATGGCCTTGTCAAAGAGTGCATCTGTGGCGATCTCGGGAGTGGAGAGCCAGTAGAAGAAGCCTCCCTCGGGGGTGGCGTAGGAGACCTTTTCCCGGGGAAGATATTTCTGGAAGGCATCTTCCATGGCATTCCGTTTTTTCCTGTAGTGATCGATGATCTTAGGGAGGAAGGAATCCAGATATCCCCGCCGGCAGTATTCATACACCAATGCCTGGGTCACCACGCTGGAGCAGACATCCGTGCCCTGCTTAAAGACCGTCATCTTGCGGATAACGTCTGCGGGCCCAACGCACCAGGCGATGCGGGTCCCCGGAGCCAGAATTTTGGAGAAGCTTCCGGCGTAGAGGATTCCTTCACTTGTGTCCATGGAGAAGAGGGAGGGAAGATGCTCGCCGTCGAAACGAACGTATCCGTAGGGGTCATCTTCGAGAATGGGCACCTTGTACTCTTCGGAAATCTCCATAAGCCTCTTGCGTCGCTCCAGGGAGAGGGTGCACCCCAGGGGGTTGTGGAAGTTCACGATGCAGTAGATATACCGGACCTTCCGCCCCTCCTTCCGGGCCTTCTCAATGAGCCCCGGAAGCTCCTCCACCAGCATTCCCTTTTCGTCGCATTCCACCGGGAGAAAGTGCGCTCCGTGGTTGTGCATGTTGAGGGTGGATCCCAGAAAGGTGGGGTTTTCCACGATTACCGCATCGCCCTTATCCACGGTAGCCCAGTTGAGAAGATCCACCACCTGGGTGGAGCCGGTGGTAATGAGTATCTCTTCCATCTTCGGGGTTCTTCCCAGCCGAGGGGCAAGCCAGGAGGCAAGAAACTCCTTGAGGGGAGGGTATCCTTCGGTGGTACCGTACTGGAGTACGTCCCGCCCTTCTCGCTTCAGAATCTCGGAACATGCATAAAACTCCTCCACCGGGAAGATAGCGGGATCCGGCATCCCCCCGGCGAAGGAGATCATGCCGGGTTGCCGGATAACGTGAAGGATCTCCCGAATGGGGGAGGGCTGTAACGATAAGGATGCTTGGCTGAAACACTGTTCCCAAAGGCTCATATGATCTTCCTCCTGGATTTGGATAATGAATGCTTACGATGAGGGCTCCCCAACATAGCCCCTTGTATGGATTTCTCCATAAGAGAGTATGCCAAGGAGCCGTAAAAACGCCCTATGCCGAGGATTCGCGCCTTATTTGCGAACGTCTTGTATGGCCAGAGCCAGACGTTTTGAACCCTCCACAAAGTCGGCACTCTCCGCAAAAGTATAGCACGTACGGAGATACTCGCTCCCCCCTCCGTTGGGGAAGAAGGACTCTCCGATAACGAAAGCCACCCCACGATCCACTGCCTTGTAGAAAACCTCTTTGGTATCCATGCCGGGGAGGCGGAGCCAGTAGAAGAATCCTCCCTGGGGAATCTGGTACTCTGCATCTTCTGGGAGGTAAGTCTGGAAGGCATCCTTCATGCCGTCCCGTTTCTTTTTGTAGTGATCCAGAATTTTCGGCAGGAAGGAGTCCAGCAGCCCAAGGCGGCAGTATTCATAGACAAGGGCCTGGGAGACCACGCTGGTGCAGAGATCGCTCCCCTGCTTAATCATCACCATCTTCTTGATAACATCCTCGGGAGCCACCACCCAGGCCACCCGGGTGCCAGGGGCCAGAATCTTGGAGAAGGAGCAGGCATAGAGAACGATACCGTCCTTATCCAGAGAGAAAATGGTGGGCTCGTGTTCTCCCTCGAACCGGAGATGTCCGTAGGGGTCATCCTCGAAGATCGGAATGCCGTACTTCTTTGCCACCTCCAGAAGCTGGATCCGCCGCTCCTTGGTGAGGGTGCTCCCCGAAGGATTCTGGAAGTTTACGATAGTGTAGATAAATTTAATCTTCTTCCCCTCTTTGCGGGCCTTCTCGATGATCTCCGGCATCTGGCTTACCATCATCCCATCGTCGTCGCAGGGGACGGAGATGAAGGTGGCGTTGCGGTTCCGAAGGGCATGAAGCGCTCCAGGGTAGGAGGGGGCTTCGAGAAGCACTGCATCCCCCGGATCAAGCATCACCGCCGCAAAAAGATCCATCACCTGCTGAGACCCCGTGGTGATGAGCATCTCTTCGGGTTTTGTCACCCGTCCCATACGGGGGGCCATCCACTGGGCGAGAAATTCCTTTAGGGGTTCGTAGCCGTCGGTGGCTCCGTACTGAAGAACTGATTTTCCCTCTTTTTCGAGAATGGATGTGGCCTGGAGAAACTCCTTCACCGGAAAGACCTGGGGATCGGGCATCCCCCCGGCGAAAGAGATCATGCCGGGTTTTTTCGTAAGCTTGAGAAGCTCCCTTATGGGGGAAGGCTTGAGAGCGTTTCCTACCTGAGAGTAGAGACTATTCCATGTTCCTGACACAAAAATCCCTCCTTGCAAAATATGGCTCGTTGCGTCATTATATCATTCAGAACTGTAGAGTATCAGAGTAAGACCCTTCTTTTTCTCATAGAGGAAATTTTGGAATATCCACGAGGGAGGGTTTGTGAAATGAATGCACAAGCCATGATGTGGCCGGGGTATGACAAAGTCTTTCCCCGCGATTACCAGGAAAAAGAGAGACGCAGGAAACTCGCCGAAGAGGGATCTCCCCTTTCGGGCCCCGAAGATCTCTCCTTTGCCAGGATACTTCTTGGAAGAGAAGCCTGGCAGGAGGAGCCGGAGGAGGAGAGAGGGGATCTCCGCACCGAGAAGAGACGCTTTCCCGAGGCTGGGGAGGGGATTTTTCTCTACGAATACCAGCGCTTTCTTGAGGAGACCGCAGAGACCCGAGAGGGAATCCTGCGGTTCTGTGGAGAGTGGTCTCTGCGCTTTGCCGAGGCGAGGCAGAGCTACTGTTGATCTGTGGAAATCTTTCTCCCAAAGGGGAATTCTTATCGCTGGGAGCGGCTTTGTAGTTCCCGAGCCTTCTTTTCCTTGACCTCCTCTCCGAATCATGGTATATAGAACCGTAAAATTTCATCTCTCTGAAGAAGGAATACAGCATATGAGACGAGATACTCTTCATCACAACGGTTTCGGGGCTGGTACCGGCTCTTCCTCTTCCTCCTGGAAGTGGAACGAATACGCTGTTGCTGCCGGACCGTAAGGGTTATGAGTTTGTAGGGGATTTCGTATAACCACCAGGGGACCGGAAGCATTCTTCCGGTCCCCTGATCGTTTTTGGGGAAAGTTTTTTGCAAACTTGTGCAAACGTGTGTGAATTTTTGCCAGGCAGAGAGAAAAAGGAGGAAGAGCTATGCATCGTATTCTTGTAACGGAGCCCATCCACGAGGAGGGGCTCGCGATTTTGAAAGAGGATGGAGCCCTTGTGTTGGAGGAAAAGCTTGGTCTTTCCCGGGAGGAGCTTTTGAGTATTGTGGGAGAGTACGAGGGGATGCTTACCCGGAGCGGTACAGGGGTGGATAAAACCCTGTTGGATGCGGCGAAGAAACTTCGGGTGCTCTGCCGTGCCGGGGTCGGGGTGGATAATATCGACCTTCTCGAAGCGAGCCGCCGGGGGATTGTGGTCATCAATGCTCCCACGGGAAATACTCTGGCGGCGGCGGAGCTTACCATGGCGAATATTCTGGGGCTGCTCCGGCACGTTCCCCGGGCCTGTGACTCTGTATTCCAGGGAAAGTGGGAGCGTAAGCGCTTCATGGGAACCCAGCTGGAAGGGAAAAAGCTTCTTATTATTGGGCTTGGGCGCATCGGGGGCACCGTGGCTAAGAGAGCTCGAGCCTTTGGCATGGAGCTTTACGCCTACGACCCCTATGTCTCTCCAAAAAAGGCGGAGGGTTTTGGGGTAACTCTCTGTGAGGATTTTCTCGGTGCTCTCTCCCTGGCGGATGTGGTAACCCTTCACGTGCCTCTCACCAAGGAGACCCGGGGTATGATGGATGAAACGAGCATCCGGGCCATGAAAAAGGGGAGTTTTCTGATAAACTGTGCCCGGGGGAGCCTGGTGGATGAAGAGGCCCTTGCGGAGGCTCTCCGGAGTGACCGTATCGAAGGGGCTGCCTTCGATGTCTACAGTGTGGAGCCCCTTGGAGAAGGACACCCTCTTCTGGCGGAGGATATTCGGGAAAAGGTGGTGCTCACCCCTCATATTGGAGCGAATACTAGGGAGGGGCAGTCTGCGGTGGCGAAAATTGCCGCTAAAAATCTTGCGGCGGCGCTTAAGGGGGAGCCCTACGAGCATGCGGTAAACCTCCCCTTCATGGAGTTTCAGCTCTCCAAAAGCAAACGGGCTTTTCTCTCCCTCTCCCGAAAGCTCGGTAACATGGGGGCTCAGCTTCTCCCTTCCGCTCCTGGAGCGTTGCGGATAACCCTTAAGGGTGAACTTTTCTTCGAGGAAGATCGGTGTAATTTTGAAATTCCCTACAACTACTCTCCTTTTACCGTAGCGGCTCTGAAGGGTGCCCTTGAGGTATATCATGGGGCGGATGTAAGCTACATGGCGGCCCCCCTGCTTGCGGATGAACGGGAGATGGCGGTTCAGGAGAGCCGTGAGGAATCCTCAACCTATCGTAACATGGTGGTCTGCGAGCTTCAGGGGGAGAAGGAAAAGATCACCCTGGCGGGCACCGTGACAGAAGAAGGAAAACAGCGGATTGTAAACGTCAATGGCTATTGGGTGGAGTGTGTCCCCGCAGGGCATATACTTCTCTTTCAGAACCACGATAGGCCTGGAGTTATCGGGCGAATAGGGAGCCTTTTGGGGGAGCGAGGGGTTAATATCGCCAACTTTGCTTTGGGGCGGAGAAATGGTAGTGGTCTCGCCATAGGGATGATGCAGGTTGACCATGAAGTTCCGAAAGATGTTCTTGATACCCTCATGGAGGGAGGAGACTTTCTCTGGGCGGTGAATGTGAACCTTGCGGAAAATCTTTAGGCGTTGTATGCAGCGAAACGGGGTGCGGTGTATATGGATATGATTGCCATCGAGGCAATTAAGAATCTTTCGGATGGAGACTCCTTTAAAACCAGAGCAGCGGTTATGGAGGTGGTGCAGAAACAGGGAAAAAATGCCAAGCCTTACTGGGAGATGCGGCTGATGGACGCCACGGGAATCCTGGATGCCAAAGTGTGGAGCAATGCAAAATGGCATGTTCTGCGGGATCTGGGGGAGCAGACCCCGGAGAATCGCTGGAGAGAGCAAAGTCCTCTGGAGGGGGATTTTGGCGTTCGCTGTAAGGGAAAGGCCCTCGGGGTGATGGGAAAGGTGCAGTCCTACAAGGGGCAGAACCAGTATACCCTCTCCTCCCTCTTTCTGCTGGATGAAGAGGAGTATCCCCTCTCTCAGTTTGTCCCCTCCTGTCCGGTACCTCTGCAGGATCTGGAGAAGCGCTTTGCCGCCCTTCTTGCCTCCTGCGGAGAGCCCATCAGGGGATTTCTGGAGTACCTTTTTTCCGGTGAGCGGTGGCAGCGTTTTCGGGATTGGCCCGCGGCAGTATCCCATCACCATGCCTACGTGCATGGGTTGCTGGAGCATACTCTGGGAGTAACCCAGAATGCGGTGGCGCTTGCGGAGACCTATATATCTCTGGGGGTCTCCCTGGATAGGGATGTAGTGCTTGCGGGGGCACTGCTGCACGATCTAGGAAAGCTTCAAGCCTATACCCTCACCCCTCTGCCTGAGATGACCGTGGCGGGGAATGTGCACGATCATATCGCCCTAGGGTTCGTCGAACTCCAGCGCCTCTCCGAAGAATACAGCCTGGAAGAGCGGATAGCCCAGCATCTGGGGCATATCCTGTTGAGCCATCACGGCAAGAAGGAGTTCGGCTCTCCCGTCATGCCCGCCACCGTAGAAGCCCTCATCGTGGCAGCCGCCGATAATCTGGATTTTCAGATCTTCTGCGGTTTGGATGCGGTGGAGACCATGGCGGAGCATGAGGAAATTTCCGAATGGAACCGGGTTCTGGAAAGGCGTTTCTGGAAATGGAGGTAGGAGAGGAGCGCGCTTCCTGCGGGAGGGATATTCTTATTACCGAGGATCATGCGGAACGCCGGGTGGATCGGATCTGCCGCACCCTCTACAAGCATGTTCCTCTGGGGGCCATCATGAAGGCCATCCGAAAAGGGGAGGTCCGGCTGAACGGAAGGCGTACCAAACCCGATGCCCATCCTTCAGAGGGGGATATCCTCCGGGTTCCTTGGGAGGAGGCAGATCTGGTACCGGATATGCAGAGTTGCGAGAACAGGCAGAACGGAGAAAATACCCCCTCAAGGTTCTCTGGGGCAATAAAAGCTTCTCCCGGCGAGGTTGTTCCCGTGCTCTATCAGGATGAACACCTTCTTGTGGCGGATAAGCCTACGGGGCTTTTGAGCCAGCCCGACAAGCCCGGAGGGGATAGCCTCATCACCCGAATATGGAAGATGATTCCTCCCCGGCAGGATTTTCGCCCTGCTGCGGTACATCGGTTGGATCGCAACACCTCGGGGATACTCCTGGTAGCCTTGAGGGGTTCTCTTTTAAGGGAGCTTCACGCTCTCTGGCAGGAAGAGAAAATCTCTAAAATATACCGTGCCGTGGTGGTGGGGCACCCCGGAAAAGAGGGCGAGATTACGGATCCTTTGTGGAAAGACGAGAAGGAAAACCGTGTCTATGTCGATTCCCGGGGGGCTTCTGCCCTTACTCGCTACCGTACCCTTGCATCCTGCGGAAAGTACAGCCTTCTGGAGGTGGAACTCTGCACTGGGCGGCCCCATCAGATTCGGGTGCACCTCGCTCACCGGGGACATCCCGTGGTGGGGGACTACAAATACGGGGACGAAGAGATAAACAGAAGAGTACGGCAGCGAGGGGTTCGTCGCCCTCTCCTCCACGCCTTTCGGATGGCTCTGCCCTTAATGCCCCCCCCCTGGGAGAACCTTTCGGAAAAAATCTTTATCGCTCTCCTTCCCGGTGATTTTACGGATTTTTTCCCCGGGAACTTCTAAAAATACCCCCACGTGGTATAATTGATCTACAGAGAGAGCATGCCAAAAGTATACCGACATGTACTGAATCCGAGGAGGGATACACATGACTAAAAAAATTACTATCTCTGAAAAAGCGAAAAGTCACATGGAAAAGGAAGAAAAAGAGTTTCATCTGATGCTTCGTCAGATCGGCGGGGGCTGAGCAGTTCGCTACGCTGTGCTCGTGGAGCCCGGCAAGCCAGAAAATACTACGGATATGACATCCCATGAAGCGGAAGGATATACTCTTTGGATCCCTGACGAAATGTTCTTTGAGGAAGATCGTGTTGAGATTGATCTCTACGGATTTCTCCCCTGGAGCAAGATCCTCATGGTGACCAGCGCCAAGGTGCCCGGAGGGGGATGCGGGAGCTAACAAATAGTACTCGGGGGAGAAGGGGGAATTCCACTTCTCCCCCGAGTACTATTCAGAGACGCCGAAGAGAACCCCATAGGGGAGAAAACGTTCCTTTCCCTCGGAAGGAAGGTTCACTACTATCCCTTGCCACCAGAGAGTGGAAGAACCCCCCCCATCGAGATTGAGAGCCGACTTCAGCCCCAGAGCGTAGGCGATACGTTGGGCCTCAGTGAGGGAGACTCCTAAGCTGTGCCAGGAGTTCCGCCCATCTATAACGATCCACCAGAGATCCCTTCCGTCAAACCCCACAAGGGTTCGAGGGTGTTTCACCGCCGTAAAGCTCGCAGCAAATCCTTCGTTTCTCTCCCAGGGCTGGCCATCTTTAAAGAGCATGGGGCCCCCCTGAATTACCCCGTCCATCTTCTGCATCCCAGGCTCCTCCCATTGAAGCACAATCTCCGCTGGAGAGGAGAGTTCGATCTCTCTCATGAGAGGCTCCTCCTTTCCCCGGGCGATGCAAAGGTACCCTTCGGGGGGAACGGGATGAATCCCGCTGCCGTAGGTGCGCCATGCGAGAATTCCCTGACGGAACTGGGAGATCAGCCCCCCCCGGCTTACCCGCTTCCAGATCCCCAGATGGGGGGTAACGAGTTCGATTCCCTCCTTGTCCGAAGGAGAATTTATCTCATTAATGAGCAGAAGTCCGCTGGGGCTCTGAAGGTAGCTCTTAAAGGCACCGCTTCCGAAAAAAACCTCTCCCTTCAGATTCCACCCGAGAGCGGAGCGATCCTTATAAGCACCTGAAAGAGGGAGTCCCCCATGGTAGAGGGTGCCGATGGGTGTGGAGCCCGTAAAGTATCCTCCGTTGATACCCCCCTCGGCGCGGGCTGATTCGGCTATCCGTGAAAGGGGGAGTTTGGGCTCTCCCAGGGGAGAGGCAAAGCGAATCTCCGGCCGCAGAGCTTGAGGAGATCCCTTGATAGCACACCAGAAAAGGGCTCCTCCCGCCCCTCCGGAAAAGGGAACGATGGTAGGGCTGTATTGAAGAGGAAGCCGCAGCAGCGCGAGCCATGCCTGGTAGTAGTGTTTGTAGGGCCCGATTCGGAGAGTGTATCCGAATCCCTCGGAGACCATGGAGACATCCATCCCCTGTTTTTTCAGCGTTGTCGCAAGCTCTTCCGCTTCTTTTTTAGAGATCATGCCGAGTACCTGAACCCCCCAGGAAGAGGGGGGGTATCCAACATTTTCCCGGTGCACCAGAAGGGTTCCCGAAGATCCGGGAAAGGAGGCCTCCCATATAAGGCGACTCCTGCGGCACGTTTTGAGCCACTCTCCGAGAGATGCCAGATCCTGGGAGGAGCAATCTCCTATGGGATCTTTCAGAAAGAGAGGGGGAGGGGGTACATTTATCTGAGACGCTATATGCACAAAAGCTCCTAGATGAGCCGGAAGGTGCGGGGAAAGATGCTCCTTTGCCAGGGCCTGCACGATCTGCCCTTCCTTGCGCCACCCCATGGCCCAGAAGGCAAACCCCAGAGCCTCTGCCCGGGTGGCTTCGATATCCGGATGAAAATGGCTTCCCGGAAGAAGAATTCCCAGAGCGGAAGCGGTTTCAATGGCCTGGGCATAAGGGTGCGAAGGGGCGACATCGGAAAAGCGGCTTGCCCCCTTCCAGGTGGGAAGACCAAGAGAGCGGACTACCTGATCCACCACCGCCCCTCGGCTGACTGCCTCGCTCGGAAAAGGAAGGAAAAGAGAAAAAAGCAGGAAGAGGGTAAGAAGAAAGAACCCGGGATACCGCTTTTTTGGGATTTTTGCAAAAGATGGGCGTGCAGACGTTTTTAGAGACATGGGTCACCTCGGAGAGTAGGATAGAAACATTTTCGTGTTGTCAGGGCCTCAAAGACCTTGGACTATTCCTCTCTTCAATTGTACCCGAAAGGGGAAGATTCAGGGGAGAATTTTTGTACTTCCAGGAGGATGGAGGTAGGGGCGTTGGGGAGGAAAAGAAAAAACTCCGAGAAAGGATCTGCCAAGGCAAAAACCTCCTTGACAATATCATCGTGGGCCTGTAGAATTTTCTGCGCTGCGGGTGGTTAGTTCAGCGGAAGAACGCTTCCCTGACGCGGAAGAGGTCATAGGTTCGAACCCTATACCACCCACCATTGCAAAGACTGGCCCCGAGGGATTTTCCCCCGGGGCCTTTTTTGTGTCCAGACACCAGATAGACACCAGCCAGATCAGAAAAGAATTCCCCGGAAAATCAGATATTGATAGGCGCACATAGCCCCGCAAGCCATCCCTACCAAAACCCCCCCGAAGAATACGATCCCGAAGACCGTTTCCCCCCCGGAGAGCGGTAAGGCTGGTGTTTTTGCCGCTTATGGCAAGAGTGCTGCCTCGTCATAGAGGTCTGTATAAGGTGAAAAACTACGGGGTGGTCCCCTTTTCGGTTATCATTGAGGCTCCAAGTGGGTCCCTTTTATATTACCAAACACTGTACCTTTCGAGAAAGTGAGGGGTTCCCTAAGAGCGGCTGACTACGAGTTTTTGAGAGGTTTTTTTAATGAAAAATTCCCGCTAAAAGGAGAAGGCATAAAATCACTCCAAACCCTTGCAACAACATTTTTTCTCAAGTACAATACCCCTGCTGTCGAGGAGGGCTGGCCGAGCGGTCGAAGGCGGTTGACTTGAAATCAATTGAAGCGCAAGCTTCCGGGGGTTCGAATCCCTCGCCCTCCGCCATAGGGTACAACGTGGTCATCGAGAGGAACGCCAAACCTCGATGGCCACTTATTTTTTGTCTTTTCACCTCTTCGCCATTTTCGCCTTTTTCGCCTGTTTCGGGTATACTTTTTGTACCCGGCTTGTACCGGAACAAAGGTTGATAAATGTCGCCAGGGGAACGAACGTTTCTACATGGAGACGCAATTCCGGCGGTATTATCACCTGCACGCCAGGGTTTACAAGGCCACCATCCGGTTGGAGCATAAACCCGCGTTATCACTTGAGGTGGACTGGGCTGGCACCAAGATCGCCTTCTTCGACGCAGAGAACGGAAAAATGTTCCAGGCATCGCTGTTTGTAGCCGTTCTGCCGTGTAGCCAGATCATTTACGCCGAACCCTTCCGTGACGAAAAACTGCCCTCCTGGATCGCCGGCCATCTCCACGCCTTCCAGTATCTTGGCGGGGTTCCCAAGGCGCTTATACCGGATAATTTAAAAAGCGGGGTCAAGCGTGCCAATTTCTACGACCCCAATCTGAACAAGACGTATCAGGAGATGGCGCCTATTACGGAACAACGTAAGTTCTACTCCGTGCCGTTCGAATATCTGGGAGAAGAGGTTGATGTCCGAGCAACGCACAGGCGGTGGAGATATGGTACCACCATCAGCGGCTTGCGTCACATAAAAGACTTTGGGATAAGGCTGCTTATGCCACCATGGAGGAGCATATGCCTCCGGACAAACTCTTTTTTGTCGACTGGGACCGGGACCGCTTCCTGGGCTGGGCTGATAAAATCGGCACCGCTACCCGGCAGGTGGTCGAAGCTATTCTCAATCGCGCAGTGGTGGAGCAGCAGGCTTACCGCTCCTGCTTCGGCATACTGAGCCTCCGGGAAAAATTCGGCCCCCAGCGCCTCGAAGGAGCCTGCGGCATCATGGTTTTGCGAAGGTTATCGTCTTTTTTAGTCTTCCCCTCATTTTTCACTGCTGCTATGACTTCAGGATGCTCCGGGTTCAGGTTTTCAAAGTTTTCCTCATCAGCATCTAGTGGATCATTCCTACTTATATTATGATCCTGAATGAGCGCAGGAGCCGGAGCTTGTGTGTCCCCGGCGGCCCCGTGCTTTTCCAGTTCTTCTCAGAACGCTATGAAAGAGGGAGTGCCCTGGTCACCACAAACCTGGAATTCAGCCGCTGGACGGAAGTCTTCCAGGATGTTTCACTCACCGCGGCGTTACTCGATCGCCTCACGCCCCATTCCCACGTTTTTCTCTTCACCAGAGGATCCTACAGATTCTCCGAAAGAGCAGAAAGAGGGTACCCTCTTGCCGAGGGGGTGAGTCCCTTTTCGAGTACCAAGGTGGGCCCCTTTTGGATTGACAAACACACCTTTTCGCTGCTTTTTCTCTTTTCTCTTTTCTCTTTTCTCTTTTCTCTTTTCTCTTTTCTCTTTTCTC
>CAZIFL010000051.1:0-15207 GCA_964539095.1 uncultured Synergistaceae bacterium
AAATTTCGGAATAAGAAGAAATATTGACTATCATCCCACGAAGCGAGTGAATGGCTTCTCTTTCTGCATGGTGAAAAAAAGTCAGGTCTTTGTCTCTCTCAGAAAAATCTACAAGTTCTTTAGCTTTTTCCCCTGAAAGCTTTTCTGAAAGAAAGGCATAATCAAACAGGACGTTATAGACGATATCCTCAAGCTCCCCTTCTTCCGTCTCCATTATGTCTGCAACTTTTTCCCCAAGTAACCGGATCTCCTTCGAAAACTCCTCCTTTGTCATGTAAAACCCTCCTTAACTGGATTTTCTCCTATTTTCCAAAGAGGAAAGAAAAATCAGCGTTTCGAGGAAGAATCCACGAAAAAAGGCTGGGATATTTTCCCAGCCTTGAAATTCATGAGACAGAAGATAAAAACTTTGCTGCCTCGAAATTTTCCCTACAGGGCTTTTTCAAGGATTTCCAAGGTTTCTCGTTTCTGCGCAAAGATCATAGCTGTTCTCCCTTTTTTATCCTGGAGGAAGGGGTTCCCACCAGCTTTAAGGATTTCCTGAACAGCTTCCGTGAAATTGAGGCAAACCGCTAGCATAAGCGGGGTAAGTCCACTGACGTCCGGGATATTCACATTGGCCCCATTAGAAATAAGCTCTTGTAACATTCTCAATTCACGATACCGTATTACCCACATTAAAGCCGTTTCCCCATACTCATTCTGAATGTCTATGTCAGCCCCAAACCCTAGAAGAATTTTGACGATCTCCAGATTGCCTCTCCTTGACGCTTCCATAAGGGCCGTGTCCCCTGCATCGTTTTGAATATTAACGTTTGCGCCAGCCAAAAGAAGTTCTAGAACGATCTTTGCGTATCCCTTCCTGGCGGCCTCCATGAGAGCTGTCCATCCTCCAAGACCTTGTGCATTTACGCCGGATCCGGAAGATATCGACTCGGCTAAACTTCTCCAGTCTCCGTACAATGCCGCCCTTATGATTTCTTTCTCTTGTCTCATAAAAAACCCTCCTTGATAGAATTTTGCCCTATCGTACGAAGGCTTCAGAAAAATAAGCGTTTCAGGGAAGAATCCACGAAAAAAGCGGCCCCGAAAGGCCGCGACACAAAAAGGAGGGTTTTACAGAGAAACGAGCGAAAGAATTTCTTTAGATATAAAGATACTAAAGAACATATCTATAGTCAAGACAATTTTTAATACAAAAATATGTCGAAAAAAGAAGCGGAAGAAAATCTCCCGCTTCGACACCCTATTCCAAACAGGCAAGAAACCAGGCACAAAGATCTTCCTGCTTGTCTTCTTCCCTGGAGCAAAGCCATTCCGTTTGCTCCATAACCCACTCCTGGTTCCCGGAAGCAGAACCAAGAAAGTCATCGCCTTGTTCTACAGCTACCTGGTAGCGATGCTCAGGACAGATTGAAAAATCTCTCTCCATAACTTTTTCAAGATACGTTATGGAATCGGTGTGAATCTCCATGACCGGGGATCCGCACAACAAAATTGTCAGCAAAAAAGAAAACATGAAAAACCCTCCTTAATAGAATTTTGCCCTATCGTACGGAGGGTTCAGAAAAATGAGCGTTTCAGGGAAGAATCCGCAAACCATTGAGAAAATGAGCCAACAAATTACCCTTGAAAAAGTTGACACGCTCATGTTGCAGATTTGAATTAGAGAGCAAGAGGTGGCGAAAGTTTGTGTTTTATCACACTCAAAAATAGCATTTGTGAAAAACGCACCACTAAGGAGGGGGTTAATTATGGCAACTCTCGAAGAACTTATTGCAAAAGAAACAGCCATGAAGATAAAAACAGAGCTTATGCCGGAAATCAAAGAGGAAATAATTCATCTTATTACAAAAAACCTGGAAAAAGCTGTCAATCAACTTAAATCCAACGGAACGCCAACGCTCCTTAACGCAAGCCAAGCTGCACATATGGTCGGGGTTGCCCGTGGTACCTGGTATGATCTAGTCAATGACGGTAATGCTCCGCAACCTGTCCCTCTTTCGGAAACATTAAAAAGGTGGCGTAGGGACGAAGTCGAAGATTATATCGAAAAACGAAGCCAAGCAAGAGCGACCGGAAATGCAGCCTCAAGCTAATTTAATGAAAATAACAGCCCAGCAAAATTTGCAGATTGCAAAAAGCCCCAAGTAGCGCAAAAATACTCGCCTGCTTGGGGCTATGTTTGTTCATTCAAAAGGAATTTTCTTGGGGCTTCGGGAAACACTTTTACCCCTTCTGAGATTCCAACCAATTCCCCCACCAAACCATCAATTCTCTCCGTTTTTCAAGAAGCTCCGCATGATTATAGGCAGCCCGCACCGAATTTTTTTCCACATGAGCAAGCTGTTTTTCTATAACATCACTGGGCCACTGCTGTTCGTTAGCGATGGTCGAAAACATTGCTCGAAAACCGTGGCCGGTAAGTTCGTCCTGGGTGTAGCCCATGCGCCGTAGCGCCGCATTTACCGTCATGTCGCTTATCGGCTTGGCCTTGCTCCTCATGGAGGGAAAGATCAGTTCCCCTCCCCCGGTAAGGGGACGTAGATCCGCCAGCACCTCCATAGCCTGGCGTGATAAGGGCACCAAATGAGGTCTACGCTTCTTCATCTTCTCGGCGGGAATTTTCCAGAGGTCTCCATCGATCTCTCCCCACTCAGCCTTCCGCATTTCCCCGGGACGCACCGCCGTGTATATCTGAAACAGCATGGCGCAGCGTACTACCGGCGAACCGGAGAAAGCATATATCGACCTCATGAGACCGCCTATCTTTTCGGGATCCGTCAGCGTTGGAAAATGCTCGGGCTTACGTGGGATCAAAGCCCCTTTCAAATCGGCCGTTATATCGTGTTCAGCCTGCCCAGTAGCTATTCCATACCGCAATACCAGCCCCACTATCTGAGATACCCTGTGAGCCGTCTCCACGTGTCCTCTATCCTCTATTCTACGGAGGATGGTCAACAGTTCGGGAGCGCTTATTTCCGCCGGCTGTTTATCCCCCAGGTACGGCAAAATAAGCCTGTCAAGCCTTGATCTTATCGTCCTGGCATATCCATGAGTGCGCACTCGGGCAATCTGACGCTCGAACCACTCTTCGGCCAAGCCCTTGAACGTTCCTCGGGAAGGATCCCCCGTTTTCCCATGCACAACGTCAAGTCTGATTTCATCCCTCTTGAGCCTGGCCTCTTTAAGGGATATGTCGGGATAGCGTCCAAGGGTTTTCCTGACGGATCTCCCGTTAATGGTAAACCGCACTTTCCATGACTTGGTACCCGAGGGAAGTATTTCCAAATAAAGCCCCTCCGAATCCTGGACCATGTATCGATTCTCTTTCGCGCTTAAATTTCTAATGGAAACGTCATTCATCGCCTAATCACCTCCAGACGTTTCTCCTTCGAGGGAGTGGGGGAACAGATTTCTTTCTCCCAACGCCTATGGATTTCCACCACCAACAATTGGACCTCTACCGCTGAAGAGGCTATTCGCAATCAGGATCCTCCGGTTACACGTCTCAACTTTTGTCTCCAAATCCTTCGGAGACAATATGGAGACAAAAAATCACTCTGTTGCAGGCGAAATATACGACAAATACGACAGGGGGTCAACCCAGAAACGCAGTAGCCGCCGGGATCTGTGACAATCCCGACGGCTACTGATTATTTAATGGTGGAGGCGCGGAGAATCGAACTCCGGTCCAACAGGGGCCAGCCTTAAAGGCCCTACAGGCTTAGTCTCTGTTTTGGTGTCGGAAGAAATCTCCCAGAGACAGGATAGTTCTTCCCGAGCTTCCTAAGGCTTACTCCCGAGGAAAGAAGCCCTCCTCGAGCAGCATTCTCCGTTTTGACGTCATGCTCCCCCCCGGAGAAGAAGGAGAAGGTGACGTGGCCACTACTTAAGCAGCCAGTGCGAAATTATCGTTGGCAATTATTGTTGTTGCCGTTTTTTATCGAGGATCGACGACCTCGGCCTGCTCCTTTAGACCCTCCATCCTGCTGTCGAAACCGATCGCCCCCAGCTTCGCAAGGTGTATGGTCTTGAATCTGTTTCCCGTTTCTCTTATGGTTATCGGCTATCGGTCGTCCCGACGTAAGGCCCGGGCCATTTCCCGATTTGCATCTCTTTTTGCCACGGTCTGCCGCTTGTCGCTCTGGGTCTTCCCCTGGGCAAGTGCAAGTTCTACCTTGGCGTATTTGCCGTCCTTGACGTAGACGCTCAGAGGGACGAGGGTAAGCCCCTTTTCCTGGATTTTACTGGTGAGCCGCCGTATCTCGTGGCGGTTCATAAGCATTTTTCGGGGCCGTACAGGATCGTGATTGTAATAGGATCCCTTTTCGTAGGGGGAGATATGTACGTTGAAGAGCCAGAGTTCCCCCTCTTGAATCTTGGCATATCCGTCCTTGAGGTTTAAATTCCCATCCCGGATGGATTTTATTTCAGTTCCCGTAAGAACCAACCCGGCCTCAAAGGTCTCGAGAACGTGGTAGTCGAACCGGGCTTTTCGGTTTTTTGCCACAATCTTATGTGCCATGTCTTTTCCGCACCTATTCTGAAAGTAGCTCCAGTATACGGCACCTCCGGCTTTTAGTCAACGTAGGTCAGCCAAGGAGAGCCTCTTTCCGGGAGAGATACCTACGACGCATATCAAGAAGCCCCCCGTGCTGATCACGAGAGGCTTTATTTGCTCTGGTCGGGGCGAGAGGATTTGAACCTCCGACCTCATGGTCCCGAACCATGCACGCTAACCAGACTGCGCTACGCCCCGAGCGGCGAAAATTGTAGCATTCCCTGAAGGATACGTCAATCGCAGTATTTCCGATTCAGGGCTTTCCAGATTGCGAAATTGTGAATTCAAGATCTTCTGTGCCATCCAAAAAGCGAAAAAACCTTACTCCCGGAGAGATCCCAGGGCTCCCCGGGCGGCGAGAATATATTTTGCCGTATCCAGAGGATTCACCCCCACCCGAGGACGAGAGACCTCTTTTTCCGGGGGGCACTCCCGGTATCCTCCGAAACGAGTGATCATACGGCCGGTTCCTCCTGAGAGAGAGCCGAGACGGATAGGATATTCCATGGAGGCCTCTGCGGGGACCAGCCCAGATACTTCGAAGAGCCCCTCTCGAATGGAAGGGTTTTCGAACTCCCCCCGCATCTGCACCAGATCCCCTAAAATACGGCTACCGAACTGTTCGGGCACGGTGATATCAAAGGCGAGAAGGGGCTCCAGAAGATGGGTACCGCTTGTATTAAGAGCATCCATGATTCCCATGGGGGTGGCGAGAACGAAGTCCGAAGGGCGGGAGTGGACTTCGTGATCTTCCCCATCCACCAGCGTGATGGCAAGATCCGTCACCTCCCACCCCAGAAGCCCCTGCTCTAGGGCTTTTGGTATGGTACGCTCTACCTCTCTCTGGTATTTGGCAGCGATTCTATCAGTGCTTACCCGGGAGGCAAAGCGCACCCCGGTACCCCGAGGAAGGGGCTCTACGAGAAAGCGCATCACCGCCCAGCAGGGTTTGGGAAGAGTATACTCCACATATCCCTCCCCAGAGGTTCGGGGGGTCTCCCGGTAGATGGTCTGGGGGTGACGAAAGCGGGGAATCAGGGCAAAGCGCTGCTGCAGAAAATCCTGCAGTATCTCCACCTGCATGGGGCCGAGAATCTGAATTTGGATCTCCCGGCTCTCCGGATGGATTCGCAGCCGCAGATGAGGATCTTCTTCCTCAAGAATCTGAAGGGCTTCCAGAAGAGCGGGATACTCCTCATCAATTCCGGGTTCCACCGTTACCGCATAGAGAGGCTCCACAAAAGCCGGTTTTTGTGATGTCCCAAAGAGGGAGGGCTCTCCCAGGAGATCCCCCGCCTGGGCCTGGCGCAGGCCGAAGAGTAGCCCCATCTCCCCCGCAGCCAGAGACTGAACCTCCCGATACTTCCCAACCCCAATCCCCCGAAGCATGGAGACCTTTTCCTGCACCTTCCGGGTGGTGTTGTAGAGTTCATCCCGGTTGGAGAGAGTTCCCGAGGCAAGGCGAACGAGAGCCCCTCTCCCCATGGTGGGATGATGCACAATAGAGCAAATTTTGGCGCTCAAAGGGTGATCCGGATTCCCCGAAAAGGAGGGAAGATAGCTGCAGATGGCATCTAAAAGCTCCTGCATTCCCCTCCCCTTGAGAGCAGAACCTCCCAGAAGGGGGTAGAGATTTCCCTGAAGAGCCTCCTCCCTCAAAGTGCGGCGGATCGTTTCGGGAGATAGGGAGCGTTCTTCCAGAAAGGCTTGGAGAATTTCTTCATCCACCTCTGCCAGAATTTCCACCATGCTTCCATACTCCGGATGCTCCGGCCCGCGATCCCAGAGATAGGAGGGGGCGCCTTCGATATTGCTGAGGGGATCTCCAAAGGTTTGCAGCGGCACCATGCGTGGGTGTAGAATCCTTTGGGCATCCTCTACTACCCGGGGGAAGTCCGCTCCGGCCCTATCCATTTTGTTCACGTAGAGCAGGGTGGGAATGTGGTACTCCTGAAGAGCCTTCCAGAGGGTTCGGGTATGAGCCTGCACTCCCTCCACGGCGGAGAGGATGAGAAGCGCTCCGTCGAGCACCGGAAGCATACGCTCCACCTCGGCGGCAAAATCCTGATGCCCCGGGGTATCTACAAGATAGATCCCCTGCCCCTGCCATTCAAAGTATACCGAAGCGGAGCGCACAGAGATCCCCCTTCGGCGCTCCACTTCGAGATCGTCTGTCTTAGCGGTTCCCTGATCCACGCTTCCCGGAGCGGAGATGGCACCCGCCAGGGCGAGAAGCTGCTCGGTAATGGTGGTCTTTCCCGCGTCCACGTGGGCAAAGATGCCGATTCCCCGGAAAGCATTTCTCTGCTGATCAATAACGATAACCTTCTCCTCCGTTTCAGTCGGTATACTTGAACTTAGTCCCTCCGAAAAGCTCATCCCCCGGAACAAAGCGCAGCCGAGGAAGGGCTTTCTCTCCCTGGGTTTTGCGAACCGCCGCATAGTCTGTGCTCATCGCTTCCAAGCAGGATGCCAGAAGCTGTGCCAGGGAGGTCTCATCTCCCCGGGTTTCGGGACGAGGCTCTAAAAGCACCTCCAGCATAGGATCGTTGTGGGCATCCTCCCCCTTGCGAATCTTGAACTGCCCGGTGCAACAGGCGGCAAACTCCTGCTGTTCCTCCACGATCTCCCGAATCTGCTCCACCAGAATATTGGCTCCGTAGAAGGTAATGCCCCCATCAATACGCCCCCAGACGAGAACGAAGGGAAGCTCCCGAACCTTGGCAAGATCCCCGCCCCGCTCTGCCAGGAGGGCGAGAGGATCCGCCCCGGCATCTTTCAGGCGCTGTATCATCTCCGTATAGGGCATGAGAGTAACCCGATCGCCGGTGCGGTAGCGCAGAAGAGGAACCGCCTGATATTTAGAGACCACAAGCTCCTCTTCGTGAAGCTCCACAAAGAATGCCGAGGGATCATACTGGCAGAGGGAAGGGATCTCCCCACGGCCGAGCACTTCTTTAGCAAGCCCTCTTTCGTAGAGAATCCTACGGATGGCGATACAGAGGGGGGTCTCCTTGCCGAGGCTGCCGAAATCTGTGGAGCCGTATCCCGAGGCGATGCTGTGAAGATCTCCTTCGTGGTATCCCATAAGCCGGTTCAGGCGGCTGCGGTACCCTTCGCTGTACCCCTCCCCCGCCAGGCGAAGCCCCATGCGGAAAGATTCCAGAGGAAGCTTTCGGGCCGCCGCCTTCTCAAGGATGATCCGAGCAAAGGGAGGATAGCTGTAGAGTACGGTGCCGCTGAACTTTCCCGCAAAGGATTCGAGCATATCCACCGCTTCGTCTAAATCCAACCCTGGGGTGACCAGGGTAAGCCCTCCCTTTTGGATGCCTAGGTTGCGTAACCCCCAGGAGGTAAGCTCTCCGCTGATCCACGATCCAAGAGCCAGGGAGACCACGGCAAAAACGGGGTTTTGAGAGATGCCAAAGGCTTCGTCCAGGTCGCTGTAGAGCCACTCTGCCACGTACCGCTCCTGCTCCGGAAGCTGGGGCCAGAAGAAGGGTTTGCCCTTGGTGCCAGAGCTACGGCAGAGCACGTGCTTTCCTCGAAGGGTACCGTCCAGACAGAGATCCTCCAGAGGGAAAGCCTTGATATACTCCCCCTTGGAGGTCAGGGGAAGCCGGGAAAAATCTTCCGGCGACAAAACTTCCGGTAGGGTGCCGCACCGTTCTTCCAGATAGGCCCTGTAGGCGGGGACACGCTGAACGACCATAGAATAAAACTCTGCCAGATCCATATACACCAACTCCCTTCGTGGGTTATTGCGGAGCTTATAGAGATTCAGCGAGACGCTTTCGATATCCCTCTCATCGACGATTATGACAGATATGAAGATTTCTTTCCATGAGCGGCTACAGAGGAAACCGTTCAATCTACCTTCCCCTTTTCCTCGTTGTTATGGCCCATTATCGCCCATCTTCTCCCGCTTTTCAAAAACCGGCCGAAACCGTACAATGAAGCCAATTCTGCGCCAACCTGTAGCAGCGTGATCAAGCCTGCGTACAAGAAGGAGGGATATACCATGCAGCCACAGCGACACTTCTTTTTCGGCACCTGGGAACATTACGATGATCTGCCCTCGGAGCGGGCCCGGCACTGGTTCAATCCGGGACGTTTCAAAGAACGTTCTGCATCCTTTCGGAGGGTTCCCCTGGAGAACATTCTCACCGCCCTGGAGCGGACCGGACTGCTTCTCACAGATCCCTCCAAGGACTACCGATCTCGCATTCTAGAATCCATGCCCGGCGTGACAGGGTACTCTCTCCAACTGGTGGAGCGTGCCACGGAGGCTTTGAAAACCCTTCTCTCCCGGGATTTTCTAAAGACCCGGCTCACCTGCCTGGGAGATCCCTACATACTTGATCACTGGGTAAAGCTCCCCCACCGAGGGGCCGCCCGGGCTCTCCCTCTGGGAAGCCTCTGCCACATTGCGGCGGGAAATATCTTTTTGGGCTCCATCGACTCCCTTCTTTTGGGGGTCATCACAAAAAACGTGAACGTTCTCAAGCTCTCCCGGCAGGATCCGATCTTTCCCTTTCTCTTTTTGGAGGCCCTCCGGGAGTGCGAAGAGAATGAAGAGATCTCTTCGCACCTGGCCTTCACCTACTGGGGACACGCCAACCGGGAGGTGACGGATCTGGTAAAACAGGCCTTCGACGGCATTCTTCTCTTTGGAGGAGAGGAGGCGGTGCGGGAGTACAAAAACGGCCTGGCTCCCCAGACGGAGCTTCTCCCCTTCGGCCCCAAAATAAGCTTCGGGGTGGTGGCTTCAGGCCTGGATGAATCCGCCCTTCGGGAGGCCGCTAAAGGGTTTGCTCTCGACATCTGCCTCTGGGAACAACGGGCCTGCACCAGCTGCCAGAATCTCTTTGTGGAGGGGGATGCGGAACAGTTCGGAGAGTTTCTCTACCAGGCTCTGGAGGAGCTTGCAGTTTCCCTACCTCCAGGAACTGTAGAGCTGGACGAGGCTGTGGAGATCCGCAAAGAGCGCGAGCTTGCCCGCTGGAGGGCCTTTCAGGGATCTGGCAAGCTTTGGGAAGGAAAGGCGGGAAGTCATACGGTGATTCTCGGCAAGGGAGCCGAGGTAACCCCCTCGCCGCTGAACCGTACCATCTACGTAAATGCGGTGGAAGATTTGGAGGATCTCACCCGGGGAAATCTTCGGGGGATGACCTGGTACCTCTCCACTGCAGGCATCGCAGCCCCCCCGCAAAGAACCCAGTCTCTGGTTGAGGCTCTGGGATCCCTGGGGGTGCTCCGGTTCTGCCTTCCCGGCACCATGGGGCTGGGCTTCGACGGCACCGCCCCCCACGACGGGGTGCAGATTCCTCTGCGGCTGGTGCGGCTGGTAAACCGGGAGGATCTCTCTCCGGAGCTTCTCGGACAGAGCCGGTTGGGGGAAACGGAACGGGAGGCTCTTCTTCTCTCCAGGCTCAACGCCCTCCTCGCCAAGGCCCTGAAGGCCCCCTTCTATCAGCGGCATTTGAAGGACATCTCTCTTCCTCTAAAGAGCCTCGAAGATTTTGCAGATCTCCCGGTACTGGGCAAGGAGGATCTCGTACAGTACGCTCCTCCCAAGAGCCTTGAGATGCTCACCAATCCCGAGGCCAGCCGCTATCTTTTTGCCTCGGGAGGCACCTCGGGAAAGCCCCGGTACGTGGCCTGGACCCCTGACGAGTTCGCCCTTTCAGAGAAGGTTACCGGAGAGGGATTTCGGTCTCTGGGATTTTCTTCAAAAGACCGGGTAGCAAATCTGCTCCGGGCGGGGGCCCTCTGGACGGGATTTCTCGCCTTTAACCGGGCCCTGGAGGAGACTGGGTGCTCTATTCTCTCCATGACCTGCAATCAGGAGCCCGAAGATACTCTACAGATGCTCCTGGAGCACCAACCCAACGTTATTATGGCCATGTCCAGCGCCCTTCTCGCCCTGGCAGAGGCGGCTATTCGCACCGGATGGAGCGGCCAGGTGGAGAAAATCTACTTCACCGGAGAACCCCTCTCAGAGGCGGGGAAACGGGTATTGCAAAAGGTTTTCCGCTGTTCTGTCATCGGCTCCCCCCTCTACGGGGCGGTGGAGATCGGCCCCATGGGCTACCCCTGTGCGGACATTGCGGATCCTACGGTCTTCCACGCTGCGGAAGACTGGTGCTATACGGAGATCGTGGAGGGTGAAATTCTGGGCACCACCCTTACCCGGGAGCTGCACCCCCTTATCCGCTTCCGCATCGGAGACCGGGCGGAGTGGCTGGAAGAGCCCTGCCCCTGCGGCCGTTCCTGGCCCCGTTTCCGCCTTCTGGGGCGTACAGATGACTATGTACGGGTACATTTCGGCAAGCTCTACGTGGAGGAGATCCACAAGGCTCTGGAGCCCTTCCCTGGCCTCTCCCCCATCTTTCAGATCCGGGTAGAGCCTCTGGGAACCCGAGCCCGCATCCACTTTCTTGTGGAGGTGCTGGAAGAGTCTCTGGCGGGGGATGAGCGCCTTGAGGATGCCCTGGTGGCCTCTATTCTGGAGACCGCCAAGGTCTATAAGGATCCCCGGAACCGGGAGCTGGAAGATCTGGAGGTCTCTCTCATACCGCCTCAATCTCTGGAACGGGTCTCAAGAACCGGAAAGATCCGGCGCATCGTGGATGGGAGGCTCCCCTCATGAAATCTCTGGGAAGATCGGTAACGCTCCACCTCCCCAACGAGATCTGGGTACTTCCTCCTCTTCAGGCCTTTGTGGCGGAAGCCGCCCATTTTCGGGGATTTTCGAAAAAAGATCTTCAGGAGATCGAAATCGTTCTGGAGGAGGCGGTGAGCAACGTGCTGCACCATGCCTACCAGGAGGGAGAGAAAGCTACCTTTCAGATTCTTCTGGAGAACACCCCTCTGGGGATCGCCCTCACCGTGAGGGACCAAGGGATTCCTTACACCCCCGAGGCCACCCCTTCCTACAATGCCCCCCGGAATCTCAACGAGGCAGATCTCCATGGATTGGGGCTCTTTCTCATGCGTCATCTCACGGAGGAACTCTCCTTCCACAATCTGGGCCCCCAGGGAAAGGAAGTCCGCTTCGCCAAGTATCTCCCCACCGCCTCGGTGGCGGAAGATCTTCTCCAAGAGGAAAAAACCCGCCCCATGGGAACCCCCGTGGAGATCTACCAGGGGCCTCTGGAGTACAGTATCCGCCCCCTCAACCCTCCGGAGGCGGTGGAGATATCAAGGTGCGCCTACGAAGCCTACCGCTACTCCTATCCCAACAGCCATATCTACTACCCCGAACGGGTGGTGGAGCTGAACAAAACAGGGGATATCGTCTCCCTTGTGGCAGCATCCCAGGAGGATCTTCTCGGACACTGCGCTCTTGAGATTCCTCAGGGTTCGGAGAATGCGGAGATCGGCATGGCCTTCGTAAAGCCCCGCTACCGTGGGCGAGGACTTCTTAAGGAGATAACCCTGCAGGTTGTCGAAGAGGCCCGCCGCCGGGAATATGCGGGGGTCTTCGTGCAATCCGTTACCACCCATGAGGCCTCCCAGAAAGGAGCCCTCTCTCTGGGATTTCGCCACAGCGCCCTGCTGCCGGGATTTTATGCCCCCGCCATGGAGTTCCGTAACATTGTAAGAGCCCGGGAAGAGCGGCTTACTCTGGCCCACCAATATTTACCCTTGAAAAAACCCGAGGAGCGGAAGATCTACCCCCCCAAAGGGCACGAGGATTTTTTACAAAAGGTCTACGCCTCTCTGGAAATTCCCCGGATTTTTGCAGATCCTTCTCCGGAGCTACTCTCCTCCTCCGAAAATACCGAGGATCCCGGAGAGGTGAGCGCCACCTACATGGAACACATTAACTCAACAGTAATCGACGTATCCCGCCCCGCCGGGGGAACCCCGAACCACCTGCATCACATGGTGCGGCAGTTCTGCCTCCGCCGGATAGATGCGGTACTGCTCAAGCTGAACCTGGAGGATCCCCTGGCCCCAAAGATCGCCGGGGATCTCGAAGAACGGGGCTTTCTCTTCTGCGGCGTCTTCCCCTCTTTCCGGGAGGATCGGCTGGCATTGATCTATCTGAACAACTGCACCGTAAGCTTTGAGGACATCCAGGTGGCAGGCCCCATGGGAGAAGCTCTGGTGGCCTATATCCAGAATCTCCACCAAGAACGAGAGGAGGAGGAAGCATGACATCCACATTTCGAGAAGAACTCTGCGCCTTGGAAAACCCCTTTGCCCCCCCGGAGGAGACGGAAAAACTCTTTCTTCAGGCCCTTCGGGAGAGTTTTGTGGAACAACGCCGCATCCACCCCTTTTTACTGGAGATGGACCAGGCACGGGAGGTGCACCCGGAGAAGATCGCCTCTCTGGAGGAAGCCTTTCGAATCCCCCCCCTCTATGTGGGAACCTTAAAGATTCACGATTTTCTCTCGGTACCTCAGGAGGATGTGGTGCTCACCCTCACCAGTTCCGGCACCTCGGGACAGAGGACCAAGCTTCATTTCGACGCCCCCAGCCTGAAGCGAATGGAGACCCTCTCTCAACATATCTTCTCCGCCCTGGGATACGGCTCTTCCAAGCCCGCCCACTACCTTCTCTTCAGCTACGACCGGGAAGAGGCCTCCGATGTGGGCACCAGCTGGAGCACCGAGCAGAAGATGGCCTGTGCCCCTGCAGCGAGCGTGCACTGGCTTCTCAAACGCGACAGCACCGGGAGCTTCTCCTTTAACCTCCCCGCCGCAGCCCAGCTCATCATAGATCTCGCCTCGGAGGGCCCCTTACGCTTTCTCGGCTTTCCTGCATTTGTGCACACCGCTCTGAAGGAGGCCAAGCGGCGGCACCCCTCGCTTCAGGTAGACCCCGAGAGCTTTGTTATCGCCGGAGGAGGGTGGAAAAATCACGCAGGAGAACCCATGACCCAGAGGGATTTTTCCCGGTTCGTGGAAGAGAGCTGCGGCCTTCCAGTTTGCAATGTGCGGGACATCTTCGGCATGGCGGAACACGGGGTTCCCTACGGAGCCTGCTCCCTGGGGCATCACCACGTTCCCGCCTGCGCACGCCTGGGAGTGGTGGATCCTCTTACGCTAGAGCCTCTGGGCCTGGGGCGGGAGGGGCTGCTGCTGCTGCTCTCCCCCTGGAACAGCGCCCAGCCGAACCAATCCATTCTCTCCACCGATGTGGCGGTGCTACAGGAAAACTGCCCCTGCGGCCTGCCGGGAACCTACATCGCCTCGGTTCGCCGGGGAGGCACCCAGAAGCATAAGGGGTGTGCCATAGCGGCCCAGGAGATTCTGGATCGCATGAGGAGCGCCTCGTGAACCCTCTCCTCCTGAAAAAGCTGGGGGATCATCCTCTTGTGCTCTTTCGGGACTTTCGTAGATTTTTCAGCGGCCGCTTTGCCTCTGCGGTAGGGGATAAATTCTTCTCCATCGCCCTGGCGTGGTGGGTGGTCAATTCGGGGCACGAAAAGAGCAGCCTCCATCTGGGCATCCTCATGGGAATCACCATGATCCCCATGGTGCTCTTCGGCCCCTTTATGGGAACCCTGGCAGATCGGTTCCATCGGAAAACGTGCATGGTCTCTGCGGATATCCTCCGGCTTCTCCTTCTTCTGGGGCTCTCGGGATTCCTTGCGGGGGGAAAGCTCTCCCTCCCCCTGCTCTACCTCTTTGTCTTTTTCATCTCCCTCTTCATGCCCCTCTTCGAAGCCGCCGCCAACAGCTCTCTTCAGGATCTCACGGATACAGAGCATGTGGCTTCTGCAGCAGCGGTGAACGCCACGGCCTTTCAGTTCTCCAGCGTTCTGGGGGCTGCTCTGGGAGGGGCGGCTCTTGCGGCGGTGGGAGCTTTGGGGGGATTTCTCTTCAATGCGGGAACCTTCTGCGTCTCCCTGGCCTTCATCCTCTCCATCCGGAAAGATCTCTCCCCTCCCCTTCGGGAGGCCTCCTCCCCAAGCTATATCCAGGAGATGCGGGGGGGATTTGCCTATCTTCGAGACAACCCCCCGGTGGGGCTTTTGCTGCTTCTCTTCGGAGCCTTTAACTTCTTCTTCTCTCCGGTGCTTTTGGCCATTCCTCTGGCGGTGCGCTTTCTTCTTCAGGAAGGCCCCCTCTGGGTGGGACTCTTCGAGGCATCTCTCGCCGCAGGGGCTCTTTTGGGGGCTCTCTACTTGAGCTTCCGAACCTTTCGTAACCCCTACCGCCGCATGGTGGGAGGGCTTCTCGCCACATCTTTCGGGATCATCCTCTTCGGCCTCCCCGCACAGAAGCAGATTATGCTGGGGGCCCTCTTTATTGCGGGGCTCGGTCTCGGCACAGTAAACGCCACCGCCCCCGCCCTCTTTCAGAAGGTGGTTCCTCCGGAGATGAAGGGGCGCTTCTTCGCCATTCTCACCGCCATATGCTACGCCATCATGCCCCTGGCCTTCCTGCTCTTCGGCTTTTTGAACAGCGTCATCTCCCTGCAGACCCTTCTGGTGTTAAACGGAGGAGGAGCCTTTCTTCTTGCCCTGGGTATTCTGAAAATACCCAAAATCCCTGAAGAAAAGCTCTCGGATTCACCTTGAGGAATGGTTTTTTACAGAAAAAGAGATAAAAAGCGCAGGAAGAAAAGGAGAAAAGAGAAAAGAGAAAAGAGAAAAGAGAAAAGAGAAAAGAGAAAAGAGAAAA
>CAZIFL010000052.1:0-14659 GCA_964539095.1 uncultured Synergistaceae bacterium
ACCGGGAAAGAAAGTTCTCAGACCCGGACCGGATCTTGTGGCAAATGTCTGGAAGGAATGGAGCCCCCTCAGGGATCACTAACTTCCGGCCCGAAGCATGGCGGATAGAGGAGCCGAAAGACCGTATCTTCCGAAAAGCATGACGCTGTACAAGCTCGGTGCTCTCCCCCTTGCGGAGAGAGTTGCCTTTCAAAAAAGCCGAAGAGCGAACCTGCGGGTTCGCTCTTCGGCTTTTCTCGCGGGGCGGATCTTCAGCGATCAGCCCAGAGGACGATCGAAGCGTTTCGCATAGGCGCCGTTCTTCTTGAGCTGCCGATCCCAGAAAAAGTAGTTTGCCAGGGGAAGGATAAAGGGTGCCAGCAGAGACGGGAGTTTCGAGGTTCCTTTGAGGAGTTCGAGAATGTTCTGGTCCAGCTCTCCCGTCTCGGCGTAGAGCCTTCCCAGCTCCTCGTATCGGTGCAGTGTTTTCTTTCCCCGGCGGCTTTGCGCCTGGTTCCGGGTTCCTTCGCCGCCCCCCATGCGTATCACTCCGGGGGAGGGTGCTCCAAGCCGGCGGGCGAGCTTGAGCAGATAGTCTCTCATGGGGCGGGTATGCGTCTCTTCGGGGAAGCCCGTCTGGACGAGAAAGATCGTTTTCGTGGCCGTGCACGATCCCCTGTACGGTTGCAGCGCCTCGATGAAATCTTTCACTATCCCCGGCATGGAGTCGGTATAGATGGGAAAGGCGAGTAGCACCGTGGACTCTTCGGAAAAAGCTTGAAGAGCACCCTGAAAATCTCCGGGGTTCGCAAGGAAAAACTCCCGGAATTCTTCCTGGGGAAAGTTTTCTGTGCCGAAAAAGCCCTTTGCGAAGGCCCGGGTAAGTACGGTGGAGTTACTCCCCTTTCCCCGGGGTGAGCCGTTAAAGATTTGCAGTCGCATGGTACACCTCCTCAAAGGAATCTTCCAGAGAACGAGCAAAGAGAAAACGGGTATGGGCGTTTCGGGCGAAGCGTTCGAAAGCAAAGGTGATGATCTGAACGTCCTCTTCGTCGGTATCTTTTTCGGGTTCGTAGAGGAGTGCCATAAGAGGGGTTTTCCCGTACCGCAGAGGGTGGCGGCACTCGCCGTGCTCGTCCAGTTCGATGTAGGGGAGCGCCTGGGGGATGAAGCGGTCGATGGAGGTTTTCAGAAGCCCCGAGGGGAAGCCAAGTATCAGGGGAGAGGCGAAGAGCACCAGATCTGCCCGAAGGAGAGATCGTAGAAAATCCACATGATCATCCTTGAAGATGCAGCTCCCGGGGGTTCGAAGCCAGCAGGAGAAACAGCCTGTGCAGTGGGCAATAGTTTTTTCTGCTAAATGGATGTTTTCCACGGTATGCCCCCGGGAGATGAGTCCTTCGCGGAGTTTTTCCAGATGCTCTCGAAAAGTGCGGTTTTCCTGGCTGGGGGTCCCATCCGCTATAAAAATGTGCGCCATACTTTTTTCACCCTTTCTCTGACGGAAAAAGACTCTCTCCGAATGTTGTGTTTTGCCCCGTATGATTGCCAACGTTTCATGAGGGTGTTTGCTTTTTGTGGTATGATTCACCATAGGTTCTGTACATACTATTCTGAATCAGGGAGGATCTTGCAATGAGATTTTCGCAAAGAGCTTTGAACATGCAGTCTTCGCCCGTCCGGAGACTGCTCCCCTATGCAGAGGAAGCGCGCGCAAAGGGAAAGAAAATCTATCCCCTCAACATTGGGCAGCCGGATATCAAAACCCCTCCGGCTTTTTTAGAGGCCATCAGAAGCTTTTCCCAGGAGGTTATTGCCTACGCTACCTCTCCGGGAGATAACAGCCTTCGAGATGCGGTGAGCGCCTACTACAAGGGATTTGATATCTCCTTTGATCGGGAAGATATCATCGTAACCAACGGAGGGAGCGAAGCCCTTCTCTTCTCCTTCATGACCATGTGCGATCCCGGAGATGAAGTGCTCATCCCGGAGCCCTTCTACGCCAACTACAACGCCTTTGCCCAGAGCACCAATGTGCGGGTAGTTCCCATCACTACCAAAGCCGAAGAGGGGTTCCATCTTCCTCCCCGAGAGGATATTGAGGCGCTTATAGGGGACCGTACCCGGGCTATCCTGGTCTCCAATCCTGGAAACCCCACGGGAACCATCTATACCAGGGAAGAGATGGATATGCTGGCGGATCTTGCCAAGAAGCACGGTCTTTTTCTGGTGGCGGATGAGGTCTATCGGGAATTCGTCTACGATGGTTTGCAGTATACCAGCTTTGCCCATCTGCCGGGGTTGGAAGATCGCCTGGTGGTGGTGGATTCTGTCTCTAAACGATACAGCGCCTGCGGTGCCCGGATCGGAAGCATCTCCTGCAAGAACAAGGATTTCATGGCCCAGGTGCTGAAGATGGCCCAGGGGCGGCTCTGTGTTCCCACCTTGGAGCAGGTGGGAGCTACGGCACTCTACAACACTCCCAAGTCCTATCTCGAAGAGGTGAACAAGGAGTACCAGGCCCGGCGGGATACCCTCTACGCTGCTCTCAAGGAGATGCCCGGAGTTATCTGCGAAGAGCCCAAGGGCGCTTTTTATGTGATGGTGAAGCTTCCCGTGGACAATGCGGAGAAGTTCATCATCTGGATGCTTCAGGAGTTTGAGGTGGAGGGAGAGACCCTCATGGCTGCTGCAGGAGAGGGCTTCTATGCCACTCCGGGGCTCGGTAAGCAGGAGTTTCGCCTCGCCTATGTTCTGGAGAGAGAGGAGCTTGTAAAGGCCATGAATATCCTCAAGCTCGCTCTGGAGGCATATCCCGGAAGGGTCTAGAATTTTTCAGTAAGATCATTTTTGCGAGCCCCCCTTTTAGGGGGGCTTTTTTGGTTCTTTGTACATTTCGCATGGTTTACGCAGTTCCTTTGGAGAGTTCTCAAGGGGGGATGTGTTACCGGGGTTTCTCCGCGGGGTGGGGCGCCAGAGATTTCATGGAAAGGCTTACGTGTCGCCGCATGAGGGCCACCGCAAGATTGGGATCCTTCAGGCGAAGCGCCTCGTGAAGCTGCCGATGTTCCTCCAGGCTGGGGTTGGTGTCGAAATTGAAAAAGGACTCGTAGAACACCATATAGACGTTGGTTCGGGAGAGAATGTTATCGATGTACTCCTTGAGAACCACGTTGCCGCTTGATTCTGCAATGATTTTATGAAAGGTTACGTTGATCTCAAGATACGCCTCAAGATCGCGCTCTTTGAAGATCTTCTCCTCCTCCTGAATAGACTCCTCCAGGCGGCAGAGCTGGAGAGGGGTAATACGAGAGGCGGCTTTGTGCACCGCCAGCGTTTCCAGATGCTCCCGAACTTCGTAGGCGTTTTCCATCTCTTCCATGCTGGGAGATGCGAGGCGGGCACCGCTGTTGGGGACGAGAATCACCAGTCCTTCGTTGGCGAGCCTCCGGATGGCTTCCCGAACGGGGGTGCGGCTGAGCTGCATCTCCTCCGCAAGCCCCACCTCCGGCAGTCTCTGCCCCGGCTTCAGCTCTTTTGAGATTATTTTATGGCGTAGCGCATGATAGACGTAGTCTGCACTGGTGGTGTAAAAGGGCATATCCTTAGGGTGGGATGCCTGCATGACAAACAATCTCCCTTCCTTAAAAGTGTATGGGCAAAGCGGTTGGAACTCTCGAATCCATTCTATCTGCAGCATTGTACTTGCTGTATCCCATTTTGTCGATCCAAAAAATTCCTTTCTCAAGAAATCCCATTCTTTTATTTTAAAAAAGCTTTGCAAACAGTGGTTTTTCCCGAGTTTTCTCGTATTTCCTTTTAGGGAGACTCTTGACAGAAAAGGCTTTTTATCGTACATATATGAATACCATGTATTCAATGAGTACTATTTTTGCCCCGAAGATTTTCGGAAAGTATTCTTCGAAGAGAGGGAAGAGAGAATTTCCCCTGAAAATACGGAGGTGTTCGGTATGGCCCAGTATCCGGATCTGTACAACAAGAGCGTCATCGTTACAGGAGGTGCCAGCGGCATCGGCCTTGCCACCGCGGAACGTTTTGCTCGGGAAGGTGCTCGGGTGGTGATCTTCGATATCAATTCCGAGGCTCTGGAAAGAATTACCCGGGAGCATCCGGAGTTTGCCGGGGCCCTGCGGGTGGATGTAAGTCGCCCCGAAGAGGTGGAGCGCGGTTTTGAAGAGGCGGAGGGTCTTGCGGGGCCTGTGGATGTGCTCGTGGCAAATGCGGGGATCAGCATTCGCTCTTCCTTTGTGGACATCTCGTGGGAACAGTGGCGCCGGGTGATGGGGATCAATATGGATGGGGTCTTTCTCTGTGCCCGGGAGGCAGCGCGACGCATGCTCCCCCGGCAGGAGGGGGTTATTCTTATGACCGCCTCCACCAACGGTACTGAAGGGCATCCCTTTTATGCGGATTACAACGCCTCCAAAGCGGGGGTGATTCTGCTCTGCAAGACCATGGCTCTGGAGCTTGCCCCGGCTATCCGAGTGAATGCGGTCTGTCCGGGATACGTGCTCACCCCCATGCAGAGGGCGGAGTACACCCCGGAGATGCTGGAGGCCACCAATCAGAAGATCCCCATGAAGCGTCACGCCGCACCGGAGGAGGTGGCGGGGCTCTACGCCTTTCTTGCCTCCGCCGAGGCGGCCTACATTACCGGTGCGGAAATTCCCATCGATGGCGGCGAGACCGCAGGGCTGGCGTAACGTTGCAGGCAGAGAAGGATATTTTTTCGATAAACATTAAAGAATTTAGGAGGGCGTAGTATGGATTTTGCAAAGGTTTTTGGGCTTTTCGGCAAGGTGGTGGTTATTACCGGAGCCGCTTCCGGGATCGGCAACGGTGTGGCCTCCTTTCTGCACCAGGCGGGAGCTACGGTGGTGCTGGCAGATTTTGACCGGGAGAGAGGAGAGATTGCCGCCCGAGAGATGGGAGAGAGGGCCTTTTTTCTCCCCTGCAACGTCACCTCCGAGGGAGATTGCAAGGCCCTTGGAGAGAGCCTGAAGGAGCAATTTGGCAGCATCCACGCTCTGGTGAACTGTGCCGGAGTGATCCGCCGCAAGAACGCCGTGGATCTGGAAGAGAAGGACTGGGATATCTCCATTGATGTGAGCCTTAAGGGAACCTGGCTTGTCTCCAAACATCTTCTCCCCCTCATGATGGAGAAGGGGGGGAGCGTGGTGAATATCGGCTCCGGCTGGGGTATCAAAGGAGGTCCGAACGCTGTCTCCTACTGTGCTGCCAAGGGGGGTGTCGTGAACATGACCCGGGCCATGTGCATTGATCACGGAGCCCAGAATATCCGGGTGAACTGCGTCTCCCCCGGGGATGTGGATACCCCCCTGCTGCGCAGCGAGGCGGTGCAGCTCGGCCTTGATATGGAGGCGTGGCTTCGGGAGAGTGCGGACCGCCCCCTGGGGCGCATCGGAACCCCTGAAGATATCGCCAAGGCTGTCTACTTTCTGGTGAGCGATCTTTCCACCTGGGTAAGCGGAGCAAACCTTGTGGTAGACGGAGGCGGCACGGCGTAGAAGCGAGTTGCTTGTTATCAGCGGCTCGTTAGGACCTTAGAAGTTCTCCTTTCAGCATGATGGTACGTCATCTGAAAAGAGTCTTATCAGTGAAGGAGGAGTTTTTTCATGGCGGATCGAAAGAAGATTGTCTATCCCTACATTCCCAACTCCGTGCCGGAGGTGCAGGAGGAGATGCTCGCCTCCATCGGGGCGAAGAGCATCGACGAGTTTTACCAGTGTATCCCCGAGCCCCTTCGGTTTAGGGGGAAAATGGATCTCCCGGAGCCCTTTCTGGATGAATACAGCCTGAAACGGCACATGGAGAAGATGCTCAAGAAAAACCGGGGAACTCACGAGAATCTGAGCTTTTTAGGAGGCGGATGTTGGCAGCATCACGTGCCTGCGGTATGCGATGAGATTAACCACCGTTCGGAGTTCCTCACCGCCTATGCGGGAGAGCCCTACGAAGATCACGGCCGCTTCCAGGCTCTGTTCGAATACACCAGCATGATGGGGGAGCTTCTGGAGATGGATGCGGTGAACGTCCCCACCTACGACGGCTCCCAGGCGGCATCCACGGCGCTTCGCATGGCCTGCCGGATTACAGGACGCGACACGGTGCTGGTGGCGGAAAATATCCACCCCGACCGGATGCTGGTGATCCGCAACTACTGCCACCCCGGAGTGACCCTCCGGACGGTACCTTTCTGCGAAAAAACGGGCACCCTGGATCTGGAGGCCCTTAAAAAGAGCCTTACTCCTGATGTGGCTGGGCTCTATGTGGAGAACCCGAACTTTTTGGGGGCTCTTGAAACGGAAGCGTCGAAGATGGCGGAGCTGCTGCACTCCTCGGGGGCTCTCTTTGTCGTAGGGGTCGATCCCAGCTCTCTCGGAGTTCTCGCTCCTCCGGTGCAGTACGGAGCGGATATTGTCTGTGGGGATATCCAGCCTCTGGGAATGCACATGTACGCCGGAGGCGCCCGGGCGGGATTTATCGCCACCCGGGATGAGGAGCGCTTCGTCCAGCAGTTTCCCTCCCGGCTCTTCGGTGTGGCTCCCACCACCCACAAGGAGTGGGGTTTCGGAGACGTGGCCTGGGAGCGCACCTCCTTCGCCAAACGGGAGGAAGCGGTGGAGTTCGTGGGTACCGCCTCGGCCCTCTGGGGGATCACCGCCGGGGTCTACCTTGCCCTCATGGGGCCCCAGGGGATGAAGGATCTTGGCGAGGGGATTTTCCAGCGCTCCGCCTACCTTGCGGCGAAGGTGCAGGAGCTTCCGGGGGTGAAGGTTCTTTTCGAAGGTACTCCCTTCTTCAAGGAGTTTGCGGTGAATTTCCAGGGCACCGGTAAGAGTGTACAGGAGATCAATAAGGCTCTTCTGGAGCGAGGGGTTTTCGGATGCCTGGATCTCTCTCGCAAATTCCCCTCCCTGGGGGAGACCGGGCTCTTCTGCGTTACCGAGGTGCATAGCCAGGATGATATGGATACTCTGGTGCGCCTTCTGAAGGAGATCCTGGGTTAGATCCGGGAATTTTCGAGAACACGAGAAAGGACGATTATTCATGGGAATGAATATGCAAACGAAACTGCGGGATTTTCATCAGGCTCGGTGGGATGAGCCCATCATTTTCGAGCTTTCCACCCCGGGTGAGCGGGGGATGCTGCTCCCTCCGGTGGAGGAGGAGGTAGCCCAAAAGGGAGCCCAGGGGCTTGCAAAGATCCCAGCCTCTCTCAGACGTTCCACCCCTCCCGCTCTCCCCGAAATGGGGCAGATGCGGGTGCTCAAACACTATCTGCGGCTCTCCCAGGAAAATCTTGGGGCGGATCTCAACGTGGATGTGGGCCAGGGAACGTGCACCATGAAGTACAGCCCCAAGGTTAATGAGGTGTTGGCGGCGAATCCCGCCCTCTCGGAGCTGCACCCCGGACAGGACGAATCCACCCTTCAGGGGCTTCTGGAGATGCTCTTCAAGACCGAGCACGCCCTTAAAGAGATCTCCGGAATGGATCGCTTCTCCCTCCAGGCGGGGGGAGGCTCCCACGCTATCTATGCCATCGTCTCCATTATCCGGGCCTGGGTGGATGCCACGGGGCAGAGCGATACCAAGGATGAGATCATTACCACCATCTTCTCCCACCCCTCCAATGCGGCGGCTCCGGTGATCAAGGGCTTCAAGGTGATCACTATCTATCCCGATGCGGAGGGACGCCCGGATTTTGAGGCCCTCAAGGCGGCGGTGAATGAGCGTACCGCGGCGCTGCTCATCACCAACCCCGAGGATATCGGCATCTACAACCCCCGGATCAAGGAGTTTACCGATCTGATCCACTCCGTGGGAGGGATCTGCAGCTACGACCAGGCGAACCTCAACGGCATCATGGGGATTACCCGGGCCAAGGAGGCGGGGTTTGATCTCTGCTTCTTCAATCTGCACAAGACCTTCTCTGCTCCCCACGGCTGCGGGGGCCCCGGAGGCGGGGTTATCGGGGTTACTTCGGAGCTTGCGAAATTCCTTCCGGTTCCTCTGGTGGAGTTCGACCCCTCCAAAGAGCGCTACTACCTGAACTACGATCTCCCCGAGAGCATCGGGAAGGTGAAGGATTTCTACGGGGTGGTGCCGGTTATCCTCAAGGCCTACGCCTGGATCATGTCCCTCGGTCAGGAGGGGCTCACCGAGGCGGCCCGGGTGGCGGTGCTGAACAACAACTACATGTTCCGGAAGATTATGAAGATCCCCGGAGCGGGAGCCCCCTACGCCGAGGGAGAGCACCGGGTGGAGCAGGTGCGCTACAGCTGGCAGAAGCTCAAGGAGGAGACCGGCATCGGCTCTGCGGAGGTGCAGAATCGCATGTTCGATTACGGGGTGCACTACTGGATGAGCCACGAGCCCTTCATCGTTCCGGAGCCCTTCACGGTGGAGCCCACGGAATCCTACTCCAAGCAGGAGCTGGACGAATTTCTCGCCATTATGGAGCAGATCGTCAAGGAGGCCCATGAGGATCCGGAGATGCTACGCCATGCTCCTCATAAGAGCACCATTCATCATGTGGATCACGACTATCTGGATGATCCTAAAAAGTGGGCCATGACCTGGCGGGCCTACAAGAAAAAGTACACCGGCTACTTCGAGCCGAGAAAATAGAGGAACCCGGAGGGGGAGCATGATCTTCCATGCTCCCCCTTCTACAGGGAGGAGGGGCGCATGAAACTCGGCGTTATGGTCAATCCAGTGGCGGGGATGGGGGGAGCCGTGGGGCTCAAGGGTACCGATGGAGCGGAGGTTTTGGCGGAGGCTCGGCGGCGTGGAGCGGTTCCCCGTTCTCCCGAGAGGACGGTGCGGGCCTTGCAAAAGCTGCTCCCTCTCCGGGAGAGTCTCACAGTTTTTACCTGCCCTGGAGCCATGGGGGAGGCGGAGCTTCGGGAGTGTGGCTTTTCTCCCATAGTGCTGGATTGCGGCTTCCCCGGAGAATCCGAAGCCGGATCTTCCCGGGAGCAGACGCTCCGGGGAGTGCAGCGCATGCGGGAGATGGGGGTGGATCTGCTTCTTTTCGCGGGGGGAGACGGTACCGCCCGGGATATCTGCGAGGTTGCAGGAGAGTCTCTTTTGGTGCTCGGCATCCCCTCGGGGGTGAAGATCCATTCCCCGGTTTACGCCACCTCTCCGGAGTCCGCGGGGGAGCTTGCGGCAAACTATCTTTCGGGGGCCCGGATCCCCGAAAAAACTGCGGAAGTCCGGGATATCGACGAAGAAGGCTTTCGGCAGGGGCGGGTACAGACCCGGCTCTACGGCTATCTGCGGATCCCCTTCGAACGCCGGCGAGTACAGGGGCTTAAATCCGGAAGCCCCGCCTCGGACAAGGTGGCCCAAGAGGCCATCGGGGCGGCGGTGGCGGAGGGCATGGAGCCCGGAGTCTGTTACGTTCTCGGCCCCGGCACCACCACTCGGGCGGTGGCGGAGGCTCTGGGATTGCGGAAAACCCTTCTAGGGGTGGATCTCGTACGCCATGGGGAGCTTCTGGGGGTGGATTTGGGAGCGCAAGAGCTGGAGGCTCTGGTGCAGAACTCCCCCGTACGGCTGGTGCTGACTCCCATCGGAGGGCAAGGGTACATTCTCGGCCGGGGGAATCAGCAGATCCGCCCCAGCCTGGTGCGCCGCTGCGGTTCCAAGGGGATTATGGTGCTCTGCGCTCCGGAAAAACTCCGGGCTCTGGAGGGGGAACCTCTCCGGGTAGACACGGGAGATCTCGAGCTGGACCGGGAGCTTGAAGGGTATATCCGGGTTCGCACGGGATACTCCCAGGAGACCATCTATCCCCTCAGGGCGCTGTAACGTTTTTCAGGGGTATGCTTCTCTAGGAGACGGAAGAAGGTGATGCCGGGGAGAGAGAAAAAACGGAACGAATGCGCAGGGGGATCTTCTTCGGCAGCAGTACGAACGTATCGTAATGAAGGAGGACGGGTTCTTATGGCTCTATTAAAATTAGCTCCCATCGCAGTGCTGGCGGGGCTTATGCTGAGCGGTATGGATATTCTTCTGGCGGCTCCTCTGGCCACCATTACTGCGGTGGCTCTTGCCATGATTCTCGACAGGTATCGTTTTCAAGAGGTTTTTGATGCGGCTCTGGACAACGTAAAGCACTTCATCATCGTATTTTTCATCCTCATGGCCGCCTATGCTCTGGCGGAGGCCTTCATGGCCACAGGCGTGGGGGCATCTATCATCATCATGTCTCTCAAGCTCGGTATCTCTGGAGAGACTGTGGCGGTAATCGGGCTCTTTGCCACGGCGGTGCTCTCCATCGCTACGGGCACTTCCTGGGGAACCTTTGCGGCCTGTGCCCCGGTCTTTCTCTGGCTCAGCCATATCGTGGGGGGAAGCCCCATTCTTACCGTGGCTGCCGTAGCAGGGGGCTCCTGTTTCGGAGACAACATCGGCCTTATTTCAGATACCACCGTGGTGAGTTCGGGGATGCAGGAAGTGGAGATCATCCACCGGGTACGTCATCAGGGGGTATGGTCTTTCCTCTGTCTCTTTATTTCCGCGGGGATTTTCTACGTTGCGGGTACCAGCATGGGATTGGGAAGCGAAGCGGGGAACGCCGCCGCCGCCATTGATGCAATTCCTCCCGAGGTTTGGGCGAGCCTGGAGGAGAAAAGAGCATCTGCAGTAACTCTGTTGGAACAGGTGCGCACGGGGGTTCCCCTGTATATGATTATACCGCTTTTGGTAGTCCTGGGCATGGCGGTATCCGGAATTTCCACCCTTCTCTGTCTTGGGGCGGGAATCGTGGCGGCTTTGATCTTCGGTCTGGTGGCGGGCACCGTGTCTTCGGTGATGGAATTTCTCGACCTCATCTATACGGGCTTCTCCGATGCGGGGAGCTGGTCCATCGTGATGATGATGTGGGTGGGAGCCTTCGGGGGGGTTATGCGGCTCATGAAAGCCTTCGACCCCATCGCCCAGGCAGTTCTCAAAATGGTGCGTAACGTGCGACAGCTCATCTTCAGCAACGGCATCATGTGCCTCATAGGCAACGCCGCTCTGGGGGATGAGATGGCGCAAATCGTCACCATCGGTCCCATCATCAAGGAGATGACCGATGAGAACGTGGAGGCCAGCGAGGAGGACATGTATACTCTTCGGCTTCGGAACGCCACTCTCTCGGATGCCTTCGGCGTGCTAGGATCCCAGCTTATCCCCTGGCATTGCTACATTGTATTCTTCGTGGGCATCGCCCATGCGGTCTATCCTCTCCATCATTTTGTACCTATGGATATCATTCGGTTCAACTTCATGGCTTTTGTCGCGGTGGGATCCATGTTGGTGCTCACCTTTACGGGGTGGGATCGTTTTATCCCCCTTTTCAAAATTCCTTCGGAGCCTGAGGTGAGGCTCAAGAAGCGGGGATAAAAATTAGGTTTTTTAAAGTCCCGGAACAGGGAAGAGTTTTTCCCATGCTCCGGGATTTTTTTAGGGCTTCCTGAACAAGTGTAATCCACAAAAACCCTTGGAAATCGCGCTGCCAGAGGGAGGCCGTGGATAACTCCACTCTGGATAACGGTAAAATTTTGGCTAAAATGCGGCTTTCTAAGCATTAAAAAGGTGCACAAAAAATCTCGGAGTATGCTCCAGAGATTCATCGTTATAAGCGGTTCTGGTACATTTCCAGCTGCTGCTGGTAGAGGAGTTCCAGGATGCAGAGGCGAGATTCCTCTCTTTCCGAGAGTAATGCCTTTTCCGGGAAGGCATTTCGCATTCGTGCAATGTGTTCCAGGTTTCTCGAAGGTAGCCGAGCTGCTTCCGGAGAGCTTTACGGAGTACATTGCCCTTGATACGCCTCTTTTTAGCCGCCTGGAGGTACTCTTTTCGTGCTCGTTTACGGGTGTGTCCTTGGTTTGGGCGCGAGCCCTTCCAAACGCTCGCAGATGTAGTCTATGATCCTTTCAAGCTGTTCCCTGGCATGGTTCAAGAGACGCAGGTCCGTGGGATAGGCGATGTCGGCGGGAGCGCAGGTAGCATCCAGTATCAGTTCTCCTTGGGGAACAGGCTCATTCTCCTCCGCGTTTTCAAGGGCTTTCCCGCTTTCTCTTTTGCCGGGAGTTTCCGGGGTGCTCCGGGTTTCAGGGGCTTCTTTTGGCCGTTGCAATTCCATGATTTTCAGGTTCAGATCGTTCATGATATCTGCGGTAAGGCGCTTACGGAAGTGCACCATAAGAGAGGGGTTGAAGGGGGCCCGGGGCTGGTACGTTTTAAAGCCCAGAAAGTACTGGAGATAGGGGTTTTCAGCTATCTGCAGGGAGGTTTCCTCGTCGGCGAGATTGAGCTTTGATTGGATGAGGAGAGCCCCGAAGGCGATACGAAAACTTTTTGCCACCTTACCGTTCTTGCGGAAGTTATTTTTGTACTTTGAGAGTTCTTCAAGTTCATTCCAGGGGATGAGATGTGCCAATCGGACCCATCGGTTTGCGGGGTCGAGTTTTCCACAGAGGAACAGCTCAAGAGAAAGGGTTTTTTGGGGGTCCGATTTCTTATACACAGGGATCTCCTCCATCTATGCAAGGTTTTGAGGCTCAAAAGCATCGTTTTCGTGCACTATTATGGCAGAAAAGGGCCTGTAAATCCAGTGATTTCAAGGATTTTTTCTTATTCGGGAAGCCCTAAGTAGAGAGCTGATCCATCGAAGTTTCAATCCACGCCCCCACGCGGAGGGCGACTGGGCCTTGAGGGAGGGGTAACCCCCTCTTTCAAAGTTTCAATCCACGCCCCCACGCGGAGGGCGACGAAAGACTACTTTGGGCTTCCTGAACAAGTACAATTCACAAAAGCCCCCTGAAAATCATGCCACCAAGGGGAGACTGTGGGTAACTTCGCCCTGGAAAACGGTAAATTTTCGGCTAAAATATGGCTTTGTAGGCGTTAAAAATTTGCGCAAAAAATCTCGGAGCATGCTCCAAAGATTCATCGTTATAAACTGAATGACGATGAGAGTTTCGCTGGTGTCTTTTCGTTTGCCCCGGATGCATCCCAGGTTATAGGCTCTTTTGGCTTCCCCGAACTTGGCTTCTACGATGTTTCTCCTGGCCGCATCCTGTCGGGTGATTCGTCTTCTTTCCCGGTTGATTTCCGGGTCTGCAGGAGGTCTTCCAAGGGGTGGCCCGCTTAAGCGGATTCCTCGTTCCTTGCAGTAATTGAGGTTTTCCCGAATCCGGTAGATGGCGTCGGCGCAGATGACTTCGGGGTAGTATCCATGGCGATGACGGTAGTTTTCTGCAGCCTGCTGGAGCGTACGGCTTTCGTTGAAGTTTTCCCAGCTGAGGAATTCGATGAGACAGAAACCGTTATCTACGCTGAGGGCGATTTTTGCTCCAAATTCTGTGTTTGTCCGGGCTTTACCCCGAACGATGGGGCGTACATGGGGCTGGTCTATGCTGACAATGCGGTGGTCTACCCGGTGGGTGCGGTTCTGGTACATTTCCAGCTGCTGCTGGTAGAGGAGTTCCAGGATACAGAGGCGGGACTCCTTTCTTTCCAAGAGCAATGTCTTTTCCGGGGAGGCGTCTCGCGTTCTTGCAATGTGTTCCAGGTTTCTGCGAAGGTAGCCGAGCTGTTTCCGGAGTACATTGCCCTTGATACGCCTCTTTTTAGCCGCCTGGAGGTACTCTTTTCGTGCTCGTTTACGGGTGTGTCCTTGGTTTGGGCGCGAGCCCTTCCAAACGCTCGCAGATGTAGTCTATGATCCTTTCAAGCTGTTCCCTGGCATGGTTCAAGAGACGCAGGTCCGTGGGATAGGCGATGTCGGCGGGAGCGCAGGTAGCATCCAGTATCAGTTCTCCTTGGGGAACAGGCTCATTCTCCTCCGCGTTTTCAAGGGCTTTCCCGCTTTCTCTTTTGCCGGGAGTTTCCGGGGTGCTCCGGGTTTCAGGGGCTTCTTTTGGCCGTTGCAATTCCATGATTTTCAGGTTCAGATCGTTCATGATATCTGCGGTAAGGCGCTTACGGAAGTGCACCATAAGAGAGGGGTTGAAGGGGGCCCGGGGCTGGTACGTTTTAAAGCCCAGAAAGTACTGGAGATAGGGGTTTTCAGCTATCTGCAGGGAGGTTTCCTCGTCGGCGAGATTGAGCTTTGATTGGATGAGGAGAGCCCCGAAGGCGATACGAAAACTTTTTGCCACCTTACCGTTCTTGCGGAAGTTATTTTTGTACTTTGAGAGTTCTTCAAGTTCATTCCAGGGGATGAGATGTGCCAATCGGACCCATCGGTTTGCGGGGTCGAGTTTTCCACAGAGGAACAGCTCAAGAGAAAGGGTTTTTTGGGGGTCCGATTTCTTATACACAGGGATCTCCTCCATCTATGCAAGGTTTTGAGGCTCAAAAGCATCGTTTTCGTGCACTATTATGGCAGAAAAGGGCCTGTAAATCCAGTGATTTCAAGGATTTTTTCTTATTCAGGAAGCCCTACTTTGATTTCTGAGCTTTGCGCAGGAGTTTCAATCCACGCCCCCACGCGGAGGGCGACGCCCTGGAGGATCGAGAGGAACGAATCCGCCGGGTTTCAATCCACGCCCCCACGCGGAGGGCGACCACGGAAAGCATCCGCAGCGGCCTTGCCAAGGAGGTTTCAATCCACGCCCCCACGCGGAGGGCGACC
>CAZIFL010000053.1:0-14366 GCA_964539095.1 uncultured Synergistaceae bacterium
CGGCTCCTGTAGGAGTTCACGCAAAGACACAATATAAGCAGGAATGACGCACTAGTTGGAAGAAGGCACCATAGGGCAGGGATGTTAAGGGTGTCTTTTTTATTGAGAAATTATGGAAAGGATGATCTATATATGAACAGCGATAGAGCAAAAAAGGGCGTCTCCCGGGCACCGCACCGCTCGCTTCTCAAGGCATGCGGCTATACGGACTGGGAGATTGAGCGCCCCTGGATCGGGGTGGTGAATGCCTTCAACTCCATCATCCCCGGACACGTGCATCTCAAGCGCATCACCGAGGCAGTGAAGGCGGGGATCTATGCTGCGGGAGGGCTTCCCCTGGAGTTCCCCGTCATCGGGGTCTGCGACGGCATCGCCATGAACCACGAGGGGATGAAATTCTCCCTCCCCAGCCGGGAACTCATCAAGGATTCCGTGGAGGTTATGGCCCGGGCGCATGCTCTTGATGGATTGGTCTACGTCACCAACTGCGACAAGATCATCCCCGGCATGGCCATGTCCGCCGCAGAGCTGAATCTTCCCTCTCTTATCGTGAGCGGAGGCCCCATGCTGGCGGGGGTGGGAAAATGCGGTGAGAACGATACGGATCTCAGCAGCGTCTTTGAAGGAGTAGGGCGGCACGGAGCGGGGAGCATGACCGATGAAGAGCTTTGGGAGCTTGAGGAAAACGCCTGCCCCACCTGCGGCTCCTGTGCGGGGATGTTCACCGCCAACACCATGAACTGCATGATAGAGGCTCTGGGGATGGCCCTTCCCGGAAACGGCACCATCCCTGCGGTTTACGCCGCCCGGGAGCGTCTCGCCAAAAATGCGGGGCGGGCGGTGATGGTGCTGGTGGAGAAGAACCTTCGTCCTCGGGATATCCTCACCTTTCAGGCCTTCGAGAATGCCGTGGCGGTGGATATGGCTCTGGGGGGCTCCACCAACACTGCTCTCCATCTTCCCGCCATCGCCCACTCCGCGGGGCATGTGCTCTCCCTGGATCTCATGGACGAGATCAGCCGGAAGACCCCGCACCTCTGCAGCATGAGCCCCGCCGGGGCGTACCATATTCAGGATCTTCATCAGGCGGGAGGCATCCAGGGGGTTATGCAGCGCTTGGCTCCCAAGGGGCTGATCCATGGGGATCTCCCCACGGTGAACGGTCATACGGTTAAAGAGAACTACGAAAAGGCGGTGATCCGGAACACCGAAGTTATCCGGCCTCTGGAGAACCCCTATCATGCTGAGGGAGGCATGGCGATTCTTAAGGGAAATCTCGCCCCTCTCGGCTCGGTGGTGAAACAGAGCGCGGTACTTCCCGAAATGATGCGGCACTCCGGCCCCGCCCGGGTCTTTGAGTGTGAAGAGGAAGCCAGCGCTGCCATCGCCGCGGGGAAGATCCGATCGGGAGATGTTATCGTGATCCGTAACGAAGGCCCCCGGGGAGGCCCGGGAATGCGGGAGATGCTGGGCCCCACCTCCAGTATCGCCGGTATGGGGCTGGACCGTTCCGTGGCCCTCATTACGGACGGGCGCTTCTCCGGAGCCACTCGGGGAGCCTCCATCGGCCACGTCTCTCCCGAAGCCGTCGTGGGAGGCCCCATCGGCCTGGTGCAGGAGGGGGATATCATCGCCATCGACATCCCCGCCCGCTCTCTCTCCCTGGAGATCTCCGAAGAGGAGATGGAAAGACGGCGGCAGAGCTACGTTCCCAAACCGCAGTCCATGGAGAGCCCCTTCCTCAGCCGGTACCGGCACTTTGTTACCTCCGGCACCGAGGGGGCGGTACTCCGAAACGGGGAGATGCCCGAGAGGGAGTAGAAAAACGAAAAGAATCCGTAACAACGCCACCATACACGTTGTATGGTGGCGAACTTTTTTCAGAATGTGCAAGATAAATGGATCGTGTCTGTCTTTGGAAGCAAAACGTTCCTGGGGCAGGGAATCCCCCATCTCAAAAGCTCTGCTCTGAGCACGTCACACTTCGACAACATTTCCCACATTGCAGAAGAAAAAACGATCTCCAAATTCTTGGGCCAATCGCATGGCCGGCTTCAGCCCAGTGCAATGGGAGACGCCGATGCGATCCATATCAAACTCCTTGAGAGCTTCGATGCTTTTCTCCCTTTGTTCTTCAGAGACAGGCCAAAGATGAGTGCCGCCGATTACAGCGTGAATATGGCTTTTCCCGGTTTTTTCAATGGCGTAATTTATAATGTTAATGATCCCGGCATGAGCACAACCAAGAACAATGAAAAGCCCTTTTTCCGTATCCATTACCAGAGAGAGATCATCCACGACAGGATCCGGAACAAACTCGCCTTTTTCATTTTTTGTCTGAATAGCGTCTTCAACCTTTTCAAACGAAGTTTTCCTGGGAACTTCACCGGTTAGGTACATCCGGGGGGCAATTTCTATCCAGCCCCTATTTAAATTAAATTGTGCCCCCTTGCTTTCCAGGAGTTCACGGACGAAGGGAACGCCAATTTGGAATCGCTCTCCTTTACGGGTGATATACGTTTCTCGTTTAAATAGATCAGGATGTGCGTAAACGGGAACCTTTCCTTTAACTGCCGAGACCGCGTCAAGGAGCCCCCCGGTGTGATCCACATGGTGATGGCTAATGAGAATTCCCTGAATATTTGATAGATCAATCTTGAATTTCCGTGCATTACCTAAAAGTCCTTTTCCCTGGCCCGTATCAAAAAGATAATTCCCGTGGGGAGTTTCAAGGTGCACTGCCCAACCATGCTCGGCGATAGCCCCTAAATTGCTCATAACATAATTCTCACAAAGAACTGTTGCTTTTACTTCCATCTTCTTTCCCCTCGCTTTCCTGTTGTCCAACAAATCTGCTGAAAAAACACCCGGGATGATTACATTAGCCATCCACACAATGCGCTCTTTTCTACCTGTCAGGCGGTGACGTTTTTGCGGAAAATAGTTATGCTCCCAAATTGTTTGGCATGCAAATCATTCTGGCAAAAAAAACCGTTCTTGAAGTTAACTGTTATTTTTACGGGGCAGTGTTTTATGGATTTCTCCATCTATATTGTCCATGATTTTTAACAGTATCTCTTCGAACGCCTCCAGCTGTCTCAAGGAGATGTTTTGACATAAATCCATGAAATTCAGGTACATGGCTCTGTGAAATGCTCGATGCCCATCAAAGGCCTTTTCTCCTTTTTCAGTTAGCTTGAGTGTGATTTCTTTATCGTTACGGTCGCCTCGGCTTTTCAGGACAAGGCCTTTTTTTACCAGTTTGGTTACCAACGGTGAAAGGGTCCCCTTGGTTATCTCTAACGTGGCTGCAAGTTCTGTCAAGTTGGTCCCCTGATTATTCCCGATCGCCTCAATTGTATGGATTTCCGAGCGATAGAGTATATCCCCACTCCCAAAATCCGTGGGAGTGTCTTCTAATTCGTTAAACTGGTGCATGGCTCTCTGATAATGCTCCAAGATTCTCTTGAATTTTTTTTCTTTTTCGTCCATGATTTATTTTACCTAGGTGAATTTTGTGTGGAAGTCTTTCGGGAAAGGTCTCCACGTATTTGTTGTGAGCTGCTGCGTAATTGGATAGCCGAGACGGCCCGTGCCGTTACATGTTTCACGAAAATTAAAGGTTGGTAGAGTTGCAAGCCAGCAACCCTCAGCACTTTCACGATTGTTATAGTTTATTTGCCCCATAGAGATCACGTATGATTGTATGGCGACCAAACAATTCTGTCAAGGTTTTCTTAAACATCTATCTGAAGGGATAGGGTAGTATGAGAGCCTCTTCCTCGGTAGGTATTGGCACGTTGTCACCTCCAGAACCGAAGGGTCGGCGTTTCGGAATGGGGAGATGTCCGAGGAGGCATAGCATAGTTCCTTTCGGGATCTCCTGGGAGAATTTTTTTCGGAAGAGTTCGGGAAAAAACTTGTGCACGGAGGCTCAAAGGGCTACAATCTTCCGGAATGTATACGTGTACCATACTTTGCATACCCGAAGGGGGAGAGATACGAATGACGGTGTACCGCATACGCAATACAAAACGCTCCTGGGATGGAGAATCCATAGGCATCCTCATCCTTGATGCAGCCTATCCCTGTGTTCCCGGCAACGTGGGCAACGCCAGCACCTTTGATTTTCCCGTACGCTATAAAGAGGTTCGGGGAGCTTCTATCGAAAGGCTCCTGAACCAGAGAGACCCCTCTCTGCTGGAGCCCTTTCTCGAAGGGGCCCGACAGCTTCAGGACGAGGGGGTAAAGGCCATCACCGGAGCCTGTGGCTTCATGGCTCTCTTTCAGCCCCAGGTGGCGGAGGCGGTGGAGATCCCTGTTTTTCTCTCCAGCCTTCTTCAGATTCCCTTTATCCACCGAACCCTCAAGAAGGATCAGAAAATCGGAGTGATTACCGCCAACAAATCTGTTCTCACTCCGGAGCACTTCGCTAACGTGGGGGTGGGTTCTGAAATTCCTTTAGCCCTCTATGGCATGGAGGAGCAGGAGGAATTCTACTCTTCGGTGCTTCTCGAAAAGGGGACCATGGATTCGGACAAGGTAGAGGAGGAAGTGGTGGGGGTGGCTCAGCAGATGATTGAAGAGCACCCCGAGGTGGGGGCCATTGTGCTAGAGTGCAGCGACCTTCCCCCCTACGGCTTTGCGGTACAGCAGGCCACGGGAAGGCCCGTCTTCGACTTCATCACTATGATCAACTACGTGCATACTGCGGTGGTAAAGCGGCGGTACGAGGGATTTATGTAGCCTGCGACTGGGGTATCTTTTCTCTCTTGAGAGGAACACGTTCAGGGGAGGCGAGGAGCCTCCTCTGAACGTGTTCCGGGAAGCTCTTTCCGGGAAGTTTCTTCGGAGTAGCTACATGAACCACATAAGATTATCGTCCTCTTCGGTGAAAAGGTGCAGGTTTGTAAAGGTATGACTTGCATCGGGTTTAGCGTAGAACTGCATCTCTTTCGCCATTTCCGCAAGTTTTTTCTTGGTTCCCCGGTGCATCCCTTGATCGTAGAGGATTACGAAGATCCGTGTTTTTCCCGTTTCATCGGGGCCGTACATAAGGCCGATCCAGTAGTTTTCGTTCAGGGGAAGCTTGTCCGCATAGGCATCTGGGAGAATCCCATTTCCTTGGGGAGAGAGGTTCCTGTAGCTTCCCATACCTTCATTGTAGGCCCATATGGGCCAGCTTCCGTAATCACAAAAGTAAAACTGTCCTGCGGATTTCATGATTTTCATCTCTGAAACGATTCTCGTGGCTCGGGCCTTGTCCACCACGGATCCCCCCAAAAGCATCATCATCGCGCCGAGGATTCCGATGATCAGAATAACCACAAGGAGTTCCACCAGGGTAAATCCTCGGGAGGATTTTGACATTTTCGAAGAGCAGTTCCTCAAGAAGGGTATTGTGCGCATACTCTGGGGCATCAGTGTTCCTTCTCCCCTCAGAGGTTCTGGCGCCCCGTGAGGCTTTCGATGGGAATCCGGAAGAGATCTACCCTTTGGAGCATCTGCTCCGGAAAGATCTGCTCCGAAGGTTTTCCTGTGTAGTGTTCTACGATAATGTTCAATCCCCGCTGTTTTTCTTCGGGAGCATCGAGAAACTCCGCCTTGCCGAACCCCACCAGGCTGCGGTAGTGCATCCCCCATTCGCAAGGATCTTCGTTCTCCACCAGAGTTACCCCCTCTTCGATTTCGAAGCATGCCCGGGGGTTTTCCCGGAGCAGGGTGTGCTTGTGTCCCCCCCGGGAGCCGTGAAAGTAGAGGGCGTGTTCCTCCTCGCAATAAGCGGGGCAGAGGGGCACCACGTAGGGTTCCCCCTGAAGGGAGCACATGCCAAGTCGGCACACCTTGGCGGAGCGAAGCATCTCCAGAAGAACCAGGTTATCCGTAATTTGCTTATCCTTGCGTCGCATGCTCATTATTTCGAAACCTCCTTAATTCTGGTAGAAATTCCGGCAGATTGGTTGTCTGCGGCGATGCCCTAGCATACCGCATCATATCATTTGGAGGAATGTTTGAGGGGAGAGAACTTCGGATTGGCTCCTGAAGTCTCTGCAAATGGCCCTCTGTAGAAAGTCTTGAGGGGAGTGCAGATGCCTGCACCCCCCTCGGTACACTTCGCCCCTGGTTCCTCCGGAGCCATGCTTCAGGAGCAACCGGGTTAGGGAAAAAACAAAAGTTGTGCTATAATAAAGCTATCTTAATAATCGAGGGTTTCACGTATACGAACTGAGGTGATGTTATGTCTATGCCCTCTTCTCCCCCTGCAGATCGTCTCTCCCTTCTTGATGTGGCTCCTCTGGAGGAGACCGTCTCCCGTTTTATGAACTGGGTGGAGCCCCTTCTGGATTCCCGGGAATACCGCGCAACGCTCACGAGTGCGGAGGCTTTGAAGAACCCGGCGGGAAAGGTGTTCACGCTCCACAGAGATCTTCGGAAAGAGCTTCAGGAAGATCCCTCCCTGGGGAAACACCGCCCCTTTTGGGAGGGTTGGCATCTTCGTCATGCCACACGTCTTCCCATTTACACCAACCCCTTTTATCTTTTCGATCGTAAGGCTCCCTCCGGAGCGGCGCTGGCGGCGCATTTCACCGTTCGAGCGCTCGACCTGCATCGTCAGATTCTTCACAGAACCCTTCCTCAGGACGAAATCAAGGGGGTTCCCCAGTGTATGGAGCAGTACCAGACTCTCTTCGGCTGTACCCGGATTCCCGGAGTTTTTGAAGATCACAGCTTTTCCGCCCCCGAATCGTCTCACATAGTGATTTTCCGCCGGGGGCGCATTTACTCCCTGAAGGTGCTGAACGAAAGAGGAGATATCCCTTCCAGGGGAGCGCTGGAAAAGGTCTTTCGCGATCTCTGGAGCCATGCGGCACCGCTCGCCTCTTCTCCGGGGGTCTTTACCGCCGCAGACCGGCGGGAGTGGGGGGCCATCCGCGAAGATCTGCGAGAGTTTCCCCACAACCGGCGCAATCTGGAGATTCTCGAAAAGGCCCTCTTCGTGCTGGTGCTGGAGGATTCCCCCGGAGAGACAGAAAAGGCCTTCTGTGAGAATCTTTTTGGAGGTCTCCCCGATAACCGCTGGTACGATAAATCGCTGCAGCTTATCGTCTACCCCGAAGGGGTGGGAGGGTGGAACTACGATCACTCCCGGCGGGATGGTGGAGCCATGAGCCGGGTGGCGGCCTTTCTCTGTGAGGATGCTCCCGAGGGGAGTCCTTCCGACGGTTTGCCGGGAACTCCGGAGCTTCTGGAGTTTTCGCTCTCTCCAGAGTTGGAGGAGAAGGCCCGGCAGATTCGCCAGCAGAATGCCCGGCTGCGCCGGAGGGTGCAGCTGGAGGTTCTGCGTTTCCCCGCCTTCGGTGCGCTGGAACTCAAGAGGCGACGCTACAGCCCGGACGCTTTTGTGCAGATAGTTTTACTGGGGGTGCAGCACGAACTTTGGGGAACGCTGCGAAACGCCTTCGAATCCGTGAGCCTCCGGCACTTTCGCCTGGGGCGTACCGAGGGCACCCGCCCCCTTACTCCGGAAGGGGCTGCCTGCCTTAGGGGCTATCGGGAAGGCGCCCGCAAAGAATCTCTCGCTCCACTGCTACGGCGTGCTGGAAGGGCCCACGGAGAACGTATCATGCTCTGCCGCCAGGGCAAGGGGGTGGACGGGAATCTGGGCTTTCTTAAAAACTACGCCCTCCTTCGAGGTTTTTCTCCGGAAGAGATCCCCTTTTTTGACAGCCCCGGCTGGAAGAAGCACAACCAGTTCTGGATGAGTACCAGCGCCACGGGAGGCAGGGGGATTCGGGCGGCAGGGTATGGTCCCTCTCTCCCCGAGGGGTTTGCGGTACGGTACGCAAAAAATCCCGAAGAGACGGAGCTGTATGTCACCTCCTTCGAAGGGGATATCCAGGCTTTCGAAAGAGCTTTTTTGAAGGTGGGGAACGATTATATGGAGGCGCTTGCCTCTCCTGAAGAGTAGGGGATGCGGGCTTCTGCCACAGAAGCCCGCGGATGTGATGGCGGATCCGGAGATGCTATTTCTCTCCGAAGAAAAGCTCCAGCACCTCGGGATCCGGCTTCTTGCCGAACCAGCTTCCTGCCACAAAGCCCAGAAGGCTGAAGAGCAGCACCGGCACGATCTGGTGCATCCCCAGGGGATTAAAGGCGTTCAGGGAGCACCAAAAGTAGGCCCCCACCCCCCCGAGCATCCCCAGAAGAGCCCCGGAAGCGTTGGCCCGCTTCCAATAGAGCCCCAGCACCGTGGGCCAGAGAAAGGCCGCCTCCAGCCCTCCGAAGGCGAAGAGGTTGATCCACACGATGAGATCCGGGGGGTTGAGGGCCAGCAGAAAGGCCGCCACTCCCAGAAGGGCGGTGATGCCGAAGCTCATGCGGGAGATAGTTTTTTCCGTGGCGCCAGGGGAGACGAAGCGGATGTAGAGATCCTTCACCAGAGCTGCGGCGGCGAGAAGCAGCAGAGAATCCACCGTGGACATGATGGCCGCCAGAGGCCCCGCAATAAAGATCCCCGCCCAAAAGGGGGGAAGCACCTGTACCGTAAGGGTGGGAATCACCAGATCCGGAGAGAGCCCCTCGGGGAGGAGAACTCTTCCGAAGAAGCCCACCAGATGCATCCCCAGCATGAGAAACCCCACCACAAGAGTGCCGATGATCATGGCGTTATGGAGAGATCGGGAATCCCGAAAGCCCATCCCCCGCACCGTGGTCTGAGGAAGCCCCAGAATGCCGAGCCCTACAAGAACCCAGAAGGAGAGCAGAAAAGGCTTGCCCAGGGTTCCCCCCGAGGTAGGGTCCATCATCTCGGGGTGTAGGGTTCGCAGGGTTTCTCCCGCTACCTCCAGCCCTCCCCCCGCCCGCACCACCGCAGCGAGAAGAAAGAGGGTGGCGAAGATCATCACCGCCCCCTGAAGGGCATCGGTGATCACCACCGCCCGAAACCCTCCCAGGGTGGTGTAGAGCACCACCACCAGGGCGAAGAGAGCCAGCCCCGCGCCGTAGGGGATCCCCGCCATCACCTGAAAGAGCCGGGCTCCTCCGATGCATTGGGCTACCATGATGGCGAGAAAGAAGATCAGCATGGTCAGCGAAGCGAGAAGTACCAGCATTTTAGAGCGGTATCGGGCCCAAAGATAGTCCATCACCGTAACCCCCTGGATCTTTCGGGAGATGAGGGCAAGCTTTTTTCCGAGAATGCCAAGGGTGAGAAATGCCGTGGGAACCTGAATCATGGCGAGAAAAACCCACCCCAACCCCTTCACCGAGGCCACTCCGGGGCCCCCGATAAAACTGCTGGCGCTGGTGTAGGTGGCGATGAGGGTCATGGCAAGCACGAATCCCCCCATTCCTCGATCCCCGATGAAGTAGTGCTGCAGAAAAGAGCCCTTACCCGGTGATGCGGAGCGGTGGACGTAGATCCCTATCCCCAGCATGCAGCAAAGATAGAGCCCCATGGGAAGAAGCATGTTCATCTGTAAGGACATGACGGGCCTCCTACCGCGAGCTTTCCGGGGTTTCTTCGAAGGGGATCTCCCGGAAAAAGCCCCGCACCACCCAAAAGACCCCCAGAGAAATCCCCAGCCATCCCCCCACACAGCTCAGAAGAAACCAGAGAGGAAGCCCAAAGAGGTAGGTGTAGCTCTCGGGGTTTCCCGATCCCAATCCGTAGCCCCAGCCGTACCACCAGAGAAAAAAGATGCCGTAAAGCCCCAGGGTGGCCAGGGCCTCCCGGTTCAGCTGCCCATGTTTTTCTTTGTCCGTCAAAGGTATCACGTTCCTTTCCCGAAATAGGGTATTATAGGTGGGGGAAAACTCTTCCCTTTCACTTCAGCATGGCATTATACCATAACGACCTGGTGCTGCTTTCTCGAACCTTTGCATGTTCATTGACAGAACCGAAGGTTGCGGGGAGAATGTTTTTCGGAAGTATCAAGCCATGATGAGGCATTATCACAAGAAAGAGCAGGTGATGGATCAATGCAGCAGAAGCAGTTTTCGGGGAAGGATGCCTTTTTGCAGCTAGACACCTTCGGCATTGTTATTATCGTGGTTTTGGCCTGTGTGGTTCTCGGCACTGTAGGAGTGCTCTTCTCGGCCCGCCGGGGAGGCCCCGAGGTGGAGCGCCATCTGGCGGATCTCCAGGCCATGAAATCTGCAGAGGCAGAACTCTTTGCCGTCGCTCCGGAGCGAGACCTTTTCGAAGTCTCCCTGGAGGATCTCGGTGCCCGGATGGGTCGTACTCTTGACGCCAGCCGGTACAGCGTGGGGATTCTCAGCGAAGATCAGGGGGCAAAGCTCTTTGTGGGGGTAAAGGTTCTCAGCGATCCGGGAGTGCGTGCATTCACCGAGAAGATTCCCGGAGATGAGGGAGATCTTTTTTGGGGGGGGACCCCGGGAAGCTCTTCCGGAAAGGACGGAGGGGAGCTGTCGGAGCCTCTCTATCCTCTTAAAGAAGAGCAGCGCAGCCGCAGCCCCCAGTGGGTCTACCTTCTTGTGCGGGAAGAGTCGCGGCAATAGGAGACATGCAGAACCCTGACGTTTTCAAGAAAGATTAAGAAACTGCGCAAAAAGAGATCCATGAAAAGGGGGCGGAGGAGATGAGGCGTTACTGGGGGAAATTCTTTCTTATACTGGGAGTTTGTGCCATCTGGATGATCGCCCAGGGAGGAGATCTCGTGAGCGGGAACTCTCTTGAGGCGATTCGGGAACAGGGAGTGCTTCGAGCGGGGGTTCCCGCCTTCCGCCTCTATCCCTTTGCTTTTACCGAAGAGGGGGCTCTTCGGGGGTTTGATGTCGACCTGGTGGGGCACCTGGCGAAAGCTCTGGGGGTTCCTCTGGAGCTTGTCCCTCTCTCTTGGGAGGAGGTAACCCTGGCGTGGAACCCCTCCTACACGTGGGATCGCTACGATCTCGTGGCAGCCACCATAAGCGTTACCCCCGAGCGTTCGAAGGTTTGCGACTTCTCTGTCCCCTACTTTACTACGGGGCAGGCGGTCTCTGTGCTGCCGGGCTCTGGAATTCTTTCCCCGGAGCAGCTCCGGGGAAAGCGGGTGGCTACGCCCGCGGGCACCACTTCGGAGGAGATGGCCCGCACCTTCTTCGGTTCCTCCTCCATAGTCCTTCTGGCTCATATCGAAGAATGCCATGAGGCCCTTCTCCAAGGAGATGTGCAGGGAGTGGTAACGGATCTGGCCACCATTCTTCTGGAGCCTCGGGTGAAAAACGGTGAAATCATGGTACTTCCCAAAACCCTCTCCCGGGAGTGGTATGCGGTGGCACTGCCGAAAGGCCAGCCGGAACTTCGGGATCTTGTGAGCCGGGTGGTGGAGGAGGTTCGAGACGTCCTTACGGAAAAGTGGATAGGGGGGCAGTAGAGCCCTTCAGTAGAGATGCAGGAAGATAAGGAGTGTAGATAGAGATGGAAAACAATCAGGTCATTCAAACCATTCTTGCCCGAAGGAGCATCCGGAGCTTTCGCAAAGACCTCCCTGTGGAGCCCTCCAAGCGGGATGCCCTTCTGGCGTGTGCCTGTGCGGCTCCCAGCGCGAATAACCGGCAGCCCTGCCGCTTTCTCGTTCTGGAAGAGCGCACCCTTCTTGATTGCTTAGCGAAGGAGCTTCGTCAGGGCTTTCTTTACGAGCAGGCCCCCCTTGCCATAGCGGTCTGCGGGGACCTTCGGGAGTATCCCGAGGGGAGCCTCGGCTGGCTTGAGGACTGTGCCGCCGCCCTGGAGAACATGCTCATCGCGGCTAAATCCATGGGGCTTGAGGGGCTCTGGTTCGGAGTCTACCGGAGAGATCCCAAAGAGGAGACGGTGCGGCGCATCCTGGAGCTTCCGCAGTATATGGAGGTTCAGGGGATAGGCGTCTTCGGATACAGCGATGAAACCGGGGAGCCCCGGCAGGATATGGATACCGCGAGGGTGTTTTACGGAACGTGGAAGGGGGAGACCCATGGATAGAACTTTTCCGAAGAAGGGCGCTACCCTCTTTCGAAGGGGGCTTTTCGTTCTTCTCTGCATGCTCGTAATGGGGGGGAGCCTTGCCGCCGAGGCTTCCTCCCCTGCTGTTTTCTGGGATCCCGGTACGGAGTCCTTCTCTTCGGGAAGTCCTCAGCAGGGTTCCTGGAAGGCCTCCGACAGATCACAACCCCTTGCCTTTGCGGTCCCCAGCCTTCAGGGGGGGATTCTCGGGGAGGAGCCTCTCCCTCTCTCCTTCGATCTTCGCACCTTGGGGGCGGTAAGCGCCGTAAAAAATCAGGGAAAGTTCGATACCTGCTGGACCTTTGCAGCCCTTGGAGCGCTGGAGTCCTTTTTTCTTCTGCAGCACCGCATGAACGTCAATTTTTCGGAGCTTCATCTTGCCTACTTCACCTATGCGAATGCGGGCCCCTTGGAGCCGGCATTTACAAAATTCTTTCCCGATAAAAACGTGCTGGATCAGATGGGGAGCGATCAGAAGGCTACGGCGGTGCTTACCCGCTGGCGGGGACCCGTGGCGGAATCCGATGCCCCCTATCCCGCCCCCCCCCTCTACGTGATCCACGCCCCCTCGGGGGGGGAGCCTCCTCTCGCCAGGGTACAGCAGGCCTGGAGTGTCCCCTGGAGGGCTTCGGAGCCCGAGCTGGCTTCCCAGCTTAAGGAGCTTATCCGCCTCTGCGGAGGGAGCACCGCCCATCTCTACATGCCCATGCAGGGGTACGAAGGGTGGTTCAACGAAGAGACCAGCGCTTACTGCTATAGCGGAGAGCAGATATCCAACCACGCGGTGATTCTGGTGGGGTGGGATGACACCTATAAGACAGAGAATTTCCGAACTCCCCCGGAGGGAGACGGAGCCTGGATTGCCAAAAACAGCTGGGGCACCAATTTTGGAGAAGGAGGATTTTTCTACGTCTCCTACTACGATAGCTCTCTCTGGGGGGGGGTGGCCTATCAGGGGGAGCCCATCACGGATCATAAGGGGATCTACCAGTACGATCCTCTCGGGGTGCTCTCCCGCATGGGTTTTGACGGAATTTCCAGCGCCGAGTTTGCCAATGTCTTCACCGCCGAAGAGGATGAAATCATCCTGGCCGCAGGGTTTTACACCCCCGTGGGGGGGAGCCCCTACGTTATCCGGGGGAGCCGGAACCTCTCGGGAGATCCTGCAAGCGGCACCGATCTCGGGATTCTCGCCGAAGGAGTGCTTCCCTGGGGTGGGTACTCCACGGTCCCCCTGGAGAAGACCTTTCGGGTAGCCAAGGGAGAAAAATTTTCCCTCCAGGTAGCCCTGGAGACTCCGGGATTTCTCTATCCTATACCGGTGGAGGAGCCTCGGCAGGGATACGCCGAGGGAGCCACTGCAAACCCAGGAGAGAGCTACGTTCGTGCCACCTCGGAAGATCTCTGGGAGGATCTCGTTACCACCTACAAAGAGAACGGCAACGTCTGCCTCAAGGTCTTCTCCGAAAGAGAGGGGGCTCCCACCCCGCTCCCCGGCGCAAGCTCAGGAGGGGGATGCTCCCTGGGGGGAGGAACCGGTCTTGTGATCCTTGCGGGAGCTTTTCCCCTGCTTTTTTCAGGAATCCGCAGAAAATAACCGCCGAAAACAGTAGCCCCTTCCCCTGCGTCCCTCGCTGGAGAGGTGCAGGGGAAGGGGCATGCTCTAGCTAGGCAGAAGAAGAGGGGGTTCCTGCTGAAGAGGCTTGCAGAACCTCCATGATGGCCTTGCAGAACGCCGGAAGGTCCTCGGGGCGGCGGCTGGAGACGAGATTACCGTCTACCACCACCGGGCTATCCTCCCAAAGCCCCCCGGCGTTTACCATGTCGTCCCGGATGGCTTTATAGGAGGTGCAGCGTTTCCCCTTCAGAATCCCTGCGGAGATGGGAACCCATCCGGCGTGACAGATCTGGGCGATGAGGGCTCCCTGGCTATCCAGATCCCGAACGAAGCCTACCAGGGCTTCGCAGTTGCGCATCTTGTCCGGTGCATAGCCTCCGGGAATGATGACCCCGTGAAAATCCCGGGGCTCCACCTCGTCGGCCCGTAAGTCTGCCATAACGGGGTAGCCGAGCTTGCTTTTGTACTCTTTCCGTTCCGGCCCGATAACCAGAACCGTAGCGCCTGCCTCTACCATACGAAGCCTGGGATACCAGAACTCAAGCTCGTGGTAGAGATCCTCCACTAAGATGGCCAGACGAACATTTTCCAACAGTGCCATGGTGCATCCCTCCTTATGGAAATTGGTCTCCCTATCCTATCACAGAGGGCCTTTTGGGGGGCTGTTTTTGATCGAAAATTCTTGAATATTGCATTATTGCCCCCCGAGGGCTTAAACAGTTTTCTTGACATCTATCTAAATATTTGTAATAATGTCTATTA
>CAZIFL010000054.1:0-13597 GCA_964539095.1 uncultured Synergistaceae bacterium
GGAGCCGAGGGGACACACAAGCGGAGGCTCCCATTCCAAGGCACAATATAATGTGAAACAACCCACTACATCCTTTTTTCTTTTGCTCAAACCGAATATTTTCATGAAAAACTCTGGAATGTGGTGCGGGCATTGCATGACGTAAAGATTTTTTTTATCATTTTTGCAGAGAAAATATTGCGGATTGCGAAAAAAGTAGTACCATGGTTCTGCCTGTAAGAGAATAACGCCTCCTTTCCTGAAGATCACCGTAAAGTTCCGAAAAAAGTTTCCAAAAAGGAGAAGTCAAAGAGTGGACTATTCTATAAAGATATACCAGGACATTCCCGAGTTCTGGGGACATTGGGGTTTTGAGCCGTGGCGCTGGGAAGGTCTGGAAGGTGTCTGGCGTCGGGTGGATTTCAAAAAAGGTTCTCTTTTGGGTGAGGTTGCCCGTTACTACTCCTACGATTTCATCGTGTGGAAGCATCAGGGATTGCTTTCCAGAGAGTATATTCTGCAGCATCGCAAATGGGAGCCGGATCTCATGACCCAGCGTTTTCTCCTCTTGGGAGCTGAGGCGGATGCTTCTCCCCAGGTACGGTCTTTCTACTGGGGATTCCGGGGGTTTGTGGAGGTGTTTCGCTTTTCTCCCAGTGCTTTTTCCAGCTCTTCTTCCCGCAAAAAGGGGCATCGAAAGTTTCGTGATCTGACAAACCTTGTGGGAGCTGTGGATGGCTATGTAGACCGACGGGAGGAGCTATCTTCCAAGACCCATCAAGCCCAGGGCGCTGGTTCGTTGTAGAGGGTTTTTCCGAAAATTCGGCTTTCGTAAAATTTTTTTAACGTTTTTCGAGAAGGGGGGATGTGGGCTTTCTGTGCAACGCTTGGGAGATCTGTTTCGTGGTTTTGCATTCATATTTTTTGGAGGTGGTAGTACATGCTTATGAATATGTTTCTCTTTGCGGCGGTATTTTTTCTTGCGGCCTACTTCATCTACGGTCGTTTTCAGAAGCGTATGTACGGGCTTGACGATTCTCAAAAGACCCCTGCGGAGCTTTATTTTGACGGTGTAGACTACGTTCCTGCCCATCCTTCGGTGCTTCTGGGGCATCACTTTGCCTCTATCGCCGGAGCTGGCCCCATCGTGGGCCCCATTGCGGCGGCTTCGATGTTCGGATGGCTTCCTACGTACATTTGGTGTCTTGTGGGGAGTGTCTTCCTCGGAGGCGTCCATGACATGGGATCCCTCGTGGCGTCGGTGCGGCACAAGGGGCTTTCCGTGGGTGAAGTGGTGGATCGCTGGATCGGTCGTCGGGGAAAACTGCTCTTCCTCACCTTTACCTGGCTTGCTCTGGTGCTTATGGTGGCGGTCTTTCTCGTGCTCTCCGCAGGCTCCTTTGCGGCGGACCCGGCTGTCGCCTTCTCTGCCACGCTTTATATCTTCATGGCTCTTCTCTTCGGGGTTCTCACCTACAAGAAGGGCGTTCCTCTCATCTACTCCACGGTGATCATGGTTCCCATCGTGCTCGGCGCGGTCTTCTTCGGAAGCGGCTCTGAATGGGTGCAGACTACCTTCAAATTTGATGCTACCATCTGGACCTACGTTCTCATCGGCTACATCTTTGCGGCTTCGGTGCTCCCCGTATGGCTTCTTCTGCAGCCCCGGGATTACCTCGCCTCCTTCATGCTCTACTTTGCGGTTATACTCGGCACCATTGGGATGGTCTTCGGCAAGGAGTTTGTAGTGAGCCTTCCCGCCTTTGTGGATACCTTCCCGTACAGCGCCAAGGGTGAATTTGTCTGGCCTATCCTCTTCGTGGTTGTAGCCTGCGGTGCCATTTCGGGCTTCCACTCTCTTGTGGGAAGCGGTACTACCGCAAAGCAGCTTCGGAGAGAGTCCGACTCCATCATCATCGGCTATGGCTCCATGCTTATCGAAGGTCTCGTGGCGGTTATCGCCATCGGTACCGTCATGATGGCGGGGAGCATCCTCAAGGGAGGCCCCACGGTAACCTTTGCCGAGGGAATCGGACAGTTTGCGGCCATCATCGGCATCGATCCGAAGATAGGAAAATCTCTCGGACTTCTCGCCCTGAACTCCTTCCTTCTCACCTCTCTCGATACTGCTACCCGTCTTGCCCGGTATCAGCTCCAGGAGTTTGTGGGAATGAAGGCCGATAAGTCGGGGATGAGAGTCGATAAGTTCACCGCCACCATCATCAGTGTGGCTGCTGCGGCAGTTCTGGTCTTCTTCAAAACGGGTAATACACCTGCATGGGCTCTTATCTGGCCCGTTTTCGGAGCCTCCAACCAGCTGGTGGCGGCTCTCGCCCTTCTGGCTGTGGGGGTGTGGGTCTCCAAGGGACTTAAGAAGAACGCCTCCTTCCTCATGATTCCCATGGTCTTCATGTTTGTCACCACCATAGCGGCCCTGGGACTTCTGTTGAAGGAGAAGGTTGTGGAAGGCAATTACCTTCTTTCGGGCATCTCTGGAGTACTTCTGGTGTTGGCGCTGCTCCTCGCCCGTGAGGCCTGGGCAGCTCTCAGGGCTCCTGCCAGGGGGGAAACCCTTTAAGTAAGTAGCAGGGTGCACAAAAAAGATACCATAGAGCACGTGCCATAAACAGAGGGAGGTCTCTTCAAGAGACCTCCCTCTGTTTATGGCACGTTGTGACACGTGTTTATTCATTCGTCATTCATTCGTGTTTGTTCATCTGTTTTATCAGCGTACGCTGTAACTCTTGCCTCCCCAGCGCTTTCCCTTGAGAGGTTCGCCTTCCACAAGCTGGATAAAGCGCCCCTTGCATTCAGGGCAATGATTCGGCTTCTCCTTTGACTCAAAGTTGTGGGAACATTCGATGCAGCGGAATTTTCGCATGACCGGTCACCTCCAAAAGGCTATGTTCTTTCTTGAGTGTATTATATCGAAAAGACCCTCTCTTCGGAAGCTCCGTTTTTGGGGCGGGTTTGAACAGGCTAGATGAGGAGTACCCCAAGAATCCCCGCCACAAGCATGGAGGGCAGCATATTCATAACGTGTACATTCTTGATGTTGAGGATGGAGAGGCTTACTCCGATGAGCAATACCCCCCCAACGGCGGAGATCTCGGTGATCACTGCCTCTGAAAGTGCTCCCTGAAGGGTTCCCGCAAAGAGGGTAAGAACTCCCTGATAGATAAATACGGGGATGGCGGAGAAGAGCACCCCAAGACCCAGAGAAACCGCAAAGGCTATGGATATAACCCCGTCCATGGCAGATTTGGCCAAAAGCAACACCGGAAAGTGTCCCAGCCCCTCCTGAAACGATCCCAGCACCGCCATGGAGCCTGTGCAGTAGAGGAGCGAAGCGGTAACAAAACCCTCCGTAAAGGTGCTTCCCTCGTTTCCAAGTTTTTTCTTCAGGCTTTCCCCTGCCTTGGCAAAAAGGCTCTCCAGATCAAGAAGCTGGCCGAAGAGGCTCCCCGTTACCAGGGAAAAGATGACGATCATAATGTGCTTTGTCTGGATTCCCATGGAGATGCCGAGGACAAGCGTAAAGAGCCCCAGGGCGTTCACGCTTACATCTGCATATTTTTGAGAAAAACGATGCTGCGCAAGAAGCCCTATGCCGGTGCCCGCCATGATGGCCCCGGCGTTCACGAAACTTCCGAAAAGAGGAATGTGCTGCACAAAATCAATCATAAGTGAGCCCTGCCTTGTCTGGAATCTTTGGGATATGGTGCTATGGCACAGTGTTGGTTCCTAAAAGAAAAGCTTGCCCCCATTTCTTTATGAAAGAACCGACGAAAGAACCGAGATGCATTTTAGAAGAGAAGATAGGTTTGGGTCAAGGTGAAATAGAGCCCGATAAGGAGTAAAATAATTCCTGTGGCAAGCCGTACCCATCGCTGCAGAGATTCCACCGAGAGGAGCATCCCCGAAAGAGCGTCCATGCCGAACCCTGCAAAAACCGCCGCTCCCGCCACGGGAAGTCCTGTGCCGAGGCCGAAGAGAAGGGGGAGCAGGATCAGGGAGTTCTCTTCAATGGCCAGGGGAATCAGGGCTCCGAAGAAGAGCGCCGCCGAAACCGGGCAGAGGGCCAGACCAAAGAGTGTGCCCATGAGAAAGGCTCCTCCTTGATCTCTGCTGAAGCGCTTGAGAGAAATTTTCCCGGTCCAGGAGGGGCCGAGAGGGAGCAGATCCAGAACGAAGATGCTTGTAAGCATTAAAAGAGGACCCACAAAGCGGTTCATGTAGTTCTGGAGGGCTCCCGAAAGGCCGGGAACGGCGAAGAGTCCCCGAAGCACAAGAAACCCGAGCAACACCGTTACCAAGGTTCTTCCGAGAACATAGGCGACGCTGCTTTGGGCGATTTTTTTCGACCCTCCGCCGCTTTGAAGGAGATAGGAGAGGGCAGCGATGTTTGTCGCCAGAGGGCAGGGGCTTACCGAGGCGAGAATACCGAGCCAGAGGGCCCCCGCAAGAGGAAGAAAGAACGTCATGGAATGAGGCCTCCTTTTGTGAGCATCACGGTAAGTTCCTCGGTGAAGTAAGGATCGAAGGCAGAGGGTTTGTCCGCAAAATCCCAGACCTTGTCAAGATTTTTCCAGCTTCGGAGTTCGCCGTTTTGATAAAGAGCAAGTATTACCGAGGTGGTGAAGTATTCGAAGGTGGTGGCGTACTCTCGGTTCTGTGGAAGATCCACGTTGATCTCCCGATAGATCAGGTTTTTGTTCTCAAGATGTTCCTGAAAAGCTGAGCGGAGCGTTTCGGTGGTGCGATCCAGAATCTCATCGCAGGTGATGCATTTTGCATTGCCATGCAGATAGAGGACGTATACCACAGGTTGATCCCCCTCGAAAAAAAGCGTCTGGGATGTTTCTCCTCCATTTGTTCGAAGATCCCGGAAGGTGGTGTGTAGAGCATATCCGAGAGAGACGAGAGAGAAGAGAAGAAGAAGCATCCCTGCAGAAGTTCGTAGTCGCACTCGAAAAGCCCTCCTTTCATAAAAATATGAGTTCATGTGACGAGGTACTGTGAAGCACTGTATTGTAGCATCTTCGAAACGGAAGATACCCCCCAAGAGTATATATCATGAAAAGATTGGGGGACATAGGTGAGATGGCGGAAAAGAAAAAAGAAAAGAAGGTTGTCTTTCGTTTCTGTAACCTGTACAGTAATCTTGAAAAGAGTAAAAAGGATGTGTTGGGGAGATCTCTGGAAGAAACGGATAAAAAAGAACGGAGAGGGTGGTAGGCATGCAGCAGTTTCCCCGGAAAGGAAACCGGGACGTCAGTATCGTGCTTTGCGGAGCCGCAGGGCAGGGGGTTCAGGCGGTGGAGGAGCTTCTTGTCCGGCTGGGAAAGAACCTGGGATATCATGTCTATGCCAACCGGGAGTATATGTCCCGGGTTCGGGGGGGGCACAACTCCACGGCGGTTCGTATGGCCGCTTCTCCTGTCCGGGCTCTGGTGGACCGCATTGATATCCTTGTCCCTCTAGGGCCGGGAATTCGGGAAAATGTGCTTGATCGGATAGATCCTCAGACCCTCGTGCTGGGGGATATGAAAGAGCTTGAGGGGGATCTCGCGGGACGTACCTTTCAGAGCGTACACCTTCCCTTCCTTGATATCGCTAAGGAGGCTGGCGGAGCGGTCTTTGCCAATGTGGTGGCCACGGCGGTGATTGCGGGGCTCTTTGCGGATACCCCTGAAGTGCTTCGGCCCTTGGTGGAGCAGCGTTTTGGCGCCAAGGGGGCTGATGTCGTGGAGAAAAACATGGCCGCTGTGTCCTTGGGGTTTGCCCGGGGACAGGAGATTCTTCGCTCCGGGGTCTGCTCCTTTTCCCTTGCTTCCTCAGGTAGCCTTGAGGATCGGATAGCCCTCGACGGAGCAGATGCGGTCTCCACGGGGGCGCTGGCGGGGGGATGCTCCTTCTGCTGTGGCTATCCCATGTCTCCCGCTACGGGAATTCTCACCTTCATGATCCAGCAAGGGGAGCGTTTCGGCGTGGCGGCGGAGCAGGTGGAGGATGAAATTGCCGCGGTGAATATGGCGGTGGGGGCCTCCTACGGAGGAGCTCGGGCCATGGTAACCACCTCGGGGGGGGGATTTGCCCTCATGACCGAGGGGTTCAGCCTCGCAGGGGTTACCGAATCTCCTCTGGTGGTACACCTTTCCCAGCGCCCCGGCCCCGCCACGGGGATGGCCACTCGGACTGAGCAGGGGGATCTGCTCTTTGCGCTGCACGGAGGGCACGGAGAGTTCCCCCGGGCTATTCTTGCTCCGGGAACGCTGGAAGAGGCCTTTTTCTGTACCAGACACGCCTTCTATCTGGCGGATCGCTACCAGGTTCCCGTGGTGGTGCTCACAGATCAGTATCTCATGAACACCTACTACGATCTTCCCCTGGAGGCCCTTGATCTTGAGTCTCTGGATCCTCACATAGTGGAGACCTCCCGGGAGTATCGCCGGTATGAAGATGCGGAAGACGGTGTCTCCCCCCGGGGAGTTCCCGGGCATGGGGAGGGGCTTGTGGGAGTGGATAGCCATGAGCACGATGAAGAGGGGCACGTCTGGGAAAATTTCCAGCTCCGTGCCTGGATGAACTCCAAGCGGATCCGAAAGATCGAGGGGTTGCGGTATGAGGCTTTGGAGCCCACCCTTATAGGGCCGGAAAACTACAAAATTCTTCTCCTCTGCTGGGGATCTACCCGCAGCATTGTGGAGGAAGCTCTGGAAAATCTCGGATGGAAGGATGCTGCGGTGCTGCATATCCTTCAGCCCTGGCCTCTTTCCGAAAAGACTCTCTCCTATCTCGAAAAGGCGGGGAGAGTTATCGCCGTGGAGGGAAATGCCACGGCCCAGCTCTGTGCTCTTCTGCGTCTGGAGTGCGGCTTTGAGGTGCAGGAGAAGGTGCTCACCTGGAAAGGGCTTCAGTTCTCGGTGGAGGAAGTTATGGAGGGGCTTAGGGAGCTTTCTTCGAAAGGAGAGAGAGAATCATGATGGATCCTCGGCAGTACGATCTCCCCGGGGCGGATGTGGCGTGGTGCCCCGGATGCGGCAACTTCCAGATTATGGAATCTCTCAAGGAGGCTCTGGCAGAGCTTGACTATGCTCCGGAGCAGGTGGTGCTCGTCTCGGGAATCGGTCAGGCCGCCAAGATGCCGCACTTTATGAAAGGGCACTTCTTCAACGGTCTTCACGGCCGGGCTCTTCCAGTGGCCACGGGAATGAAAGCGGCAAACCCCGAGATGCTGGTTTTTGCCATCGGGGGGGACGGGGATATGTACGGCGAGGGGGGGAACCACTTTCTCCACACCATAAGGCGCAACCCCAATCTGGTGAATTTGGTGCATAACAACATGGTCTACGGCCTTACCAAGGGGCAGTACTCTCCCACGAGCCCCCTGGGGCTGGTGACCCCCACCTCACCCCGAGGGGTGACGAACGTTCCCGTCAACCCCCTGGCGCTGGCTCTCGTCTCCGGGGCATCCTTTGTGGCCCGGGCCTTTTCGGGGAACCCCGAACAGACCAAAGGGATTATCAAAAAGGCAGTTTTGCACAAGGGCTATGCTCTGATAGATGTTTTTCAGCCCTGTGTCTCCTTCAACCGGGTAAACACCTTTAAATGGTACAAGGATCACACCTACGATCTCGAAGAGGGATACGACCCCACGGATTTTCGAGGGGCCATGGAAAAGGTTCTGGAGGAGGATCACCATGCCCTGGGGGTGCTCTACTGCAAAGAGCGCCCTACCTTTGAAGAGACCCTGGGGGCCTACGCCAGGGATCCCCGCCCTCTCTTTCGGCGGGAGCGTTCGGAGCAGGCCCTGCGAGCCTTTCTGGAAGAACGGTACGGGTAGCTCTCATGAGTGCCTATGAAGCGATTCTTATTTTTGGCATAGGGGCCTACAGCATGGTGGCTCTTGCGGTCTTCTCCGCTTTCGGGGCAAAACGCTTGAAGAAACCCTGGCTCTTCAAGTTCCACCGTCGAGTGGGGGTGGTGGCCTTTCTTCTTGCTACGGTTCATGCGGGATTGGTGATGTATCTTTATGTACTTTGACGTTTTTGTTATTCTGAAGGAGGTTGATGGCATTATGCGGAAAATGGTCTTGCTTATGCTGTTGTGCGGCATTTTCATGATGGCGGGAGAAGCTCTGGCCCATCCCCCGAGCGATATGGATGTAACCTTTGATCCCACAGAAGGGGTGTTGCACGTTACCATTGCCCACAGTGTGGGAGATCCCGCAGGGCACTACATCAGCGAAATCCGTATTCTTCGGGCAGGAACGGATCTGCTTACCAAAACCTACACCGCCCAGACTACCAAGAAGGATTTTGAGGCGTCCTTCCCCATGCCGGAGCTACAGCAGGGAGATGTCATCACTTTGGAGGCCACGTGCAACAGGTTTGGCTCCATGAAAAAGGATTTTACCCTGTAGAGATCTGTTCTTTCTGCTTTACCCTACGCGAAATAGAAAAGCCTCCTGAAAGCAGGAGGCTTTTTCCTATTTCGCGGTTATGCGGTACAATACGGGTGTTTTTTTGCTGTTCCCGTATCCTCAACCCCCGGGAAGGCTGCAACGCTTCCGGGGTCTTTTGTGTGGAAGCTCCTTAATATTATGAGGAAAAGAGGAGAGGCGATCATGCTCTACGAGAAAGAGCGAACCCTCATCGTAGCAATGGGGAAAAAACTTCTGGCTTCGGGGCTCACCGAAGGAACAGGAGGCAATCTAAGCATCTCTGTGGAGCCGGGAAAGGCTTTTCTCATATCCCCCAGTGGCATGGAGTACACCTCCATATCTCCAGAGGATGTGGTCCTTATGGGGTGGGAGGGGGAGGTTCTGGACGGTTCTCGTACTCCCTCAAGTGAGTGGGAGCTTCACCGGGAAGCCTATAACGTCCGCTCCGAAGCCCGAGGAGTGGTGCATACCCACTCTCCCTATGCCACCGCCTTTTCCACTCTAGGCCGGGACCTTCCGGCGGTACACTATCTCATAGGGTATGCGGGAACATCCGTCCCCTGCACCCCCTACGCCCTCTTCGGTTCCTCGGAGCTTGCCCGATCCGCTACTCCTGCCCTTGCAAAAAGCCGAGGAGTTCTTCTGGGAAATCACGGCGTATTGGCGGTGGGAACCTCTCTTGAAAAGGCGTATGCTACCGCAGAGGCGGTGGAGTATGTGGCAAAAATCTACGCCTATGCCCGTACCATGGGGGAGCCCCGCATTCTTTCCGAAGATCAGATGAAGGAAGCTCTCTGCCGCTTTGCTACCTACGGACAGCAGCGGGAACAGTAATAAAGGAGGCCATGGATTCATGGAATACGTGCTTTTTCTGCTTACTATGGGGCTTTTTGCCTGGACACTCCCGGTGCTCTATCTGCGCTTTTTCACCCCTCTCTTTGCCCGAGGACGTGCATTTTTTTCCTCCGAGGTAGAAAGTCGGGTGGGGCGCTTCATGAAACATCTTTCGTTGCTCCTTTTTGCGTCGGTTGAAGCCTACATCCTCAGCGGATGGACCGCCTTCTGCGTCTTCAAAGGGCTTGAGGCCGCCCGGCTTCCTCATACCGCCGGATGGCTCTACATGACCACAGCTTTTATACTCTGCCAGGCATCTCTGGGATTTATTGCGGTGCGAGATCATCAGGGAGAGTTTATTCTCGTGCTTCGTTCGGTGATCCCTATGGGGGCTTTTGCAACCTTTGCCATGGTTCCCGCAAGGATTGAGATTTTTTATGCCTGGCTGATCCCCTTCTTTCCAGGAAATATCCTTCGCGGCCTTTTTGGGGGTTTCTTCGGAGGGTTCTTCGGGGGATAGGATGGCTCAGCGGGGTCTGAAGAAAGCCGAAGAGACGTGTGTTCTATTAAAGAAATGGAATGACAGGTGCAAGAGATGTATGGTACGCGGTATGCCGTGCACGTGTTGAAAGGATGATGAATCGTGGCTTTTGAGCCGAATCAGGTGATGGGGTTTTGCGATATTGATGAGGGGCTCGCTCTCCGTCTTGTTATGGGAAAGGAACATCCCTGGGTTTCCATTGACAACAAAATGACAGGCAAGAAGAAATCGGTCCGCATGTTTTTTGTGGAAAACGGTAAGGATCTCCAGATCCGTACGGGGAAGGCGGGAACCAAGAACTATCCCCATGCGGAGATCGTAGATGCTCTCAAGGAACTTTGTGCTCAGGCCATGAGTGTCCCCGCTCTGCGGGAACGTTACGTTCAGATTCTGGGAATCCTCCTTACCAAACTTCACGACCCGCGTTACGTTACCCGGGAATCGGATTTCCTTGTGCTTCCTGATGAAAAGCGCAAGAGCCTCTGGCTTGGCTGTTTCAGCGAACCCTCCTCGCCGGGGGTTATGAAGCCTTGTTTCCCGATGGATTCACGGGAAAAGAAGGTCATGCAGAGCGTTGCAAATGAGGATATTCCCCCTTTCGGCAAAGGTTTTGCTCTTGCTTCGGGGCAGCGTAGTGCGGAGGTTCTGAAAGAACACGGAGTGCTGCAAAAGCTCATCGCCGCCTTGCCGGGGCGCTGGCTTGAACCCCTGAGTATTGCGGGAGCAGCTGTTTTTTTTGGCATGACCGAATGGAGTTTTGATGACACCCTCCCTTTTTTCAAGCACATGTGGCGCCCCCTGTTGAACGCTCCTTCAGGAGCCTCAAAGGATAATGCCGAAGAGCTGCGCGATACCTCCCGGGGGTTGGCAGAAGTTCTGGGGAGGTATGTCAAGCTCTACCACGCCCTTCCGGGTATGAATGTTGAGGAGATGATGGATGCGGAGGATGCCCTCAAAGAAGAGGGATACGGAAGAAGAGAACGTTTCGACGATCACTCCAACATCCTGGGGAACCACGTCTACCAATTGGAGCGCTTTATCCGCGACGACAACTCCACGGTGCTTGTACAGCAAATCAAGGGGCAGCGAACCCTTCCTGATACGGTAGTGCGTCTTCAGCCCCGGCTCTATGAGGAATGTCTTCAGAACGATGCCGCCGGAAGTGTAGAAGACAGTCGCTTCACCACCCTGCAGATTCTTTTCGGGCTGCGTATCTCCCGATGGCTTGACCTTGCCCGAAGAATTACAGGGCCCTCGGTACTGCGAAAATGATTTCTCCCCTCGGGGAATAGAAAAGCGTTCTCTTCGGGACAAAAACCCGAAGAACTAAGAAATGCTAAAAAATACATCAAGAATAACGGCGAAGAACTTAAGAAAGACGAAGGAGGAGCTTATGGTGGAAAGCATTCCTTTTCCTGTTAGTAAAATAGGGCTTGTGTGGCTTGGATTACAGATGGTGCCCATGGTGCTACATCTATGGAAACTCGTGCGCAAGCGATCCCCCGAGAGGTTTTTTGTCTTTGGAGGATTTTTCGGGTTCTATGGACTCTTCATTCTCTTTCGTGGATGGGAGCTTCTCGCCTTCGGGCGTCCCGGGGTTTCCTGGTATCTCATCCCCTTAGGTTTTATCGCCTGGGTCTTCCTGTATTTTCCCTCCATTCCCTATCTGCTTGTAGCCCGGCTGGGGGCTCTCCGCTACGCCGTCAAGGGAGGCGTACGGTGAGCAGGGCCTTTGTGAAAGAAGATGATGATCTGCAGCGTTTCCGTGAAAATGCCCTGGAGGAGGGGCATCTCCGCGAATGGCTCGCCATTCAGGAAAAAAAACTCCTCTTTCTCAGGGAGAGCCCCAAAGCACTGGAGATTGATGCGGAAAAACGCACGGAATGGATCCGTTCCATCGAAGAAGATGTCGCTCGATGCAGAACTCTTTTGGGGATCCCGGATGAAGGATAGCACCGGGATGTTGCATGGGCCTAGGGTTGTAATTTGCTGCAAGGAGGAGTCGCGGTGCCCTTTCTTCTGCTTCCTCTGATCTTTCTGCTACGCATACTTCGGTTTATCTTCCCTCTTGTAATGCTCTATCTTATCTTCCGGATTCTCTCGGGGCTCTTCTCTCCAGGCCCTGGGGGGGGAGGGGCTTCTTCCGGAAGAGGGGGAGGAGGGTTTTCCGGAAATGCTTCGGGAGATTCCCGAAGGGGGCAAGAAAAGGAGACAACCTCCCAAAGCCCCCGAAGCCCCTACGAAATCCTCGGTTGCTCCCCTGGGGATACGAACGAAGAGGTTCGACGTCACTACCGGGATCTTGTGGCAAAATACCATCCAGATCGCTTTATTGGCATGGACCTTGACGACGATTTTGTAAAACTTGCATCAGAGCGCTTCTCCGAAATCCAGGAGGCTTACAAGGTAATACGCCGTCTCCGAGGGCTCTCTTGATGAGCAGCAGCATCTCGTGAATGCAGGAATTTCCAGAAAAAAGATTTTCAGAAAACCCACTCCGAAGATGGGGGTTAAAAATACGGGGTGGGTTTTCTGGTGCTTACGGTTTGAACCACCTTGCCTATAATCCGAAACCACTCCTCCCGAGCTGCAAGCTCCTGGGGGATCACCATGGGCTGGTAGGAAGGATTGGCGCTTCGAAGCTCCACATCACCGTTACTTTTGGGGATAAGCCACTTGATGCTCCAGCGATCGTTATAGCAGACCAGAGTGGGATCCCCGGGATAGACGGGCTCTGCGGGATTGACGATGGCGATGCATCCGTCTGGAATACCCGCCCCCTCCATGGAATCTCCCTCCACGTGAATGCCGAAGGGACTCTGAAGGGCATCTATCCGGGAAAAGGATTTTCTCGGGAGCACCACTATATCGCTGCTCTCCATGTGTGCTCCGCAATAATCGAAGCCGTTTCCTGCACAGGCGGTCATCTCTTTGTCCATAAGAGGAATGTGAATAAATTCTTCCGAAAGGTTCTTCTGAATATCCTCAAAATCCTGAAAGGGTGCGGGATTGTCTGTCTCTCCGAGAAGCCATGCGGCGGAACACTCAAGCGCCTCCGCAATACGGCTGAGCTTATCCATATCAGGTGAAAAGCTTCCACGCTCCCACTGAATAACAGTCTGGCGTGTTACGCCGACGTTTTGCCCTAGTTCTTCTTGCGTAAACCGCTGCTCTTTGCGTCGTTTCTTGAGGCGTTCTCCGAAAAGCTGCTGAACCATGTAAAGCCCTCCTTCTCGTCCATCATAAAGATAGAGTGGCAGAAAACCTGCAAAAAGTCAACACTTTCATTCTTTCGAGCTTTTTGATATACCCACAAGGAGATAAGTGTAAAAAAATACAAGCTTTCTTGAGGCTATCCTCATTTTTGTAATGTCATATTGACATTTTGAAAGTTTTGCAGTACCCTGCTTGAAGCAAAGAGCAAACAAAACTGCAAAGGGGTTGGAGCCATAATGCGCGCGCAGATCGGAAGTGCGGTGATGAAGCGTCTCTCTGAAGGTGGAGGGGTAATCTCTCCCATGGTTGTGGCGGGTGGTGTTATCCGGCATCGTAGAGAAGTTCGTCAGTCGGTAGACGATGCCTATCTGCGGGCGGAAATGGTTCTTTTGGAGAGATCTAGCTCCATGTAGGTTTTTCTTAGTTTGGGGGCCGAATAATAACGGTCCCGAGACGTCTGGTTGCGCGTGCCTCGCCAGAGGGTTAAGGCTTAAGAAATTCACCAAAAGCCGTTGACAAGAACACAAAAAACGGTATAATCCTATTCCGTCACGCCGGTGTAGCTCAGTTGGTAGAGCAGC
>CAZIFL010000055.1:0-13261 GCA_964539095.1 uncultured Synergistaceae bacterium
TCCGGCTCCTGGAGTTCACCCAAAGCCACAATATAAGCAGGAACGACCCACTAGCCCCTCATAAGCATACAGGGAAAGAGGAAAAAAGGGTATGGAAAAGGTCACAAAAGTGTTGCATAGGGCACTATTTTCGCGACCGAAGGAGAAAAGTTGTCGAAATAACCCAAAAAGAAAAAAATAAAGTGTTTTGTTGGTTTCTCGTTGCTCCTTTGAGAGCTTTGGAATGATAGAATCTTCGAGTAGGCTGAAAGTTGTAGTGTTCCACGAAGAAAGCGCTTGTTTTTTGGGAAATGTCCCTGAAATGATTCCTGAGGGGAGCGGTTTTTGGTATTCGTATCCAAATTATGGAACAGACAGGGGAGGACGTGAAGGGGTATGACAATTCGATCACGGTTATGGATTCTTGCGGTGGGGACGGTGCTGGCCATTCTCTGTATGGTGGGTATCGTCTATCTTCGATCCAGCTCGGTGCTCACGAATATGATCGATAAGACCGGGCTTTCGATGGTGCAGGACGCGGCAGCGACCATGGATCTCTACTTCGAGAGCATGGAGAAGGTTCTCGTAGGAGCTGCGGACAGTCTCCGCTATCTTGTGGAGCAGGGTACGCTTACCCATGAGGATGCCATCGAAAAGTTTCTCACGGTCTTCTACGAAACCTACACCCCCCGGGGGGTACAGGATGTCTTTATCGGTCTTGAGAGTACCGGAGCGATCGCCATCGGCTCCCAATGGAAGGAGCCCGAGGGGTACGATGCCCGAAAACGCTCCTGGTATACCGAATCTCTCCGGACACGGGAGATCTCCCTCAGCAGCCCCTACGTGGACGGCGTTACGGGCGATCTTGTCATCAGCCTTACCCGGCCTCTCTATCTGAAAAACGGCTCTCTTTTTGGTGTGATGGGTATCGACATCGGTCTGAGCTATCTGGTGGAGCTTGTCTCACAGCAGAACATCAACGGCGTAGGCTTCGGGGTTCTTCTCGACGCTGAGGGTTCTGTCCTTGCGGCTCCTCAAAAGGAGTGGGTTCTGAAGGAGAGCTTTGCCAAGGCCTCCGACGCCATCTCCCGGGAACTCGCCTCCTTCGCCTCCTCCCGTCTTCTCCGGGAGAAGGAGGGGAAGGGGGATTACGTGATGCAGGGGGAATCCAAGCGTATGTACTTCGCCTCCACCGAGCAGAACTACCGGGTGGGGATCGAATACCCCCTGGCGAATATCCGTGCCACCGTCCGTTCGGTGACACTCTGGCTTCTTGTGGTGGGAGGTCTTGCGGTAATAGTGGTGCTTCTTCTTGTGGTTCCCATTCTCCGCAGCCTCACCAGGGATATCCGGATCCTTCTGCAGAGTACCCAGCGGGTGGGGGCGGGGGATCTCACGGTAACCTTCAACCAGAAGGGGCGTACGGAGATCCATCATATTGGGGAGGCTCTTAACAAGATGCTTCTCTCCCTCCGGGGGCTTATCGGCACCGCCCGATCCGGAGCGGTGGCTTCCACAGAGCATGCGGAGCATCTGGCGGCGCTCTCCCAGCAGACTGTGGGATCCATGGAAGAGATTCGAGGAACCATGGAGATCATGGAGGGAACCTTCCGGGATAATGCGGCGGCTCTGGAAGAGACCAACGCCAGCATCGAAGAGGTGGCCAGTGGAGCAACCTCCGCAGCTCACTCCGCCACCGAGGGGGCCGAGGCGGCGGCTCGCGCCATGAGCACTGCCGAGAGCGCCGCCTCCCGGGTAAACAAGGTTATTCAGGATATCGGTGTGGTGGGGAGCCGCTCCGAAGCAAGCCTTCAGGCCATCTCCCAGCTCGCCTCTTCCGTTAATGACGTCACGAGCTTTGTCTCTACCATCACGGGAATTGCGGATCAGACCAACCTGCTCGCCCTGAACGCTGCCATTGAAGCTGCCCGGGCCGGCGAGGCAGGGCGAGGCTTCGCCGTGGTGGCGGAGGAGGTTCGCAAGCTTGCGGAAGAGTCCAACAAGGCCGCCCGGAAGGTGGGGGAGATCATCGAAGGTCTTCGGAAGCAGTCTGATTCCTCCATATCCATGACCCGAGAGGCGGCACAACTCATGCAGAGCACCGTAGCCGAGGCTTATGAAGCCCAGGAGGAGCTTAAAGAGGAGCTTGCGGCGATCCAGGCGGTGAACGAGGCCATGCAGAACATTGCCGCAGTATCGCAGGAGCAGGCCGCCGCAAGCTCCGAGATGGCGGAGGCCGTGGGAAGCGTAACGGAATCCATCTCCAAGCTTGAGGGGAGTGTGGGCTCCGTCTCCGCAGCTACCGCAGAGGCATCTTCCGCAGCGGAGACCATCGCTCAAAGCTCCCAGAGCATGGCGGAGGAGGCGGGCCGCCTGAACGGAGCTATCCAGAAGTTTACTCTGTAAGGGCCTTTCGTTATTCTGTGCGCCGGGTATCAGGGGTTTAAGAGGGCGGACCTTCGGGTTCGCCCTCTTTCGGTTTGCCCAGCGTGGCGAGGAACTCCGTCCTGCTGCAAGAAGCAGGAACTGCCCCGACCAGGGGAAAAAATCCGAATTGCAAGGGCGTTGCTGGTAACGGCAGGGTCTGAAGGAAGCAATAGGAAGGACATGGCACACAGCGTAAGCGAACCTGATACGGCAATGCAGGTGGGTAAGCGTGCTGGATATCGCAAAGCCCCATACCTGATCAGACCTGCAGAGTGAGTGAGGGTGGCGTCATGTACAGGAACCTCGCAGTAACTGGGTAAGCCTTGCACCGGATCGTGGAGAAATATCGCTTGATGTTTCTCCAGTGCGCAATATTTTCCAATAGCCAACGTGGATTTTCATCTTCATACGAATAGACATGTATACGTTATAAGGTATAATGTCTTCTGGTGAGAGGGTGATTGTATCCATGCTTTATTTTAATTGTCGGTATTTTCTTTACTACATACGGAAGAAACCTCCCTGCAGGGTCTTTCCAAAGCTTGAAAGAGCGTGGAAAGCATGCGAATAGGGGGTTTTTGTCCACTCCCTGTATAGTTAGCAAGAAGATAGGGGGAAGAAGATGACAATTCGTTCGAGGCTCTGGATTTTGGGGATTGGAATCATGCTGGCCATCTCCTGTATGGTGGGGATGGTCTATTTCCGCACGGGAAAAACTTTTTCTGAGATGGTGGATACCACGGGAATTTCCGTGGTTCAAGAGGCTGCAAGTGAGGTGAATCTTTATTTTGCAGGAATGGAGAATATCCTTCTGGCAGGGGCGGATATGGTGCAGGAGCATTTCTCCACCCAAGGAGTTTTGGAGGAGGGCCCTTTAGAGGTTGCCATGGTGCGGCTCTATCAACGCTTTTTGTCTCGGGGGGCTCTGAATATCTACTTTGGCTTGGCGAGCGACGGACGAGTGGCGGTGGGTTCCGGATGGGATGAGGGGAAGGATTACGACGCCCGGCAGCGCCCCTGGTATCAGGAAGCTCTGGAAAGCAAGGGAATAACCCTTACGAGTCCCTACATTGATGTCTCTTCGGGACAGGTGGTGATCAGCCTTACCACACCGCTCTATACTGCAAAGGGAGCCCTTCTCGGTGTGATGACCGTGGATATGGATCTGGAGTACCTTTCCCAGCTTGTGGGAGCTCTTCGGGTGATGGGATCTGGAGAGGGTTATCTTTTCGACGGTAAGGGAAATGTTTTGGTGGCTCCTCAAAAGGAATGGATCCTCAAGGAGAACGTCTCGAAACCCAGCCAGGCTCTATCTTCCAGTTTTGTGGAATTCGGCAGCCTCCTTCTGCGCCAGGAGGAAGGGTACGGCAACTATGCCATGGAAGGGGAAATGATCCGTATGTTCTTTGCCTCCACGGAACAGGATTTTCGGGTGGGCATCGCCTATCCCCTGAAAACCACCAGGATGCTCATAGGAGGCATCTCTCTCTGGCTTCTCTTCCTCGGAGGGTTTACCATCCTTGCGGTGCTCCTTCTTCTCATACCGGTGATGCGCTCTCTCTCCCGGGATATCCGGGGGCTTTTGGATTTGGCTGAACGTGGAGCCCAGGGAGATCTTACCATCTCCTTTGCGGATAGAGGGAAGACAGAAATTCACGGGATCGGCAAGGGGTTGAACCATATGCTGGATACCTTCCGAAGCCTTATTGGCCTGGTGTCCCGGGAGGCCAGTGTTACCGAGGAAAACGTCTCCTCCCTGGGGGCTCTCTCCCAGAAAACCCTGGGATCTGTGGAGGAGATTCGAAGTTCCATGGATATAATGCTCCAGACTTTCCGGGAAAATTCCCAATCTCTTCAAGAGGCCAACGCCAGTATTGAGGAGGTAGCAGGGGGAGCTTCCGCAGCCGCCCAGTCTGCCACGGATGGTGCTGAAGCGGCTTCCCGTGCCCTGAATACGGCGGAGACTGCGGTGGCTCAAGTGCGGGGCGTTATCGAGAATATGAAGAGGGTGGGAGAAAAATCTGAGATAAGCACGGAGTCTCTGGGAGCTTTGGATGCATCGGTGCATCAGGTGGTGGGTTTCGTTACAACCATCACGGGAATTGCAGACCAGACCAATCTGCTGGCTCTGAATGCCGCCATTGAAGCCGCCCGGGCGGGGGAGGCGGGGCGAGGCTTTGCCGTGGTGGCGGAAGAGGTTCGGAAACTCGCGGAGGAATCCAACAAGGCCGCTCGGAAGGTGGGGGAGATCATCGAGGATCTCCGGAGCCAGTCCAACACTTCTATGGACATTACCCAAGATGTGGCGGAGCTCATGAAAAAGACTGCGGGGGAGGCGGAAGAAGCCCGGGATAAATTGGAAGAGCAGCTTCTTGCCATTCGAGAGGTAAATGAGTCTATGCAGAACATCGCTGCTGTCTCCCAGGAGCAGGCGGCAGCCACATCGGAGATGGCTACCTCCATCGAAAGCGTTACCAAATCTATCGGAACTCTGGAGGAGGAAGTCCACTCGGTTTCCTCGGTTACTAGGGAGGTGTCCGAGGCGGCGGAACAGATGGCCCGGAGGCTGGATGAAACCGGTGAAAAGGCCTCAGCCCTTCAGGATGCAGTGCGGCGGTTTCGGTTGGATGAAAATAACGGAGAGTATGCTCTGGAGCGGAGTTTTCCCTAGCAAATTATTTTCGGAAAAGCACACTTGGATGTAAAGCGGTGTATGTCTTCTGTAACAACGCCCCTGGAGAGTCTTCCAGGGGCGTTGTCCCTTTTCTCTCAAGGTGAAAAAATCCCTCTTTTTGCAGTTCTTTCCGGCTTGTTACCAGGCTGTTACGCTTCCGCAACGAGGCTGTTGCATCCACCCGCTACACTTCCCGGAAGAGACAGTTTCCATGATGGAGCGGCAAGCGGAAGAACCTTCGTGGATAGTTCAAGGTATTGAGCAAAGGGGATAGGTCATGACGAAAAAGCACAGTATACCCATGAGGGGGGATCGCGCTCCCGAGGTACTGATCACTCTTCTCGCCTCTTCGGGAATAGCGGTGATGCTCTTCATTCTCTACTTTCTCCTCCAGGAGGGGCTCCCTCTGCTTCGGGAAGCGTCCCTTATGGAGGTGCTTCTCGGAAACTACTGGTATCCCACCGCGGATCCTCCTGATTTCGGCATGTTGCCTCTTATTGCAGGATCTTTATGCGTTACGCTTACAGCTTCTCTCATAGCCCTCCCCATCAGTATCGGGGCGGCGGTCTTTCTTTCGGAGGTCTGTCCTTCCGCCCTTCGGGAGTGGCTCAAGCCCGTGCTTGAGGTGCTGGGCTTTTTCCCCTCCGTGGTGCTCGGCTTTATCGGTATGGTGATTCTCGCCCCCTGGCTGCAGCAGTCTCTGGGGCTTCTCTCGGGGCTGAATCTGCTCAATGCCTCGGTTCTCATGGGGGTTATGGTCATTCCCGTGGTGGCCTCCCTGGCGGAGGATAGTCTCGGGGCGGTCTCCAAGGATCTTCGCGATGCCTCCTACGCTCTTGGAACCACCCGATGGGAGACCATCCGGGGAGTGGTTATCCCCGCAGCCTTGCCGGGGATTCTTCAGGCCTCACTGCTCGGAGTGCTTCGGGCTGTAGGGGAGACCATGGTGGTTCTCATGGCGGCAGGAGGGGCGGCCATCGTCCCCCGATCCTTCTTTGACCCCGTGCGCCCTCTCACCTCCACCATTGCCGCCGAGATGGGGGAGACCCCCGTGGGCTCTGATCACTACCATGCGCTCTTCTTTGCGGGTATACTGCTACTGCTGCTCACCCTGGCCATCAACGGCCTGGCCCTCTGGATAGAGAAGAAAGGAAAGGTGATGCGCTGATGCTGGCGGCACGCAAAGCCCGGGATCGCATGATGACGTGGCTTCTCTGGGGGATTATGGGAGGTATTGTGCTTCTCCTGGGGAGCATTCTCGCCTTTCTTCTGGCCAAAGGAGCGGGGGTGTTGAGCTGGGAGTTCATCTCGCAGCCTCCCCGGGATTCCATGACTAAGGGAGGCATCCTCACCCCCCTTATCGGTACCTTTCAGCTCATTGGGGTCTCCATGTTCTTTTCCTTTCCTATTGGGGTAGCCACCGCGGTCTATCTGGTGGAGTACTCTCAGGGAGGTTTCTTTACCAGGTTTCTTCGCCTGGCCATCCGAAGTCTTGCGGGGGTTCCCTCTGTTGTCTTCGGTCTTTTCGGGCTCTCCTTTTTCTGCATCTTTCTGGGTTTTGGCTCCTCCCTTCTTGCGGCGGGGCTTACCTTGGGGTGTCTTGCTCTTCCGGTTATCGTAGGTGCTGCGGAGTCTGCGCTTCAGTCAGTGCCGCAGGATTACCGTCATGCCTCCTATGCCCTGGGAGCTACCCGATGGCAGACCATCTACAAGGTGGTGCTTCCCGCAGCGTTCCCCTCCATTCTTACGGGAGCCATTCTCAGCGTGGGGCGTGTGGCGGGGGAGACCGCTCCCATCATCTTTACCGGAGCGGCGTTTTTCATCCCCCATGCGGCAAAAAGCCTCTTCTCCGAGGTGATGGCCCTCCCCTACCACATTCTTGTCCTCGCTACGGCGGGAGTGAATATCGAACAGACCCGGCCCATTCAATATGGATCTGCCCTGGTGCTGCTTATCCTGGTGCTCGGCGTTACCCTTACGGGAATTCTCTGGAGAGCCCGGCTACGTCGGGGACGCCGTTAAGTTCCCCACCCCAAGGTCAGGAGGACATACAGTATGGATACCCTTTCAAAACTTTCTGTTATAGATCTGGATCTCTATTATGGGAATACCCAGGCGTTGTGTAGCATCTCTCTGGATATGCGTCCCAAGACGGTGACCGCCTTTATCGGCCCTTCGGGGTGCGGTAAGAGCACCCTGTTGCGGTGCATCAACCGGATGAACGACTTCATTCCCTCCTGCCGCATCGAGGGAAAGATCCTCCTGGACGGAGAGAATCTTTATGAAGAGAAAGTGGACTGCATCGGGCTCCGCCGTCGGATCGGCATGGTCTTTCAGCGCCCCAACCCCTTTCCCACCTCAATCTGGGAGAATCTCGTCTACGGTCCCAGGCTCCACGGCATCAAAGATCGGGATGCTCTTCGGGGGATTGCGGAAGAGAGTCTCAAACGAGCCGCCCTCTGGGATGAGGTGGCGGATAAGCTCTCCTCTCCCGCCCTCTCTCTCTCGGGGGGGCAGCAGCAGCGACTCTGCATCGCCCGGGCAATAGCGGTGGCTCCCGAGGTGCTTCTCATGGATGAACCTACCTCCGCCCTGGATCCTCTGGCTACCGCCCGGATTGAAGAACTTGTCCGTGAATTAAAAAAAGACTATACTGTGGTTATCGTAACCCATAATATGCAGCAGGCCGCCCGGATTTCCGACGACACCGCCTTTTTCCTCATGGGAGAGGTGATCGAGTTCGGAGAGACCCGCACGGTCTTCACCTCTCCCCAGAAACAGAAAACCGAAGACTACATTACCGGCCGTTTCGGTTAGAATCGAGAGAAGGAAGACCCCTTTTTCTTCGAAGGGTGAGGGGTATGCTGGGGATGACAAGAAAGAGGGGAGAAAAATGAACGGAATAAATGTTCGTCGAGCCTTTGATCAGGAACTCAAGGTCCTTGAAACGGATCTTCTCCGCCTGGGAACGCTGGCGGAGGATGCGGTGAGCCGGGGAGTATGGGCTCTGAAAGAGCAGGATACCGAGCTTGCCCGGGAGGTTATCGCTGGGGATGACCGGCTGGATGATCTTACGGTAAAAATCGAGAGCGGGGCCTTGCAGATCATCGCCCGATACCAGCCGGTGGCGTTGGATCTGCGCACCATCTCGGCGATTCTCTTTATGGCGGTGGATCTCGAACGTATCGGAGATCATGGGGTGACGGTGGCAAAATCTGCCCTTCGCCTCGCCGAGGCGGGGTTGGTAAAGCCCCTCATCGACATCCCCGCCATGGCTACGCATCTCAAAAAGATGGTGGATACCTCCCTAGGGGCCTTTCTCGATCGGGATACTCAGGCGGCCCGGGATGTCTGCCGGATGGACGACTATATGGACGATCTCGAACACCAGATCTTTCGCGAGCTGCTGGTGCTGATGATGGAAAACCCGCGGATGATCCGTCCCGCCACGGAGCTTATCGCAGTTTCCCGCACCCTGGAGCGGGCGGGGGATCACGCCACCAACCTTGCGGAGCGGATTATCTACATGGTCTCGGGGAAGGTGGAACGAGCTTCCCAGCATCGCCGCCCTAAATCAGAAAAGCCCGGGGCGGGAGATCTGGAGTGATATCTCGTGCCGGGTGAGCGGATTCTTGTGGTGGAGGACGAAATCTCCCTGGGGGATCTCATCGCCGAGGGGCTCCGGCGCCACGGCTATCTTGTGGAGCGTGCCCGCGACGGGGATACCGCCCTGGATATGGCAGAGACTCTTGTGCCGGACCTCATTCTGCTGGATCTCATGCTCCCCGGCATGGACGGATGGGAGATCTGCCGGCGTGTACGGCAGTACCGAAAGACCCGGGATGTCCCCATTCTCATGCTCACCGCCCGGCGGGATGAGCGGGACGTGGTGGCGGGGTTGGAGCTTGGGGCAGACGATTACATGAAAAAACCATTCTCCATGAACGAACTCATGGCCCGGGTAAAGGCCCTTCTCCGGCGAAGTACCCGAAAGGCTCCGGAGGAGCAGCACATGGTGGAGGGGCCCCTGGAGTGGGATGTGGAGGCGGGAATGTTCCGCCTGAACGATGTAATTCTCGAACTCAGCCCTACGGAGTACCGCCTTCTGGAGGAGCTTCTCCTCCGCCGGGGGAAGGTGGTGCTTCGAGAGGAGCTTCTTCACAAGGTTTGGGGCTACTACGGAGGAGACTCCCGCACCGTGGACGTGCATATATCCCGGCTTCGTCGCAAGGTTGAGGACGATCCGGAACACCCCCTTCTCGTGCATACCATCCGGGGGCGGGGCTATTCTCTTGAATGGAGGAAACCCAGGTGAAAACGCTTCGCATACGCATTATCGCCCTCATGGGGGGTAGCATACTCCTGGTGGTGTTGCTGGCCCTGTTTTTTCAGAACCGGGCTCTGGAGAGCCAGATGACCCGGGGAGCCCGGGAGAATCTTTCCGTTCTCTCCGATATGGTGATACTGCACTTTGACGGAATTTCGAGAGAAAGTTTGAAGGAATTTATCCCTGGAATTGCTGCATCTTCAGGGTGCAGAATCACCCTGGTGGATTCGCAAGGGATTGTGCTGGCCGATTCGGAGGCATCTTCCGAGAGCATGGATAACCATAAGAACCGCCCGGAGATCGCCGAGGCATTTCGCTCTGGCGAGGGGATTGCGGGGAGATACAGCCGCTCTCTCGACACGGAAATGCTCTACTACGCCAAAAGAATAGTGTGGCAGGGAGAGCCCCACGTGCTCCGGCTCTCCTACTCTCAAGCCCAGATGAAGGAAGTGCTTCTGGCGGGACGACGATCTCTCTTTCTGGCTCTTATTACGGCAGGAGGCCTCGCCCTTCTGGGGGGGATCTGGGCCGCCCGGGTTCTGGTGCGCCCTCTTGTAGAGCTTGCCCGCTCCGCCCGGGAGGGTGTGCCCCCCGTTCTCTCACCCGGAAGATGGGGTGTTACCGAGGAGGTGGCGGATCTTGCCCGGGGGCTTCGGGAATTTCTGGATAAACGAACCGAGGTGGAGGAGGTTCTGCGGGAGGAACGCACCTGGTTGCAGCTCATTCTCGCCTCTCTTCCGGTGGGGGTTCTTGTGGTTAATCGGGAGGGGGAGATTCGCTACGCCAATCCCCCTCTCGGAGCCCTCCTCCGGCGGGAGCCCCGACAGGGAGATCCCTTTCAGGGGCTTCTCCGGGAACCTCGGATGGTGGAGTGTGTGGAGCAGGCTCTTCGGGGAGAGCCTGGGAGCGAGAGCGTTACCCTTCGCGATGAAGAATCCGCCCGTATCCTTGTGCAGAGTGCCCCCGCTTCCTGCGGTGCCGTGGCGGTCTTTCAGGATGTGACGGAGCAGCACCGTCTCGAAGAGGCTCGCCGGGCCTTCGTGGCGGATGCGGGGCACGAATTCCAGACACCCCTTACGGTGATTCGGGCAGCGACGGAGCTGCTTTTTGAAAAGGCCTCCGAGGAGGATCAGCAGTATCTCCAGCGGATTCTCGATCAGCAGGAGCGCATGACCGAGCTGGTGGACGATCTTCTGCTTCTCTCGCGGCTGGAGGCGGAGAAAAGCCTCTCACACCAGATGAAAGAGGATATTGATCTCGCAGAAATTGCCGCAAGTGCCGTTGCAAGTGCTCAGATCCTCCCTCGGGCGGAGCATATCCAGTGGGATCTTCAGCTCCCTCGCGAGGCTCCCTATTTTGGATGGCGGGAAGGGCTCGTGCGTTGCCTTTCGAACCTTCTGGAAAATGCGGTGAAATATACATGGGAACGGTACGACAGCAACCCCGGAGGCTCTGTCCGGGTATCTCTGGATCTGCGCGAAGATGTCTGGGCCTTTTCGGTGCGGGATAATGGCGTGGGGGTTCCCCCTCGGCTTCGAGAGCGTATCTTCGAGCGTTTTCAGCGGGGAGAGCCCAGCCGCTCCCGAGGCGAATGGGGGAAGGGGGGGTACGGTCTGGGGCTCGCCATCGTAAAACGTACAGCAGAGCTTCACGGCGGAAGCATTCTGTTGGAGCCCCTGGAAGAGGGATCTTCCTTCACCCTCGTGCTTCCTCTTGGTAAGGAAAACCTGCGGATCTCCTAAGAAATAGTGCGATTCTTTTCGGAAAAAGCGGGATGAGACGTTAGCAGGCTACCCATAGCTCTATGTGATTTGCAGGGAAACCGACGGAGGAAAGGACTTCCGTCGGTTTCCCTTTGTTGTGCAGTCGTGTATACTTTGAAACTCTCCCCATAAGACAACGTGCTCGGGGGGTGCAATCTTATTAATCTGGAGACTCCTTGGGCGATGCAATACCGAATACGGCCATGCTGGAAAAAACGAATCTGCTGGGCTCTTGCAGTTTTGGGAGCAATCTCTCTTGGACTTCTCGGCAAGAGATTGTTGCCGTTCTCATCCCCCTTTTCTCCGAAGCCTACTCTCGTGGAGATCCCCGAGGTCATTCAGCCTGTGGTGGCTCTTCTGGAGGAGGAACTTGCTCGGGAGGGGCTTTCGGTGCGCGATCTCTATGACTGGGGGAATCGCTACCATGCCAGAGGGCTTCTTCGGGTTCCCCAGATGGAGCCCGAGGATCAGCAACGTGTGGCTCTGCTGGTGCGCTATATCCGTCGGCATGGAGGCCATCTGCGAAGCTCCGAAATCTGGCGCCAGGCGGGGGCTTTCGTGCACTACAGCAACAAGTACGGACTTCCTCTCGACTTTGCCGTGGCGGTGGGGCACGTGGAGAGTCACTTCAACCCCCGGGCTCGGAGCCCCTACGGCGCCGCCGGAGTGATGCAGGTGATGTGGTCCATCCACTCCCGCCTCATGAGGGCCAACGGTATCCCCCGGGAAGAATCTCTTCACGATCCCGATCTTGGCGTTGCCGCAGGGGTGCTTCTTCTCTCTCGCTACCTTCGAGCCACGGGGAGCGAAGATGAAGCGCTGATCCGCTATCTGGGGGCCTTTGTGCGAGCGTACATAAGCCGGGTCCATCGCTATCGCCGGGCCTTGAAATCGCAGCTCGCTCTCCCGGGGACGCCGAAAACCCACTGATTGCGGTGGGCTTAAAGAGGAGTGCGAAGAATGTTGACACTCTCCGGAAAGGAGATGGATTTTCGTTATGGAACAGCAGAGATGCTCTGTCAAAGAATGTGTTTTTTCGTGTGAACGTACCGGAAAAAACCTCTACCATCTTGATCTCCCTATGAACTACGAGGGGTTTCGAGGGTACCTCTCCCCCTGGGTTCTGACGGAGCCCGAGGGGAGCTGTTATCTTGTCGATCCCGGCCCTGCAGCGGTGGTGGAGAAGCTGCGTCAGGACTTTGCCCGGCTTCATCTTCCGGATCCTGCCTGGATTCTCCTCACACATATCCACCTGGATCACGCCGGAGGGGTGGGGCATCTTGCAGAGATCTTTCCAAAAGCGCGTATCTGGGTACCACCCGGAGGAGAGACCTTTCTCGTGCGGCCGGAGATTCTCGCCCATGCGAGCCGTAAAACGCTGGGGCCGCTGGCGGAGGCCTACGGCTTTCCCCGCCCCGTGGAGAGCGGAAAAATTGCTGTATCCCCCGACGCACTCCCCCAGGAGATGCAGCCCATCCTTACGCCGGGGCATGCTCCCTATCACGCGGTCTTTCTCTACAAGGGATTTCCGGGAGAAGCGTTGCTCTTTACGGGAGATGCCGCGGGAATGCACCACGCCTCACTGGGGAAAAATCCTCACGGCCTTCCCTACCTTCGGCCGGGGACACCGCACAAGTTCTTCTTCGAGGAGTACATGCGCTCCCTTGCAATCATGAGGAATCTCGAAAGTACCGCTCTCTGCTACGGCCACTGCGGCATGAGCCGGGAGCCCGGGAGGATGCTCGACCTCCACGAGGAACAGATGTATTTCTGGCATGGCTTTATTACCTCCCGGCTTCGGGAGGAGGGTTTTCTCTGGCGGGATATGCTCTCCTGCGATTCCTCCTGGAGCTATGAACTCTTTCTCGATTCCCTGACTGAGGAGCTTCCGAGAGAAGACCCGCTGCTCTGGGGGGTGGAGACCTTTCCTACGGATATGGCGAAGCGGGAGCGCCGGTTTCTGCGCAACTCCGTGAAAGGGCTGGCGGAAGGTATCCGTAGGAGTGAGTCGGAAAGCTCCGGGGAGGATCTTTTTTCCTAGTGGGTTGTTCCACATTATATTGTGCCTTGGAATGGGAGCCTCCGCTTGTG
>CAZIFL010000056.1:0-12621 GCA_964539095.1 uncultured Synergistaceae bacterium
GCCACCAGGAGGTTCTCCGCGACGCAAAGCTGCACTCGCCGACCACTATGTCGCTACCGGGGACACCCAAGCTCCGGCTCCTTAGGAATGGGCCGCTAGGGTTTCTCCCCCCAGCTCTTTCCCAGCGCCACCTTGGCTTCCACGGGAACCCGAGGAAGCAGTTTGGCTCCCGCTTCCTCCATGCTCTCTTTCAGAATGGCTGCTACCTCCTCCCCCCGGTACTCCGGGCATTCCAACAAAATTTCATCATGCACGCATCCCACAAGATAGTCCTCCTGAAGAGAGAGACGGAAGAAGAGCAGCCCCAGGGCAAGCTTCAGCATATCCGCCGCCGTCCCCTGTACCGGGGTGTTGAGCCTTCCCGGGAGAGTCTCCGAAGGGCTTGGGATGCGTCGGCGCCCCCCCAGAGTGCGCAGCTCCTGCGAAGGGGAGACCCGTTCCCGCTCGTGCCATGCGGCGATCCCCGGATAGGCCTGAAAGAAACGCTTACGGAAGTTCCGGGCCTCCTCATCGGTCATGGGAATACCGAAGGTGCCCTCGGCGTAGCTCTTCAGCCCCGCCGCCCCCATGGCGTAGATGAGGCCGAAGTTCACCGCCTTGGCGAGCTGCCGTTCCCGAGGGAGCACCTGCTCTGGGGATTTCTCCGTAAGAAGCGCTGCGGTGAGAGAGTGTAGATCTGCACCCTCCCGGTAGGCCCGGATCATCCGAGCATCTCCGCTGATCTCCGCCACCACCCGCAGTTCGATCTGAGAGTAGTCCCCTATGACGAGCATTCTCTCCGGAGGAGCTTCAAAACAGCGCCGGAAGCGGATATCCCGGGGAATCTGCTGAATATTCGGGGCGGAGCAGGTAAAACGCCCCGTGGGGGTTCGAAGCTGGCTGTAGTGAGGGTGGAGGCGTTCCGTGAGAGGATGGCGAAAACGCTCCAGGGTTTTGCCGAAGGCCTGCACCGCCTTGGCAACGTGTCGGTATTCCAGAAGAAGCCGGACCACCTCAAAACGGGGGGCCAGCTTCTCCAGCTCCTTCCGGGAGCTGCTCTTAAGCGGAATGCCCTGCCACTGAAGGGCCTGAAGAATCTGTTTAGGGCTGTCGGGGTTGATAATCTGGGGGTCCTCGAAAAGGGACTTCTGTCCCGATCTCTTTCCCTGAGGCCCCTGGTGGAGGGCCTCCAGAAGCTTTTGCCGTGTCTTGTGCTGCTCCTCCTCCAGCTCCTTCCGCAGCCGAGAGAAGCGATCCCTGCTCAGGGGGATCCCCCGGTACTCCATGGCCGCCACCGCGGGGATACAGTCGAACTCGATCTTGGCGATGGAGATGAGTTTTTTCTCCTTCAGTTTGGGGATGAGAGCTTCTCGAAGAGAAAGAAGCACCGCCGCATCCCGTGCGGCATAGAGAAGCTGCTGGGATGTGAGCTGGGGTGCGGCCCAGTTGCTTGTCTGCATCTCCTTGGGGAGCGATTCTCCCAGATAGCGCTTCACCAAATTTTTAAGACTGTGGCTTCGCTTCTCCTCCGAGGCATCCAGAAGCTGGGCGGCGATCATGGTATCGAAAAGAGGCCCCCGGGGAAAGATACGGTAGCGGGCGAGGAACTTCAAATCGAACCGGGCGTTCTGGAAAATTAAAATTCTGTCTTCCTGGAAGAAGGATTCCAAGCGCATCCACTCCTCTTCTCCCGAGAGGGCAAAGAGGTCGATAAGCAACACCGGCTGACCCTCCCCGGCTATCTGAAGAAGGCGCATGCGGCTTTTATGAGGGTCCAGACCGGTGGTTTCCGAATCCACCCCAAGAACGGAGCACTCTTTGATAAGATGAAGGCCATCCTCCAGAGAAACCCTTTCGGGGATCCGCATATAGACTACCTGGGGATCTTCCTGGGGGGGAGGGGCAAAAAGAATTTTCTGATCCGGAGATTCCCGTTTTCGTGGCATTCTGATGATCTCACTTTCCCGATGTGCAGAAATAGAAACTTCTTTTCACAGGCTATCGGTTCTTTCCAGGGCCGTCAAGGGGAAAAGCAGTGAGGAAGGGCGTTTTTCAAGTTTTTTCCACTTTTTCTGCAAAAAAGATCCCCCCTGAGGATGTGAGGATGGGGAGAGACATTTGACAAAGAGGGGAAAACATGTGAAAATGCGGCGTGTCACGCATCAATGATGAGCAGCAGAGAGCCTTTTTTTCTCAAAACCCCCCCTGTTTTCGCAGGTTCTCTCCTTTTTATCTCTCTTAAGGGGGGTAGAGAGTTCTGTATTTGGCTCCTTGGGCTGCTCAAAAGTGATCTGCCCAAGAGGGCGGATGAAGGGAGACGTGGTGTGGCATGAAGGCGGGACGAATCCTTCTTGAAATGTTGCGGCAGTACGGTGTGAAAACGGTTTTTGGCCTTCCCGGAGAGACCACGCTGGATCTCTACAGGGAGTGGAAAACCTTTCCTCATATAGAGCATGTTCTCGTTCGGGACGAGCGCAACTCGGTTTTCATGGCCGAGGCCTACGCCAAAGTTTCCGGGGCTCCCGGAGTTTGTGAGGGTCCCAGCGTGGGGGCTCCCCATATGCTTCCGGGGGTTATCGAGGCCCGGGATTCCTGCATTCCGATTATCGTCATCACCTCGGACATCCCCCTCTACTACGGCGAGAGAAACATGCTCACCGGAAGCGATCATAAAGCGATCTTCGCCCCCTTTGTAAAAGAGAGCCTCGAAGTTCGTCGGGCTCAGGATATCCCCTTTCTGGTGCGTCGGGCCTTCCGGCTCGCTACCACCGGGCGTCCGGGACCGGTGCATATGCGCTTCCCCATGAATATCTTTCAGGAGGATCTGGAGGTTTCAGACCTCTACGCCCAGGAGGCCTTTGCCACCTATCCGGGGCAGCGTTTTCAGGCGGCGGATGAGGACATCCGGCAGGCGCTGAAGGAGCTTCGGGGAAAGGGGCGGGGGGTGCTCTTCTGCGGTCAGGGGGTGCATCTTTCCAAGGCCTACGAAGAGGTGCAGGCTCTTGCAGAGCTTCTCGGCTATGGCGTGGGGACCACCATCGGAGGTAAGGGGGGGATCGCAGAGACCCATCCTCTCTCTCTTGGGTGCATCGGCGCCCGGGGGGGTACTAGTTTCTCTAATGCCGTTGTGGCGGAGGCGGAGGCCCTTCTCTTTCTGGGGTGCAGCACCGACTCCGCAGGGACAGACGGATGGAAAAAACCCCTCTGGAACACCGAGCAGCTTCTTCTGCAGATTGATGCCTCCGAGGGTGAACTGGGGAACAACTACCCCCAGGCGGTAACCCTCTTCGGGGATCTCAAGGCAACCCTGCAGCGCATGCTGGAGATCCTTCGAGAGGAGCCTTTGCAGATCTGCAAAGACGAAAGCTGGGCCGAAAACATCCGGCAGAAACGAGAGGAGTATGGAGTTCTCTGCGCCGGACGGCGGGGAGCCTTCTCTTCCACGATACACCCCGTTACGATTGTGCAGGCCCTTCAGGAGACCGCTCCAAAAGACGCCCTCTATGTGGCGGACCCCGGTATCAGTGCGGTCTACCCTGCGGCGTTTCTCAAGATTGCCGAAGCGGGACGCTCCTTTATCTCCAACTTCTCTCAGGGGGCTCTGGGATACGCTACCGCTGCCTCTCTGGGAGCCTGGAAGGCCGGAGGCGGGCGTAAGGTGATCAATCTCACCGGGGATGGAAGCTTGGGTTTCTGCACCGGAGAGCTTGAGACCATAGCCCGGAACAGAGCGGACATTACGGTGATTCTCTTTCATAACCGCTGCTTCGGATGGATCCGGGGCACCGATGCCTACGAAGGGGAAGAAACCTTTTTTGCCACGGACTTCTCCGAAACCGATTACTGTACCGTGGCTCGGGGTTTCGGCTTCACCGCCTTTAGCATCAACGAGGGGGAGAACCCCTGGGAAATCCTGCAAAAAGCCTTTGCCCTCTCGGGGCCCGTCTTCGTGGAGATCGAGAGCCTTCCGGAAGATCAATGCTTTCCCCCCGTCCCAGGTTGGACCGACGTAGCCCGGGAAAAGGGGATGGAGAACTGCTACTGATAGAAAGAGTGCTGCACCGTATGGTACTGCGGAGCGGACGAGGCGGCATCGGAAGATGTGGCGGCGGGTTCTCCCTCGTGGAGAGCTTGCCATAAGCCTGCTATGAGATCTGCCATACCGTACGATGTGTCAGCAGTCTCCATTGTCTGTAACACTCCACGGTCTATGATCGCATAGATGTGTTACGGAGATTCTTTGCTATATCTTCTCCCTCCTGCGGGCACTCGCCGGTATGAGGAAGAGCATCACACCACACACACACACACGTTTCCGGCCCCGACGGTTTTTTCTGTCGGGGCCGGAAACGTTTTTTGCGGAACCCTGCGGCACCTTCCGGGGAAAATCCGTAAAATTACCCACTTGCCTTATATACCTACTAGGGGTATTATCGGCGGTGAAAAGTGAAGGAAGCCCCTTAAGAATCTCACAGGATCATTTGGGGGCTTTCTCAAGGATTGGGATTCCCCTAAAGGTTTTTCTTCGGGGATCTGGACAGATGTATATGAAAGGAGTGTTTTACATGAGCGTACGTGTTTTCAGTACAAAAACTTGCCCCTGGTGTGTGAGGGCCAAGCAGTATCTCGAAGGTCTCGGAGTGGAGTTCGACTACATCGACGTGGGGGCCAACCGGGAGATGGCCATGGAGATGGTGAACCGCACGGGGCAGCGGGGGGTGCCTGTGATTGAGGTAAACGATACTTTCATTGTGGGTTTCGATCAGCCCCGGATTGACGAGGCTCTGAAGGCGGCGGGGCTGGTCTCTTAGTTTTTTCGTCTTCCAAACGTTATATCTGCACAACCACACTCGTGGGCTGTTCCACGTTATAGTGTGCCCTTGGGTGGGAGCCTCCGCTTGTGTGTCCCCTCGGCTCCGAAAGTGGCGAACCGCTCCCTTGCTTTGCTGCTCCGAACCGTCGCCACAGACGCGCCGTCCATGGCGCGACTGCGGCTTGCTGGCACGTCCTGTGCCAGCACCGGTTCTCCGCGACGCAAAGCTGCACTCGCCGACCACTATGGTCGCTGCCGGGAACACACAAGCTCCGGCTCCTGGGGTTCACCCAAAGCCACAATATAAGCAGGAATGATGCACTAGTCCATTCGAAAGCTCAAGAGAGCCGGAGGGTTTTTTACAAACCTTCCGGCTCTCTTGCATGGATTTTTTCTCGTGCAGATTTTCATGGGTTTGCAGGTGTGCTGTCGTCAGACAGGAATCTTTCGTTGACTACTCTTGATTAGGAGATTATCCGTAAAAGGCGTTTTGAGGGGAGAGTAACCCTCTTTATTAATCTGAAGAATTTCACAAATTGTACGACAGGGAGCATCTGGGCGTTCAAAGATTTTTCCTTTTTTATCACGCGAAAATCCAGGTATTCCAAGGGTTTTCCTTGTCTTTCTCAAAAGAAAACCCTATAATTGTGAGAGATCTGGATCTGGAAATTGAATTTAGTTTTAAAATAGTTCCTTTTCTCCCGAGAGTTCCTGCATCAGATCACCGCAAAGTTCAAGATGGCCCTGAATACGATTCGGGTTCCGGCCTTTGCTTTCGAGGGGCTTACCGGTACCTGAATAGTTTTTGGTGGGCTTACATTACTGAGAGATGAGATGCTCTCTTGGGCCGTGCTTGGACACCTAGGCCTGTCTAGGCAAAAATATTTGAATAGTCGCAAAATACGAATATGAAGGGGTGTTCCCTATGAAAGGTTTAACTCTACGAACCCGTTTGTGGATTCTTGCGCTCATTCCTATCATTGGCATAATAGGCACCTCGGCATTCTCGATGTACTCTGCCAACATGATTTATGCCGATCTCCTGACCCGCATTCATCAGGAGGCGTTCGTAGCGCAGAGCCTTGTCCTTAACGGTGACCGTGACCTCTATCAGGCACTTGTCGCCAAGCAGGCGATCCTGAATCACGGAGTCGGAAAGGATTTCGAGAAGCACCTCAAGGACTTCCGTGAAAATGTGGAGCAGGTGAACGAGCGCCTCGGCGAAGCGGAGAGAATTCTTTCTCGAAGCGAGGCGGAGTGGAGTCCTTTTCGCCTAAATGGAGGTTCGGAATCCATTTTTGACGAATTCGCCGCTTTAAAACAGGATTTCCCGACATGGGCCAGGGAGTCGGAGAGGCAGATTGACGATATCCGTACAGGGGCTCTGGCACCCGGATCGATTGAAGTCACCGAGGATCCGCTCTTTAAACGTGTGCGAGGCAACATCAACGATATCGGCGAGATCCTGGATATCGGCGCCGAGGATAGTGCGCTGGATAACAAAGAGAGAATGACCGTCGCAAATATCGCAATAGGCGTTGTGGCTGCCCTTGTAGCCATGGCGGCGGCCATCATCGCTTTCACGACCATCCGCTCAATACGGCGATCAGTTAACGTTCTCCTCGCAACTTCGCATGCGGGGAAGGAGGGCGATCTGACGGTCAGGTCGGCCATGACCGGTAGCGACGAACTCTCCGCAGTGGGGCGATCTCTCGACGGGATGTTGGACGGTCTGCGTTCGGTCATCTTCAATCTGCAAGAAAAGGCGATTTCGCTCTCTATGCTCTCGGAAAATACCGCCGCCTCCTCCGAAGAGGTGACTAGCACAACACAGGAAGTCGCTGAGAGCAATATGAAGTTGGCGGAAGAGATAGGGGCGGGGCGTCGCTGCACTATCGAAGCGTCGAAGAATATCCTTGAGATGAACACGATCATTCAGGCCGCGAGGGAGATCGCATCCCGGGCCAGTAAGAATTCGCACTCCATGGCCGAAGCTGCATCAAAGGGGAAGGAGACCGTCTCCTCTTCCATCGGGCATATGGAGGGCATCCGTGACGCGGTGAGTGAGACGGAGAAGATAATCTCGCAGCTCAATCAGTACTCTCAACGAATCGGAGTCGTGGGAACCACGATAACCTCGCTCGCCGACCAGACAAATCTCCTTGCCCTTAATGCCGCCATTGAAGCTGCGCGTGCCGGAGAGGCCGGAAGGGGTTTCGCCGTGGTCGCTGACGAGGTTCGTAAGCTTGCGGAGCAGTCGCAGCAAGGGGCGCGGGAAGTTGCCGAACTCGTGGAGAAAATTTTTGAAGGAACCGCCGCGGCAGTCACCTCCATGGGAAAAAGCCGAGAGGACGTGGAAGAGGGCGTTGCCATCGCTCACGTGGCCGGAGAAGCTCTCGAAAAGATCATGGAGGCGACGAAGAGTTCCGTGGACGATATCAGGTTGATCATTGAAGCCACGGAAACGGAAGTTGATAAAGCGGGGGAAGTTATCACCCTCGTTGATAAAACCGCTTCGGTGATGGAGAACGCCGACGAGCAGGTGCAAACGGTAGCGGCTTCGATGGAAGAGACGGCCGCCGCAATGGAGAGCGTCTCCAGTAGCGCTACGGAAGTTAGTAGTACGGCAGAGGATCTGCGAAAATTGGCGGAACGTTTCATCGTGGAAAAGCCGTCCGGAAGCGCTCTCGCCTTCCAGGCTTGAGTTTTTTGGCGGAAAGGTTGAGGGGGGAGGGAACGGCTCCTCCCTCAACCTTTCCGTTTTCTTGGCCTTGCGAGGTGTCTTCGTGACGAGGGGGAGGAAGGCGTTGTTCATGACGATTGCTCCACGTATCCGGAGTACGTTTGTTGACTGTGACGCATGAGATAGTTTTTCTCGGGCGTGGAAGGTTTTCTGTGTTCAGACTCTTTAGACAGAGATTTTCTTCCTGTGCTAGAATGGGTTTCGTTCCGTGGGAGAGAGGTTCTTCGGGTTTTGCATGGGGGCGTGTTCGGATGCTCGAATGTCTGAAGGATTGAAGCCTTTACGGCGGAGCATATCCTGGTTCTCTCTGGAGGTCGACATATGCTATGCAGCTTTTCTTAGAGCAACTGCTGAACGGGGCTGCCATGGGGGCCATCTACGCCCTTATCACCCTGGGGCTGGCTCTGGTCTACGGGGTTCTGCGGATCCTCCACGTGGCTCATGCGGGAGTCTACGCCGCCGGAGCCTATGCGGGGCTCTATCTCTACTCCCTTACGGGGAGTCTTTTCCTTGCGGTGGCGGGGGCCATGGTGCTCTGCAGCCTTCTAGGGGTAGCCATCGAGCGGTTGATCTATACCCCTCTTCTCAAGTATCCCCCCTTCGTCCCTCTCATCGGAAGCATTGCGGTCTTTCTTGCCCTGGAGGAGATCTTCCGCCTGGTGGGAGGGCCCTATATTCTCTCCTTTCCTGCGGAACTCCCCTTTTCGGGAATTACCCTCCGGGGGGTGGTGATCTCTCCGGCGATTCTCTCCATCTACGTGGTGAGCGGGGTGGTGCTTCTGCTCCTCTGGTTTATCGTCACCAAGACGGAACTCGGGCTTGCCATGCGGGCCACCTCCCAGGATCGGGATGTGGCGGGGGCCATGGGGATCAATACCTCCCTGGTGATCAGCATGACCTTTGTTCTCGGCTCCGCCGTGGCGGCGGTGGCGGGAATTCTTGTGGGTATCTACTTCAACCAGGTCTATCCCACCATGGGGGCGGTGCCTGCCTACAAGTGCCTCGCCCTGATCGTGGTGGGGGGGCTGGGCTCTCTTCCCGGGGCGGTGTTGGCCTCCCTGCTTCTCGGGGTGGGGGAGACCCTTCTCATCGGGTATGCGAACATTCCTCTTCCGAGGGATTCTCTGGCCTTTATCGCCATGATCGCGGTGCTGCTCTGGCGGCCCGGCGGCCTTCTGGGGAACAGGTAAGGAGGGGGAGACCGTGAGCGACTATTCCATTACCATTCTAAGCTTTATCGCCATTCAGGCCATGGTGGCCTGCGGGCTGAACGTCATTGTGGGGTATGCGGGGCAGATATCTCTGGGGCATGCCGCCTTTTTCGGCATCGGGGCCTATGCCTCGGCGCTTCTCACCACCAAAGGGGGGCTCACCTTCTGGATGGCCCTGCCTCTGGTGATTCTCATTACCGCTTCCATCGGCCTCGTGCTGGGTATGCCGAGTTTGCGGCTTCGGGAGGATTTTCTCGCTATTACAACTATCGGCATCAACTTTATTGTGGAGTCCATCTTTCTCTACGTCCCCTTCTTCGGGGGGGCCCTGGGGATCGGGGGGATTCCGAGCATCTACTTTTTCGGTACCCGGCTCCGGGGGGCGAACTTTCTCTACCTTTGTCTCTTCTTTCTCGCCCTTACCCTGCTGATCTCCCGGCGCTTCACCAAGAGCTGGGCGGGGCTGGCCTGCTTTGCCCTCCGGGAGGAGGAGACCGCCGCTTCCAGTATGGGGGTCTCGCCGGTGCGGTTCAAGCTGGTGGCTTTCGTGATCGGCACCGCCATGGCGGGGCTTGGAGGGGCTCTCTACGCCCACCAGATGCGCTTTATCAGCGCCACGGATTTCGGGTTTCCCCTCTCGGTGATGATGCTCTCCATGGTGGTGCTGGGGGGGATGGGCACCCTCTGGGGGCCGGTGCTGGGAGCCCTTATTCTGGGGGTGCTCCCGGAGCTGTTCCGTCCTCTGGTGGATTACCGGATGCTGCTGAACGCCGCCATTCTGCTTCTCATGATCCGTTTTCAGCCCGGGGGGCTTCTGGGGGAAGAGAGCTTCTTGCGGCACCTTTTCTCCCGGCGAAGAAGGGAGGCTCATCATGGATAATCTTCTGCTCCGGCTGGAGGGAGTTTCCAAGCATTTCGGAGGGCTTAAGGCGGTGGATCAGGTCTCCTTCTCTCTTTCTCCGGGGGAGATTCTGGGGCTCATCGGCCCCAACGGGGCGGGAAAGACCACCTGCTTCAACCTCATCTCCGGGGTCTATACCCCCACGCTGGGAAAGATCTTCTTCGAAGGGGCATCCACGGGGGGATTCCCTCCTCACCGCATGGCCGCCCTTGGGGTGGGGCGTACCTTTCAGGTGGTGAAACCCTTTACCTCTCTTTCGGTGCTTCAGAATGTGATGGTGGCGTTGGGGCTCTCCCGCTACCGGGGGGTCTTCGCCTCCTTTGCCCGGTGGGAGACCGAAGCGGTGCGGCGGCAGGGGTTATCCCTGCTGGAAGAGGTGGGGATTGCCCATCTGGCGGATATGCCCTCGGGAAAGCTCCCTCTGGGAAATCAGCGCTGTCTTGAGCTGGCCCGGGCTCTGGCGTTGGAGCCCAAACTGCTGCTTCTGGACGAGACCTTTTCTGGGCTGCGTCATGAAGAGATCTCCCTGCTCTCCCGTCTGGTGGAGCAGGTGCGGCGCAAGGGGATAGCGGTGCTTCTCATCGAACATAACATGAAGGTGGCCATGGGGCTTTCGGATCGCCTGGTGGTGCTGGATCACGGCAGGCTTCTCGCCCAGGGGAGCGCCGAAGAGGTGCGTTCGAATCCCCAGGTTATCGAGGCCTATCTCGGAAAGGGGGCGTCCTCTCATGCTTCTTGAGATTGCAGATCTCTCCGTCTCCTACGAGGATATCCGTGCGGTGGAGAATCTTTCCCTCTCCCTTGAGGAGGGGGAGTTGGTCTCGGTGATCGGGGCCAACGGGGCGGGAAAAAGCTCGCTTCTGAATGCCCTTATGGGGGTGGTTCCTTCCCGAAGCGGGGGGCTGCGCTTTGCGGGGGAGGAGATAGCCGCTCTTCCGGTGCATCAGCGGGCTCGAAGGGGGATCCGTTTTGTTCCCGAGAGGGCCCGGGTCTTTCCCCGGCTCTCGGTGTATGAAAACCTTCTCTCGGGAGCCTACGGGGTGCGTAAAAAGATCAATCTTGGGGAAAAGCTCCGGTGGATCTACGGCCTCTTTCCGGTGCTGGAGGAGCGTAAAAACCAGCTCGCCGCCACCCTTTCGGGAGGGGAGCAGCAGATGCTCGCCATCTCTCGGGCTCTTATCGGAGAGCCGAGGCTGCTTCTGGTGGATGAGGTCTCCATGGGGCTCATGCCGGTGCTGGTGGACAAAGTCTTTGAGGTGCTCAAGATGCTGAACCGGGAGCACGGTCTCTCTATTCTGCTGGTGGAGCAGAACGCCCTGGCCTCTCTCGGGATCTCTCACCGGGGCTACGTTTTGGAGACGGGGCGCATGGTGCTGGAGGGAAGTGCCCGGGATCTGCTGGCGGATCCCAAGGTGCAGGAGGCCTATCTGGGGCTCTAGCCCCGGTTGTAACCCCCTCTGTAAGTAGGCTTCCTGGTTTTACCCAAGAAAAAGGCGTGAACGAAGAGGATTTGCAAAAGAGTGCCTCTTCGAGAAGAAGAAACACCATATTATATGCGGAGGTGCAAAGAAATGCGGATACTCAAGGTAGTGCTTCTCGGACTGTGTGCGGTGCTTCTGGTGAGTTCTCTCGCCCTGGGGGCGGAGGATACGGTGAAGATCGGTCTGCTGGTTCCTCTTACGGGGCCTGCGGCGGCGGATGGTACCAGTGCCCTCTACTCTGTGCAGATCGCCCTGGATCAGGTGAACGAACAGGGGGGCGTGCTGGGCAAAAAGGTGGAGCTGATCCACTACGACGACCGGGCAGATGCCAAGGAGGCAGTGGCCCTTTCGTACAAGCTCATCGAGCAGGATAAAATTGCCGCCTTTGTGGGGGGCTCCTACAGCCTTCCCACCCGGGCGGTGGCTCCCATCTTCCAGGAGGAAGAAATTCCTCTCGTGGCGGCCTACGCCATTCATCCCGATGTTACCACCGCGGGGGATTTCTGTTTCCGCAACGGTTTTCTGGGCTTTGTGGAGGGAAAGGCCGCGGGATATGCCTCGCACAAGCTTCTGGGAGCCAAGACCGTGGCACTCCTCACCAGCGATAACGACTTCGGCCGTACCCTCGTAACTGGCTTCAAGGACTACGTGGCGAACTATGCCCCGGATCTCGAAATTCTGAGCGAGCAGGCCTATCCCTTCTCCGAGAAGGATTTCAAGCCCTACCTTTCGAAGATCAAGGAGCTGAACCCCGACGTGATCTTTGCCAGCGGCTACTACTTCCAGACGGGGCCCATGCTGCGTCAGGCCCGGGAGTTGGGGATCGAATCCCTCATTCTTGGTGAAGAGGGGGCAGACTCTCCCAAGCTGGCGGAGATCGCCGGAGAGGCCGCAGAGGGATTCTATCTCGTCACCAACTTCGACCGGGACGATCCCCGGCCGGTGGTGCAGAACTTCCTGAAGGAGTTCCGGGGACGCCACAACTTCGAGCCCGACATGGTGGGGGCCTCGGCGTACGATGCCTTCATGATCATCGTGAGTGCCATGGAGACCGCGGGCACCACCGATGGAAAGGCGGTGCGGGATGCCATCGCCGCTACTACCGGCTATGACGGCCTTACCGGCGTTATGGGAGGCTTCAACGAGATCGGCGAGGTGGTAAAGCCCGTGCAGGTGCAGGTAGTGAAGGATGGTCTCTTCCGTCACTTTGGCGTGGTGGATGACCCCGAGCTGATCCAGCCCTAGCAGGGGGGAAGAGGCCCTTTGGATTTGGTATCCTGGCGGAGGAGGAACCCCGCAGGGGAGCTTTCGTCCCGGATTTCCGGTGGTATGTGAAAGAAGCAGCTAGTGGGTCGTTCCTGCTTATATTGTGGCTTTGGGTGAACTCCAGGAGCCGGAGCTTGTGTGTTCCCGGCAGCGACCATAGTGGTCGGCGAGAGCAGCTTTGCGTCGCGGAGAACCTCCTGGTGGCAGGCGGACGTGCCAGCAAGCCG
>CAZIFL010000057.1:0-11347 GCA_964539095.1 uncultured Synergistaceae bacterium
GTTTCGTCATCGATTTCGGTTACGATTCCCCGAAGCTCTACCTGGCGCTCACAGACTTCGAACTTGGAGGGAAGGCCGTCGAGAAACCGGGACAATGTCCCCTGAATCTCCATGCCGATAACCCCCCCCTGCCCTCCGGTCATTCCCGCGTCGGTAATCACTGCGGTACCTCCGGGGAGAACTGCCTCATCCGCCGTCTGGACATGGGTATGGGTTCCTACAACGCAGGAGACCCGGCCATCCAGATAGTGGAAAAAGGCGCGCTTCTCCGAGGTGGCCTCGGCGTGAAAATCTACGAAGACGCAGAGAGTGTCGTTCTGCTCCAGCAGGGCATCCGCCTTACGGAAGGGACAGTCCAGGGGGGGCATGTAGACCCGCCCCTGAAAGTTCATCACCCGGAGGCGTTTTCCTCGTTTTTCGAGCAGCACCGTCCCCGATCCGGGAACCCCCGGAGGATAGTTGGCGGGGCGCAGTACCCGAGGCTCTTCATCCAGCACCGGGAGAAACTCTTTTTTGTCCCAGATATGATTCCCCCCGGTAATGCAGTCTGCCCCCAGGCGGAAGAGTTCATCCATCACCTTGCGGGTAAGGCCGAACCCCCCGGCGGCGTTCTCTCCGTTGAGGATCACAAAATCCAGCGGGGCGTACGCCTCTTTAACACGGGGAAGCAGGGAAGCCACCGCCTCCCTGCCGCTCCGTCCCATCACATCGCCGATAAAAAGAATGCGCATATTTTTACAAATCTGCTTACTTAGCGTAATCCACAGCTCGGGTCTCCCGAACCACGGTAATTTTGATCTGTCCGGGGTATTTCATCTCTTCCTCCACCTTGCGGGCCATGTCGAAGGCCAGTTTGGTGATGGTGCCGTCATCCGTCACGTTGGGAGAGACGATAACCCGAACCTCCCGCCCTGCCTGAATGGCGTAGGCCTTGCTCACCCCGTGGAAGGATTTGGCAATCCCCTCAAGCTTCTCCAGCCGCTTGATGTAGGCATCCAGACTCTCCCGCCGGGCTCCCGGCCGGGAGGCGCTTACAGCATCCGCCGCCGCCACCAGCACCGCATAGACCGTCTGGGGCTCTTCATCTTCGTGATGCGAGGCGATGGCGTTGATGATATCCGGCACCTCGCCGTACCGCTTGGCGAGATCTGCCCCGATCATGGCGTGGGGGCCTTCGATCTTGTGGTCCACCGCCTTGCCGATGTCGTGAAGCAGCCCCGCCCGGCGGGCAAAGCTCTCGTCCAGCCCCAGCTCCGCCGCCATAATTCCTGCGATATGCGCCACTTCCAGGCTGTGCAGCAGGGAGTTCTGGCCGTAGCTGGTGCGGAACTGCAACTGCCCCACCAGCTTAATCAGCTCTGCATGCAAATGTTTGATCCCCGCCTCAAGAAGCGCCTCTTCTCCGGCGTTGATAATCTCGATATCCACTTCGCTCCACGCCTTGGCTACAAGCTCCTCAATCCGAGCGGGATGAATACGGCCATCCACGATAAGCCGCTCCAGAGAACGCCGGGCCACCTCTCGCCGTACGGGGTCGAAGCTGCTCACCGTTACCGCCTCGGGGGTGTCATCCACGATAAGATCCACCCCGGTGATGGTCTCGAAGGCCCGGATGTTCCGCCCCTCCCGACCGATAACCCGGCCTTTCATCTCGTCTGAAGGCAGGGGGACCACGCTCACCGCCACCTCGGAGGTATGCTCCACCGCACAGCGCTGAATGGCGGTAGAAAGGATCTCCTGGGCCTTGCGGTCTGCTTCTCGTTTGGTCTGCTCCTCCATCTCCTTCAGTCGGATGCCGATGCGATGGTTCGCCTCCTCCTCCGCTGCAGCGAGAAGGGTCTGCTGGGCCTCTTCCCGGGTCATATGCCCAATCTCTTCCAGCCTTTGCAACTGCTGTTCCCGAATCTCCTCCACCTCTTCGGCACGCTTTTTCAGCGCATCCTGACCGTGGCGGAGTTCATCCTCCCGGCGGGTAAGGGAATCCAGCTTTTTATCGAGATTCTCCTCTTTCTGCTCCAGCCGGCGCTCCGCCCGCTGCAGCTCTCCCCGACGTTCCTTGACCTCTTTTTCGATCTCCGACCGAAGACGGTGCACCTCTTCTCGGGCCTCCCCGAGAAGCTCCTTCTTCTGCCGCTCCGCCTCCTGCCTGGAGGAACGAAGCAGATCCTCCGCCTGAACCCGGGCGCTCGAAAGCCCCCGCTGTTCAAGCACTTTATGTGCGAGCAGCCCCCCGGCCAAACCGAGGGCCAGCCCGAACACCAGCCACAATACACTCATGAGTGCTCTCACCCCTTATAGAGTTGTCAATGTACGGCTTCCTGTATGAACTAATTCTCCCCCGGTAGAGGGGAGGAAAGACGTTCTTTTGTGAAGCCAGCCAAAGGCTATTGTAACGGTAAGGGCCTCTTCCTACAAGGGAAAAGACTTCTTTTATATGAAAAAGTTGCGGGCAAATCCCGGAGGATTCGCCCGCAACAGATAGCCTTCGCAGAGGAGCCGTCAGCGCCGGGGGGGGATTTGAAGGGAATCTCCCCCTTCGGAGGGCTCTGGTGAGGCGGCGGCAAAGGAGGATGGAGGAGCTGCTGCTGCTGTCGATGATGATGACGATAAAAATGAAGACGGTGTAAAGGATGCAGATCGGGGCTCTGCCGTTTCGGCGATCTCGGAAGGTAACGCATCCTCTCCCTGATTCTCTAAAAGGGCCTCGAACCGGGCAAGAAATCCACGCAGCTCCGCCAGCATGGAGCTTTTCTTCTCCCGAAGCTGCTTCATCTCGCGACGGATACCCTCGGCATCTCCCTGGGCCTGCTGCACGATGCTCTCTGCCTTAGAGCGGGCATCCCCGAGGATCGTCTGGGCCTGCTGTTCCGCTGCGCCGATGCGCTCTTCGGCGCTCTTCTGGGCCATGATAAGAGCCTCCTGCATGGACTCCCGAAGATTCTGGTACTCCTGCATCTGCTCCTTAAGCCCTCCGATGGTGCTCTCGCACTCCCGCACCCGCTCGGCGTAGATGTGGATGGTATCGGAGACCGCATCAAGAAACTCATCCACCTCCACCGCATCGTACCCCCGGAAGGAACGCCGGAAGACCCGGTTGGTTACATCTAATGCTGAAAGAAGCTCTTGCGTCATAAGCTCTGCCCCTTCTCTTCAGATTCCTCGTTGTGCCACTCCTCCACCAGGCTCTGATCGGGGATGGCGAGAAACACCCCCGGAGCGATGCGCATCACCGCACCTTTCGTGGCATAGGCCACCCCGCAGATAAAGTCGAGAGCGCTCTGCCCCACATCGCGGTCTACCTTGCGAAGATCTACAATAATAAGCATCCCCTGATGCAGCGCTTCTGCAATCCGCTCCCGCTGCTCCACGCAGAGGCTTCCGCGCACAATGGCCATAACGGCATCAGGGGGGGCCGGATTCAGCACCCGCTGTCGCCGTTCGAGGTGGGCCTCGTCATCCTCTACATCGTATTCTTCGATAATCTCTTCAAGGATCCCCAGCTTTACAAGAAGTTTTTCAAACACCCGTTCCCCGCCCCCTCCGCGGCACCGCCATTTCAGCCGTCTCTTCACGCTACGTCAACTTTTGGAAGAGGCGAAAAGGATATCTACGATATCTGCGGTACGCCGGTATACCCCTCTACTATATCAAAGATTAGCGCCATATCAAAGATTGCTTTGTATCAAAGAGTGGTTTCTATCAAAAATTGCAGTATTACAACGATGACCCGGCAGGGGCCTTGAAACATTCCCCGCCGTGGCTACCCCCGGCTTCCGAAAAGAGCGGTTCCCACCCGTACGAGAGTGCTCCCCTCCAGCACCGCCCAGGGGTAGTCATCGCTCATCCCCATGGAAAGCTCTTTAAGAGAGAGGGCAAACTCTCGATTCAGCCTCTCTCGAAGGTCGTAGAGCCCCCGAAAGATTGTTCGGGCCTGGCTTTCGGAGGCTCCAAAGGGGGCCATGGTCATAAGCCCCTCCAGAGAGAGGGCGGGGCACTCCCGAAGTAGCTGCTCCACCGCCGGCGGAATGGCATGGGGAGCAAAGCCGTATTTGCTCTCCTCTCCTGAGAGGTTTACCTCCAGAAGCACCGAGATCCTTTGCGAACGCTCCGAGGCGTGCCGCTCCAGCTCATGGGCGAGACGCAGCGAATCCAGACTGTGGATACAGTTGAAGATCTCCAGAGCCGCCCTCACCTTATTGCGCTGCAGATGCCCTATGAGGTGCCAGGGGAGCTTTTTCTCCCCCTCCCAGGCGTCCCACTTCTGCTGCGCCTCCTGAATGCGACTCTCGCCGAAGGCGAAGATCCCCGTATCCTCCGCGGCCTGCATGGCCTCCAGAGGGTGAAACTTGGAGACCCCCACAAGCCGCACCTCACTGGGAGAACGCCCCGCAGACCCGGCGGCCCGAGCCATCTCTTCCAGAACTTTTTGCACATTATGCCGAATACATTCTACCATACTCGTAAACGCCCCTCCTCTGCAATCTGCGCATTTTCCATGATCAGCTCCCCCGGCTGCAACCCCCTGGTGACAAGATAGCGGGTGGCATCCACAGGGCGCCCCTCCACGGGGCGAAAGCGCACATCCCCCCCGGTAACGAGAAAAACCCCCTCCCCACGGTTTCGAAAGGCCACCGCCCTCTGGGGGATGAGGACACCAGACTCCTCGGGAAAGACGATATACACCTTACCCACCCGCGAGAGCAGCATCTCCGGCGGAAAGTTGGGAAAGGAGACCAGCAGACATACGTAGCTTCCCTCGAAACGCTCCGCCTCAATAATCCCCGGCACGGGGCGCCCCTGGGGGTAGAGGGAGAGATCAAGGGCGCCCGCCTGCAGCAACGGCTCCACCTCGGGAGTTCGGGGGAGGCGAAAGAGAAGCCGCAGATCCTGGGGAATCTTCACCAGCTTTCCCTCACGCAATGCCTGAGGGAAGTCATCCTTCTGCTGCAGCAGGTAGGTACGCTCCATGGCTACCTCATTCTTCCAGAGGGAGGAGAAGCTCCATCGTTCCTCAAGCCCGTCCTGCCAGGGGAGGAAAAACCCCGGTGAAGGCGCCCGCACACCTTGGGCAAGAGAATCCCCCTTCTTCACCCGGCGGATAAGCGCAAGAGAGCGCTCCTGCAGAGCAACCCCGGGAGTTCTCTTAAGAGGCTCCTCCCACCAGAGACGAAGGGCGGTAACTTCCATTATCGGAGCATACACAAAAGGATGCGCCGCCGCAAGCTTGGGCCGGGCAAATTCGAAAGAAATTCGCCAGCGGGAGTAGGCAAAACAACCCGTCCCCACGCAGAGAAAAACGAGAAGCCAGTGAAAGAGGAGTTTCTTTCGGGATACTGGAGGCTCCGGGGGCTTTTCGGGCTCTTGTGACTTTTGGGGCTCCCGAGGCTCGAAAGCTACAGAGCCTTTGGATGTTCCAGAGGCTTCCGAGGTTCCGGAGGTTTTGAAGGTTCTGGAATGCTTAAAAAACCTGAAACCCCGGGGATTTCTCCGCCCCTGAAGCTCTTCTTTTTCCGATTCCCCGGATTTTTTCGATCTTTCCGATCCTTCCGATCTTTCAGCTTTCCCCGACTTCCCCGAAAGAGCTTCCGAAAACATTGCTGAAGAAGTCTCTTCCTCCGAGAGAGAAGAACGTCTCATAGAGGCATCCCCCCTATCTCTTTTCCTCTTCCAGGGCGAGAGCGGCGAAAAGAGGGGGAAAGGCTTCGATGGATTCCAGCACCACCTGAGCCCCGGCACTCCGGAGAAGCTCCTCGGAACGCCCTCCCGAGAGCAACCCTATGCCGGTCACCCCCGCAGCGGCGGCGGCGGTCATGTCTTCCGCGGTATCTCCCAGGTAGAGAGCCTCGTTGGGGGAACAACCCAGAAGATTGAGGGCATGGAACAGCGGCTCCGGATGGGGCTTTCCCCGGGAGACCTCCTCCAAACCAACGAGGCAATCCACCATATCCGCCACCCCCGCAGCCTCTGCCGCCCGACGGGCATACCGGCGGTTGGTGACGATCCCCGTAGATATGGAGCGGCTCCGCAGATCTTGAAGCAGGGAGGGCACCGAAGGATAGGGGCGCAGATGGGCATACTCCTCCTCCCGAAGCTCCGCGCGGTAGTACTCCAGCCAGGCCTCGTCATAGTGCCCCCAGTACCCCGCACAGGCCTCCTCCATGGGAAGGCCGATCCCCGCCAGGACGGCAGAGCGGGAGAGAGGGGCAAGATCGAACTGTTGGGCCACCAGGTTAAGACAGCGGGTGATGGCATGGCTACTATCCACCAGGGTCATGTCAAAGTCGAAGAGCACACAGGAGAGGCGAGAGATCCGGGGCATGCCCGGTATGTCCGGTATGCTCAATATGTCGAAAGAAAAGGTCACGGAGAGATCACCTGCTTTTGTAGAGTTAGGAAGTTCTTCTTTGTCTCCTTTGATGGAACACGAGAGAGCCCGCAGCAAAAAAGCGAAAGCCCTCGAAGAGAATACGAGAGAAGAGAATAACTACGGATAGAGTATAGCATTTCTTTATGGGAAGGGGGGAGATCTGAGGGCCTGCATCTAACGGCATGTAAGGGCTTGAAGGGATAAAAAAAGCGAGGGCTCCGAAGAACCCCCGCTGGTTGTTGCTTTTTGTTACTGTTGCCTGGTGTTGCTGTTACCTGTTACTCGTCGCCTTATACTTCCTGCTACTGGTCTCTTTTCAAGAAGCGATGGAACTACTTCCGAAGGAGGGCCAGAGGAGCGAGAAGCAGAAGGGCCAGAGGAGCGAAGCCGAAGGAGCAACCGCTGCTACCGCCACCGGAAGGAGCGCTGGTGGGTGTGCTGATCGGAGTAGCAGTGCCGCTCACGAGGCTGAAGCCCACCTGCAGAGCATCTGCCGCTTCGTTGGCATCGTACTCACTGCCCTCGGCGATGACTGCGTTCTTGGTCTGCTCAGTGGCGATGGAAACTTCGGAAGCAACCTCGGGAAGCAGATCGTAGACGCCATCAGCCACATTGTAGACGAAGACGTTTCTTGCAGTGGTGCCAGTTCCCGCAGAAGCGATTCCATCGTCATAGGTGACGGTGTATGCCACGCTCTGTCCTGCGGTAAGGCTTGCCACGTCACTGGTGAGGCAGTCCACACCGGAGAAGCTGAAGGTGTAGGCGTTCTCATCGGTAACGCCAAGAGCGGTAAGGATAGCTGCCCATGCCTCGGAGCTGAAGCTCTCCTTGGTGAAGGTGGCGCAGTCCACGGCCTCGGTGCTGCCGGAGGGATCGGAGGTAACGGTCATGGCAGGCACGGGAGTGGGAGTGGGCGTATCGCCACAGTTGGGATCAAAACCGGTCATGAGAGCGTAGAAGGTCCGATATGCGGGGACCATATTTGCAAGGCTCTCGTTAGCGTCACCAGCGTAGATAAGGAAGTACCCCTTCTTCGCCTGGATAGCAGCCTGTCCCTCGGGAGCATCACCGTTCACGATGGCCACGTGGAAGCTCAAGAAGACCTCTCTGTTAGCAACGACAGAATGCTTCCAAGCTTCCCAGACACTCATGTTCTGCTCTGCCCAGACTTCGAAGTAGTTCTTGATACCCTGATACCCCACAGTGGCGTCGAGGTATTCGTTGGCCTTGGCAAGTTCCACCAGATTAGCCTTGGTACCATCGGGAAGTACCACTACCACATCAAGTCCTGCTCCAAGAGTCGCATCCACGGAGGCAGGGTTCAGGAAGGCATCTGCGGGAGCCACGTTCTCAGGCTTATTGAGGGGATTATCCCCAAGCTTCGCCACTGCCGCAGCGACATTGGCGCGAACGGTCTCATCACAGATCCGCTGGGGAGCGACCTTGAAGGTAAGCCGGGTAAGCTGGATATCCTCAAGATTGTAGGAGCAACTGGGATCTCCGGTAATGGTCACGTCAAGGGACGCTCCGAGGCAGACAGTAGAACCTTCGCAGGCGTTGAGGGACGCAAAGGGCTCGCGGAGGGTGTTAACGTCCGTCCGAAGAGTGATCTGCCCTGCACAGCTTCCGCAAGCGTCAGACTCGGTGGTGAAGACGGGAGCGGTGATGCCGGTCCAGGTAGCGAGATCGGAACGCACGCTGTTATCCGCAGACATGGTCACTGCGCCGAAGCAGTCAGTCCAATTGTAATCATCGCCAATGATGCATCCATCTTTCACCCAGATCTGAGGATCAATGGTGGTCTCCTGACAGAAACGCTCACCGCCAGCTACGCCATGCTCGGTGAAGCACATTTCGATGTTTCCAGTCTCATCAGCACTGTAGATGTAGTAGCGGGCAAATCCGGGAGCGAGGTCAAGCAAAGCCCCTGCTGCGATAGAAACGCCCTTGGCATCCTTGTACGCTGTCCCCGCATCAGTGGTGCCAAACCAAGTGTACCAAGTGTACCCAAAGGCATCAGTGCGGTTGGTATCCCACTCTTGGAACCGAAGATAAGCGGTATCCTGAACAGCGCCCTGGGGCCGGAGATCTACGGAAATGGCGCGGAATCCGTCCTGAGCATAGCGCTGCTGCCCAAGGGAGCGCCAGTTGAAGTAGGTTGTGCCATCTGCGGGCAAGCGGAGATCCGCAGACATGGAAGCGCCGCTCTGGTTAAGGATTCGCTCAACCAGCACGTCGGGAAGATCGTTCGCAGCGAGAGCAGACCCCGCACGATACTTCTCCACAACGTAGGGACCGAGCACCAGATTGTGATCGAAGGCAACGGAATTGCTGTAGCGCACCATGTCCTGGGGATAGACAGTGTCCAAATCGCCCGCCCCGGCAGTCGCTCTCGTGGCGACATCGTAGGGCAACCGGTTATAAACCTGCCAGTCCTTCACAAAGTCGCCGCAGGGCATGTAGAAGAACATGGAAAGGTCGCTACTGATCATCCTGCGGGCAGCCGAAGCGCTATTCACAAGATCGCCACTCCACACCTGCATGAGGTCGCGGAAGAAAGTATTGCAGTCTCCGGCAGCGCATACGGTGCCAGCAAGCTCAAACTGGTCTGCACTAATACCGCTCAGAGGCTGGTCAGGCCAGAACTCCGACCGGGTAGCGGTCATGGTGCGGTTGAACACCGTACCCTGGGTGAGGCGGAAGCTGAGAAGCTTCGCCCGGTTATCCGTGCTGTCCGCAGAAAAGGTTACGGCGACATCCCGGACGCCTCGTCCCAGGTAAAGGAGAACCGCGTCTGCGGAAATGTCTTTACTGGTAGTAAACGTCCCAGAACCAGCCAGAATCTCATAGGGGGTATTATCCGCCAGAGCAAACCCAAGATAGTCTTCGGAAAGGTTCGTAGGAACATCATGGCTTCTGACCCGAACTACAAGCCCTCTATTGTTATCTTCCACGTCACCGGACCACCACAGGGGCTGAGCCGTATATCTACCGTTCGCCCCCGGAGTAAGCTGGTCAATACTAACACCGACGATGTCAATATTCGTCTGATTCGGCGTTGCGGTCTGGTCTCTCCCGGTATAGCTGGGAATACTCAGCGCCGACGCACTAACTGCCATGGCGACAACAAAGGCCAATGCCACAAAAAGAACAGAGTATTTTCTGCTCACGTATTACCACTCCTTCCACAATTAAAATAATCTACAAAGACACCCTAGCCGCAAAAAGTTGCCCTACGTCACACACCACCCCCTCAAAATGTTTCCGCATCTTCTACATCCAATTTTCCACATTTTCATCATAACACCACTCGGAAAAGATTATACCCCTTTGCAAGAGGTGGATCAACCCCTTTTGATGCCGATTTTCCACGACTTTTCTTTCAAAGCCTCTTTTTCCGCTCTTTCCAAGGGGAAAAGAGGCTTTTCAGAGGTCGGCAATCAGAAAACCATGAAAAACCAGAAAGGGGCCACGGGAAATCAGAGAGAATCACGGAAGGCCATCGAAAGCCCTTCCTCGCCATGGACAAACCGATACCGTGTCGTGCTTCGCCCTCCCGGTTTTGCCATAACGCACCGTGGGCTTGCCATGCGCTCGCCAAGAAACCACGTCACCACCAGGAACAGCCCCGGAGCATCCGCCTCGGCTTAGTTGGCGGCATTCTGCGCCAGGGCACAGATCTCTTCTTCCGTAAGACCGGTGAGATCCGTGATGGCGGCCATGCTGTACCCCTTCCGGAGCATTTTCCCATATTTCGTTGTTGAACTCCGGTGTTCCGGCCCAGTATTCCCTCCCCTTTTGCGTGTACGTTATCGCTATTGTAATGTTTTGCTTTGGGGTGTCAATACGGGGGGGATGCAAAGTGGGAAGTGGGAAATGAGAAGTGAAAAGTGGGGAAGGATATGGTACCCCCTTTCCACCTCTCTTGCCCCCCTTTCCAGTGGGGTGCTATACTTGCTCTAACGAAGGGGGAAGACTTCTTATGAAGAAGAACATCAAGGGCGGAGAGCATACCAGGCGCACGAGGGAAACCGAGAGTACGGAGAACACAGAGAGTAAGGAGAGCGCGAAAAAGACCGGGGAAACGAAGAAGATAAAGGGAACAGGGAAGGCAGACAAGACGGAGAAGAGAGGGATAACGAAGGACATCGGGAAGGCCGCCGGGGAGAACCCCGCAGAGAAGGCAGAAGAGAACGCCGGAGAACCAACGGAAAGACGCTACGATGACTCCCTCTGGAAAGAGACTCTTTCCCGTTTCTTCATCCCCATGCTTGAGGCGGTGCTTCCGGAGATGGCTCAGGAAGTGGATACGAGCAGTTCTGTCACCTTTCTGGATAAGGAGCTGCAGCGTCTTGCCCGGTACAGTAAGAAATATCCCGGAGGCCCCCCGGATTCCGGGCGCTTCGTGGATATGCTGGCGGATGTGCCTCTTCTTTCGGGAGAGCATGCCTGGATCTTGCTTCATGCGGAGGTGCAGGGTTCCGGGGGTTGCGAAGAGTTTCCCCTGCGTATGCACCGGTACCGTTGCCTTCTGGAGAGCCGCTATAATCGCCCTGTGGCAGGGCTGGCTTTTCTTACGGAACCCCTCCCCACGGCCCATACCAGGGGATTCTACCGCTGGGAACGTTTCGGTTCTGAAGTGATCTACAAATACCCTGCCTTCAAGATCTACGAGGGGGATGAAGAGGCCCTGCAGAAGAGCCACAACCCCTTCCATCTCGCCCAATATGCAGCCCTGCAGGCATGGAAACACCGAAGGCAGGATGCCCGGAAGCTCATGTACATGAAAACCATGCTCGATATTCTGGACGAACGTGGATGGAGCCACGAGGAAAAGGCAGGGCTACTCTGGTTTATCGAAGGCATCATGCACATCAACGACGGCCATCTTTGGGAAGAGTGGGAACACGAGTTAGATCACCGAAAGGAGGAGACCTCCATGTATATCAGCCTGATGGAACGAAAAGGTGTGGAGAAAGG
>CAZIFL010000058.1:0-10329 GCA_964539095.1 uncultured Synergistaceae bacterium
AAGCGGAGGCTCCGTGAAACAGCACATGACACATTATTTCTGAAACCGCTCTAAAACCATGAGGTGATACATTCGTACATGTGTGAGTTCCAGAGTGATCCCGGGGGAGCAGAGACGTCTCCCCCAGTTTTTTGTTTTTACTTCCTTGTTCTTCCTGCACCCTTACTGGGGATGGACCACCTCAAACTCCTCGCAGAGCACGAGTATATCCTCCCGGAACTCCAGGCCACACTCCCGGAGCCCCCGGGAAAAAGCCGCCTCATGTGCCTGACGCCAGTATTCCAGAGAGCCATCCCCCTCTCCTTCCCGGGCGGCAAATTCCCGAGGCACTTCGTTGAAGGGAAAGATCTGCAGCCTGGTAGTGCGGATAATGCAGAGGGCCCGCCCTTCCCAATCGGTGACAATGCTGTAATCCCCCTCTTGAGGAAGAGGTTCTTTTTCCTCTTCGTAACATGCCATTGCACTGGCGGTGGCGCGCTTGATCCCCCGGAGCACCAGCTCTGCGAGAGCATCCGCATCTTCCTGGTTGTCACAGAAGTGCCAGGAGCTATAGACTTTATTCGTATTCTCCGGAGTCTCTCCCAGAGTGGCGAGATAGTTCTCCCAGAGGGCTTTTACCGAAGCATGTTCGCTCATACCATACATCTCCCTTTCGTGATACATGTCATTGCAGACTGCAGATCGTAGATTTTAGAAATTATTCATAAATGATGTGCCATCTGCCATTTCACGAAGCCCCCATAGGTGGGCGAGCTTCCCCCAGGCGCACAAGACGAAAGCTTACCATATCAGCACGCCGCAGGCTACCGGCGGGGCAGTTGCAGCGATTCCCCGGTTCGAAAGCGGGCAACCCGGGTGAGAAGCTCCTCTCCCTGAGATCGCATCTCCTGAACCATCTGGGCTACTTCTCTGGCGTTGTCGGCGGTCTCCTCCGCATCCCTTTTGATGACGCTGATACGTTCCCCCATCTGGGTGCTGCTGAGGCTGATCTGATCCATGGCAGAGGCCATCTCCTCACTTGAGGCAGCCTGTTCCTGAGAAATAGAGGCGACGTTCTCGATAACCCCCAGAACCCCCTGAATCTGCAGAAGGGTCTCTTCAAGCTTTTCGTGAGCCTCTCCCGCCTGAACCAGGGTGGTTCCCAGAATAGCCCCGGAGTCTTCCGCCACCTGCATGGAATTTTTACTGTTCTCCTCCAGTTGCTCTATCAGTTTGGAGACTTCCCCCGCCGCGAGGTTCGATTCTTCCGCAAGTTTGCGTACTTCCTCCGCTACCACAGCAAAACCGCGCCCCGCCTCTCCCGCCCAGGCCGCCTCAATGGCGGCATTCAAAGCGAGCATGTTCGTCTGATTCGCTATTTTTGTAATGGTAGAAACAAAACCAGAAATATTTTGCACCGCCTCAGAGAGATGCGCCACAGCAGCCATACTCTCCCGGGTCTTTTCGCCCATGCCCCGAAGATCTTCGAGCATGATGCGTACCTTCTCCACAGATTCTTCTGCAGAGCCTTCCATCAGGGAGACCGCTTCGGCCCCTTCGCCAGCAGACCTCGCTATGGTCTGGGCAGCTCCGGCAACTTCTTCGACCCCCGCTGTGGTCTCCTCTATGGAAGCGCTGTTCGATTCGGAGAGTTCCGCGGTTTCGTCAACGTTCTTTCGCACATCCTCCGCCGCAGCATCCACCTTTTCCGAAACCTGCACGAGAGCATCCGCCCTGGCTGAGACACTCTCTGCCATATGGCGAATTTCGAGCACCATGGCGGCCTGGGACGCTATCATCGCCGTCAGAGCATCCGCCATGGCTCCCATTTCATCCTTTGAACAGATCTGAAAATCCCGCCGGGAGATGGTGAGATCCCCCTCCTGAGCCTGCCGGGCAAGCCGTTCCACCCGCCTCAAGGGCTTGGCGATCCGTCCCGCAATAAAGAATATAACCAGAGTGATGAGGAACATTCCCAGAAAGCTCAAGAAGACGTTTATGAAAAAAAGCCTCTGGGAAGAGGCCACCACATCTCTCTTCGGGATGACCGCGCTGAAACTCCAGGGGGTTCCCGTCTTTCCCACCAGCACCGGGGCAAAGGCCCTGTAGGTAGGTTCGTTCATCGTTTCAGACCAGCTCTCCTGAAACCAGCTCTCTCCGCTTCGAATACCCCGAAGAATTGCCTCCCCTTCGGAACCCTCCATCTCCGGAGCAGGTTTTTCTATCTGTTCCGGATCAGGATGGGCCGCCAGTATGCCCTCGTAGGTAAGGAGCCGCCCAAAGCCTCTCTCGTAGAGCCGGGCCTCCAGGGCTATCTTCTGAATTCCCTCCATGGCCATATCCACCCCCACCACACCCGCAGTCCTGCCGTGCGCCTTCGTGGTAATTACCAAGCTCACCATGGTAACGTCCACCTGATCGTCGTAGTAAGGTTCTGTGATGCTCTCGCCGTTTTTCTTGAGAGGATCTGCATACCAGTAATCCTTTCCCGGATTATCGTAGTCAGTAAGAACCTCGAAAACGACCTCTCCCTCTTCACGGTGGTAGTAGGGGATAAAGCGCCCTGTCTCGTCATGCCCCGGGGTATTCGCAAACTCCTCGTCCCTTCCGTCCAGAGCGTTGGGCTCCCAGCAGCTCCAGACGCCAAAAAAACCGGGATTTTCCTCCAGGGTCTTTCTAAGAACCTGGCTCAAGGTCTCACGATCCACATTCCCCGCCTCCGCAAGCCCCTCAAAAATACAGGCAAGGGTGCGGACGGTACTCATGGCAGCCTCAAACTCTGTAGTCATCTGGTGTGCATATTCTCTCGAAAGGCTGAGAGCACGCTCCTGGGCGCTCTGCACATTCTCCCTGCGGTTCATCCAGGTTATACTTCCCAGAATGATCCCGAAGACAAGAAGCACCATGGAAAGTACCATAAAGATGATCTTTCCCCGCAGCTGCAAATGTACACGCATGATCTTCTCTCCTCTTTTCTCTCGTCTTCCTGTTCTGTACGTGCTTCTTCGGAGAAGCCCTCTCCATTGTACAAAATGCATAAAAATTATGCCATCGCCAAATTGCACGAAAATTCCTTTTTTTCACCTGCCGTGAGACCTTTGCCATATTTCCAGAAATACCCAAAAAGCGTACAATGCGAGACATTATTTTACCTTGGAAGGGAGACACGCTATGAAAATCCACGAATGCCGCCGGGAGGGGAGACTTATTCTGCACCTTCAGGGACGGCTGGATGCATCCTGGTCGGATTTTTTCCGGGAAACAGCCATGGAACATATCCGCCGGGGAGAACATCACCTGGTGCTCCATGCGGAGGATCTGGAGTTTCTCAGCTCCCTGGGAATCCGGGCCCTTATGCAGATCCACCGGGAGCTTGCCCCTCTGGGAGGCTCCTTGCAGATCGTGCACGCCTCGGGGATGGCCCGGGAGATTCTGGAGATGGCGGGGCTCCACAGCTGGCTTTCCGAAGAGCTTCTCGACTGGCAGGCTCTTCTCTCTGACTCCGGTGAAGAACCCGGAAAAAAAGCTCTGCAGTACTTTCCCCTTCCTTTGAGAGCCCCTCTGGAACTGGAAGAGGTGGCCGCCTGGAAACCCTGGAATACCCTTTGCTCTGAAGAGTGCCGCCCTCTCAGTTTCGATGCTTTCAGCTACGGCCTCGGCATCGGAGGAAGCGGCACAGACTGCGAAGAGGCACGCCCCCACATGGGGGAGTTTGTCGCTCTGGGGGGACATCTGGCGCTTCAACCCCCGAACAGAGGGGGGAGGCCAGACTGTCTCCTGCGGGAAAAAGATTTCTCCCCCTCCCTCTACTGTGCCCAGGCCCTTCTCTTTCGAGGACATTTCTCCCATCTTCTGCGCTTCTCCCCCTCCCAGGAAATCTCCAGCTACGCTCTCTCCACCCTGGTGAAGGAGATGGACTCCCTCTCCCCCTCCTTCGCCTTCGTTCTTCTGGGAGAGATTGAGGGAGTTGTGGGGGCATCGCTTGTCCGCTCTCCGGGGGAACGGATTTCTTCCGAGCCCATGCATTTTCCGGAAGTTCGGGAGTGGCTCGACTTCTGCGGAGAGAGGGCCTTTCCGGGAGAGTCTGCCGCCGTGGCCGGAGTGGTACGTCGAAATGAGGAAGGGGCTCTTTCGGTTCACGCCCACGGAGCGATCTTTCCCTTTCAGATTCTTCCAAACGGCATGGTGAATCTGCAGGAACAGATAGACCGTTTCTTCTTCGGTGCTCCTCCCAGGGCGGTTTTCCACCTGATAGAGGATTTCCGTACCCCCCAGGGGCTGGGAGAGAGCGCCTTTCTCAGCGGTGCTGCCTGGTGGGGGCCTCTGGAATCGGAAAAGGAGAAGGATCACTCATGAGTCTTGTCTTCGGAGCCTTTACCCTGGGACTTATTCTCTCGCTTCTCTCTCTGGGGATGCTGCTGACCTTTCGCATGATCCGCTTTACGGATATCACCGTGGATGGATCACTCACCCTTGGGGCCTCGGTGGCGGCGCTGCTTATTTCGGGGGGGATGAACCCCTGGATGGCGACATTTCTGGCTCTTCTGGGAGGACTCTGTGCGGGAAGCGTCACCGGATTGCTCCACACACGCTGGAACATTTCGGGACTTCTTTCGGGGATTCTTGTGATGACAGGACTTTATTCCATTAATCTTCGAATCATGGGGAAGAGTAACATCCCCCTTCTGAACAGCTCTACCATCTCCACCCCCTTGGAAAAGCTTCTGGAACCCCTGGGTGGGGTCTCGGGAAAGCTTTCCCTCCTGGGCTGGCCCGTGTCGGTGGAAGACGCTGCGGCCCTTCTGAGTAGCCTGCTCTTCTGTCTCGTGGTGGGAGGACTCCTTCGCTTCTTTCTGCTCACCCATCTGGGAACAGGGCTCCGGGGAGCAGGGAATAATCCTCAGATGGCCCGGGCCCAGGGGCTGAACGATAAGCGCATGGTGCTTCTCGGCCTGGCTCTCTCCAACGGTCTTGTGGCCCTGGCGGGGGCGCTACTGGCCCAGTATCAGGGCTTTGCGGATATCCAGATGGGGGTGGGAATGATGGTCTGGGGACTGGCAAGTATCATCCTGGGCGAGGCTCTGGTGCGGTCCACAGAGGTGGGGCTTCTCATTACGGGTACTGTGATGGGAACCATCCTCTTTCGTCTTCTCATTGCCATAGCGCTCCGGTGGGGTCTGAATCCCAACGATCTCAAACTCGTTACTGCGGGATTTGTCTTTCTGGCCCTCATCGCTCCCCAGATCCTGAAACCCCGGAAAAAATCTTCGATCTCGGAGGAAGGCTCTCATGCTTGAGCTACAGAACCTGGCGAAAACATTCTTTCCCGGCACCCCTAACGAGGTTCGGGCTCTCCAGGGAGTGAGCTTTACACTGGAGCAAGGCTCCTTCGCCGCGGTGATCGGCTCTAACGGATCCGGCAAGAGTACCCTGCTCAACGCCCTGGGAGGAAGCTTCTTTGTAGACCGGGGAAAGATTCTTCTGGGAGGGGAGGATATCACTGCACTCCCGGAACACCGCCGAGCGGCCCGGATCGGAAGGGTCTTTCAGAACCCCTTCGGAGGCACCGCAGGAGAGATGAGTATCGCAGAAAATATGGTTATCGCTTTGAGCCGGGGAAAATTCCGAAGTCTGCAACGGGCTCTTACCCGAGAGGTGCGGGAGATGCTGACAGAGCGGCTGGCCTCTCTGAAGATGGGGCTGGAGAATCGGCTGGACAATCCCATGGGCACCCTCTCGGGAGGACAGCGTCAGGCCATAACGTTGCTCATGGCAACATGGAACCGGCCAGATCTGCTTCTTCTGGATGAGCATACTGCAGCGCTGGATCCCAAAAGCGCCGCCAAGGTGGTGGAGCTTACCCGGGAGATGGTGAGCCGGGAAAAACTCACCACCCTGATGGTAACCCACTCCATGCAGCAGGCGATAGATCTGCCGGATCGCATTATCATGATGCACCGGGGCAGGGTGGCGGAGGATTTCCGGGGAGAGGAAAAACGACGTATCCGGATTCCCGATCTGATGCGGGTCTTTGAAACCGTGGCAAAAGGCGATCTTTTCGACGAATCCGTAGGAGCCCTGCTGCTCTCGGAGTATCGGTAAAGGAGAAAAGAGAGATGCTTAAGATTTTCAAACATCTGGGACTTATGACGCTCCTTCTCTGCCTCACCTCGGGGATTCTGCTCTATTCGGATCGCACAAACCGAATAGCTTCGAGAAACGCCGAAAATTCTGGAGACCCTCAGAAGACCTCTTCCTCCGAAAATCCCGGAGAGGCCCTCTCTCTGAGAGAGCGTTTTCATGGCCCTGCCACCATTGCCCTGGTGAATCTCATCAACACCCCTGTGCTGGAGGAGGCCCGGGAGGGCTTTCTTGAGGGACTTCAAAGCCGGGGGGTTCAGGAGAAGAGGGATTATTTGCTTAAAGAGTTCAACGCCCAGGGAGATCAGGGGCTTCTTCCTCAGATCTTCGATGCCGCCCTCCGGAGTAAACCGGATCTTCTGGTCTCCATCGCCTCCCCCACTCTTGTGGCGGGGGCAAACCGGGTACGGGAGGTTCCCTACGTCTACTGCGTAGCCACAGACCCCGTAGAGCTGGGGCTCTTTTCCAGGGGAGTTCCGAAGAACATTACCGGAGTCTACGCCAGATCCACCATGAAGGAGCTTCTGGAACTGGCTCGCGAATCTTCCGAAGGCCTGGATAAGGTGGGGATTATCTACGATCCCGCTCAGCCCCAGTCGGTGCTGGAGGTGGAAATTCTTCGCAAACTCGGCAGGGAGCAGGGAATAACCGTTCTGGAGGGAACCGCCTCCACAGTGTCGGATCTCTCCCTCACCGCCCGCTCCCTGATACAGCGAGGAGCAAAGGTCTTTCTCTTTTCCGCAGACAACCTGGTGAGTGCAGGCTTTGCCTCGATTCTCAAGGTAGCCCGGGGGGAAGGAATTCCCATTTTTGTGAGCGACCTCGGCCTGGTAGCTCTGGGAGCCACCGGAGGAATAGGGCCGGACTTTCGCAACTGGGGGGATCAGGCGGCGGATCAGGCGGTACGTATTCTGCAGGGCACCCCTCCGGAGAATATTCCCATGGAGGAGGTGCGGGTTCAGAAGCTTCTTCAGGGAGAGGAGCAAGCAGCCCCCCAGAAAGAGGAGAGAGCAAAACCTCTGGAGCTGCGCATGGCTCTCTACAACGATACAGAGACCTCGGAACTCAGCGTTCAAGGCTTTCAGGAGGGGCTACGCCGGGGAGGACTGGTGGAGGGGCGGGATTTTAACCTTCGTATCCTGAACGCCCAGGGGGATATAGCCACCCTCTCCACCATCATGACGTCTCTTCGATCAGAGCGACCGGATCTTCTCATGGTGATCTCCACCCCCACCCTTCAGGCGGCGTTACGCCAAATAGGAAAGGAGATTCCCATCATCTTCACTGCCGTGGGGGACCCCGTGCTGGCGGGGGCGGGAACCAGCCCGGAGAATCACTGGAAAAACGTCACCGGCATCAGCACCCGCCCCGCCTTCGAAACCATGGTGGCACTTATCCGGGAGACTCTTCCCGAGGTGCGCCGGGTGGGAACCCTTTTTACCCCCGGAGAGATCAACAGCCAGCTCTACCGCGACTGGTTCGAGGAGGCTCTCCATGCCCAGGGGCTGGAGCTGGTAAGCGTTCCTGTGAACTCCCTGGGAGAGATGTCCCAGGCCACAGCAACCCTCTGCGCCGAGAATATCCATCTGATAGCCCAGATTCCGGATAACACCACCCGGCCGGGATTTCCTCAGATCGTCAAAAAAGCTCGGGAGCGCAATCTTCCGGTCTACACCTTCGACACCCCCCAGATGAAGTACGGAGCCATACTCTGCGCGGCCCGGGATTACTTCGATGCGGGGCTGGAGGCTTCGGAGAAGCTTCTTCAGGTACTCCAGGGAACCTCCCCCGGAGATATCCCCTTCAGCAATGTCCAGGGAGAACGACTGATACTCAACGTAAAACTTGCAGAAGAATACCGCCTTATCATCTCCCCGGAGCTTCGGGAGAGAGTGGAAATTATGGATATCTGAAAAAGGAGGAAAAACATGTACACCCTGCATACCGCCACCTTGAAGGAGGTGGAACTCGCGGTGGAGTGGGCCGCCCGGGAGGGTTGGAACCCCGGGCTCTCGGATGCCCGGGCCTTTTACGCCCAGGACCCTTCAGGATTCTTTGTGGGGAAGCTGCATGGAGAACCCGTAAGCTGCATCTCCTGCGTGCGCTATCCTCACGACTTCGCTTTTATCGGTTTTTATATGGTCTCCCCGGAATACCGGGGAAAGGGGTATGGCCTGGAGATCTGGAACCACGCCATGCAATACGGCGATGGGTGCACTCTGGGGCTGGACGGAGTCCCCGCCCAGCAGGAGAACTACGCAAAATCCGGCTTTCATCTGGCCTACCGCAATGTCCGCTACGAGTATCTCCGGGGGAGCGAAGGGGAGAGCATTCCCGAGGTTCCCGAGAGCTTTGTCTCTCCGGAGGAACTGCCCTTTGAAAAACTTGCGGCCTTTGATGCCCTTCACTTTGGAGGAGAGCGCCGGGAGTTTCTGGGCTCCTGGCTTGCTCTGAAAAAGGGCCGTTCCCTGCTGGCTCAAAGAAACGGGGCAATCCGGGGATACATCACCCTCCGGGAGTGTCGGAAAGGGTACAAGATAGGCCCTCTCTTTGCAGAGCATGCTCCTCTTGCAGAAGCCCTTTTTCTCCGGGTTCTTGAGGATATTCCCCGGGGAACCCCCATCTATCTCGACGTGCCGGAACCGAACCGGGAGGCCCTGGGTCTGGCGGAAAAATACCGCATGCACCCCGCCTTTCATACCGCCCGCATGTACCGGGGAGCCGCTCCAGAGCTTCCTCTGGAGCAGATTTTCGGGGTCACCACCTTCGAGCTGGGATAGCCGGTATAACTGAAGAGAGGAGCAACCATAAGAAGAGGGGAAGGCGGGGGAATTTCTCCCCCCCTTCCCCTCTTCTTTCATGCGACACCGCAGGTGGTGTAACCTTTGTCTCTAATAGCCGTCCTCCCGGTAGTTCACCGTACCATCATCATTCACCGGAGGAATGGTATCCGTAGTGTCTATCTGAGCGTAGGGATCTCCTGCCCCCGAGGCATCGTGATACTTCGGGGGGTAGAGTCCGTTGGGCTGGCGAGTCGGGGGGGTGAAGCTGAACCTCGACACATCCGCCCGGCACTGCTCGATGCGGTTGGGGAAGACCCGGAATATCATAAGATCAAAAGACCAGACGATATCGGTTCCCATCTCCACCTCGGGACAGTGAGCCTGCACGCTCTGCAAGGCGCTTTCCACCGTATCATCCGCCACAGGAAAGTGGGTGGCCACGGTCAGCCTTGGCTTGGGCTCGATCTGGCTGAGAAGATAGCCGAAGGCCCCCTGAGTGGTGTGGGAGCTGTTCTGAATCCTCATCATCCCCGCCACGGTTTCTTGAAACTCCTCGTACCCGGGATCCCCCGGAGCGAGAGGGCCATTGAGCCCCATATTCTTGTAGGCCCATACCTCGGGGGGAACCACCATCTCATGAATGAACACGTCCACCCCCTCACCATCATGCTTTGCCTGTTCGATGCTGTTGGTCTCGGGCTTGGTGTCGCTGGTGTAGATCATTCTCAAGGGATCCCCCGAGGGGGTGGTCCACTCAAGCTTGTACCCCATGGCTCCCCGCCGGGCGTGAACCACTGGAAAATGGGTAATTTTTACCCCGGTGGTTTTGTTGTGGTACGCTACCCCTCCCACCTGGGTCCAATCCAGCTCGATGGGAACCATGGCGTAGGCGTCCTTGGGGCTGTCATTCCCCACGGGCACCGGGCTATGTGGAAGCCCCCAGCTCTCCTGAGTGGGGGGGGTGTACCCCGCATAGGCGGTGGTCTGAAAGCTGAAGCTCTCGGTGTGCCACCGCAGGGCCTCCCGAAGATAGCTGCACATGTCGATAACTCCATCGTTATAGTAGGGAACCTGGGGAGACTGGGAGCCCATGATGCTGCAGCCTCCGCCACCACCGCCGGAGCTGGAGTAAGAGGGGTTTTTTACCCCCGAGGGCTTGGAACCCCAGACATAGAGAGGGGATTTGCGGTCGCTGGCGGGGCCGAAACAGTAGGTATGAACAAGGTCGGTCATATGATCCGCATGCAGATGGCTGATGAAGACCTTATCCATGAGGCGGTACCCCACCTTGGCAGCCGCATAGTTTCCGGAGACCCCCGCTCCCATATCGAAGACAAACTGATCCACCGGTTTGCCATGGTAGTAGGGGTCGGAGTTATTGTCAAATCTGGTGTATGAGGGCTCAAGCGGCGTCCCTCCCAGATTG
>CAZIFL010000059.1:0-10026 GCA_964539095.1 uncultured Synergistaceae bacterium
CGGGCTTCTCCCATGGCGTCGGATTTCTCGCTCACCGCTTTGATGTCGTAGGAGAGCAGCTCCGGGTTCAGTCCCGTAATGCGACGGATGGCGGCGTAGGTGGCATCCACCGGGCCGTTCCCCGGAGCGGCGTCTTTTTTCTCTTCCTTGCCGTCCGAAAGGGTGACTGTGGCGGTGGCCTGTCCCATGGTCATCTGTACCGCCAGATCTGTCAGGGCGTAACGGCGTTCCGGCACGATGGCGAGAATATCGTCCACGATAAGGGCCTCCAGATCGCCGTCCGTCACGAACTCTTTGCGGTCACAGAGATCTTTGAAGATGGTAAATCCCTGGGCGATCTCCTCTTTGCTCAAATTGAACCCCAGGGAGGTGATGCGATCCTGAAAGGCGTGCCTTCCGGAATGTTTCCCCATGACGAGTTTACTCCCCGAGGCGCCCACGTCCTCGGGGCGCATGATTTCGTAGGTCTCTTTGTTGCAGAGAACCCCGTGCTGATGAATCCCCGCCTCGTGGGCAAAGGCGTTTGCTCCTACGATGGCCTTGTTCGGAGGGACCGAGAATCCCGTAAGTCGAGAGACGAGAGAGCTGAGTCCGCAGAGCTTGGTTGTGTCGATGCGGGTATCCACACCGTAGTGCTGGGATCGCGTGCGGAGCCCCATGACGGATTCCTCCAGAGCGGCATTCCCCGCCCGTTCTCCCAGGCCGTTCACGGCACATTCGATCTGCCGCACCCCCGCACGCACCGCCTCCAGAGAGTTCGCCGTGGCGAGCCCGAGATCGTTATGGCAGTGGCACGACCAGATTACCTTGTCCCCAAGACCTGCCAGTTCGATAATGCGTTTCACGAAGGATCCGAATCGGTCTGGCACGGAGTACCCCACGGTGTCGGGAATGTTCAGGGTGGTGGCGCCGTTCTCTGCGGCGAGCCGAAAGACCTCCGCAAGAAATTCCGGGTCCGATCGGCTGGCGTCCTCGGCAGAGAACTCCACGTCCTCCACCAGGCTTCGGGCCTGGGAGACCCCCCGGCGAACCTCTTCCAGCACCTGCTCTCGGGTCATTTTGAGCTTGTACTGCAGATGGATGTCGCTGGTGGCGATAAAGGTATGGATCCGGGGTTTCGCTGCCTCCCGCACGGCTTCCCACGCCGCTTCCAGATCTTCTTTCCTAGTCCGGGCGAGCCCTGTGATGATGGGGCCCTCCACCTCCCGGGCGATGCGGCGCACCGCATCAAGGTCTCCGGGAGAGGCGGCGGGGAAGCCCGCTTCGATGACATCCACTTGAGCACGGGCAAGCTGGTGGGCGATCTGTATCTTTTCGGCGGTGTTTAAATTGACTCCGGCGGATTGCTCTCCATCTCGAAGGGTGGTGTCAAAAATACGTACAAAATCCTCGGTCATCTTTTCCAACTCCTTACGTTTGGCGGAAAAGCCCATAGAAGGGCTATTTAATTCGAGGAGCTTCCTTGGCTTCCATCCAGGGCATCATGGTGCGGAGTTCCTTCCCCACGGTCTCCAGAAGCTGCTGGGATTCTCTGCGTCTCCAGGATTTGAGCACCGGCCGGTTTGCCTGGTTCTCCATGATCCACTCCCGGGCGAAGGCGCCGCTCTGTACGTTCTTCAGAAGCTCCTTCATGGCTGCACGGGAAGCTTCGCCGATAACCTTGGGTCCCGCAATGCAGTCGCCGTATTCAGCGGTATCGCTCACGGAGTAGCGCATCCACTCCATGCCCCCCTCGAACATGAGGTCCACGATGAGCTTCATCTCATTGAGGCATTCGAAGTAGGCGATCTCCGGCTGATAGCCCGCCTCTACGAGGGTCTCAAATCCCGCCTTGATTAGCTCAGTAACACCGCCGCAGAGTACTGCCTGCTCGCCGAAGAGATCTGTCTCGGTCTCCTCTTCGAAGGTTGTCTCAATAACCCCCGCTCGGCAGCAGCCGATTCCCGCGGCGTAGGCCAGGCCGATATCCCGGGCCTTTCCCGAAGCGTTCTGATAGACCGCGATAAGTCCGGGAACGCCCTTCCCCTCCTGATACATGCGGCGTACCAGATGCCCCGGTCCCTTGGGGGCTACCATGAAGACATCATTCTCCGGCGAGGGGACCACCTGGTGGAAGTGCACTGTAAAGCCGTGGGCAAAGGCGAGAACCGCTCCTTTTTTAAGATTGGGTCGTACCTGTTCCGTGTAGACCTGGGCCTGAATGTGGTCGGGCATGAGGAACATCACCACGTCTGCCTCGGCGGCCGCCTGGGCCACCGAAAGAACAGTAAAGCCGTCTTTCTCTGCCTGGCCCTTGGAGCGGCTTCCCTCGTGAAGCCCCACAACAACGTTGACGCCGCTGTCTTTAAGGTTCTGGGCATGGGCATGCCCCTGGCTCCCGTAGCCGAGCACCGCCACGGTAAGGTTTTTCAAAAGGGAAAGATCCGCATCGTTGTCGTAATACATGGTTGCCATAGAAAAAGTACCTCCTCAAAATATAGAAAATGTAGGTTGTTCCTGTATGAGATAGACTCTCCATCCCCGAGGGTTTCGGAGTCGTTACTCCTGCATGTGATTCGTAAACGTAATCCGTAAAAAGGCTAGTTCAGTTCGCGGCTCCCCGCAAACCCCGTGCGAGACATGGCGACGGCGCCGCTGCTGGCTACTTCGAGAATGCCGAAGGGGCGTACCGCTTCGAGAAGGGCCTTTACCTTTCCCGCATCCCCCGTGGCTTCGAGGACCAGGGCATCTTCTCCCATATCCACTACCCGACAGCGAAAGACCTCCGCGGTTTGCAGTACATGAGGCCTGTCGTTCATAGGAGCCCGTACCTTTACCATGGTGAGCCAGCGTTCCACAAAGGATCCATCGCTCAGATTCGTTACCTCGACGGCCTCCACAAGTTTGGCTATCTGCTTGGTAATCTGATCTACCATCACGTCGTCCCCGTCTACTACAAGGGTGAAGCGAGAAAGGCCCGGACGATGCGTCTTTCCCACGCTCAGGCTGTTCACATTGTATCCCCGGCGGGAAACGAGGCCTGCGAGACGCGAAAGAACTCCCGGCTGATTTTCTGCTAAAACACTGATGGTGTGCAGCATAGCTGAATTTCCTCCTTAGCAAAGGATCGTAAAGTATAAAAAAAGGACCGGAGCCCGACACAGCGGGCCCCGGTCCTGAAATCCCTGGGGGTAAGTACTGCGCTACCTTACCACCGGCACTCCAGGAGAGGACCCGCAGCTAATAAGCAGTACAAGAATAAGAACGACGACGGCGCAAAAACCGCTCATAATCATCATAGTATGTGGGTCCCCCCTTTCCTTGCCTTTCGGCGGCGCAACGTAAATTAGCGGGAATTGTAGCGGTGATAGCGAAAAATGTCAACCCCGAACTTTTTACCTGTGACGGGACAGTGATAATGTCACCCCTGAACGGGACAGGGAAAATGTCATCCCCCATGTCAGAATAGTGGAATGAGGAGAGATATTTTCTTGAGCGTACAAGGAAGCGATGAAAGCGGCGGAAGGAGCGGTTTTCTTTATTTTAAAGCGTACAGAGAAGCTGACATAAAGTGACCATTTGCGGAGATAACGCTCTTACTGCGAAGCGGTTTGTTCGTAAAGGGGTTCGGGGAACAAATATTTTTTGGTTTCAGGAGTGTATTTTCCTTTTTTCCCGTATACTTGGGGGGAGTGAAGATTTTCCCGGTCAGCGAGCCTCGGAGTGATAAAGGAGGGTCTTTGTGATATTCAAGAAAGAATCGAAGGAGTTCGGGCTGAAGATCGTAGGGCTTTCTCTCCTTTTCTATGCCCTGGGAGAGTATAATTTTCTTCTAGGACGTGCGGTTGTGGAGGGGTGGTCCATGGTTGTGGCTTGGAGCATCTACTCTTTTTCCGCCGCTTCTTACGGCTATTCCAGAAATTCTACGCTTCTCCTTCTTGGATATGCCTACCTCGTGGCGGGATCTCTCGATTTCTTTCGGCTCCTCGCCTGGAAGGGGGTGGGCATCCTTCCCCTGGAGGGACCTTTCGTTATGATGCAGCTTCGGCTGGCAGCCCGCTACGTGGAGATCTTCTCCATTGTTGCGGCCCTGCTGTTGCGAAACCGGCGTTTGTCCCCTCTGATAGTGGCGTTTTTCTACGGTGTTCTTTTTCTGCTTCTCTCGGCAAGTATCCTCGTTCATCCGCTTTTTCCATCTGTTTTCACCTCTAGCGGAGAGTGGACATCCTTTGGGCTTTTCAGCGAAAATTTCCTTGTGCTGGTGCTCGCGGGGGGGCTTGGAGTGCTCTTTCTGTATCGCAAAGAGCTGCGAGGCATCTCTCTGCTACCTTTTGCGGCGGCGTTGCTGTTCAGCATTATGGGAGAGATGTGCTTCACCTTGTGTCCGAGGTTTTTTGCTTCTGAAAACCTTATGGGACCTCTTTTCAAAGGACTCTCTTTTTACAGTCTCTTTCAAAGCGTCCTTGTAACAGGGGTCTTCGAACCTTATGAGAAAATGGAGAAATCCCGGGATACCACCTTCCGCCTCCTTCATAATCTCCCGGTTCCTCTCTGGCAGTCCGATGAGGGCGGGGTCCGTTTTTTTTGGAATCGTGCATGGCTCTCTCTTCTGGGCTCTCCCTCGGAGGAGACCTCCGGGCCTTCGAAAGAGAGCCTTTCTTGGGAGGAGCGGATTCATCCTGAGGATCGTAAGCGCTACCTGCACGCTTATGAGAAGGCGATGACGGAGAAAAAAGATTTTTCCCTCTCCTATCGCATACAGGATAATCGGGGGCGCTGGCGTACCCTCGTGGATAGTGCGGTGCCTCTTTTGGAGGAGAGTGAGAGGGGGTTCTGGGGAATTTCCTATGATCTGACATCTCTTCAAGAAGCTCTGGAGCAGGTGAAATCGAAAGAAAGGGAGTGGCGATCCCTGGCGAAAAGCCTTCCCGACGGGCTTTTTCGCGTTAATTCGGAGGGGCGTCTTCTCTTTGTGAACTCCTGGGGGTTGGAGATGTTTGGCATTTCGCGCCCCATCCTTGTGCTGGGAAAACTTCTTCGGGAGACCTGCCTTCCTGCCTCGTTTCGGGCCCTGGAGGAGGAGCACTTCCAGCCCTATTTTCAAAAAGTCCGGGATCTTCCGGATAACCCCATATCCCTCAGGGATCGGGGGAGATACTACGAGGTTCGGATCGTCTCCGACGAGAATGAATGGGGAGAGTCTTCCGGCGTTCTCTGTATCGTGCGGGACGTAACGTCACGCTATCTCGGAGAGTATGAACGAGAGAAGCTTCTTCGAAGCATGCATCGCTTTTCCATCATTTTGGAAAATACCAGTGACCTCGTCTGTATCATTACCTCACGGGGGGAGATCGAATACCTCAACAGTTCGGGGATTCATCTCCTGGCGTGGAGGGCACACTGGCCTCCACGCCGACTGGAGGATATCTACGCAGCTTCCGAGGTGACATCTCTTCTCCAAGAGGGAGAGGCGCTTCTTGCGGGGATGTGCATTCATCCCCGGGAACGTCTTCTCCGCACCATGGATGGGGAGGACCTGCCGGCCTCGCAGGTGATGGTCCCCATCCACATGGAGGGAGATTCTCCCCGGTTTGGGATTCTCGCCAGGGATATCCGGGAGCAACGGCGCTTTGAGAAGGAGCTGGAATATCAAAAACGCTTACTCCAGCGGCTGGTAGATTCCATTCCCATGGGGGTTTTTCTTAAAGACCCCTCCCGGGAGTTTCGGTACATCTTCTGGAACTCTCGAATGGAAGAGATTACAGGTATTTCTAAGGAGAAAATTTTGGGAGAGACCGATTCGGACCATTTTGATCCCGAGGTGGCCAGATATCTCCGAGAACAGGACCAGGAAGTTCTTGAGAGCGGTAAGCCCCTGATTCGAGAAGAGGTGCGTCTCTTTTTGGAAGATCGGGAGCATTTGGTCCGGCTTATCAAGCTTCCTCTGCTGGATCCCGAGGAATCCCGAAAGCTTCAGCTTGTTCTGGGGGTTTTGGAGGATATTACCGAGGAAAAGGCTATGGAGGCTCAGCTCTTCCAATCCCAGAAAATGGAGGCTGTGGGGAGGCTTGCGGGGGGGATCGCCCACGATTTGAACAATATGCTTCAGATCATCCACGGTTATGCGGAGCTGCTTATGCAGAATCCGCCGGAAGAGAGGGAGAAAATAGAATTTTTTGGCTCTTCCATATACAATGGATGTGAGCGGGCACGCGAGTTTATCGAACAGCTTCTCGTCTTTCACCGCAAGGGAGCTTACCGGCTGGAGCGAGTTTCTCTCAACTCCCTGGTGAGGGATATGACGGACATGCTGGAGCATGTTCTCCCCGAGGGCATTTCCCTTTGCTTTTCTCCCGGAGATGATCTTCCGGATATCCTTGCCGATCCTGGACAGATCCGGCAGGTGGTGATGAACCTCTGCGTTAATGCCCGGGATGCTCTGGGGGAGAACGGAGAGATTCGCGTCTCCACAGCGTTCCTTGAGGAAGGAACGCTTCCGGTGAAGTTTTCTCTTGAAAACCCCGAGGGGCCGTATGTGGTACTCTCGGTTTGCGATAACGGGCCGGGGATGTCTCGGGAGGTACAAGAGAAGATCTTCGAACCCTTCTACTCCACCAAGGAGCGCGGTAAAGGGAACGGACTGGGGCTTTCCATCGTCTACGCCGTGGCGATGCGGCACAAGGGGTATGTGGAGGTGGAGAGTGAACCCGGAAGAGGAAGTACGTTCCACGTCTTCTTGCCGCTTCGCAAGGAAGCGGGGCTCGTGGTTCAGGGAAAAACTCCCTCTCCGGGGGAGCCGGAAAGTGCATCGGGAGCGCCTCTTTCGCAGAAAGAGCGTGCAAGAGTAACCATTCTCTTTGCGGAGGATGACGAGGTGGTGCGCAATTTTTCCCGGGAATTGTTGCTCTCCTGGGGATATCGGGTGATTATGGCGAAAAACGGAAGAGAGGCCGTGGACCTCTTTTCGTTACTGCACGATCGAATTGATGCTCTTGTTTTTGACGTGATGATGCCGGAGATGAACGGTATTGATGCTTACAGGGCTCTTGGGAGAGAGGGAAGTTCTCCACCGGTACTTTTCTGCACAGCCTTCATGGATACGGGGCTTCCGGAGGATCTCAAAGAGAAGAAAGGGGTTTTCTTTTTGAAAAAACCCTTTAGCGTGGAGGATTTTCGCAGAAAGGTGCAGGAACTTCTTGCAGCATGCGGCACGTATGGGGGAGATAGGGTGGCCGAAACGCCCGAAAAGGGCTTTCGCGAGAATGTAAGTGGAGGCTGACATGGTAGAACAGGAAATGGGAGTCTTGATCGTAGAAGATGACAGTATGGTGGCCTTTCTTCTGGAAAATGCTGTGGGATCTGTGGAGGGATTTTCCATGCTGGGGGTGACCTCTTCTCTGGAAGAGATGTTCCGCATTCTGGAAGAGGGATCGGTGAGCCTGATACTGCTGGATGTCTATCTCGGTGCCCAGAATGGCCTTGAGGGATTGCGAAGAATCCGGACAAAACATGATGATGTGGATGTCATCGTCGTCTCTTCGGATAAAAAGGCGGAGGACGTGGCTCTTACCGCACGCCTCGGAGTTTTCGACTACATAACCAAACCCTTTACCTTCGAAAGGCTCCAGAAGGTTTTGCTCTCGTATAGAGACTATAGAAGCTCCCTTGATGCGCTGGAGGGAGATGTCGATCAGGAGGGCGTGGAGGTTATTCTTCGTCAGGGAGTGGGAGGCGCTAAGGGAGGGCTGGCAATGCCAAAGGGGCTTCACGTCGAGACCCTCGACCTGATCCGGCAGATGCTCCGAGAATCCGAAGATCCTCTCTGCTCTGCGGATATCCAAAAAAAGAGCGGCCTTTCTGCCTCCACTGTAAGCCGTTATTTGCGCTATCTTCAGGATACCCGGCAGGTGGATCTCAAGGTGGAGTATCGTAAGCAGGGACGCCCCCTGCAGTACTACGTATACCTGGAATAACCAGATCCTTCGGAAGATTCTGTCTCGGGAAACGATACGAGCCTCGCAATCTCGGGAGAGATATCTGCTCCTCCGATGCTTTGCGAGCGCTCTTGTTTTATACAGGCTAAGATATTAAAAAAAATGGAATAAACATGTCGCTGCAGGCGGCGACGTCAGGAGCTTTGCCGTACGTCCTTGAGAAAAGAATTCTTCCGGGCTGGGAAAAAAGGTAAGAATCTTGTCTTTCTCAAAAAATACCTAATAATAGGGGAGGAAGTTGGCGTAAAGCATACAACAGCGCATACAATTTCTTGACGAAGAAAAAGAGACGAAGCGAGGAAAGGCGTGTTTGCATGACTTCTACGGAGAGCCGGGGGTGCTTCCCCCATGATATGAAAGCAGAGGGTACTCCCGGTCCCCTCTCGAGAGGACTCATGCGAGTTCTTGTGGTGGATGATGCGGAGGCCAACCTTGAGCTTTTTCGTCTTTTTCTTGCACGAGAAGGAGCGGAGGTAATTCTTGCTTCCTGTGGAGAGGATGCTTTGAATACCTACGATGCGCAGAGGCCGGATTGCCTTTTTCTTGATCTTCGCATGCCTGGCATGGACGGCATTGAAGTGGCGATGGAGATCCGTCGTCGGGAAGCACAGGGGGGGAGGAAAACCTTTATTGCAGGGATGTCCGGAGGGGATGCCGGAACGGATCGCATGTGTTGTGAAGCGGCCGGAATGGACTGTTTTCTTCAAAAGCCTGTGACGGCGAGGCAGATTCAGGATGTTCTTTCCCATTGTGTTCCGGATGAATCGGCGTGCTCTCTTCCTGATGAAGCTCCGGGAACCCCCTGCCGTGGGAGGACATCGTCGCTTCAGGGGGTACATCTGGGGAGTATGCTGGACCTCCTGCGGGGTAACTGGGATCTTCTCAAAATGGCTGTGGAAAATCGTTTTCTTCCTCAGCTCCGCAGAGACCTGGAAGAACTTCAGCGGTCCGTCGATCAGGGAGAGCTTGAACGGGCGGAAAGGATAGCTCACAAAATGAAAGGAAATCTCGGCTATTTTGGCAGGAACAGCGCTGCCCTTCTGGCGGAGAAGGTGCGTTTTTCCTGTGAATGCGGCGATCTGCGGGGGGTAGAGCAATACCTTCCAGCCTTTGCCGGGCGCTGTCTCTCCCTCGTGGAGATTTTCGCGAGCCCCCACTGGGAACAGGCTTTTACCCCTCAGGGGAAGTACCAGGGAGGAACTCGAAGCTAGAAGAGAGCGTCTTTGCGGGAAGATATCGAGACCTTCCCTTGAGTGCGATTGCGATGTTTGGGAAAACGCCTTTTTTAAAATTGTTACAGGTTGAAGATTCTTCTTTTTTCTGTTATGATTGTTTCCGACGAGAAAATTTCCCGGCGGGAAGGGTTCTCATTTTCGGAAGAGCTACGGTTTATCATGGAATTGGAGGGATGATCATGGCTGAAGAGCAGATCGGATGCGCTCGCCCCACAGGATCTCAGGTGGGTGAGAAGCCTCAAGAGAGCGTAGGCAAGACGGAACCCCAGAAGGGAGGAGCCTCAATGATGACAGCCCGAGTTGGTGCCAAGGCCCCGGATTTTCAGGCCCCTGCGTACTACCGAGGAAAGTTTACATCGGTAAAACTTTCGGATTTTCTTGGAAAATGGGTAATGCTCTGCTTCTACCCCGGAGATTTTACCTTCGTCTGAGCAACTGAAGTGTCAGCGGTCGCTGCCAATTACGAAAAGTTGCAGGAACTCGGAGCGGAAGTTATTTCGGTGAGTGTGGACAGCCAGTTTGTTCACAAGGTATGGAACGATCAGGAGCTTTCCAAAATGGCCGAAAGGGATGTCCCCTTCCACATGGCCTCGGACGGTTCCGGGAGCGTTGGAAAAGCCTACGGCGTGTACGATGAGAATGCCGGCGTGGAACTCCGGGGACGGTTCATCATTGATCCCGACGGTGTGATTCAGGCCATGGAAGTCCTTACCCCTCCGGTGGGGCGTAAGCTGGAGGAGACTATCCGGCAGCTTCAGGCCTACCAGCATGTTCGAGCTACCAAGGGTGCCGAAGTCTGCCCTGCAGGATGGGAACCG
>CAZIFL010000060.1:0-9156 GCA_964539095.1 uncultured Synergistaceae bacterium
AAGCTGCACTCGCCGACCACTATGTCGCTGCCGGGGACACACAAGCTCCAGCTCTTCTGTTAACATAGTGTCACATGATAACGAGAACCGCTCTATCTGCTTATCTGCTCTTTGTGAGATGTCTACCGTTTCAAAAAGCCCTGCATTACATCGTACATGGCGTAGGCCATAAAGCCCAGTCGTTCCCGAAGCCCCATCCAGCTCTTCTGAAGCTCCATCATGGAGGGGAGATAATCCTGCCAAGTATGGGTTTTGCGATCCACCAGAAAGGAGGAGGGATAGGGATGGACCGGGCATGAGAGGGTGCGCTCCGCCATGGCCATGGAGCGCCTCATATGGAAGGCATCGGTGACGAGAATAATCCGCTCGGTCTCCCGCTCCTCCAGAAGAGGCGCCAGGTGGCGAAGATTCTCCCAGGTGGTGCGGGAGGTCTTTTCGAAGAGTACCTCCCCATCCCACCCCCAGCTTCGAAGAGAGTCTGCCATGTTCTCCGCCAGGGAGGGGATGTCCTCCTGATCCTCTGGTGCAAGAAGAGCGGTGCCGGAGCAGAGAATCCATGCGTCCAGCTTCCGGGCCGCTTCCATCCCCCGCACCAGCCGGGCGGTGCTGTAGGGGCCGGGCATGCTTTTCCCCGCAGGGCCTATCCAGTGCCCCCCTCCCAGAACCACCACCCCTGTGGAGATACCGGGCTCCGGAAGCTCGGTGTCGTAGAAAGGTGCTTCCAGAGGGGCCAGAAGAAGCTCGGGCCCCAGAGAGATGCTTCCTCCGTAGAGAATCAGCGCCAGAAAAAGTAACCCGAGCCCCACCGCCTTTCTGCGGGGCTTTTTGCAGAGCAGGGAGAGTCCCCAGAGAAGGAAGAGAAAGACGACAATCCCCGGAGGCAGTACCAGCGCCGCCACGGTTTTGTACAGAGCGTACAGCATGATGGACCCTCCTTGTGACGATACGGGAGCCGGGTTAGTGAAGGGAGAGAAGCACTACTCCCGAAACGATAAGAGAAATCCCCCCGAGAAGCGGTTTTGTCAGGGGTTCCCGAAGGAGAAGCAACGCAAAAAGGGCCGCCAGAAAGGGGCGCAGAGAGACCACGCAGGTGGCCACGTTGACGGGGATGAAGAGAACACTGTAGGTGAAAAAGAGATTTCCCAGAGCAAGCCCCAGAGCCCCCGCAAAGACAACCTCTGCAAAAATGCGCCGGGGGGTTTTGGAGGTGGCAAAGAGAGATGCCACCGTGAGCTTTCCCGGATAGATTTTGTAGAGCAGAAAAGATCCCGCGGTAACTCCCAGAGCCCGATACCATTCGAGCTGGGGTACCGCAATATGCTCTACGAAAATTTTGTTTGTAAGAAGCCCGAAGGTCCAGCATGCCATGGTGAGAAAGGCGAGCAGAAGCCCCATCCCCAGAGGGCGTTCCTTCGCAGTAAGGGCGCCTTTTCCTCCGTTACGAGGGGCGATGAGAACGATCCCCCCCACGATAAGAAGGGCCGCCAGAAGGATTTTGGATGTCATGGGCTCCCCAAGAAAGTACCACGAGGCGGGGATTACCAGCAGAGGATAGGCGGAGGTGATGGGTACCGTAATGGAGACTCCCAGACGGTAGAGGCAGGCGAAGTAGAGAAGATCCCCCACCACAAGCCAGATAATCCCCGCCACAACGGCTCCTGCGATATAGAGCCAGGAGCCCGAAGGAATGAAGCCCTCTATCCCCCTTGTGGCGGCCAGATAGATTCCGGCGCTTGCGAGATAGCCTATGCAGCGCACCCACCCCACGGCGGTGAAGGAGAGCCGATCTACTCCGCGCTTGTAAAGCACCGGCGCAAGGGCCCAGATCCCCGCTGCCCCGAGGGCGAGGCCGTACCCCAGAAGAGGCTCCACAGGGCACCTAATCCTTTTCCCGAGTAAGTTCCGGGTGTTTGTCCAGGTACTCTACTAGCGTATTCATGGCGCTGTCGAGATGCGCGGCAAGGGCTTTCTCGGCCTTCGGAAGATCCTGTTCAAGAATGGCACTGATAATGTTCACATGTTCGCCGGCGGAGCGTTCGATGGAGCCTCCGAACAGAGCGTATCTCCGGCAGATATGGATCAAATCCATCACATTGTGAAGCACCCCTTCGAGAAAGGGATTTCCCGATCCTCGCCGGATGAGATGATGGAGACCCATGTCAAGATCGAGAAATAGCTTGGAGTCGCTGGCATTGGAGACCTCTTCGAAGGCCTTCCGGAGGTTCTCAAGCTCTTCCCGGGGAGGATTGGCACAGAGCCGCTTCAGAGCGAGAAGCTCCAGGGCGGTGCGAACCTCGTAGAGATGCCGGGCATCTTCGGTGGTGGGGAGAATCACGAAGGCCCCCCGTCGGGGGATGAGCATGATAAGCCCCGTCTCCGCAAGCTGCCGAATTGCCTCTCGTACGGGGGTGCGAGAGACCATGAGCTGTTCCGCCAGCTCGACTTCGGAGAGACGTTCCCCCGGAGGAATGGCCCCGTCGAGAATAGCTTCCTTCAGTTTTTCGTAGACGATCTGCCGTAAATCTGTGTTATGGGCGGGGGAAAGGGTGGATGATAACGTCATAAGAGCACCTCGCAAGGGATGAAGTTACAAAACAGTCATGCAAGGATCATGTACTCGCTGCATGGTGCATTCATTATACGCCATACCGAGTCTCTCACCAAGAAGTTTTTCCAGAGCATGGTGCACTGTTGTAGAAAGTGTTCCAGAGTTTGTATCTCTTGCTGAACCGCCACCCGGAATGCCTTACGCCTCGCTTAGAGAGAACACCTTCCGGAGCACCCCTGGCATCCTCCTCCACAGTCACCCTCTACGGGAATAAGGGTAAGCAGGGTTCGCAGTAGCCCCTCTGCCACCATCCCTCGGGGGAGGGCACAATATCTCTTTCCATGAAGCATCAGGGCCCGAACCGAACGCAAACCCTGGGGAGAGGATATCTCTTCTTGCACTACCTCTGCTTCGGTAATGCGCTCCAGAGGCGTCTCTCCATGTCCCAGCTCGGGACAGCTCAGGGTGACCAGATTCAAAAATTCCTCAGCTTCTTCGGGTTCCGAAACCTCCCGTTCCATCTCCAGAGAATGCCCCAGGGCCTCGTAGCGGGGACGGTACTGTTCCATCATCTCCAGAAGAACCCTAGCGGTCTCTTCGGTGTGGGCCAGGGGTTCTTTTTCTGTGTAGTGCCGTACAACTACCCGTGCCATATGCTATACCTCCTTGGGATCGTGAGGGGTTTCGGCTTTTTCGGGGAGGTAGAAGAAAAGCGCCTCCGCCTCCACACAGGAACGTCCCTCGTTGTCTTCGATACGTGCGGTGGTCTCCACCTTCCGGCTCCCCTCTTTACAGAGTTTGCCGTATCCACGGTAGGGCTTTCCGATCTCTACTGGGTGCCGGAAGGAGATCTTCATGCTCCCCGTGGCGGCCCAGCGTCCGGTGTTTTTTTTCACCGCCCAAGCCATGAGGTCATCCAGAAGGGAGGAGAGAATACCCCCGTGGGTGATTCCTGCAAAGCCGTTCCAAAAGGGTTGGGGGGTGAACTCCACGGAGGTCTCCTTCTCCTGGGGGTTCCAGAAGATGGAGAGGTGGAGTCCTCCGGGGGTGGTCTCCTCGGGGCCGCAGACGAAGCAGCCCGGATGCGTGCAACATTCCCTGGTCATGAGAAAATGCGCCTCCTTTATACGTTTTGCGGAATTGACCCTCCGCATAAGGTCCGGTAGAGTGGATCTGCTCACGGATACGCTGCTTCATGGGCATCTCTTCTTCTACACTCTGAGGGGCAAAAGTTTGAGTCGCCAATATCGCAATTTTTTGGCACATTCCGGTATCTTTGGTTCGGAATGATCCCGTAGTTTGGAGGAAGAAGAGAGGCGTGTCAACCGCAAAATTTCCGGAGAGTTCGCACGGTTCTTCGGAAATCCAGAAATTTTTTGTGAAGGCATAATCCGCCATCGGCAGGATTTGCACAGAGTTGCATACTCGAATAAGGAGTGATGTTCATGGCTACGCCCCACGTACTCTGCACCTTTGATCCCTCGCCGAAACAACTTCATCTGGCCCGGGAAATTCTCAAACCCCACGGGGAGTTCTCCGTTCTCCCTTGTCTCCAAGGAGATGCAAGGAGGAACGCTCTTGAGGAGGCCTCGGTGCTTCTCTGTAAGAGCTTTGCCCCCGGAGAGATTACCCCCCCCGAGGTGCTCTCTCTCTCTCGCCTTGAATTGGTACAGCTTCTCTTTGCGGGGGCGGATAACGTTCCCTTTGCACGCATTCCCCCGCACGTTACGGTGGCTTCGAACGCGGGAGGCTTTGCGGAACCTCTGGCGGAACATGTCCTCGCTCTTGCCCTGGCTCTCGGAAAGAAACTTTTTCCCCTGCATAACCGCATGAAGGAAGGCTTTTTCGACAGTTCCGAGGAGAGCCTTTTCTTCTCCGGAAAGACCTGTGGCATCATCGGTTACGGCGGGAATGGCCGTGCCATGGGAAGGCTTTTTAAGGCCCTCGGGATGAGGGTGGAGGGGGTCAACCGCCGGGGAGAACCCGAGAGTATCTGTGACACCATGGGGACGTTGGAGGATCTTTCCCGGATGCTCCCCTCCTGGGATCTGGTGCTGCTCACCCTTCCTCTCACGAAGCAGACCCGCCATATCATTGATGCGGAAGCGCTGGAGCGCATGAAAAATAATGCTATTTTTATCAATGTAGGGCGGGGTGCCCTGGTGGATCAGAAAGCTCTCTACCACCATATGAAAAAGCACCCGGAGTTTCTCGTGGGGATCGATACCTGGTGGTCCGAGCCCGCTCATCATGGAGCCTTCCATCTGGAGTACCCCCTTCTGGATCTCCCCAATCTTCTGGCATCTCCTCACCGGGCGGATCACGTGCGGGAGATGAATCTTCATCCTCTTCAGAAGGCGCTGGAGAACATCGCCGCCCATCTCCGGAAGGAGCCTCTCCGGGGGGTGCTACGGCGGGAGGAGTATCTTTCTTGAAACGCTTCCCTCTGGCTTGGGAAAAATAAGAAAAAAGAAATTTTTCAAAAAGCGTGGTATAGTTTTGGGAAAAGGGGCGATGAGAAAAAGTTCGTCCATGCTATCTAAAGGAGGTAACGTAATGGGTATCTATCTGAACAATGCCGCCACATCCTGGCCTAAGGCGGAGGGTGTGGCAGAGGCTATGAGGGATTTTCTTCTCTCCCGGGGGGCCAACCTCGCCCGGGGCGCTGCGGCGGAACGGGATATCACCACTCTTGATATGGTGAGTTCCTGCCGGAGTGCCGTGGCGGAGCTTTTCGAGGGATATGTGGAGAGAGATCCCCGGTATGCTACCTTCTGCAATAACGTCACCGAAGCATTAAATATTATCATCAAGGGTTTCTGCCGCCCGGGCACTCGGGTGATCACCACCAGCATGGAGCACAACTCCGTGATCCGCCCTCTTCGAAGCCTCGAACAATCCCGGGCGATTGCTGTTCGGGTGCTCCCCTGCAATCGCGCGGGGTATCTTGAGATGCCCGTGCTCGAGGAGGCCCTGAAAGAGGGGGCGGATCTGGTGGTGATGAGCCATGCCAGCAACGTCTCCGGCTCCATTCAGGATCTGGACTCCATAGCGGAACGGTGCAGGCATTACAAGGTGCCTCTGGTGCTGGATAGCGCCCAGACCGCCGGGGAGATCCCCATCTCTGTGGAAAAGCTGGGATTGAGCGCCCTCTGCTTTACTGGGCATAAGGGGATCATGGGGCCCCAGGGGATGGGGGGTATTTTGTGGGAACCGGAATTTGCGGAGAAGGTGGAGCCTCTCATTGAAGGGGGAACCGGAAGCTTCTCCGAGGATGAGCATCATCCCCGAAAACTGCCGGACAAATTTGAAGGAGGTACCCCCAATCTGCCGGGGATCGCAGGGATGCTTACCGCTCTGGAATGGGTGGCCGCTAAGGGGGTGGATCATATCCGCCAGGTTCGGCATCAGCGGGGTGAAGAGCTTCTTCAGGGGCTTCTCTCGCTTCCGGGGTGCACCGTCTACGGGTCTCAGACCATGGAGAATCGTCTCCCCGTCTTTGCCCTGAACCTTGAAGGATGGGATAACGGCATGCTGGCCTACGAACTTACCGAGCGTTACGACATCGAAACCCGGCCGAGCCTCCACTGTGGGCCTCTGCCGCACAAGACTCTGGGAACCTTTCCCCAGGGGGCGTTGCGGATATCTCCGGGATATTTCACTACCCCCGAAGAGATTCGCATCTGTCTGGAGGCTCTGCGGGAGCTGGCAAAAGAAAAGCAAAGCTGATTTGATTGCATTTCCCCGGAGGGGAGAGAACAAGCGGGGGGGCCGCGGTATGCCTCTACCGGGATCCCCCCGCTTGTCTGCTCGTTTGTTTGTTCGGTGGTTCTTCTCTCTTGAGATAGTTTCGCTGTAGCTCCCTGGGGGTTCACCCCCCTACAGATCCTCCTCGGAGAAGAAGGAACGGCGGTTGATCCAGAGCACCAGGGCAAAGGCGGCTCCTCCTATGCAAAGATAGAGAGTGTGCGCCCCAATCCAGCGGTAGAGAGGCGTCATCCGGGGGGCCCAGGCGAAGATCCCCTGCTGGAACTCCCGGGTGAGCATGAGAAAACCCGGTAATTTGTGAAGCCACGCGGCGGCGAGCATTCCTCCGAGAAAGGTGAGGGAATGCATGCTGCCGTTTCCCGTATTCACCGCATGCCACACGGTGCACCCCCCCGCAAGAGTGAAGGCCACCCCCGCAAGCCCTGCGCAGGCAAAGACAAAGCCCTGCTGCACCAGCAGATCCAGCTGGGTAAGATCAAGCCCCACAAAGGCAAGCTCTCCCCTAGCGAGAGCGTAGAGAAAGGCTCCTCCCACCATACCCACCAGAGGTGCCGCCCCCTTGAGAGCGGTGGAGGGGATGAGAAAGGCGTTGCGCAGCCCCTCCACCAGGCAGAACCGAATGCGCTGCATGGCGGTTCCCAGAAGTACCCCCACCAGTACCACCCCAGCCATGGCGAGAATCTCCGACCTTCCCGAGACCCCCATATTCTCCTTCATCCACCAGAGGGATCCCCCGATAACGCTGAGCACAAGAAAGGGGGTTACTCTGGAGGAGAGATGTAGCTTTGGCCCTGCTTCCACCGAAGCCCCTCGGCGTAGCAGGACACTCCCTCCCCATATCCCCGTGATAAACCCCACGATCTGGGGGAGTCGTTCCACCTCTCCCGTTCCTAACTGCATAAACATGCACCAGGGGCAGCCGAAAAACTCCGGCAGCACCACCCCGGTGGCAAATCCCAGAAGAAGGGGGGAGAGGGGGGCAAAGGAGGGGGAGCGGAACTCCCTTCGGTAGAGGGCGAGGATAAAGCCTCCGATCATGAACCCCACCATCTCCGGACGTACCGTCACGGTACCGCATCCGCCGCACATGCCGTACAGCTCCGCCAGAGCGAAGATAAGGGGGTAGGCGAAGCTTACCGCAAACCCCAGGGTGAGGGGAAAGACGAAGTCCGGGAGTTGTTTCGGTGATTCAAGCATGGAGCATTCTCCTTTCTGGTTACTATCACCGTGTAGAGTAGCCGTGAAGAAAAAAAAGATCAAGAGAAAAGTTCCCCTTGACAGCAGAAAGTCCTGCCTGCAGGGGATACGTGTATTCTCAAGTAAAACACTTGACATTATCCGAGGCGGGTGTTACTGTTCTCTTCGAAAAGAACATCCTTATCCCTTGGAGGTGCTCCCATGAAGCTTTCCACAAAAGCACGATACGGACTCCGCCTCATGGTGGTTCTGGCAGCCCATTACGGTGAGGGGCCTCTGGGGGTGGATTCCATGAGTCGGGAGGAGGATATATCCCCCAACTACATCCGCGTCCTTCTGGGAGGTCTCAAGAGTGCGGGGCTTGTCCGGTCCCTTCGGGGGGTTAACGGGGGGTACCAGCTTGCTCAAAATCCTTCGGAAGTCACCGCCTTCGATGTGATTGCCGCTCTCGAAGAGGAGATCCTCCCCGTGTCGTGTGTTCCTCGCCCCGAGGTCTGTTCCCGAAGAGAGAGCTGCTCCACCTGGGAGGTATGGTGTGAGATCGCCTCTTCGGTGGATGACATCCTCAAAGGGCTTACCCTTCAGGATTTGGTCGAGCGGCAGAAGAGATCTCGTAATGCAAACTTTCCAGCAGAGAAAGCATGAGAAAGCCTGGTCGAAAAAGGAGAGAAACATCCCAAGATAGAGTACAATACATCAGTTTGTGAGCTTTCCAAGGGAGGATGTCCGTAATGAGTGTGGAAGAAAAAGGTATCATGGAGGAAATTCTCGATGGCAAACGTTCCCGCATTGCCGTGGTTGGGGCCTCTCCCAAGCAGGAGCGGCCGGTTTTCGTCGTCATGTCGTATCTCCATCACGAAGAATATACCCTCTTCCCGGTGAATCCCGGTTATGCAGGGGAGGAAATTCTCGGCCTTCCCTACGTCGAAAGTTTGAAGGATCTCGACCTCGCCGATCTGGATGTGGTGGCCTTTTTTATCGCCCCGGTCCATCAGGCACCGGTACTGGAAGAGCTTCTGGAAAGCGGTGCCTCTCCGGTGGTATGGTTTCAGCCGGGGGCGGAAAGCCCCCAGGGGGAAGAGCTGCTTCGTTCCAGAGGGTTTACCGTTTTTTCGGGGTACTGCCTTATGGCGGAACGCCGGGCCCGGAGAAAGCGCAAAAAAGCCTGATTTTAGCGGTTTAGAGGAGGCCGAAACCTTTTTTGGGGGAGGCTTTTTGAGGAGATTTCTACATAAGAATGTATAAAGGAGTGTGCTCCATGTCCATACGAAAGGTCTATCTGGATCACTCCGCCACCACTCCGGTGGCCGCGGAAGTTTTGGAAGCCATGCTTCCCTACTTCTCGGAAATTCCGGGAAATCCCAACAGTATCCACGCCTGGGGGCAGGAGGCCGCCAAGGCTTTGAAAAAAGCCCGGGAGCAGGTAGCCGCCCTCCTAGGGGCAAAGCCCGAGGAGATTATCTTTACCGGAGGGGGAAGCGAGGCGGACAACCTTGCCATCAAGGGTACCGCCCTCCTCGAAAAGAACCGGGGGAAGCATCTCATCACCACTGCGGTGGAGCATCATGCGGTGCTGGATACGTGCAGATGGCTGGAGGAACAGGGTTTTTCCCTTACGGTGCTTCCGGTGAACTCCTACGGTC
>CAZIFL010000061.1:0-8794 GCA_964539095.1 uncultured Synergistaceae bacterium
CTCCAGCTCCCGGATTTCAGCCGAAGTCACAATATAAGCAGGAATGATGCACTAGGCATTTTTCCGCTGTCCCGCCCCGTTAATTGCTTATTTTTACACGTTTTTATGAAAGAAGAAAACGCTTGACTTTGCCACAGTGTTAGAGCTTATACTCACAACAATTCATGTGAGCAAGCTCGCTGCGTAGTGGCGGAGAGTCTGCTAGAAGATAATTTTTTTATGAAAAACGAGGGGAGGGGGATGGAAAGTTCTACGTAAAATTTCCGCAGGAAGGGGCTTTGCTCTTGTGCCCTTTTACCGGTAAATGGAAGAGCAGGGTAGCGGTTCATGGCGAAAATTGAGAAAGAGGAAAGATTATGAGAAGAGGGCTACTGCGCATTCTTGGAGATCACAGCGAAAGCGGAAAGCTTTTCCTGCCGTACCGAAGAGGTCTTTTTTTCGGAATGATGGTTTTCATGTTTTTGATCCCTTTATCAGCCATGGCGGCGGAGGATCACATCCAGCCTCTCGGTTCGGGGTACGAAAACGTGATCGTTCCGAAATACCGGGGATGGATTTCCTTTATGGATACCGACTACGGTCTCAAGAGCTTCCGGGGACAGGCGGATACTCTGGAAACTGACCTCTCGGGTTACTACGGTACGGATATGAAGGTTTCCGCCGCGGGAGATCTGGGAGTGAGTGGCACCGATGACAGCAAAGTATTTTCCCAAACCCAGGCCTTCGGTGTGGTTCCCCAGACCCGGACCCTGGATCAGGATTTCATGGGGATGACCACCTTCAATAACGTACCCACGGGAGTTTTCTGCACCTCCTATCTGACGAAACTGGATGACGACGGAGACGAAACGGAATTCTGGATGGAGCTTACCGGGCGTTCCGAGACCACCGGAACGGTGGGGCGGATCGGCCGGGTTAAGGTCAGCGACATCTATCGGCCCTACTTTAAGTATAAATTTAACGCTGATTTGGAACATAAGGATGCTCCTGCTCTCGATCGGAACGTGGCCCACGATATGGTGGCCTGGGATTGGAATCAGGATGGCTATACGGACTGGGTGGTGACCTATCTCACGAACCCCAAGGGAGAGGCGAGTTGGGAGAACATGAAAATTGCCTTTCTCTTCGTGGATGGTCGCTCTCTCTACGAGGCCTGCCGCGGCATCGGTACCGTCCGGGTCTGGCAGGATAAGGATCATTTTCTCGAATTCACCACGGGGGGCGACGTGTACGGCGGACTGACAGCTGTCAAGCCGCCGAACAGCATTCGTGCCGCCCTGGGAGATATGAACGGGGACGGCAACCCCGAAGTGGCAGTCTACTACACCAAGGTACAGGGGTCCGATAACAACGAGAATGACGATCACTACAATCACTTGAGAGTTGCAAATATATTGTATAACGGCAGTGATGCCCCCGTCTGGTCCTGGTTCTACGAGGATGATTCGGACGTGGGCATGTGGAGCCGGCAGTACGACAGCCTTACGGTTACTCTTGGAGATCTTGACGGCGATGGATTTGATGAAATGATTACGCTTCATAGCCGATCCCAGGCGTTGTATCTCCACATTTTTAAAGTGGTGGATGGCAAGGTGAAGAACATCGTGAATGAGGAGGTGGGAACCACCTCGGAATTGGCGGGCAAGTCCACCCCCGCGGTGGAGGCGGCCGTCGCCGATCTGGACGGGGATGGATTCAACGAACTGGTATACGTTCATACCGAATCGGATCATGCTACCAGGCTTCGTATTAAGATTCAGAAATGGCCCGTGGCGGGTGGAGTGGTGGTTCTTTCCGGAGGAGGAACGCAATACAATTATAAACTTACCGATCTCGACAACGACTGGCGCATGGACAGCGATCACGCCCGATTTTCCATGGCCACGGGAATGTTTACCTATCCCGAGACGGAAGTTCTCTCCGATCAGATTGGCCTTGTCACTACCCTGGACGGGTCTTCCGGCAGAAACGGCCTCCGCTGGGGTTTCTTTACCTGGAATGCCTCTTCAGGGCTGAAACTGGTCGCCAAAGGAACCAAGGCGAATGCCCAGCTGGGTTGCAACGTGGTGCCCTTTATGGTTCCTGCGGATCTGGACGACGACAGCATGGTGCTCGGAGAGCCCACGGGTTTCACCGTGTACGATAACATCGAGCCTGTGTTCGTTATCCAGGCGCCGCCTCGCCACTGGGATTCGGTGATGGTGGGAGGAGAGGCGAAGATTATGGACGCCTTCGCGGTGCTCAACGGCTATTCCACCGCTCTGACCGGCAAGACCACCAATGCCCAGGGAGAGAGCGTCACCAAGACAAGTTCCGGAAACTGGGGTGCCTCGGCGGGGGTTACCGTGTCGAAGGTCCATCACCGCAAGGACAGTACGCCGATTCTCACCACGGGGCTGAAATATGCGGGATCCGCGGCTTCGAAGAACACCAATACCGAAACGGTTACCACCAGCGTAAGCCTTTCCGCTACGGCCCAATACGACGACCAGATCTACTATCGGGCGAATACCCACGACGTGTGGCGCTACCCCGTTCTCTCTCCCGCATCCCAGGCTTTCGTGACGGACGGAGATACTACCTACCGCAAATACGTGCAGTTCATCGTTCCCCAGGTGATCGAATCGAGTTTTGTCCCCACCGCAGGCAAGGAGGTGGATTGGTACGAACCCTGGCACAACGGGCTGAACCTCTTCTCCTATCCCCGGCATCTGGAGCAGACCCGGGACTTCCCTCAGGGAGCGTCCAGCAAACCCGACGACGATTTCTGGAAGGATATCAACGGCCTTGTTCTCGCGAAAAGCACGGGGCAGATTATGGGGAACGTGGACAGCACCCAGGCGAACTTCACCATGGAGATCAAAGAACATGAGGAAGACCTCAAGTCTCTCAAAAACACCATCTCCGCTTACGCGAATCTTAATTTTCCCTCCCGGGGTAAATTCATTTCGGTGACGGGTAACTTCAGTCTGAACGGGGATTACTCCTACGGAACGGATACCATCACCACCTCGGATAAAAGCCGGCTCGGGGGCATTACCGTCTCCTGGCCCGGGGTTTCGAGCTACGTAAGTCCTTCGGGTTTGACTCCCTCAGATCAACAGTTCACCGTGGATGCCGCCATCTACACCAGCGATTCCGGAGTGGTCTCCTTTGCCTACGCCGTGTCCAGCCTTTACAAGAAATATTCCGCCCTCTGGGGTGACACATCCCCCTACAACACCACCGCAGATCCCGCTCTCAACCTTCCGCGCCAGTGGGTTATCAACGGAGGGAAGTGGCAGGCAAATCCCTATCCCGGCGATGCGAGCCGGCTACGGGGGATTCTTTTCCAGGAAGCCTCCCTGGTAGCTTCCGGCGGCGTTTATGGAGATGCGTTGCCTATGAATACCGAGGTGCACGCCACACTGCGGGTTTACAACTACAGTTTTGTCGGTACCGAGGCGGTGACGGTGGAACTTAGCTTCCAGCCCATTACATCCACTCACGAGGATCCGGATATTTCCAAGGCTTCTCCGCTGGGTTCCACCACCATTCCCTCCATTCCGGGGCGTGACAGCGGGACCAGCAACAACTGGCAGGATTTCGGCATTGTTTTCACAACCCACAGTACCCAGACCATGGGCTATCTCCACGTGAAGCTTTCCACCGAGGGGGGCAATCTTCAGACCGATAACGATGCGGGGCAGATCCTTGTGGGGGTCTATGATCCCGCTCAGAGCGCCTTCGGAACCCTGCAGGCAGTTCCGGCGGATGGGGGAGGACGCCTCCTTAAGGCTGCCGCCTCGGGAAAGAGTCTCTCTCTCGTGGAGAGTTCTCTGTCCGTGAGGCTCCTGAACGAGGATGGTACACTGGGAGAGGAGACAAATCGTCTCGACCCTGGGCAGACTGCGGTGGTGCAGGCCACGGTCCGCTTTACCGATGCGGAAGGCGGGGAGAAGAGTTCCCTTCTCAATACCTCTGTATATCTGCGCAACGATAAGGGAATTCTGAGTCATAGAGTTCTTCCACTGCTGGAGAACGGCGTGGATTGCCCTGTCCAGATGCTGTATACCGCTCCGGATACCCACCAGATTGTATCCCTCCGGATGATTGCTACTACCCCTCTTCTGCCGGCTGCGGAGGATGAGAATCCTGAAGGGCGCAGCATTGCCACCACTCTCACCGTGGGGAATCCCGATTCCGGAGGCGGTTCCGGGGGATGTGCTTTCGGATTGTATCCGGGAGCGGTTCTTCTTATCCTGCCTCTCTTGTGGTTTTTGAAAAAGCCCCGTATCTGAACATCTTAGAGAAGGAAGGAAGATCCTGAAAAAATCTGCAACAATATGCAAAAACATGCTACAGCAAAGGAGCCGGGGCCTAGTGCCTGGCTCCTTTGCTGTGACAGATTCCTATTTTGGGAATAACACCGAAAAAAGGAGATCCGTGGTAGCACAAATTGAAAAAGCGTGTTACCATCGGTTCGATTTCTAGAACCCCAGATTTATGACGAGGAGTGATTTTTCATGTTTTTTGGTAAAAAAACAACACTTTTTTTTGCAGTCTTCCTGTTCCTTTGGGTTTCTCCCTGTTGTGCTGCGGGGGGAACTGTCACCATTACCGATTCTCTTGGCCGTACCGTGGAGGTTCCCCAGCCCCTGGATCGGGTGATTATCTCCGGCTCTGGAGGATTACGGCTTCTTACGTACCTTCAGGCTCTGGATAGGGTGGTTGGGGTGGATTCTGCGGAGGGGCGCTCGTCCATTATCCAGGCGAAGCCCTATATTATTGCGCATCCTGAACTCAAGGAGCTGCCAATTTTTGGTGAGTTTCGGGGGCGGGATAACCCGGAGCTGATCGCGGGGCTCTCTCCCCAGCCCCAGGTGATCTTTAAGGTCTCTCCCCGGTCTGGGCCTTCTCCGGATGACCTTACCGCCAAGACGAGTATTCCCGTGGTGGGGCTTGAGTACGGCAATCTTGCAAATGAGAAAGAAAATCTCTATACCACTCTTCGCCTTCTCGGTTCCCTTTTGGGTAAGGATGATAGGGCGGAGGAGGTTATCGCCTTTTTTGAAGGCCACATGCAAGAACTTTCCCGTCGGACCGCAGATATCCCCGAGGATCAGCGTCCTTCCTGCTATGTGGGAGGGGTGGCTCACCAAGGCCCCCACGGCTTTAGCTCCACAGAGCCCGGCTATCCTCCCTTTACCTATACGGGGGCAAAGAACATCGCGGCGGATCTTGCCACAGGGAAGTCCGAGAACATCCATATCTCCAGGGAAAAACTTCTGGAGTGGGATCCCGAGGTGATCTTTCTGGATCTCTCCACCCTTACGGGGGGAGAGGAGGCGAACGCCCTCTTTCAGCTTCGTCATGATCCCGTCTTTCAGGCTCTGGGGGCGGTGCAGCGGGGAGCCGTCTACGGGGTGCTTCCCTACAACTCCTACAGCATCAACTTCGGCTCTGTTTTGGCAGATGGCTACTTCGTGGGAAAGGTCCTCTACCCCGGAGCCTTCGAGGATGTGGATCCCGGAGAGATGGCGGACGATATTTATACCTTCTTGGTGGGAAAGCCCGTTTTTTCCCTTATGAACGAAGCCTTTTCGGGGATGGTCTTCCGCCCCCTCTCTCTGGAGGAGTAGCCTGTGCATCTTGAGGGGCATGCCCTTTCCCCGGCATACGAAAAGCATCTCTGGAAAAAGAGGTTTTTCCTGCTTTTTCTCGCCGGAACGAGCTTGGTGCTCCTGGTCTTTTCCGTGGGTACCGGGGCGGTCTCCATTCCTCCTCTGGAGGTAGTGAAGGCGCTTGCGGGAAGGGGGGAGGCGCGCTGGAGCCTTATCATCTGGAAGATCCGGCTTCCTCAGGCTCTGGCGGCCTTTCTGGCGGGGGGTGGGCTCTCTCTGGCGGGGGTGGTGATGCAGTCGGTACTGCGGAATCCCCTGGGATCTCCCTTTACCCTGGGAATCTCGAACGCCGCAGCCTTCGGTGCCGCCTTTTCCATCATTGTTCTGGGCTCCGGGAGCATGCAGAGTAGCGCCGCGGATGCGGTAATCATTACATCTCCCTTTCTCACCACGGGCATGGCCTTTGCCGCCGCTCTGGGGTGTATGGTGGTGGTTCTGGCGGTAGCCTCCGCCAGCCGGGGAACTCCCGAGGCCATGATCCTGGCGGGGGTGGCGTTGAGTTCTCTTTTTACGGCGGGAACCATGTTTCTGCAGTACTTTGCCCGGGATGAGCAGCTGGCGGCAACGGTCTTCTGGACCTTCGGGGATGTGGGGCGAGCGGTCTGGAGAGATATCCCCCTTCTGGCGGGGCTTCTCGGGATCTCGCTACTTCTTTTTTTCTTCCGCCGCTTCGATCTGAACGCCCTGGATTGCGGGGATGAGGCGGCCCTCTCTCTGGGGGTTCCGGCTCCCCGCATACGCCTGGAGGCCATGGTGGTAACCTCTCTTCTTGCGGCGGTCACCGTGGCCCTTCTGGGGGTTATCGGTTTTGTGGGGCTCGTCTGCCCCCATATGCTGCGGCGGATTCTCGGTTCGGATCACCGTTTTCTGCTCCCCGGGTCGGTGCTGCTGGGGGGGATGCTTCTCATGGGGGCGGATGTGGGGGCCCGGCTGATCTTTGCTCCTCGGGTTCTCCCAGTCTCTATCTTTACCGCCTTTCTCGGGGCTCCGGTATTTCTCGCCCTTATCGCTCGGAGGCGACGCCTATGATCCTCTCGGTTCAGGGAATTTCCTTTGCCTATCGGGGCGTTCCCATTCTCGAAGATGTGACGTTCTCCCTCGCCCAGGGGGAGATGGTGGCCCTTTTGGGGCCTAATGGCACCGGAAAGACCACTCTTCTTCGAACCCTCAACGGCATTCTGCATCCCCAAGGGGGGGCGGTGCTGCTGGAATCCCGGGAGGCTGCACAATGCTCTCCCCGGGAACGGGCGAAATTTTTCGGCTACGTCCCCCAGCGGGGGGAGGTGGTGCGGCTTACGGTGTTCGATGCGGTGCTTCTGGGGAGGCGTCCCCATCTGGGGTGGCGGGTAGAGCACGAGGATCTGCATAAAGTGGAATCTGCCCTCTCGGCCCTGGAGCTGGAGAGCTTCTCTCTTCGCTATCTCGACGAGCTGAGCGGGGGAGAGTTCCAGAAGGTGCTTCTCGCCAGGGCTCTGGTACAGGAGCCCAAGGTACTGCTTTTGGACGAACCCACCAGCAGTCTGGATCTGAAAAACCAGCTTACCATGCTGGAGCTGCTGAAAAAAATCGTTCGGGGGCACCAGGTGGCGGCGCTGCTGAGTCTGCACGATCTCAACACCGCCCTGCGCTTTGCGGATCGTCTTCTCTTTCTGAAAGATGGAGTTATTCAGGGGGTGGAGGCCCCCGGGGAGGTTCCGGAAGAGCTGGTACACCAGGTGTACGGGGTTCCGGTGCATCTCATCTCTCATAAGGGAATTCCCCTGGTGGTACCCTGCTGAAGGGGAGAGTATACTGTCCCTCTGAAGGTATATTTTTTTGGGGGGAGCGATGGGGTGTGGCGCATCCGGTTCTTGTCTTTGTGATTTTTGGGGTGGTCTATCTTGGAATGATTCTGGGGAGGTTTCCTCGGCTTGCTCTGGATCGTACGGGGATCGTTCTTCTCGGGGCCATCGTGCTTCTTGAAGCCGGGGCGGTCTCCCTCGACGAGGGGGATTCCGGGATTGATGTTCCCACCATACTGCTCCTCTTCAGCTTTATGATCATCTCAGCCCAGTTCCGTCTGGGAGGGTTTTACACCAAGGTCTCCCGGCATATTGCAGATCTCCCCCTTCCTCCGGAGATGCTTCTGGGGGTGGTGATTGTTACCGTGGGGCTTCTTTCGGCGCTCCTTACCAACGATATCGTATGCCTCGCCGTGACGCCTGTTCTCGGCTGGGGGTGTCTCCGGCGAGGGTATAACCCCCTCCCCTTTTTTCTTGCCCTCGCCTGTGCCTCCAATATCGGCTCTGCTCTTACGCTCATCGGCAATCCTCAGAATATGCTCATAGGGGAGTATCTCTCCCTCTCCTTCCGAAGCTATACCCTCTTTGCGGCACTCCCCGTGGGGCTTTCGCTGCTCTTTCTCTGGGGGGTGCTCCTGGTTCTCTTCCGGGGAAAGTGGAGGCGGGAGATTACCGGTGTGCTCCCCCCGGAGGAGCACCCCTTCGACGGATGGCAGACTTTCAAAGGGTGTCTGATACTCACTGTGGTAGTAGGGCTCTTTCTCTTTTCTTCTCTCCCCCGGGATCTCACCGCCCTGGGGGGAGCGGGGGTGCTCCTCCTCAGCCGGAAGATGGCCTCCCGGCGCACCCTGGAGCTGGTGGACTGGCAGCTACTCATCCTCTTTCTGGGGCTCTTTGTGGTGAATCGGGGGTTCGAGGCGGCGGGGGGGCTGGAGATGCTGGAAAATCTGCTTGCATCTTCGGGCATTTCTCTCGCTTCGCCGCTCTGGCTCTACGGGGTAACCACGGGGCTCTCCAATCTTGTCTCCAATGTCCCCGGAGTGATGCTACTCCTCCCCCTGGTGCGGGAGATCCCCGGAGCGGGGGAGATGCTTGCTCTTGCCAGCACTTTCGCGGGGAACCTGCTGCTTCTGGGGAGTATCGCCAACATTATCGTGGCGGGAGAGGCGGAGCGGATGGGGGTTCCCTTTACCTGGAAGGAGCATGCCCGGGTGGGGATTCCCGTAACTCTCGGAAGCCTTGGAGTGGGGCTTCTCTCCACGTTTTTTCTGTAAGCCGGCGGCCCCCCCAGCTCCTTAGAGCGGTTTTACAAATAACGTGTCACGTGCTGTTTCACGGAGCCTCCGCTTG
>CAZIFL010000062.1:0-8657 GCA_964539095.1 uncultured Synergistaceae bacterium
AAGTCTTCGGTGGAGCAGATTGTGGAGCTTTCCGAAGTAAACGCCGCAGCGGTGGAGGAGACCAATGCGGGGGTGGAGGAGATGGCTTCTACTTCGCTTACTGTCTCTCAGGCTGCGGATCGTGGGGTTAAGGCCTCTGCGCGAACCTTCCAGTTTACCAACGATGTCTCTACCCAGATGCATGATGTGATCGGCGAGATCGGTTCCGTGAGCGAACTCTCTCAGGAAAACCGCAGAAAGATGTCCTCCCTGGCGGGGGCGGTGGATTCCATCACCGGCTTTGTAGGGGCCATTACGAGCATTGCAGATCAGACCAACCTGCTCGCCCTGAACGCCGCTATTGAGGCTGCCCGGGCGGGTGAAGCGGGGCGGGGTTTCGCAGTGGTGGCGGAAGAAGTCCGCAAGCTCGCGGAGGAGTCCAACACCGCTGCGCGGGAAATTGCCACCCTCATCGAAACCCTCACCTCCTACGCCAAGGAATCCATTCATGCCACCGAGGAGGAGGAGGCTACCCTGCAGAAGGTGGTGGAGAAGGCTAATCATCTCCAGAAGACCCTGCAGTCCAGCATGGAGGAGATCAAGGCGGTGGATGCTGTGATGAACGAAGTCTCTCAGGTTGCCCAGGATCAATCCCACGCAAACACCGAGATGGCGAACGCCATCGACAGTATCGCCCGGGGAACCTCGGAGATCGTGAACAGTCTTGGAGGCATCCAGGCCTCCACCGAGGAGACCCAGCAGGCCTTTGAGGCGGTAACCTCCCAGGCTCACACCCTTCTCGAAGGCATGGAGAAGATGCGGGAGCATCTCAACCAGTTCAAGGTCAGCTCATCCGCCCCTTGTCTGGTGGATGAACGTTAGAGTGGGGTAGCTGGCCACCTTCGAAGACACTGTTTCAAAAAAATGTGTGAATTTGTACGATAAAGGCTCCTCCTTCGGCTGTTATCGAAGGAGGAGCCTTTTCTTTCTGTTTTTCACCCCCTGGGATGTGAAAAGGCTATCCCCTGTTCCAGGAGTATTCCATCTGCCGGGCAGTACGGAGAGCGAGGGCTTCCCCTCCTACACGCTCCACAAGGTGCAGCGCCACATCAATGCCTGCGGAGATACCTGCTGCGGTGATGATCTGTTCTTCCGCTACCCACCGGGCGCCACGGACGAGATCTACTTCGGGAAAAAGCTGTTTTAGATCATCCATGTCCTCCCAGTGGGTTACGGCCCGTCTACCCTTGAGAAGCCCCGCCGCTGCGAGAAGGAAGGCCCCGGTGCATACCGAAACGGTGTAGGTCGCTCTTTGCGACTCCCTGCGTATCCATTCAAGAACCGGGGTTTTTTTCATGACTTCTGAAACGACGCCTCCCGGAATAACTGCAATATCCAGAGGAGGATGATCGTGGAAAGTATGGTGAGGAAGAACCCGCACATTCCCCCGAGCCGCCACGGGGCCGGGCTCTTCCGCTATGAGAAGGGGTCGGAAGAGAAGATCCTCCTGAGGATACTCTCGCTGGTGCATCCGGGCGGCGGTAAAGAAAACCTCGAAGGGGCCTGCAAAATCGAGATTTTCCACCTCGGGGAAAAGATAGATGCCTACAGTGATAGTCATGGTAGCGCTCCTCTCTGTTTTTATTAGAAATCGCATTGAATGCAAAATTGCCTTGTTTCCCGCTTCTATAGAGAATACGCGTTATACTATACATGAGAATGATCTTCCAGGGTTGTTCTTGAGAGAGTTCTGTCCCCAAGGAGAGATCAACGATGATTATTCAAAGATGGCAGGAGGAATTCCCCCTTCGGCTTTACGAGGTAAGCCCCGATGGAAGGGCTACGGTTACTACGCTTATGAACCTCTTTCAGGAGGTCGCAAGCCATCATGCGGAACATCTGGACTGCGGTTTTTCAACCCTCTATCCTCGTAATCTTGGTTGGGTGCTTTCGAAGTTTTACCTTCGTATGGAGCGGTTTCCCCGGTATGGGGAGGTGCTGACCCTGCGAACCTGGCCCCGAGAGAGAAAGCGCATCTTCGCTTTTCGGGATGTGGAGTTTCTGCTGGGCTCCGAAAGCATCGGAAAAGCCACCAGTGCTTGGTGTGTTATTGATCTAGGGGAGCGCAAGGCTCTCCCGGTAGAGAAGGCTCTTGAGCCCTATCCTCTTTGGAAAGAGTCCCTCTTCCCGGCGGATCTCCCTCCCTTGCCCCGGTTGGAAAAACCTTCCTGGGAGTGGAGTACCATCCCCAGAATTACCGAAATCGACATGAATGGTCATGTGAACAATGCGGTCTATTTGGGATGGGCGGTGGAGGCCCTCCCCCGGGAGATCCCCTTTGGACACCTTCCCGGAGAGGTGGAGTTTCTCTTTCGTAAGGAGGTTTCTTTCGGGGAGTCCGTACGTTCCCTGGCTCGGAGGTTGGAGGAAGACCAAACCCTTCACCGGCTGGAGAACTCTCAAGGGGAGGAGGTGGCCCGGGTACGAATCCGCTGGATTCCCCGGGAAAGCTGTTGAACCTATCGTCTGCACTTTCGTCGGAGAGACGGGAGAAACTTTATGTAGCCTTTCTCGCCTCCCTTACCGCCATCCCCCCTTTGGCCACGGATATGTATCTTGCGGCGATTCCCACCATTGCCCGAGAATGGAAGGTTTCGGAAAGCCTTATAAGTCTTTCGCTGGTGCTCTGGTTTGCCACCTTCAGTGTGGGGCTCCTTTTCTGCGGTCCCCTCTCGGATCGGTTTGGCCGAAAGCCCGTACTTCTCGTGGGAATGACCCTTTTTTCTCTGGCTTCTTTCCTCTGTGCTTTGGGAACCCGGGCGGAGCACCTGATACTCTTTCGCGTTCTTCAGGGGCTGGGAGCTTCGGCTCCCTCCGCCATGGGTATGGCTATCTGTCGGGATCGCTACGAAGGAGATCGGCGCAAGCTTATCCTTGCCTATATGGCGATCCTTCTCTCCATAGTTCCCGTGCTCTCCCCCATTTTAGGAGCCCTGTTGCTTCAGTTTACGGGATGGCGGGTGATCTTTATCACCCAGGGAGTGCTGGTGTTACTCTGTCTGGGAGGGGCCTTTTTCTATCGGGAGACCCTGGCCCAGCCCATCCTTCCCGGAATGCGCTCCATGTTCGGCCCCTATCTGCGGATTCTCAAAAATACCCGGTATCTTCTCGCGGTGTTCTCCATGCAGGTTCTCGGGGGACCTTTTTTCGGATACATTGCGGTCTCTTCTCTGGTGTATATAAGTTTCTTCGGTCTCTCCCCGAACCAGTTCAGTCTCTTTTTCGGGGTGAATGCCTTTATCTCCATGCTCGGAGCATTTACCTGCACCCGGCTTCACGGAAAAATTCGAGATCTCTCTCTGCTCACCCTCTGCATTGCGGGAGCTTCCGTGGGAGGAGCGGGGCTTCTGCTGGGAGGGCATTGGCACCCTCTGGGATTTGCGGTGGGGGTGGGAATCTATACCTTTTGCTACGGCATGAGTCGCCCCTTGAGCAACCACATCATTTTGGAGCAGGTGGAGCGGGATATCGGTTCCGCTTCCTCGGTGCTCGTCTTTGTGCAGTACATGGTGGGGGCATGTTGCATGTGGATTGTAACGCTCCCCTGGGAAACACCACCCCGGGCCTTCGGGTTTCTGGCCTTCGCATTCCCCGCGGCAGCGCTGCTCCTCTGGCCCCTGTTACTGCGCAAAATCCGGGTTCCCCGGTAGAGAGGTTTTTTGCAATCTTTGGCGGTATACGCAGGAGCCCGGGGAAACGCCCTGGGCTCCTGGCATATTCCGTCATAAAGAACGATGCTACAGCATTTCGCCGAGGGTGCGTATCAGGGTTCCGCCCGGGGATTCTGCCAGGGTGTTCACCGCCAGAAAGATGCCATCAAGATAGACCGCGCTGGTAAAATCCGAGATGGTGATGCGGATCACCTCGTCCTGACGTCCCAGCATGATCTCGTGTTCCGAAAAGGGACCGGGATAGGGAAAGCGCTGGGAGTGCACCGGGTAGCCCGCAATGCTCCCTCCAAGCACTCCCGGATAGACCTCTTTGCTGCGCACCTCTCCCCGGGGGCCTTCGGGGAGATTCTCGGCGAGCATGGCGGCGGTGCCGCTCGGGGCGTTCGCCATGGAGACGGGGTGGCGATCAGTGATGGAGATGTAAGGATAGAAAGCCCGGGCCTTTTCGAGAAAGTCCATGAGCAGAGAGATTCCCAGGCCGAAGTTGGGGATCACCGCAAAGCGGAGCTGTCCCTCCTCAATCATATGCTCCACCTCAAAGGCGTCATCCGTACTCAGCCCCGTGGTGCCGATCACCGCATCCAGTCCGAGATCCGCATAGATTCGGACGTTGTCCATAAGAATGGAGGCGGAGGTGAAGTCGATCACCACATCGGGAGCGCACTCCTCCAGCCCCTTGGCAAGATCGGTGTAGGCGGTCACCCCCTGGGGCTCTCCCCCCGCAAGAACTCCGAGATCCTGCCCCTCTTCGGCGCAGAACCCCCCCACGAGTTCCATATCCTGCCGTTCCTTCAGCCCTTTCAGAATGGTGCGTCCCACGTTTCCGGAAGCTCCCGACACAAAAACCTTTTTCATGGTCTTTTCGCTCCTTTCATATGGTGCATGATGACATCGAAGTATGTGCAATCTGCGCAGTCATGGTACGGGAAGATCTCTCGAAGAGCAAGAAGGCTGTTCAGGGGTAGAGGTCGGTACTCAGGTATTTGGCCCCCGAGTCGCAGACGAGCATGCCGACGGTATTTCCCCTCTCGGGGCCCCGTAGCAGGTTCAGTGCTGCCGCAAGGTTGGCACCGGAGGAAAATCCCCCGAGAATCCCCTCGAAGTGTGCAAGATCCCTGGCAGCCTGCACCGCCTCACTGTCGGAGACGGTGACGTACTCTTCTACCAGAGCCGGATCCAGAAGGGGAAGATTCCGCGAATAGCCGCACCCCTGAATCTTGTGACGGCCGCTTCCATAGGGTTTTGTCCCCAGCCAGGCCGCCTCTTCCGGCTCTGCCAGATAGCAGCGGATGCCCGGCTTTTCCTGTTTGAGAGCCTTGGCGCACCCCGTAAAGGAACCGCCGGAACCCGCCATGTCGACGAAGGCATCCAGAGAGTGCTCCGACTGCTCCCACATCTCTCTTCCCGTACCCTCTTCGGAGTGTACGTTCGCCTGCAGAAGAAACTGGTTTGTCCGGTACGCCCCGCGTTCCTCCGTTACTTTCTGGGCCATCTGCTCCACCAGATCGAGATCGCCCCCGGAAACGTTCCCTTCGCTCCCCCCCGGAGCCTGATCCACCAGCACCACCTCGGCCCCCAGGGCCTGCATCATCCGTATGCGTTCCCGGGAGTTCCCCCGTGAGATCACCGCCACGAAGGGGTGTCCCGTGATGGCGCAGACCAGGGCGAGCCCCGTGCCGGTATTGCCGCTGGTGAGTTCGACCACCGTCTGCCCGGGTTTCAGAAGCCCCGCCTCCTCGGATTCCCGGATCATGAAGAGGGCGACACGATCCTTCTTGCTGAGCCCAGGGTTGAAGAACTCCAGCTTTGCCAGAATGCGCCCGGAGCATCCGTAATGAGCAGTGAGACGATCGAGAGCCACCAGAGGAGTGTTGCCGATAGTATCAAGGACGCTTGAACAGAGTTTTTGCACGGAGATCCTTCCTTTCTTGAAAAGAGAGAACTATAGAAACATCAAGGATGCCGCCGTATAGACTAAAAGCAGCGCCAGCAGAGTGTTCACTCCTCGTTGAAGCCGGGGATTGTTCAAAAAGTGGTGGAGCCCTGCCCCGAAGAGGGCCCAGAGGGAGCAGGAGAGAATGGCTACCCCTCCGAGAAGAACCCCGGAAAAGAGAATAAGGTCGTAGTGTCCTGCCAGAGGAGAGAGAAAGGTGGCGTAGAGGGTGAGGGCGTAGATCACTCCTTTGGGGTTCAGAAGCTGCAGAAAGGTGGCCTTCCAGAAGCCCAGCACGGGACGCTCTTTTTGGTTTTCTCCATCATAGGTGGCTCGAAAGATCTTCCAGGCCAGCCAGAGGATGTAGGCACCGCCTCCCATACGAAGGGCGGGTTCCAGAGCGGGAAAGGTGCGGAGAAGGGCGGAGGAGATACCGCTCGCCATGAGGAGGATCAGGAAAAATCCCCATCCCACCCCAAGGATGAAGGGGAAGGATTTACGGTAGCCGTAGAGAGTTCCCAAAGATGCGGAGGTGATGTTGTTGGGCCCCGGGGTGAAGGTGGTGATACAGACATAAGAGATCAGTGGCAGGTAATCAATTTCCATAGAAAAAATCCTCCTCTTTGACAAAAGATCTTTTGTGCGCTATACAATACGAACGATTGTCATAGTATACGAGGGGGTTGTTATAGTGTCAAGGATGTGTGTTATATGAAACGCTCTCCCCAGGCCCTGGGAGAAAATCTCCGCACTCTTCGGGAGGATCGGAACCTCAGCCTGCAAAGCCTTGCAGATCTTACAGGAGTGAGCAAGAGCATGCTCTGCCAGATTGAGACGGGGAAGTCTAATCCCACCATAGAGACTCTCTGGAAGATTGCCAACGGCCTGCGCATCTCCTTTACGAGTCTTCTTCGCGGTGCCACCCCCCGGGTGGTGCTCCGGAGCTTTCGGGAAGCGGAGCCGCTTGAGGGAGGAACTGCAGGCTACCGGGCCTATCCGGTGGTGCCCTTTGATCCCGAAGGGGGGTTCGAGATCTACTATGTAGAGGTGGATCCGGGTTGCCTTATGGAATCCGAGCCTCATAACGGCACGGTGGAGGAGCATGTGCTGGTACTTCGGGGGGATCTCTCCATCCGGGTGGCGAGCCAGAGCTATCGGGTCGGTCGGGAGCAGTGCCTCTCTTTTCTGGCCAACGTTCCTCACGCCTACGAAAATAGCGGGGATACCGTGGTTTGTGCCACCATGGTACTCTCCTATCTTTCCTGATGGAGTTCCCCCTCTTCTCTTCGGAGCCCACAGGACTTTTCCACAAAATTTACCTCCACATTCCCTTCTGTTTGCGAAAGTGCCCCTACTGCGCCTTTTACAGCGAAACCGGTTCCTCGGGAGAGGAAAAAGAACGGTACCTGGAGGCCCTGGAAAGAGAGATGATCTGGTGGAAAGATCACCTGGAAAGCCCCTTGAGGGCTGCCACCCTCTACGTGGGAGGAGGCACTCCCTCGTTGCTGGAGCCACAACTCTGGGAAAAACTCTTTGCTGCCCTGGATCGGCATGTTGTTTTTTGCGACTCCCCCGAAATTACCCTGGAGGCAAATCCCGGAAGCCTTCAGGCGGAGCATCTGCAGCTCTGGAAGGAGTGGGGGGTCTCCCGGATCAGCCTGGGAGTGCAGAGCTTTGCTGAGGGGGATCTTCAAAGGCTGGGGCGCCCTCATGATGCCCTTCAGGCGGAGGAGGCGGTACGGCGAGCCCTGGAGATGGGTTTTGATGTAACCCTGGACCTTATTTTCGGCCTTCCCGGTCAGACCCTCCGGAGGTGGCACGCCAACCTTCGGCGGGCGATATCCCTGGGAATATCCCATATCTCCCTCTACCATCTTACCCTGGAGGAGGGGACTCCCTGGGGAGAGAACCCCCCGGAAGACCTCCCCGAAGGGTACCCCTTCTACCGCTGGGCTCAATACTATTTGGGGCGGAAGGGTTTTTCTCAGTACGAAGTGGCGAGCTTTGCCCGTCCCGGCAAAGAGGCCCGGCACAATCTGGCTTACTGGCGTCAGGAGGATGTGCTGGGTCTGGGGGCGGGAGCCTGGGGGTACTGGAAGGGGTTACGCTACGGCCACGTTGCTTCGGTGCAGGCGTATGTCCGGGCCTTCGAAGGATCTCTTTCGGCTCAAACCGATCAAGCGGATCAAGCCTTTGAAGAGAGCCTGAGCTATACGGAGCTTCTCTCTCCGCAAAGGCGGGCTGCGGAGGGGGCGGTGCTGCTCCTGCGAACCCGGTGGGGGATTCCTCTGGGAGCCTTTCGCCGGCGTTTCGGCGATTCCCTTGCCAGGGAGGTGCTTGGAAAGCTGGCCCCCTTTATGCCGGATCTGGTGGAGCACGTGCCGGGGCATCTCCGGCTTACCCCCAAGGGAATGCGGGTGGCCAATCAGATCTGGAGTGAACTGCTGTAAAACCCGTTCTTTTAGAGCACTTTTATACATGATATGTCACGAGACATTTTATGGGAGCCTCCGCTTATGTGTCCCCTCTGCTCCCCGGGTGGTGGAACCGCTCCCTTGCTTTGCTCGGCCCGTTGCCGCAGACTTCCGCCAACCAGCTGCGCAGCTGCGGCTTACCGGCACGTATGCCTGCCGCCAGGAGGGCCTCCGCGACGCAAAGGGAGCGTTCACCGACCACTATGCTCGTTGCCTCCGGACACACAAGCTCCGGCTCTCGCGTTCATCAAGTGCCACATACCAACGAAAACCGCTCTGAAAATTCCCCCCGTGAACAAAAGGATACAAAAATATTCTTTATGTACGAATAGGTTCTCTTTTGAGGGAGCCCCTTGTATGCTTGTGGCGAATAGGCGGCATTTTATAGGCATCATGGGAGCCGTTCTTAAAAGACTGCAGGGAAGATGAGGGGAAGATTCATGACGAAAAAAGAAAGCATCTATCAGGAAGCCCTGGAGCTGCACCGCAAACACCGGGGAAAGCTCACCGTGGAGAGCCGCATCGAGGTCAACACCATGC
>CAZIFL010000063.1:0-6710 GCA_964539095.1 uncultured Synergistaceae bacterium
TACGTGCCACGTGACATATCATTTGTAAAACCGCTCTAAGGGGGAATTTTCGGGGGGAACTTGAAAATGATTGGTTTTCGGGACGAATCCCGGATAGCTCGGGAAAAAAGCCTTTGGGATTTCGGAGGAGCTGGTGGTGCTCTATGATAAAGCAGATAAGGCATTTTTTCGTTCATTTTTATCGAAAAAACAGGGTCTCGGCTTCTTCCTTTCTTCTCGCACTGTTTCTACTGCTCTTTTCAGGAGAAGGGCTTTTACCGCTCCCCTCTTTTGGCGAAGAACCTCCCCAAAAGAGGGCACTCCTGCTCTTTTCATATCACCAGGGGCACGGATGGACGGATTCCATCTACAGGGGAATTATGGAGGTATTGCGAGAGGCATCTTTCAAGCTCGATGTCTCCGTGGTCTATCTTGACATGCTCCGCTATCCCGAAAGGGTGTATACGGAACAGATTTACCAGCTTCTACAGTATCGATACGGCTTCGAGAGAGATCCCTTTGATGTCATTATTTGTGCCAATGATGGGGCCTTTCAGTTTGCCCTCCGGTACCGGAAGGCGCTTTTCGGAACGGCCCCTCTCGTCTTCTGTGGGGTGAATGATTTTTCTCCAGAGTATATGGGGTCTCTCGTAAATGCTACTGGGGTGAACGAAGCTGTCTCCCTGAGGGAGACCATGGAGCTTGCTCTTATGCTGCGACCCGATGCGGAGACCCTTGCGGTTGTTTCGGGAGCACGGTTCAACGAGAAAAACAATGTCGCCAAAGCCCGGGAGCTGGCCCCCCTCTTTGAGGATCGGGTAGAACTCCGCTTCCTTGATGCTCTGGAGCCGGAGGAGCTTCAAAAAGAGCTGGGGAAACTCTCTTCTCGGGATGCGGTGCTTTATCTTACCTATCTTCTCTCACCCTCGGGGAAAATTTTCTCCACGGAGGAGGGGCTGAGCATGGTGCGAAAGGCTACCGAGGCACCGCTCTTTTCCTGCTGGGATGCCCTTCTCCCCCTGGGAATTCTGGGGGGTAAGATGGTGCATGGAGAAAGTCAGGGGGGGAGGGCGGCGGATATGGCTCTTCGCATTCTCGAAGGAGAACCCCCCTCGCGAGTCCCGGTGATCTTTGAAAGCCCTAATCAGTATCTCTTCTCCTCGTCGGAACTGAAGCATTATGCTATCCCCCGGGCTCTTCTTCCTCCGGGCTCTCTGGTTGTTCTGGATGATTCCCAGAGCCTTCTGGAGGAGTGGTCTCAGATCTCTTCGGAGAGCTTCTTCGGCTACGAACTCTTTACAAAAAACCCTCTCCCCATGCTTCTTGTTGATCCCAAGACAGGGACGATTCTTGATGCCAATCCGGGGGCCCATGCCTTTTACGGCTACCCCGATCTAGTGGGGAAAAATATCAGCGAGATCAATCTTCTCTCTCCCGAAGAGGTGGCGCAGGAGATGGCACGGGCCCGGAAGCAGCGAGCCAATGTGTTTAATTTTCGCCACGCCCTCTACGATGGGTCCGAGCGCCATGTGCGAGTCTACTCCTATCCCATCACGATCGGAGAAAATCCCGTGCTTTTCTCCATTATTACGGACCAAACCGATAAGATCCTTGCGGAAGAGCGGGTGAAGGAGCGGAACCGCTGGATTTTTCTTATCCTCTCTATCGCCCTGGTGTTTCAGTTTCTCGGCCTTCTCCTTCTACTGCGTACCATGGCGCGCCGCAAGGAGGTTCAGAGCAAGCTGGATGCCCAGCTCGGCTTCATGAAAAGCCTTCTTGAGACCATCCCGAACCCCGTTTTCTATAAAGATACGCAGGGGCGCTATCTCGGATGCAACGAGGCTTTTCGGCGCTATACGGGGCTTTCTGAGGAGAAGATCTTCCATAAAACCGTTTTCGACATAGGGCCTAGGGAGATTGCACAGGAGTATAAGCGAAGGGATGATGCGCTTCTGGCGAACCCCGGATACCAGTCCTACGAATGGGTGGTCTGTCGGGGAGAGGAAAAGCGGCGGGTGCTTTTTAATAAGGCTACCTTTACCGACGCCTTGGGGAACGTGGCGGGGATTGTCGGGGTCATTACGGATATTACCGATCGTGTTCGGATGGAGGAAAAGCTTCGAGAGGCTCTCGAAAGGGCCCGCAAGCTTCGGGAGGATGCGGAGAGCGCCAGTCGCGCCAAGAGCGCCTTCATCGCCAACATGAGTCACGAAATACGGACGCCTCTCAATGGCATTATTGGGCTTCTTGATCTTCTTCAGGAGACATCTCTCCAGGGTGAGCAGGAGGAGTATGTCCAGGGGGCTATCTTCTCCTCCCGTGCTCTTCTGGAGATCCTCACGGATATTCTCGAAATTTCCAGAATCGGGGCGGGGAAATTGGAACTCAAACCGGCGCGAACGAATCTCCCGGAACTCCTACAGGGGGTGCTGGCCTTTATCTCCTCCGGGGCAGATCGTAAGGGGCTTGCGCTTCTTTTGGAGAAGGGGGAGGAACTTCCCCGACATATCCATGTAGATTCTCCCCGGCTCAAGCAGGTGCTTATCAATCTGCTCAGCAATGCGGTGAAGTTTACCCACCGGGGAACGGTAACTCTCGAAGTCGCTTTTACGGCGGAAGATCCCCGCAAGGGGCTTCTCACCTTCTCCGTGCGTGATACGGGAATAGGGATCTCTCCCGAGGAGAGAGAACGTATTTTTGAACCCTTTTATCAGGTGGACAGCTCCAGCACTAGAGATTATCAGGGGACGGGGCTGGGGTTGAGCATATGCCAGGGGATTCTCGAAAAGATGGAAAGCACCCTTGAAGTGGAGAGCCTTCCGGGCCAGGGGAGCCGCTTCTCCTTTACGCTACGGGTTTGCTACGAAAAGGAATAAGGAGAATGACGGCAGAGCCCCGAAGACATTTTCGGGGCTCTGCCGTCATGGAGTTTCTTGTTAACGTGATGACAATGTGGAGAGTGTCGTTACCGAGGCTACTCGGCGTAGAGCTTAAGGTAGTTGTAGCTCGCCTTGCAGCTGTGGTGTCTCTCGGTGGTTCCCGTCACGATGGCGGCCTGAGTGATGGAGGCCAGAGGGGTGAGGGGGGTTCCTGAGACGAAGACTCTGCGCACGCCGTTATGCCACCCCTCCAGAGTCTTGGCCTTGGCATCGTAGACCATCTTGAGGGTGCAGGGGGGGCGGAGAGGGTCGATTCTATCCCGGGCGATCACCGTAGGGGTTCCACCGGAAAGGATGCTTACTTCGAAGATCCCTGTGGGGTGGAAGTAGGTAAAGAGGATCTGCACCGATTCGTTCCCTAGGCTGAGCCCTGTGACGGGCCAGTCGAAGGTGTCTCCCACCTGGGTCTCCAGAGTGAACCGATTGCGGAAGGTGGCGTTTTTGGGAAGGGTAAGCCGGGTAAACCAGAGAGAGCCGGGCTGGCGCACCTCCACGTAGATTCCTTCGGGAATCGGCTGCTGGAAGACATCAGTATTATCAAGGGTCCGGAAGCTTGTGAAATCCGCCTCCACATCGAGAGGGTTCCTTGCAGCATAGCAGGGGAGAGCCCCAAGGATCAGAAAGAGGGCAATCCAGAAAATTTTTGTTCGTCCCATACGTATCATCTCCTTGCTTACATATCCTGTTCGGAGAAAGCTGCTTCTCAGTAGCTCGTGAGAAAGGTGATCTCCGTCTCGAAGTTACGGTTGCCGCTCTCGAAGTCCTGCACAAAGATGTGGGAGGAGCGAGGGTTGATCTTCTCGAAGCAGAACATCATGGTCTTGGTCACCTGACCGTTCATATCCCGGACGATAAGGTTGAAGCAGGCTCCCTGAAAATACTCCTCCGTCTCGTTGACAATAGTACCGGTGCATCGGAAGATATTACTCGTGAGAGGGATGATCTTTACGTCCCGGTAGCTGAACGTCTCCTTTCCCCACCCTGCTGAACCAAGGAGCACAAGCAGGGCTGCCAGAGCAAGAACACCGCATAACCACACTCTTTTCGCGCTTTTTCGCTGCATCTTGAGAACACCTCCATATGCGAAAATTTTTAAAAAAGTCTGCGTAACGCATTATAACTTTACCACAAAAGGAGGTGCCTTTGTGTTTTCATCAGCTAAAAAGCTGATTTTTCTCGTACTTTCCACGGGAGTTCTCGCCGCCGCTTCTCACCACCAAGGTGGCTTCCATGGGCATTCTCGGATATAATGTGATTCCTGTGGTGTATATCATCCCCTCCATGACTCTGGGGCTCTGGGAATTACCTGGCGGCTTGTACGGTCCTTCGGAATGCCTTTAGAAATGTCCGGATCTGCGGTTCCGAAAGAGCGGTAGATTGAGAAAGGATTTGATATTATGATGTTTCGCTTTTCGAAGATGCTTTGTTTTGTGCTTATGGTTGCTCTCTGCCTCTCGCTCACTCTCTCGCCGGGTTTTGGTTGAGGAGGTTGCGATGATGACAGCTCCGGTGGAGCTGCGTCTAGTGAAGGAAGTAGTGGGGATGGAACGGTTTTCTCCCTTCAGGCGGAGAAAGTACTCACCCTTCTGAATGGAGGGAGCTTCGGGGATGCCCGCAAAGAGCTGGAGCTTCTTCAGAAATCCAGACTCTCCGAAGAGGGGAGAGCCCAAACGCTCTATCTTCAGGGGCTTCTCGCCCTCGAAGAGGGACGCTACGAAGAGGGGCGGGAATATATCTGGCAGGTTGTGGGAGAGTATTACGACGCTCGCCTCTACGCCTTCGGAGAGAGTACCCGGCTCCGAGTGCTCGGAGCGGAGCGGATCGCCACGCTGGCGGGGGATCTCGGACATCCCGAAGATGTGCTCTGGCTGGAGGAGATGCTGGGGGGGGATGCCCGGCTTGATTGGTACCTCCTGCGGGATGCCTCGGGGGCGGATCTGGGGAGAACCAAGCTTTCGGATCTTTTAGAGTTCCAGAAGATTCGGGCTTATCTTCAGGCGGGAGATTCGGACAAGGCTCAAGAAGCTCTCGGGCGGGCGTTTCTACTTCGGGGAAAGGCTCGAACCTCTGGAAGAATCGTAGATATAGTAGAGCAGGTGAAGAAATTTGAAGCAACTCTTCAAAAGCCCTGATACTCAAGCCCGAAAGGGGAGGAAGGGTTGGGGATTCTGGATTTTCCCAGCTCTCCTCCTGGGGTTTCTTGTGTTTTTTCCCCTCTTTCTGGGACTCCCTGGAGAGGCCCGAGAAAGGATTGTGTTTTTTGGAGATCCTGCGGTAAATGCCACCTTTGAGAAGGCCCTTCAAGAGGCGTGGGAAGCATCCTTTCCCGATCTTTCCCTGGGGAATCTCGAACCCTTTCCTCAAGGGGCCTCTTCTTCTGTGTATCTGAGCCTCCCAAGCTCTTCGGAAGAACTTTTTCTGGGAGTCCTCTCTCTTCGGCAGCTTGCGATTCTCCTTCCGGAGGCTCTTACCCTGGGAACCCCCTTTCTCTTCTACTCTTCCGGGGCGGTGGAACTCTTTTTCGAACAGTCTCGATACTGGGAACTTCTCAGGGAGCGTTTTCAGGAGGTGCTACCCCATTTCCTGGCAGGTCCTGCGGAGGGAGGGGACTTTCTGGCAGTTTTGGATTCCCGGAAAGCCTTGGGAGATCCTCTTCACCTGGAGGGAACTCTTTATGGGGCCTCCTGGGAGGCGGAAGCTGCGGTGCTCTATGGTTTTGGAGCGAAACCGCTACTTCTTCCTTCTCAAGAGATTCTCGGGGCTCTTCTTCAGGGAACCCTTACGGGGTGTATGCTCCCTCTGGAGAATCTGGAATCTCCCTTCTGGGAGGATTTTGGGATCTCTCTTTTCCTCTCCTCGGGACTCTACGACCTTCAGTTTCTCGTGCTCTCCCAAAAGCTCCGGGAGCGTCTCGGGGAGGAGGGGCTCTCTCGACTTGAAGCGGTTCAGGAGAGAGCAAACCGTAAAGTGCGGGAAGATCGGGTGGCAAAGATTACCGGAATTCTGGAGCGTTTCGAAAAAAAAGAGCTTCACGTTCAGGAACTTTCCTTGAAAGAACAGGCTCCCTTTGCCGTGACCGCCCGGACGGTCTATCGCCAGTGGCTCGAAACGAAGATATCCCGAAACTGGATAGATCTTCCCCTTCAGGAGGCCCAAGATGCGAACAGCATGGCAGGGGGGCAGTGAACGAGGAGGAAGAAACGAAATGGGAAAAGAGAACGTGTCGTACCACATACGGGAAGCTCGGGAAGAGGATCGGGAACGTTTCGTCTTCCTCTGCCTGGAGCTTGCAAAATTCAATCGGAACAATCATGACATGCGGTGCGCCTTCGATGATTTTCAGGAGGTGCTCTCTCTGAAAGATGATGAAGCACGGAAAACCTTTAACCTCCGGGGAGAGGATCCCAAGATTTTTGTGGCGGAGCGGGAAGGTAAAATTATGGGATATGCCTTGGGGAGGATTGTAGAGGCGGAACCGAATGCGGACAACGGGAGATGTCGCATGGGGCTTCTGGACGAACTTATGGTGGATTCTGCCGCTCGGGGAGAGGGAATGGGAAAAGCACTCATGGACGCAATGATCCTATTCTTCCAATCCCTTGGGCTTCGAAGAATACGCATTCACGCTTACGCCTGGAACAGCAGAGCGAGAAGCCTCTATGAAGAGAGCGGTTTTCAGCAGTATGCCCTCTCGTACGAAAAATTTTTATAGACCGAGGGGATTCTTCCTTTTCCATGGGAGAATCCCCCTTTTTTGTAGTTTCTCCTTTCTAATGTTTCCCCTCTTGAGGT
>CAZIFL010000064.1:0-6497 GCA_964539095.1 uncultured Synergistaceae bacterium
CAAAAGAAAAATTTGAGCGATCGAAACCGCATTTGAACATCGGCACCATTGGTCATATCGACCATGGCAAGACTACACTTACTGCGGCGATCACCAAGACCCTGGCGCGTCACGGCATGGCGGATTTCACCCCCTTCGAGAACATCGACAAGGCTCCCGAAGAGCGTGAGCGTGGTATCACCATCAATATCGCCCACGTGGAGTACCAGACAGAAAGCCGTCACTACGCCCACATCGACTGCCCCGGGCACGCAGACTACATCAAGAACATGATCACCGGAGCCGCCCAGATGGACGGAGCCATTCTCGTGGTATCCGCCGCAGACGGCCCCATGCCCCAGACCCGGGAGCACGTGCTTCTTGCCCGTCAGGTAAACGTCCCCGCCCTGGTAGTCTTCATGAACAAGGTGGACATGGTGGACGACGAAGAGCTTCTCGACCTGGTGGACATGGAAATCCGGGATCTCTTGAGCAAATACGACTTCCCCGGAGATGACATCCCCATCGTGCGGGGCTCCGCCCTCAAGGCTGGAGAGTCCGACAGCGACAACGAGTGGACCGACGGCATCTTCGAACTCATGAAGGCTTGCGATGAGCATATCCCTCAGCCCGAGCGCGCAGTGGACAAGCCCTTCCTCATGCCCATCGAAGACGTCTTTACCATCACCGGCCGTGGTACCGTGGTCACCGGTCGTATGGAGCGCGGCATCATCACCCCCGGAGCGGAAGTCGAGATCATCGGCATGCAGGAAGACAAGATCAAGAGCGTGGCTACCTCCCTCGAAATGTTCCGCAAGATCCTCGATGACGCCCAGGCTGGAGACAACGTGGGTATCCTTCTTCGCGGCGTAGGCAAAGATGACGTGGAGCGCGGCATGGTAGTAGCCAAGCCCGGCAGCGTGAAGCCCCACAAGCACTTCTTCGCCGAGGTCTACGTGCTCAAAAAGGAAGAGGGGGGCCGTCACACGCCTTTCTTCAGCGGCTACAAGCCCCAGTTCTATTTCCGTACCACCGACGTTACCGGAGACATCAAGCTCCCCGATGGCGTGGAGATGGTTATGCCCGGGGACAACTCGCAGTTTGAAGTGAACCTCATCGTGCCCATCGCTATGGAAGAGGGGCTCCGTTTCGCCGTGCGTGAAGGCGGCCGGACCGTCGGCGCTGGCGTTGTCACCAAGATTCTCGACTAACAACAGAGTATCCTACATCACAGTTTGGAGGCGTCTTTTACATGGCAGATACAGTGGGATTGCAGTGTACCGAGTGCAAACGCCGTAACTATGTTACCTCGGTAAACAAAAAGAAGCAGCAGAAGAAGCTTGAAAAAAAGAAATTCTGCCGTTTTTGCAAGGGTCACACCTTGCACAAGGAGTGCAAATAGGGTATAATCCCCCAGGTGCGTAGGTCCGTAGCTCAATTGGCAGAGCACCGGTCTCCAAAACCGGGGGCTGCAGGTTCAAGTCCTGCCGGGCCTGCCATTTTTTAGAATATAACTTTGATGGGAGGCCGAACATAGATGGGTAAGCTCTTTAGCTTTCTTAGAGAAGCAAAGGCTGAACTCAAAAAGGTTACTTGGCCCGGGAAGCAGCAGGTGTGGTATTCCACGCTTGTCGTTATTGCGGTTACCTTTATGATGGCGGCCTACCTTGGGGTAGTAGACATGCTTTTGACCGCAGTGTTTTCTCGTGTTGTCGGTTAGGAAACCCGAAGAGACATCAGCACGCTCTAACTGGGAGGTGAGGGGGCCACTTTATGGCCCCCTTTTAAGTGATGAGTGAAAACTACCAAAAACGTTGGTACATAGTCCAGACCTATTCGGGGTACGAGAATAAGGTCAAGGCAAATTTGGAGCAGCGGATCGCCACCATGGGGATGGAGGACCGCATTTTTAGCGTTCTTGTCCCTATTGAAGAGCGTTTGCAGGTTAAGGATGGTAAAACCAAACGCGTTCGCCGCAAACTCTATCCGAGCTATGTCCTGGTGGAGATGATCCTGAACGATCAGTCCTGGTTCGTGGTTCGGCACACCCCCGGAGTTACCGGTTTTGTGGGTGCCGGAAATCATCCCATGCCTCTCTCCGATAAAGAGGTACAGGATGTTATGGAGAAGATCGGCGTTGGTCACTCGAAACCTCGGATGGAGATCGATCTTAAGCCTGGAGATGTCGTTACAGTGAGGTCCGGAGCCTTTGAGGGGCAAAGCGGCCCTGTAGTCGAGGTTTTGGCTGAAAAGGGTAAGATCAAGTTTTCCGTTACTGTTTTTGGCCGTGAAACCATCGTTGAGGCAGATTACAGCGAACTCCAGAAACTCTAGGGAAGAGATCGAAATAATAAGAGAATTTAAACGTTCTCCCCTGCACAGGTGGTTTTTTTAACGTAGGGAGTGGGCGATAAGGAAGAAGGGAGCAAGTGGTATGGCAAAAAAGGTAATCGGAGAAATAAAGCTCCAGCTGCCTGCAGGAAAAGCGACCCCCGCACCTCCCGTGGGGCCTGCTTTGGGGCAGCATGGGGTAAACATCATGGAGTTTTGCAAGCAGTTCAATGCTAAGACTTCTGATCAGCCGGGGATGATCATCCCTGTGGTGATCACGGTGTTTGCGGATCGCAGCTTTTCCTTTATCATGAAAACTCCTCCTGCCAGTGTGCTTATCAAGAAAGCCATTGGCCTGGAGAAGGGTTCCGGGGAGCCCAACAAAAACAAAGTGGGCAAGATCTCTCTCGCACAGATAGAGGAAATCGCGAAAGTTAAGATGGAAGACCTCAACGCTAATACCGTAGAAGCTGCCATGGAGATGATCAAGGGAACCGCCCGTTCTATGGGCGTGGAAGTTCGTTAGTCACCGAGGAAGCTCTTTTTTGAGAGTTTCTTGAAATGAGGCTTTCGAGTCTTATCGTGGCAGGAGGAAACTCCGCTATGACCACAAGGAGGAATACCAATGGCAAAAAAAAGTAAGCGTTACAGGGCTCTTCTCGAAAAGGTTGATGCGGATCGTCTGTACAGTCTCAAGGAAGCAGTGGCTCTGGCAGGTGAAATTGCCACGGCCAAGTTTGATGAGAGTGTGGAGATTCATGTCCGGCTGGGCGTCGATCCCCGTCATGCGGACCAGCAGGTGCGAAGCACAGTATCTCTTCCCCATGGAACGGGAGTAACCAAGCGGGTTCTTGCGATTGCCGGAGGCGAGAAGGTTACCGAAGCGGAAGCTGCGGGAGCGGACTTCGTTGGCGGTGAAGACGTGGTGCAGAAGATCCAGGGCGGATGGCTGGATTTTGATGCGGTAGTAGCCACCCCTGAGATGATGAAGGTCGTGGGCCGCCTGGGAAAAATCCTTGGTCCCCGGGGGATGATGCCCAGCGCTAAGGCTAATACTGTGACCGATAATATCGGGGATGCGATAAGAGAGATCAAGGCGGGGCGCGTGGAGTTCCGGGTTGATAAGTTCGGAATTATTCACAACGCTGTGGGCAAAGCAAGTTTTGGAGAGGAAAAACTCTTCGAAAATCTGGCCACCATGATACTGGCCATTCTCAAGGCGAAGCCCTCCGCTGCCAAGGGGCAGTACATTCGGAGCCTTACCATTTCTACGACTATGGGCGTTGCCATCCCTGTGGATGCCGCTTCGGCCCAGAAGGAAGTTACAGTTTAACGTAGAAAAAGCTTTTTCTCTATAGAGGAACGTGCTATAATCGTCGCGTTTTGGGACTGTAGAAAGCTGGTGCGCAGATCGTGCGCTTAATGTTGCCCGCCGAGGTCCGGGATATTCGTATGCAAAAGTCTTTTTCTCTTGCCATGCGTAGGTGCTCCCGGTTTCGGAACCGGGAGCACCTTTTTTGTAAGGAGGTGAAAGGATGCCTAATGAAAAGCGGGTACAACAAGTAGCGGAATACAAGGAAATGCTGGAGCGTGCCGAGGCGATTCTCATTGTGGAATATCGAGGGCTCACCGTCTCCCAGATGACCGAAATCCGTAGCAAGGTCCGGGAAGCCGGAGGAGAGATGAAGATTGGTAAGAATACTCTCTTCCGCATAGCTCTTGAAGAAGCGGGATTTCCGGTGCCTCAGGAACATACCCTTGGAGCCAATGCCTATACCATGGTCTACAGCGATGTGGCGGGGGTGGCTAAGACTCTTCGGGATTTTTCGAGGGAAAAGAAGAACAAGGATCTTGTTATCAAGGCGGGAATTCTTGGGGGCAAAGTTATCGGGAGCGAGCAGGTTCTCGCCCTGGCAGATCTTCCCAGCCGGGAGCAGCTTCTGGCCCAGGTTGTGGGAACTATGGTCGGCCCCATTCGCGGGCTGGTTACGGTCCTCTCCGGCAATGTGCGCGGATTGGTCACCGCCCTCTCTCAGATCAAAGAGCAGAAAGAAAAGAACGCGGCCTAAGGGGCTTCGTCTCTCTCTATTTTAGTAAACTATCAAGGAGTGTGACTGTATTATGACTATTTCCCGTGAAGATCTCATCAAAGCAATTGAAGAAATGACTGTACTTGAGCTTTCCGAACTTGTAAAAGAGCTTGAAGATAAGTTCGGTGTCTCTGCTGCTGCCCCTGCCATGGCGATGCCCATGATGATGCCCGGTGCTGGCGCCGCGGCTGCTGAGGAAGAGCAGACCGAATTCGATGTCATCCTTAAGGGTGCGGGTTCCAACAAGATTGCCACCATCAAAGTGGTGCGTGAGATCACCGGCCTGGGCCTCAAGGAAGCTAAGGAACTCGTAGATGGCGCTCCCAAGCCCGTCAAAGAGGCCGTCACCAAAGAAGAGGCTGAAGAACTCAAGAAGAAGATCGAAGAGGCAGGTGCCGAGGTAGAGGTGAAGTAGCTCTCTCTTTCTCTATTTTTGTGGTATACTTACAAAGGCGATGGCGTAAAGCTGTCGCCTCTGTTTTTTGCTCCTTTCCGCTCTCCGGGCTCATGCCCTTTGCCTTCGGTGGAGAGTTCGATAGTATGTAAGGAGGTCGTGGATTGTGATTATTGACACCCATGTTCACGTGTATCCTCCGGAGATAGAGCAGAACTGGCAGAAGATAGCCGAGAAGGAGGCATACTTCTCGTCCCTCGTACAGAGCAGGGCGCACCGATGGGGTACCCTGGAAGCCCTTCTGAGGGCCATGGAGGAGGACGGGGTGGACCAGTCCTGGGTATGCGGTTTTGGCTTTACCGACATGGGGCTCTGCCGGGAGGTAAACGATTACGTTCTGGAAGGGGCTCGAGAAAATCCCGGAAAAATCCTTCCTCTCGCGGTGGTCCCTCCCCTTCACCCTGAGGCAGAGCAGGAAGTACTCCGATGTGCTGCAAAGGGTGCCATTGGCGTAGGCGAGATCTTTCCTGGAGGCCAGCGGTGGGATATCGACGATATCCGGCAGACGTGGCGGCTTGCGGGGGCATGCTCTGAGGCCTCTCTTCTTATGCTGGTGCATACTGCAGAGCCTGTGGGGCACGATTACCCCGGAAAGGGCTCCACGGGGCCACGGGAGGCTGCGATCTTCTGCACCCATCATCCTGAGGTGACGGTTATTTTTGCTCATGCCGGAGGGGGGCTCTGGCTCTACGAGGCCATGCCGGAGGTGCGGCGCTATCTTCAGAACGCCTGGTACGATCTGGCAGCATCTCCCTTTCTCTATGGTCCAGAGATCTTTCGGGCTCTTTCGGCCATGCCCGCTGTCCTCTCTCGGACACTCTATGGAAGCGATTACCCTCTCTTGCGGCTTCCCCGTTATCAAGAGCTTTTGGGAGAGGCATTTCCCGAGGGTGGGGAATCCCTATTCTCCCAGCTTTTCGGAGGAAATGCGCAGGCACTCCTTCGCAAACTCGGGCGGTATCCCAGAGCTTTTTCCGATTCCGAAAAAAAAGTTGCAGAAAATCCTGCCTAGGCACTTGACACGAAGCCCCTCACTGGATATACTTACCCTCGCGCCGGTCAGGAAGGGTCAAGGCGGCGGGGCGGATAGCTCAGCGGAAGAGCACCTGCCTTACACGCAGGGGGTCGTTGGTTCGAACCCATCTCCGCCCACCAAAACAAAAGCACCTTGTACAACAGAGAGTAATGCGGGGTTGTAGCTCAGTCGGTTAGAGTGCCGGCCTGTCACGCCGGAGGTCGCGAGTTCGAGTCTCGTCAGCCCCGCCACTTTTTATGTCTCCATGATGGCGAGATAGCTCAGTAGGTAGAGCAGAGGACTGAAAATCCTCGTGTCCCCAGTTCGATTCTGGGTCTCGCCACCACTTGTAATTCCTGCGGAAGTAGCTCAGTGGTAGAGCACAACCTTGCCAAGGTTGGGGTCGCGGGTTCGAATCCCGTCTTCCGCTCCAGAGAGAGCAGATGGGGCGGCATAGCCAAGTGGTAAGGCAGAGGACTGCAAATCCTTTACCCCCGGTTCGAATCCGGGTGCCGCCTCCACGTAGCTAAAGTGCCTCATAAGTATTTTTCGGTATTCCTCGGTAGCTCAATCGGCAGAGCGGGTGGCTGTTAACCACTAGGTTGCAGGTTCGAGTCCTGCCCGAGGA
>CAZIFL010000065.1:0-6083 GCA_964539095.1 uncultured Synergistaceae bacterium
GGGTAAGCCTTCTTTGTGGTCACAGTATCGAGCAGGAGCAGACTCTCCTCACAAAGAGAGCCTCTCCCCTTCCCTGGCGGATCTCATCTCCCTATCTCGGGGCGGCGAGGATAGCTCCCTGAAATCCTTCCTGTAGGGATACGCAGGATCAAGCCAATTCTGCAGGAGTAGCGGTACTCCCCTCCGGGAAAAGTCGGAGAAGGAGAAGGGCTTTTTTTCCGGCTCTTCCTCCTTCGGGATCTCCATCTCCATCTGGGGAGCCTTTTCAGAGGATTCGTTTTTTAGCGGATCCGTTTCTCTCTCTCTCGTGGCCGTGTTGCGGATCTCCTCCAGCTCTGCTTTGTGAACATAAGCCTTTTTCATCCCCACGGAAAGAGCATCAGCATATTTCTCGAACTCCCCACGGTGCTCTTTAGCCCATCTATGAGCCCATTTCATCAGTTCAGACTTACTCATCTCCGTAACCCCCTCCCGAGTACGTTCTACTCACTTTTCGACCCCGCCAGAACACGCAGGAGCGTCTCCCTTGCGGTCACAGGTGTAGTTGCTCCTCTATCCCCCCGAATGCAGGAGAGAGGCTCTCAAAGGGCTTTACGGCGAAATGGCAATTTCCCCAGTGTTTGCAACCCCTTAAGAGCCTCATTTTCGCCTCAAATCACCAAATACAGCATGAAGCAATCCGAATTGATCCCTTTGTGGCGGACGGCGAAATACTCTCCTTCATCGAGGCGGATCTTCCACGAGAGATCCCCAGGGAGCAGGTGCAGATTCTCCGGTGCTCCTTCTTCGGAGATCCGGTAAGCCCTGCGGATGGTCTCGTAGATCCCCAGGGTGTTCACAACATCATCAGGGACGGCGGCGAAATAGGATACTCTCATGACTACACCTTCCCCAGCTTCTTTTTCTTCGGTATCAGGGCGTTCACCGGAGAGGCGTTAGCGTGGGCTTTCTGCAAATCCTCCATGCTCAAGGCAAGGTACTTTTGCGTCATGGCCAGCGTGCTATGTCCTAACATCTTCTGGAGGGAAAACACGTTCCCACCATTCCGCAGGAAGGAGAGAGCAAAGCAGTGTCGAAGCATGTAGGGCGTTATCTCTGCTCCGATCTTTTCCCCATACCCCTTTATGCGGTGGTTCCATGAGGAGGGGTACATGTGCTCCCCCGAGCAGGAGCAGAACACTGGCGAGCACTTCCACTCTTCCGGGCGAACTCTCAAGAGCTTTTGCAGAGCGTCAGCAGTGGTAGCTGAAAAGGGCATAGACCGCCGCTCCCGAGTTTTTGATGCGTGAGCCGGAATATGCACCACTAGAGAGGCCATGTCAATATCCGTTTCCATCAGGTTCAACGCTTCCCCAGGGCGAACACCGCAATCCATCTGGAGCAGTATCAAGGCTCTATCCCGCAGCCCTGCATAGGTAGTCACGTCGGGAACATCCAGAAGGGCTTTCAATGTGGAAGAGGAAATATCGACAACCCTCCCTTGTGCCTTCCTCTTCTTCAGCCCCATGAGGGGGTGACGCTCCCCAGGGAGAAGACCTTCAGCCATCAGCCAATCAAACCACACTTTCAAATATGCCAGTCGAAGATTATAGGTGCTGGGGTTTTCGTATCTGCTCAAGTACGCCATGACAGCCGGGCGTGGATTCTCCCACGCATCAGGGCATGAGCGGTAAAAGAACGATATGTGCTCCTGGTAATCCTTCAAGGTACGTGGTGCTCTTCCGTCAGCTCTTTTGAACGTCAAAAACTGCATCAGCAGTTCCTGCCAGGATAGCTTTTCATTCCGAACAATACGCACGACATCTCCCATAATGTTTTCCTCCTTAGGTGGCTTACATTTCTTGAGGAGGAGGAAAAAGCCTTCACAAAAAACCCTCAATTCAGGAGCAACGGACTCGCCTTTTTCGAGGCTCTTTTTCAGGGCTTGACGTCCCCGCAAAAACCTGTAAAATGTCTTCCTGCGGGAACGAAAAGTCCCCTTTTGCAGGAGAGTCGTTAGCTCAGTTGGCAGAGCACCGGACTTTTAATCCGGGTGTCCTGGGTTCAAGTCCCAGACGACTCACCATGCTAGCGGTCCCATCGTCTAGTGGTCTAGGACACAGCCCTTTCAAGGCTGCGGCACGGGTTCAAATCCCGTTGGGACCGCCATTTTTTATTGCCAGCGTAGCTCAGTTGGTAGAGCAGCGCACTCGTAATGCGCAGGTCAACGGTTCGAGTCCGTTCGCTGGCTCCAGAGATAGCGAAGCCTCAGGTGCGTTTACAGCTTGGGGCGTTCTTTTTCGGGATCTCCCTGGGGTTGTTGCGTGTAATAAAGAGAAAACGCTATTTAGCATAATAAATACAAAAAATAAAACCTCAGGACGAAATGTCTGGGGTTTTTTTTCGTTCCTGGGGCTTTCTTTACGGAGGCACAAGGGATCTTTCTTAATAGAGAGTGCGGCGATTGGTTGCCATGTGTATCGGAGGCTTTCTTCATGATTGTGAGGAAGGGTTGAAAAAGGGTACAATGGCGGAGATTTTTTTGCGGTATTCCTTGTTGTCGTCCCGCATAGTTCAGGTATACTGGAGGAGAAAAACCGAGAAAAGGGATTGATGTGTATGCGAAAAAAATACCGTGTTCGTCGGCCGAGAGTACGTTTTGGCCCCGTTCTTTTTCCTCTCGTTTCGATACTTCTCCTGGTGGGGACGGTGTACGGCTGGATGAGCTTTATCCGTTCCTCCTCCCAGGGATTTGGAGACTCGCAGAATTTCAAAGAGGTGATTGTGACAGATTCGGGGGATGATGCAACCGGTGCCTTTCTTGAGGAGGAGTCCTCTCATGTTCCGTTAGTGCCGGATTCTGCGGTGCCTCTGGTGGCGGTCCCCGGAGGCGATGGGGTGAGCGCTCAGGGAAGACCCGATGGAAGAATTACCGCTCTTCCCGAGGGGTTTGGAGTGATCCCGGATGGAAAGTGGATTCTAGTGGATAAGAGTGCTATGCATCTCATGCTCTGCGAGGGATCGCGGATAGTGGCTACCTATCCCGTGGGTATTGGTGCAAATGCAGGGAACAAAGAACAGCCAGGGGATAAGCGTACTCCCGAGGGGCGCTTTTCCATCGAAAATGTCCATGATTCCAGCGCCTGGACCCACGACTACAAAGATGGCCGGGGGCCTGTAAAAGGAGTATATGGTCCCTGGTTTCTGCGGTTACGTATGTCCTGGTCCGGTTTGGGGATCATGGGAACACCGGATCCGAGCCTTGTGGGGAAACGCAGTACCCGAGGTTCCATACGCATGCTGAACGACGATATCCGTGCTCTTAAGGATCATGTAAAAGTAGGAACCGTGGTGGTCATTATTCCCTAAAGCAGTTGGAGAGCTTTCCCTCTCCCTGCCTGGTGCTTGCATTGGTTGTATCATGAAAGGCGATAGGATCTTTTTTGGTAGCCCTTCGGAGATGGGAGAGAGGAGAATCTATTTATGGAGTGTGGCTGTGATAAGAGCTTTTTCCGCGGGTTTTGTCGCAGGATGATGTTGGTTGTGCCTTTTCTTTGTGGAGTGCTGGTTTTTCTCTCTCTTTTTCCCCTCGCTCTCCCCTGTGAAGGAGCCCCCTCTCCCGAGGAGATGCTCTTCTCCCACATGAAGAAAATTTTTGCTCCGGAGTCCATGGAGATGATTTTGGATGCCCCCATAGAGTCTGATGGAAGTCTGCGGCGCATGTATCTGCGTATTCAGGGAGCTTCTTTCTCGGGATTTCGTGTGCAGGAGATTGCAGGGGAGTTTACCTTTCTTCGTCTCCCTCCGCTGAAAGATTGGGGATTCGAGGGGGAGAATCTCGAAATACAGGAGGCTCTAGCGGTCTATTTTACTGCGAGGGTTCTTGAGGAGGATATTAACAGCTATCTTCTGGGCAAGACGCTCAACCTTGAAAATTCCGAGTGGCGGGATGTGCACTGCCGTCTCTTCTCCGGGGGAATCCACGCCACCGCCCGGGCGGACCTTATGCTGAGCGGCAATGTGCGGGCGGTGGTGGATCTTCGGGGTGTTTTCCGGCTTCGGGAGGGGAACCAGGTTTTCCTTGAGGATACGGTGTTCTCCGTAAACGGAGGGGAGAAGGAGATCGGCGCGGTCGAAGAAGCTTTGCGGGAGATGCAGCCCATTATCGACTTTCGGGAGCTTCCCTTTCCCGTGCGGGTGCATAGCCTGACCCTTTCCGAAGGGGTTATGGATTTTGCTACCCGGATACCGCCGAAGGCGTTTTCCGGTTTTTTTTCTCGGAGCCTTCACTAGAAGGTTTGCTTCCTGCGAAATGCGAGGAGATTCGAAGAAGCTCACAAATTTTGCTGGAGTTCGTTTTTCCGAAGTCTTGAGAGAGACCTGTGCAGCTAATTTTCATCAAAATTAGCTGCACAGGTCTGCGATTTTTCCGCCGGTGATCCGCAGAAGTTCCTCCGGGGGGAGCAGGATCTGGGCTCCTCGGATTCCCGCACTGAAGGCAATAACCGAAAAGTTCAGCGCCGAGATGTCGAGAAAGAGGGGATAGTTTTTCTTCATCCCCAGGGGGGAGCAGCCTCCCCGCTGGTACCCTGTAAGGGGGAGAATTTCTTTTGTGGGTACGAGTTCCGCTTTTTTATGGCCTCCGAGAGCCGCAAGCTTTTTGAGATCCAGCTCTCCATCTCCCCGAAGGCAGGCTATGACGATGCTCTTATCGCTGTTGCGGGCCACCAGGGTTTTGAAGACCTGCTCCGGGGGCATGCCGATTTTGGCGGCCACGTAGGGGGCGCTCAGGTCCTCGGAATCCACGGGGTAGCTCCGATAATCGTAGGGAATGCCCTCTCGGTCGAGAAGGCGCATGGCGTTGGTTTTTTTCACGGGGATCTCTCCTTTTTCCGTTTATGATACGAACAAGAGGATGTCGCGCTATTGTAGAACGAAGAGCCTTCCGGCGCAAAAGAAATTTTGCCGGAAGGCTGCCGCATGGAGATTCGAGGGGGAGTTATGAAGATGGAACGTATCAGCGTACAGGATATCTATGCCGCCCGAGAGCGCATTAAAGACTATATCCATGTGACGGAGATGCACAGCTCCCGCATTCTGGGAGAATGCTCGGGAAATAGGGTTTTTCTCAAGCCCGAAAACTTTCAGAGGGTGGGGGCTTTCAAGTTCCGTGGCGCCATGAACGCCCTCCTTGCCATGGATCCCCAGGTTCGTAAGCGAGGGGTGGTGACGGGCTCTTCGGGAAATCACGGCCAGGCGGTGGCCCGGGCCGCCCAGATTCTCGGGGTACCCGCCACCATTGTGGTACCCCAGGATGCCTCTCCCGCCAAGACCCAGGCTATTGCAGCCTACGGAGCCAGGCTTGAGCATTTCGGCACCTCTTCGGTGGAGCGTATCGCCCGGGCCAAGATGCTTGCCCAGGAGGGAGGGATGTACTTTGTGCATCCCTTTGATGATCCCTTAGTCATGGCGGGACAGGGGACCGCGGGGCTGGAAATCTATCGGGATCTTCCCTCGGTGGAGGCGGTGCTGGTGCCCTGTGGGGGAGGGGGGTTGATCTCCGGTATTGCCACGGCCCTCAAGGCCTGTAATCCCAAGATCAAAATCTACGGTGTGGAGCCGGAAAACAGCAACAGCACCTATCTTTCTCTCAAAAAGGGAAAGCGAGTCTCTCTTGAGAGCATCGCCACCATCGCGGACGGCGTGCGTACCGCCATCCCCGGAGAGAATACCTTTCCCATCGAACAAAAGTATGTGGAGGAGGTTCTTCTCGTCTCCGAGGAGGCCATCAAAAAGGGGGTGCTCTTTCTTCTGGAGCGCTGTAAAATGCTGGTGGAGCCCTCCGGGGCCCTTTCCGTGGCAGCTCTTCTTTCGGGGGTTTTTCCCGAAAAGGATTGCACCGTGGTGGGGCTTTTGAGCGGGGGGAATATGGATATCCGCCAGCTTTTCCGATGGATGGAGGAAGGGCGTTCCTAGTGCATCATTCCTGCTTATATTGTGACTTCGGCTGAAATCCTGGAGCTGGAGCTTGTGTGTCCGGAGGCGCGAGCATAGTGGTCGGCGAGTGCAGCTTTGCGTCGCGGAGAACCTCCTGGTGGCAGGCG
>CAZIFL010000066.1:0-5634 GCA_964539095.1 uncultured Synergistaceae bacterium
ATATGCCGAGCTATAACGCTTTTAGGGAACGGTTGGAAGAAGTTTTGGCTTCCCTTTCGTAAAGGGTTCTGGGAGTAGCGATACAATTCCCTCTGGATCCTCTCTGTTTTGTGCATCCGATTTTCCCGATCTTTTACCTTACTGTTAGTCCGGAGGTGCTTTTTTGAAACAGCATAAACGTTTTTCCATCTGTATACTTGGCCTTGGTTATATCGGGCTTCCCACCGCGAGCCTTCTTGCCACGGTGGGAAACTCCGTGTACGGAGTGGATGTAAAGGGCTCCGTTATTGATGCGGTTAACAGCGGGGAGGGATATCTGAACGAGCCCGATTTGAACACCCTCATCAGGGGCTCCGTGGCCTCGGGAAATCTCCTGGCGGGGGAGCGGCCCCGGGAGGCGGAGGTCTTTATGATCGCCGTCCCCACCCCCTTTAAAGAAAATAAGGAGCCCGACCTGGCCTCTGTGGAAAAGGCGGTGCGGGCTCTTGCTCCCTGCCTCCGCAAGGGTAATTTGGTGATTCTGGAATCCACCTCTCCCGTGGGAACCACCGAGGAGGTGGTGGGGCGGATTTTGCAGGAAGAGACGGGCCTCGTGCCGGGGGAGGATTTCTACCTCGCCTACTGTCCCGAGCGGGTGCTTCCGGGGCAGATCGTGAAGGAGCTTATCTCCAACGACCGGGTGCTTGGGGGGATCAATCCCGAGAGTGCGGAGCGGGCGGCGGAGTTGTACCGCACCTTTGTACAGGGGGAGCTGGTGCTCACGGATTGCCGCACTGCGGAGATGTGCAAACTTGTGGAGAATGCCTATCGGGATGTGAACATCGCCTTTGCCAACGAAATTTCCATGATCTGCTCCCGCCACGGGGTGAACGAGCGGGAGCTTATCCGCTATGCCAACCGCCATCCCCGGGTGAATATCCTCTCTCCCGGCCCCGGAGTTGGGGGGCACTGTATTGCGGTGGATCCCTGGTTTCTCGTGGCGAAGGATCCGGATCTCGCCTCTCTGGTGCGTACCGCCCGGGAGGTGAATATGCGTAAGCAGAGCTGGGTGATTGATCAGATCTGTGCCAACGAGCCAAAATCCCGAAGTATCGGTTGCTTCGGCCTTACCTACAAGCCCGATGTGGAGGATCTGCGGGAGTCCCCCGCCCTGGAGATTGCCCGGGCCCTTCAGAAAGAGGGATACCCCGTCTACTGCTGTGAGCCCAACTGCTCCGAGGTGGAGGGGCTTACCCTCTGTTCCCTGGAAGAGACCCTGGAGAAGAGCGATCTGCTTCTCTTTCTGGTGGCGCACCGGGAGTTTCGGGGGCTCTCTCTTCCCCAGGGGAAAAAGGTGCTGGACTGCGTGGGTATCCTGTGAAGATCCCCAGCGGAGAAGCCCCCAGAGCCCTGGTCACCGGAGGGACCGGGGCCATAGGCTCCACCCTGGTGGGGCGCCTTCTTCGAGAGGGGTGGCAGGTTCTGGTGCTGGACGATCTCTCTTCGGGATACCGGGAGAATCTTCCACCGGAGGCGCTCTTTACCGAGGGTTCCATCACGGATGAACCCCTTGTGGAGGAGCTTTTTTCCCAGAGGCCCCGGGTGGTGTTTCATCTGGCGGCGCACTTCGCCAACCAGAACTCCGTGGAGCATCCCCGGGCGGATCTTCGGGTAAACGCCGAAGGTACTCTTCTGCTTCTGGAGCAGGCCCTCGCAGCGGGGGTGGAGCGTTTTGTCTACGCCTCCTCCTCCTGCGTTTACGGCAAGGCCTCTTCCATGAAGGAGGATCAGGTGGGGGAAGAGCTGGATACCCCCTATGCCATCAGCAAGCTGGCGGGGGAGCGGTATGCCCGTTTTTTTGCCCATTATCACGCCTTGCACACCGTGAGCCTTCGGTATTTCAACAGCTACGGCCCGGGAGAATTTCCCGGCAGATACCGTAACGTGATCCCCAACTTTTTCGCTCGGGCTCTTCGCAAGGAGCCTCTCATCATCACCGGTACCGGGGAGGAGACCCGGGATTTTACCTATGTGGAGGATACCGCCGAGGCCACCCTTCGGGCCGCTTTGACCCCCCTTCCCCCCGGAACGGTGCTGAACGTGGGGCGGGGAGAGCCCGTGCCCATTGCAGAGCTTGCCCGGGAGATCAACCACCTTACCGGGAATCCCGCCGGAGTAGCCTTTGCCCCCCCCCGAAGCTGGGACGGCATTCCCCATCGAAGGGCGGAGGTGGGAAAGATGCAGGATTTGCTGGGTTTTTCTCCCCAGACCCCCCTTCGGGAGGGGCTTGAGAAGACTCTGGAGTGGATAGAGACCCGAAAGGAGCGATTTCTCTCATGAAGGCCCTTCTTCTGGCGTACTTTACCGCCCCCCTTTTGAGCCCGGAGTCCATGCTGGTGCGGCGTATGCTTCACGCTACCGCAAGCCCGGGGCTTTCTTGGGATCTGGTTACGGTGAACCCCCTTTTTGCCTACGGAGCCAAGGATCACGGAAGCGGCATCGCCCTGGAAACGCTTGAACATCCCCCCCACATATGCCGAGTTCCCTCCGCAGAGTATGTCCTTGCCCCCTTCTATGCCCTCTTTCCCCGGCTGCGGCTCCTTCCGGATACCCGGCGGGGATGGGTGTCCTTTGCGGTGCGGGCTGCGGCGAAGAGGATCCGCCAGGAGCCCCAGGATGTGCTGGTGACCTGGGCCCAGCCCTACTCTAGTCATCTTGCGGGGCTGGCTTTGAAAAAACGCTTTCCCCAGCTCCCCTGGGTGGCCTATTTTGGAGATCCCTGGGGGGGAAATCCCTATATCGATACCATCCCCAACTCGTGTGTGGTTCAGGAAGGGGAGGTGCTCCGGAGGGCGGAACGGATTATCGTGAACACCCGGGCGGTGCGGGAGGATATGATCCGGCGGCACGCCCTGAAAGAGACGGAAAAGATATACGTTATTCCCCACTCCTGTGATCACGCCTGGCTTGAGAAGACCCCGCCGGGGGAACCACGAGACGGACAAATAAACGGACAAAGAACAGGACAAAAAACAGGGCAAAAACCCTGTACCCTCACCTACGCGGGCAATTTTTACGGTAAGCGCACCCCCGAACCTCTTCTGGAGGGGCTTCGTTTCGTCCCCTCGGAATCGAAAAACTCTCTGGAGGTTCGCTTTGTCGGTAAGTTTCCGGAAAGTTCCAAAGATACGGTGCGAGAGCTGGAGCCTCTTGTAAAGCTCTACGGACAGAAGAGCTACGGAGAGACCCGCAAACTTCTGGATGCGTCGGATATGCTGCTGCTTATCGATGCCCCCTTAGCGGAGAGCATGTTCCTTCCCTCCAAGCTGGTGGATTATCTGGCCCTTCGTAAACCCATGCTGGCCATAACTCCCCGGGGAGGGGCGAGCTGGCAGGCCCTGGAAGGGTTGGAGCACGTTTATCGTATGGATCCCGGGGAGACGGAGAAGATCGGCATGTTTCTCGCCCAACTTGCCCGGGGGGAGATTGCCTTTTCCCAAGCCCCCTCGGTTCCCAACGCTTTTCTTCCCGAAACGGTGGGGGAGCAGTGGCGCCGAGTGCTGGAAGAAGCCCGGAAAGCCCTGCCCAAGGAAACCCTCTGATGCCCCACCTGCTGGTATTTTCCAACGATCCTCTCAAAGCCTACGTGGAAAAGGGGGAGATCAAGGAGCGGTACTATAATCCGGGGGATTTTTTTGATAGAGTGACCATCTTCACCCCCTGTGATGAGGATGTCTCCCCGGATCAGGTGGGGGGTATTGCGGGGAGTGCGGAGGTTGCGGTGGTGCCCGTGGGTTCCATGAAAAACCTGAAAAAGCTCTGTGCCATCTCCCGGGAGGAACAGCGGGTGGTGGATCTTGCCCGCTCTTTTAAACCCGATATTATCCGGGCCTTTAATCCCCGCTTTGAGGGACGTTTTGCGGTGGCTGCGGGAAAAGCTCTGGGAGTGCCTTCGGTGATCTCCCTGCATGCGGATTTTTCCCGACGGCGGCTTTTTCGGGTGGAGGGGCTTGCCTGCGCTAAAAGTTTACTTTACTCCACGGTTTTTCGCTTTTGTACGGAAAAGCGGAGCTATTCCCGGGCGGATGCGGTCATCGGGGCCTATGCCTTCACACTTCGGTATTTCGAGGATTTTCCCGTGCGTCACCGTGAGGTGATCTATAATAAGGTCTATGCTCCCCCACATCCCGGGGTTGCAAAGCCTAAGGACTTTACGATTATCAGTGTGGGGCGGCATATTCCCGGAAAAGATCCCCGCCCTCTTATCCGGGCGCTTTCGGGGACCCCCTACCGGTTAATTCTCATCGGTCAGGGGCCTCTTACCCAGGCCTCTCAAGATCTTGCGAAAAAGCTCAAGGTTTTGGGGCAGGTGGATTTTATCCCCTCGGTGCCGAACCGGGATATTCTTCCCTGGTATCAAGGGGCTCATGTTTTTTCCATGGCCATGCTCTACGGAGGAACAAGTATCCCCATGCTGGAGGCCATGGCCTGCAGGCTCCCCCTGGTGCTTGCCCGGCCCCTTTGGGAGGAGGCCCCGGAAGCCATAGGAGAGGATGCTCTTCTGGTGGAACATACTCCCGAAGCCTTTCGGGAGGCCTTCCGAAAGCTACAGGAGAACCCCGAATATGCCCGAGAGCTTAGAGAAAAAGCCTGGGAGCGTTTCTGGCCTCTTCGGGGAGAAGAGATGGAGCGCCGGGAAGCAGAACTTTACAGGGGGCTGTTGCAGGGTTCCTGATCCTGATAGCTCTCAACCGAAAGCTGGAGCCTGGGCCAAACCAGGACCAAACCAGAACCAAGCCAGAGCTAAATCAGAGCTAAATCAGAGCCAAAGCTTCCCGCTTGATATGACAACGTAAAACGTAAGCTATAGACAAGGTAAGCCCTGAAAGGAGAATTTGCCGTGCTCTACAACCTTCTCAACGCAAGCACCGCCGTGCGCCTTACCCGGGGATGGAGCAAACGAGCCTCCTTTCCCCTTTTTTACGAACTCCTCCCCTGGGAGAAACCTGCCTTTGTGCTCTCCTTCGATGTGGACTTTCGCCGGGATGTGGAGGCTCTTCCCGAAATCTGCGCCATTCTTGAAGAGCGGGGTGTCCCCGCCTCCTTTGCCTGCGTGGGGGCCTGGGTGCGGAAATATCCCGAGGAACACCGACTTCTTCTTCAAAAAGGGCACGAGATCTTCAACCACTCCATGCATCATCCCGATAGCGAGGAGCTTGATCCCCGGCATTGGAACAGCCTCTCCCGGGAGGAGCAGCGCCAGGAGGTTCTCGGGGCTCACCGGTCCATAGAAGAGATCTGCGGGGTGGCTCCCCTGGGTTTTCGGATGCCTCACTTCGGCCCCCAGCACCGGTGGCATCTCTACGGCATACTACAGGAGCTTGGATACGCTTATTCCTCCTCCACCACCTGCGGCGGGGGGTATGGCTTCTGCAAGCCCTTGAGGGTTCGCAAAACGGGGGTGCTGGAGTTTCCCACCGCCACCGCTCCGGGGCTGGGGTACGCCTCCTTCGACAGCTTTAACTACTTCAACAAGAGAAACCCCTTTGTAGCTCAAGGGCGGAACATGTTGGGGGATTTCCGCAGGCTTCTGGAGACAATCCAAAAGCAGAAGCTGCTGGGAACCCTCTATTTCGATCCCTACGATTTCGTGGC
>CAZIFL010000067.1:0-5593 GCA_964539095.1 uncultured Synergistaceae bacterium
AGTATTGTACAATACTCTATACGATATGCTGTATTGGGTATACAAACGAAGCTTCGCAATTTTCCATATCTTAAGGAGGCGGCAGAATATGACCACAAAGTTTGAGGGCGTTACGGTAGAGACCAAGGCGAATATCTATTTCGATGGCAAGGTGCAGAGCAGAACCATCTTTCTTCCCAATGGAGAAAAAAAGACCCTGGGGGTCATCATGGCGGGAGCGTACGAGTTCGGCACCGCAGATCGAGAAGAGATGCAGATGACCCACGGAGAGGTAAAGGTTCTCCTCCCCGGCAAAACCGAATGGGAAACCTTCAAGGCCGGCGAGACCTTCCACATTCCCGCCAACAGCTCCTTCAAAGTAGATTGTGCGGAGCCCTTCGAGTACATCTGCTCCTACTTCAAGGCGTAGCACAAAAACAAAACGCCTCACACCTGCTCAACTCCCTCTCTATCTAAGGGAAGGGGCACTTGTGCGTCGTATTTGGTTTCAAAGAGCCCCGGAGGATCTTTTTTCCCGTCCTCCGGGTAGCTTTTGAGTAAAAGCAACTCAAAGCATACATTTTTCAAGACATCATTACAAAATAAGGGCAAAATGTCAAGCATGTCCCTCTTTTTTGTTGTGCCTACGTTTTTTTGGTTTTGCAGCCGGGAAACGTCGGAAGGCGTCTCCCCGCAGCTTTCGTTTGTAAACCGGAAAACCACACACCCTCCTTCAATCGACCTTTTCATTTTTCACTCTTTTTCGGTGCCGGTGATACAATATCCCCGGCACACATTCCAGAGACACGGAGATGATCTGCATGCGGGGAATCCATCTTTCCTTTATGAAACGCATCTTCTATCTCTGGGGGGAAGAGCCCCGGGAGGAACCACTCTCCCCGCTTCCACCTCTTTCGAAACATCTCGCCCAGGCGGGGCTTCTCGCATCGCCCCGCCGCACTCCTCTGGTACGGAACACGCTCTGGCTCCCCTCCCGGGGAGGCGTTGCGCTTCCCTCCTCCCCTCTTCTCGGAGAGGAGCCGGATCGACGCAGAAAAATCTCTCTGGAGCCCTTTTCGATCCCTACCCTCCCCCTTACCCTCCAGGAAATGAAAGAGCTTTTCCGCACCGATTCTCTGGAGCCCCCTCCTGGGAGCGCTCTTCTTCTGGGGCCTTCGCTTTTCTGGGCCTTTCGGCTCTTCCGGCTTACGGAAAATCTCATCGCCCGAGAGAGCTACCTCCCTTCGCTGATGCAGGGAGACTCTTTCTGGGAGGCCCGGTGGATACCGGTGCTTCCCGAGGAGATGGAAAAAGAGATGGAGCACCTTGGGGAGAGTCTCCCCGGGGCACTTCGTTGCATGGCCCAGGAAGAGGGAAAGGCTCCGGAGATTGCCCCCCGGGAGCATACCAGAGAGATGCTCTTCACCCTTCTCGACGGGCTGATCCGTCTTTGTCTTGGGAGAGAAAACAAAGTAAAATCCTCTGCACAAAGCTTCCCCAGTCTTCACGATGCCTGGTTGGAAGCCCTTAGCACACCTTCTCCCAAGGTACTCTGGAAAAAGGAAGAGGAACTTCGGGAGTTTGCCCGAGCCCTGACCTCCTGGAGCCGCCCCGCCCGGCTTCACAGTGAATCTCCCTGCCGCTTCTGCCTGCGTCTTGAAGAACCCTCCACGGAAAAAGAGCCATGGGAGGTGCTCTATCTTCTGCAGCCCAAAGAAGATCCGAGTCTGCTTCTTCCTCTTGAGGATCTCTGGAAGGAGAAAAAGGCTCTTCTTCCGAAGGCCTTCGGAGACATTCCACGGGAGTTCATCCTTGCAGCCCTGGGGCAGGGCTCCCGCGTTTCATCACACATGGCTCAAAGCCTGGAGCATAAGGATCTCCGGGGGTTCTCCCTGGATGCCTCCGAGGCGCTGCACTTTCTTAAAGAAGAAGCCCCGGCACTTCAAGCCTCGGGGTTCACCCTGCAGCTCCCCTCCTGGTGGGTGCGCCACAAGGGGCTGAAACGCGTGAGCCTTACCGCCAAGGTCTCCAGCTCTGCCTCGGAGGAGGCGAATCTGGGACTGGAGACGCTGCTGAACTTTCAGTACGTCCTCTCTCTTGGAGGAGAGGAGCTTACTCCCGAGGAGATGCAGATGCTGGCGGAGCTAAAGACTCCCCTGGTGCGCTTTCGGGGGCAGTGGATTGAGACGAGCCCGGATCATCTCCGGAAGGCTTTGGAGTTTCTCCGCAAGAAAGGCTCCCGGGAGGTGGCCGCCTCGGAGGTTCTCGCCTCCGCCCTCGGAGAAGAGGGGCTGGAAGAGGGAGAGATTCTGGTGGAACGGGTGGTGGTGGAGGGATGGTTTGCCACGGTGCTGGAGGATCTTCGTCAGAAGAGAGCCTCCTCACCGGAAGAGCCCCCCCGGCATTTTCAGGGGACGTTACGGCACTACCAGGAGGAGGGTTTCGCCTGGCTTGCCTCTCTGCGCCGGTGGAAACTTGGGGCCTGTCTGGCGGATGACATGGGGCTGGGGAAGACCATCCAGACTCTGGCGCATCTTCAACGGGAACGGGAAAAGGGGGAGACCCGCCCGGCCCTTCTCATCTGCCCCACCTCGGTGGTGAACAACTGGTGCAAGGAGGCAGAGCGCTTCACTCCGGAGCTTCCGGTGCTGGTGCACCACGGCTCCTCCCGGCACCGCAAAAAGAGCTTCACCGCCGCCGCTCAGGATCAGGGGCTGGTGATCTCCACCTTCGGCCTGCTCCAGCGGGATCTTGCTCTCTTTCAGGAGATCCCCTGGAGCGCCATGATTCTCGACGAGGCCCAGAACATCAAAAACCCCGAAGCCAAGCAGTCCAAGGCAGCGAGAAGCATCGAAGCAGAGCATCGCATCGCTCTCACGGGAACCCCTGTGGAGAACCGCCCCCTGGATCTCTGGAGCCTTATGGACTTTCTCAACCCGGGCCTTCTCGGGAGCCAGAGCTTTTTCAAAAAGACCTTCCAGAAATCCCGAGAAAGTTCCGAGAAGGAGGCGGCTCTGGAAAAGCTCCGGAAGGTCAGCGCCCCCTTTCTGCTTCGGCGGCTCAAGACGGACAAAAAAATCATCCGGGATCTTCCGGAGAAGATCATCTCCAAGGAGTACTGCGCCCTCACCAAGGAGCAGGCCTCCCTCTATCAGTCCGTGCTGGAGGATCTGCAGCGGGGGCTGGAGAGCGGAGAGGATGCGGGGCGTCAGGGGCTGGTGCTCTCCACCCTCACGAAGCTCAAGCAGATCTGCAACCACCCCGCCCAATTCCTGGGGGATAACTCCTCTCTGGAAAACCGATCGGGGAAACTCCGACGTCTGGTGGATCTTCTCGAAGAGCTTCAAGAGACCCAGGAGCACTGCCTCATCTTCACCCAGTACCGGGAGATGGGGGAGATGCTTCAGAGGTGGCTCCGGCAGTATTTCGCCCAGGAGGTCTTTCTGCTTCATGGGGGGGTACCCAGAAAAAAGCGGGATGAGATGGTGGAAATCTTTCAAAATTCCCCGGAGGCCCCGAAGATCTTTATCCTCTCCCTCAAGGCAGGGGGTACCGGGCTCACCCTCACCCGGGCAAACCACGTGATCCACTACGACCGCTGGTGGAACCCTGCAGTAGAGAATCAGGCCACGGACCGAGCCTTCCGGATAGGGCAGAAGAAAAACGTGCAGGTCCACACCTTTATCGTGCCGGGGACTTTGGAGGAGCGGATCGACACCTTGCTGGAGAAGAAGCAGGATCTGGCGGAGAAGCTCGTGGGAGGGGAAAATTTCTGGATCGGCAATCTTTCGGATCGGGAGCTTCAAGATCTGCTGCGGCTGGGTCCGGAAGCACTGGAGGTGTAGCAAATGGCACGAAAACGTAAAAACAGCTTCATGTGGTACGAACCAACCGCCCCCCGGAAGGTAGACGGAGGCATCCGGGCGATAAGCCAGCGAGGAAGCTTCGCCACCACCTGGTGGGGGAAGGAGTGGATCCGCATTCTCGAATCTTCGGATATCGGGGCACGGCTCTCCCGAGGCAAGAGCTACGCCCGAAAGGGACAGGTGACGGAACTCGCCGCCGCTCCGGGCAAGATAACCGCCAAGGTTCAGGGATCCCAGGCGAGAAAGTATTCCATTCTTCTGGAGTGCGACGTTCTTTCAGAGGAGCAGAAAACCCGGCTTCTTCAGGCTCTGGAAGAGCAACCCTTTCTCGTAGCCCGGCTTCTGGAGAAGGATCTCCCTCTGGAGATGGAAAATCTTTTCCGGCAGGTGGGCCTTCCGCTCTTTCCTTCCCCCGAAAAGGATCTTGAGACAAACTGCTCCTGCCCGGACTGGTCCAACCCCTGCAAGCATATCGCTGCGGTCTTCTATCTTCTGGCAGAGGCCTTCGACGCAGACCCCTTCTTCCTGCTCACCCTCCGGGGGCTGGAACGGGAGGATCTTTTCGGCCTCTCCCGAGAGGAGAACCTTTCCGAAAAGAGCGGCTTTCCTTCAGAACCTCTTCCGCTGGAACCCGAAGGCTTTTGGGGATCCCGCAACCTCCCCCCTCTGGGAGAAGCTTTTCCTCCTTCGGAGTTCCATGGCACTCTCCCGCGCCGGCTCGGAGCGCTCCCCTTCTGGCGCTCTTCCGAACCTCTGATACCCTTCATGGAAAATCTCTACCGCGCCGTGGCAACGGAAGATAGAGACGAGAGCCGCTTAGAGTAATCGACCGAAGGTGCAGTGCCTCTCAGAGAGGCGCTTTTTGAAATCAATTGAGACTGCAGACCTTTTTTGATATCAGGTCATAAATTATCCGGATTGGGCAGAATTACGCAAATTACCTTTGCACCTACTGAACAGAAAGAAGTCCCCCGCAAAAATGTCGCCATTGCAAGCCTTTTTCGAGAAGTCGCATCCGGGAAAACGCTAAGCCCCTGCTTTTTGTGCATAGTGCATAAAAAGCAGGGGCTTTTAAGGTCTTTCTTTCAGATGTTCTCTCTAATGATCTTTTTTGAATTCCCCTCTATACTGGCATCAACGAGAAGAACTTGGGAAGGAGCTTCCCAAGATTATCAAACATAAGGGAGGGGAAAGGTTATGGCGAAGTATATCGATCGGATCATCCTTATCGGCACCATGGTTTTCGCTATGGGATTCGTGTTAGTGATGCTGGGGATCAACTAAACCGTCAAAACCGAACAATCCCGAAAAATCCTCACATTAGAATAACCCATCTCCGCACCATGCCCTAAAAGGCATGTATCAGAAGCAAGCGCGCACAACCGCCAACCTCTCAGGGGAAGCCTTTTTGCCGAAAAAGGTCCTTCCCCTGGCCCGAAGCCGAAAGCACACACACGAGAACCACCAAACCACCAAGCCTTGGGGCTCTTTCTTTGGCAGGAAGAAAGAGCCCCGCTGCTTTTTTTTGAAAAACCCCGGTTCCCCTCGCTCTTGAAAATAAGCGAGGGGAACCGGGGTTTAGAAGTTTGTTCCGGGGGAACTATTCCTTGCTGGAAAGAGAGTTGTAGATAGTCCCGATCTTGATAGGCTTCACGGGGGGGCGTACAACCCCCTGAGGAACTTCCGCATAGGGGGTTCCTGTCATTTTGGAGATCTCCCGAAGGATGATCTCGCGGCATCCACGGCCC
>CAZIFL010000068.1:0-4856 GCA_964539095.1 uncultured Synergistaceae bacterium
CGCAAACACCGGGGAAAGCTCACCGTGGAGAGCCGCATCGAGGTCAACACCATGCGGGATCTTGCCCTGGTCTACACCCCCGGCGTGGCGGAACCCTGCCGGGAGATCGAACGAAACCGGGAGGCCCTCTACGACGTCACCACCAAGCATAACATGGTGGCAGTCATCACCGACGGCAGCGCCGTATTGGGGCTTGGGAACATCGGGGCGGACGCCTCCCTCCCCGTGATGGAAGGTAAATGCGTGCTCTTCAAGCGTTTTGCAGACATCGAAGCCTTCCCCATCTGCATCGACTCCCAGGAGGTAGACGTGGTGGTGGAGACCAGCCGCCTCATCGCCACCTCCTTCGGAGGCATCAACCTGGAAGACATCGCCGCCCCCCGGTGCTTTGAAATCGAACGCAAACTCCAAGAAGTTGTGGACATCCCGGTCTTCCACGACGACCAGCACGGCACCGCAGTCATCGCCGTAGCGGGACTCTGGAACGCCCTCAAAATCGTAGGCAAAAAGATCGAAGACTGCAAAATTGTCCTCTCCGGAGCCGGCGCCGCCGGCGTAGCCATCACCAAACTCCTCCTCTCCGTAGGAGCGGGAGAAATCATCCTCTGCGACCGCACCGGAGCCATCTACCAGGGACGGCAGGAACACATGAACTGGATCAAAGAAGAGATCGCCGAATGCACCAACCCCAACAAATTCCAGGGCACCCTGGGAGAAACCCTTCAGGGAGCGGACGTCTTTATGGGAGTCTCCGGCCCCGGCCTGGTCACCAAAGAGATGGTGCAAGGTATGGCTAAAGACTCCATCCTCTTCGCCATGGCGAACCCCACCCCGGAAATCTACCCCGACGAAGCCAAAGAAGCGGGAGCCGCGGTCATCGCCACCGGCCGCAGCGACTTCCCCAACCAGATCAACAACTGCCTCGGCTTTCCCGGCATCTTCCGGGGGGCCCTCGACGTGCGGGCCAGTGTGGTGAACGAAGAGATGAAACTCGCCGCCACCAAAGCCCTGGCGGAACTGGTGGCAGAAAAGGACCTCTCCCCGGAGTGCATCATCCCGGAAGCTCTCGATCCCCGGGTGGTCCCCGCAGTAGCTGCCGCTGTGGCGGAGGCTGCCCGGAAGAGCGGCGTGGCGAGGGTCTAATCGGTGTGTAGGGCGAAAGCCCAAATTCTATAAGGAGGCTGGTGCGGTTATGAAACGAGTGGCATTGTTCTGTATGGTGACGTTGTTGGCGGTAGTTCTGGGAGTATCCTGCGCTTCGGCGGCGAAGGTGCTCAAGCTGGGGCACATTGCGGATCCCTCAAATCCCTATGCCATGGGGGCCCAGAAGTTTGCGGATCTGGTTGCGGAGAAGAGCGGCGGGGAGATAGAGGTTCAGGTTTTCCCCAGCAGTCAGCTCGGAAGCCAGAGAGATCTTGTGGAGGGGCTTACCTTTGGCACGGTGGATGTTGTCCTTACGGGAACCGCTGTGCTGGGAAACTTTCTTCCTGAGATAGCCGTGTTCGATCTCCCCTTCATCTTCCGGGATCGGCAGCATGCCTTTAACGCTCTTGATACTATCGGCATGGAGATGAGCCCTAAGCTGGAGCCCCAGGGGATGAAGATCCTCTGCTACATGGAGAACGGGGTTCGTAACATGACGAACAGCGTGCGGCCTATCAAAGGCCCCGGAGATATGAAGGGTCTTAAGATCCGGGTAATGGAACAGCCCGTCTACATCGAAATGATGAAAGCTCTCGGCGCAAGCCCTACCCCCATGGCCTTCAGCGAACTCTTTACCTCCCTTCAGAAGGGTGTTATCGACGGTCAGGAAAATCCTGCGGCTCATATCTACACCAAGCGTTTCTTCGAGGTGCAGAAATATATCTCTAAAACAGAGCATGCCTACGCGGCGGAGCCCGTGCTTATCAGCCTGATCGCTTGGAAAAGCCTTACGCCGGAGCAGCAGCAGATCGTTCAGGAGGCCGCCGACGAGGCTCGTGACTGGCAGCGGCAGCTTGCCATAGGTGAGGAGTCCGGATTCTGGGAGAAGATCGCTGAAAGCGGCAAGTGTGAGATTCTTGAAGCGGATGAAGTTGATCGCGAGGGGTTCAAAAAAGCAACCGCCAAGGTGTGGGAGATGATGGAAGACCGGATGGGGAAGGATACCATCGAAAGAGTGGTCAACACCCAGTAAGCCTCTCCGTATCTGTTCTACCGAAACATGTACCATACGAAAAAATCCCCTTTCTCCACCACGTACCACACACCACAACCTCTGCGGGGGCTTCAAGCCCCCGCAGCACTCTATGAGGAGGTGGCCCCATGGGGCACATGCTGAACTTCATTGACGGCCTTTTGCGAAAGGTGGTTGTTTTCGCCATAGGACTTATGCTCTCCATCATCTTTCTGCAGGTGGTTATGCGCTACGCTTTTCACTTTACCTTCTCCTTCTCCGAGGAGCTTGCCCGGTATCTTTTCGTCTGGACCGTCTTTCTCTGCATTCCCGTGGTAGCTAAAGCTGGAGGGCATATGGCGGTGGGAGCCATCACCGAACGGGTTCAGGGGGGGTGGCTCAAAGTATGCCGTGTTGCCGGAGGGCTTCTGACGTTGCTTTTCTCGGGTATTTTTCTCTGGCAGGGAATTCGCATGGTGCGTCTTACCCAGTTTCAGACATCTCCGGCGCTGGGACTCAAAATGTCCTACGTCTATCTTGCCATTCCTATCGGGGCGGCGGTGCTGCTGCTCATAACGCTGCTGCAGCTTGCGGCGGTGCTGCGAGGCGAAGGTAATGCAGCCTCTTCCGAAGGGGGGCATGCCTGATGGTTACCTGGGTAATCTTAAGTGTCTTTATTGGGGTGCTTCTCGTGGGGGCTCCTATCGGGGTGGGGCTTGTGCTCTCCTCCGGGGCGGTGCTCTACTTTATGCTGAACATCCCCCTTGTGGTGGTGGCGCAGCGGATGTTCACCTCGGTGGATTCCTTCTCCTACATGGCGGTCCCCTTCTTCATGCTCGCCGGGGCCTTCATGTCTGCCGGAGGGGTAACCAAGCGTATCGTGAACTTTGCAAGCTGCCTTGTGGGGTCCATGGCGGGAGGGCTCGCCCAGGTGGTGGCGGTATCGGGGATGTTCTTCGCCGCCCTTTCTGGTTCCTCCGCAGCTACTACCGCCGCCATCGGATCTGCCATGATCGACGAGATGGAAGAGCGGGGATATGGCAAGGCTTTCGCCGCCGCCGTAGTGGCCGCAGCGGGTACCGTGGGTATCGTCATCCCCCCCAGCATCACCATGGTGGTCTACGGGGTGGTGGCGGAGTGCTCCATCGGGGATCTCTTCTTGGCGGGGTTCATTCCGGGGATCATCATGGGGCTCTCCATGTGCGTGGTGAACTACTTCATCGCCAAAAAGCGGGGGTACCGGGGTAAAGAGGCCACCGTTCCCGGAGAGACCTGGCGTACCTTCAAGGAATGTTTCTGGGCCCTTCTCATGCCCGCCATCATCATCGGAGGGATTTACGGGGGGATCTTTACCCCCACGGAATCCGCCGCAGTGGCAGCGGTGTATGGGGCTTTTATCGGCATGTTCGTCTACAAGGAGCTGCGGTGGAAGGATATTCCCACGGTACTTCTCAAGGCCGCCATGAGCACCACCATGATCATGTTTGTGGTGGGTGGGGCCAACGTCTTCGGGTGGATCCTCACCAATGCACAGGTACCCCACAAGCTGGGGGCGCTCTTTGCAAGCATTACCTCCAGCCCGGTGGTCTTCCTCATCCTGGTGAATCTCATGCTTCTTTTCCTGGGAACCCTCATCAACGCTTCCGCGGCGGTGGTTATCGTTACCCCCATTCTGCTCCCCGTGGCGCTGAGCATGGGGATTGATCCCATCTTCTTCGGGGCCATCATGGTGGTGAACCTCGCCATCGGCTGCATCACCCCTCCGGTGGGGTTGGATCTCTTTGTGGTCTCCAGCATTACGGGGATCTCCATCGACAGGGTGATTCAGGAGGTTATGCCCTACCTTCTGGTACTGCTGGGGGTGCTCCTCTTCCTCACCTACTTCCCCGCAGTGACACTGCTGCTCCCCAACCTTCTGGGGGGTTAAAAGGAGACGGGGGACATCTTTCTATAAGAATTCAGATCCAGACGCCGAGGGGAAGCCCTGTTTAGCTTCCCCTCGGCGATTTTTCAGGCCTGCTGTCAGGCGTACTGTTTGACGAACTCCATAATCTTCTCCCGCAGGGCCTCCCGAACCACTCGGGTGCGGGCGAGGCGGTCCTCATCGCTCCCCAAAAAACTTCCGGGGTCGTCCAGAGGCCAGTAATGCTGGTTATCCGCCTCGGGGAAGACCGGACAGGACGCCGCCTTGCCTTCGTCGCAGACGGTGATGACGTGCTCAAAGCTGTCCTCCTCCTGGAGAACCTCACTGATGCTTTTCACCCTGTTTCCGGAGATGTCGAGGCCGATCTCCTTCATGGCTGTCACAGCGTAGGGGTTTAATGCCAACCCCGAAGTGATCCCTGCACTGTAAACATCGAAAGTGTCTCCTGCAATAGATCTCAATATCCCCTCGCCCATCTGGCTCCGGGCGGTGTTTTGGACGCAGACGAAAAGAACTCTCTCTTTCATGTACCCCTACTCCTCCTTCGATATGCAGATTCTCTGAGGCCATTATAGCGAATCTTCCTCCCTTTGAAGGGTGTCGTACCAAGGGAATACGATATTCACAAGGTTGTTTAAGTTCCAGGATATTTTCAGAGCCTTTCTAGTGGGTTGTTCCACATTATATTGTGCTTTGGAATGGGAGCCTCCGCTTGTGTGTCTCCTCGGCTCCGAAAGTGGCGAACCGCTCCCTTGCTTTGCTGCTCCGAACCGTCGC
>CAZIFL010000069.1:0-4063 GCA_964539095.1 uncultured Synergistaceae bacterium
GGAAGAAGCGCCCCGAGGCGGTGAAAAACTTGCTGAAAAATTCCACGTACTGGAGACGCAGGGAGTGCACAAAGGCCCCCAGAGCGTTCACAGCCAGGCTGAAGGTATGCCCTCCCAAAAAGAGCAGAATGGCGAAGACCCACCCCACGTAGGGAATTCCGGATACGAGCACCGTGAGGGTGTTGATGATCATGGCCACCGCTGCTGTGGCGAGCCCCAGGGCGAGAAGACGGCTGTAGCTGAGGATATCCCCCAGAAAGGAGGTGACGTTGTAGAGGCTGAGGACTCCCGAGACGACCTTACGGACAATACCTTCTTTTTCGCGTCCCTGGGTAGCCACAAGAAGAATGGCCCCGAGGGCGGCAAGAAGCTTGCCCAGGAGAAATACCAGCGGAGGGACAAATCCCCCTGCTCCAAGACCGAGAAGAATGAGCCCCACGATGAGGGTCATCCACCCTCCCTGGTCTCCCGCGGCGGCGATGTAATCCTTTTTCTGGATGTTTCGAACCATGGCTATGCTTAGGCCGAAGAGCACCTGCACCACCCCGAGGATGAGGGAGAGAATGAGAAACGATATGGGATCATTCATGGGGTTGAGCACCACAAGACTTTCCTTGAAGGGCACCATGAAGTTGAGAAAGGGGAACTGTTCGAACATATCCCCTAGCCAGGATCCCGTGAGGGCTCCCACCACCACGGTAGAGACAGATCCCCAGAAGAGAAGAGAGAAGAACTTGCGTTTCTCCCCTTCGATGCGGTAGGCGTGGAAGAGCCAGAGAAAGATACACGCAAAGACAAGGCCATATCCCCCATCACTCAGGCACATACCGAAGAAGAGGAAGAAGAAGGGGGCAAAAAAGGCAGTGGGGTCGATTCCCCCATACCCGGGGGCACCGTAGAGGTTGGTGAGAGGTTCGTAGGGGTGCACCCACCGGGGATTTCTGAGGATGGTGGGAGGAACATCACCCTCCTCCAGAGGAAGATCCACCACCATGTCGATATCACTCTGGAAGGTCTCCAAGGCCTTCTGGAGAAGAGGGATTTCCGACTTGGGGCACCAGAGGGAGAAATGCTTGGTCTTCTCCGTGGCGGCAGCATTTTCGGAAGCCTCATCCCGGCTTTTGAGAATGCCGAGATAGTCCGCTGCCTTGCGGAGAGATGGCACATGTTCCGATGCAAGAGCCTGGAACTCCTGAAGAAGCTCTGCTTCTTGGGAGCGAAGGAGTTCAAGCCTCTGGAGCAGGCGTTCTTGTTCGGATTCCGCAAAGGATTGGTATTCCTGGGGGAGATCCATCCGGACAAAGCCAAGCTTGATAAGAGCCTCCCCCACCCTCTCCGCCTCTTCGCGGGGGTAGAGAGCCACCAGGAGCTTTTCGTTTTTCGAGTCACCGTAATCGTAGGTGTGAACCTCGGCATAGGAGGAGAGCGTACGCAGATCTGCCTTCGCCTTGGGAATGTTTTCCCCCGGAAGAGTTCCCAAAATACCTCGGACATATTCGGTGCCCCGGGTAATCAGGGAAAGTTCGTGAGGAAAGGAGAGAAGAGAATGCAACAGGGACTGAAAGAGTTCACTCCGGGAGTATTCGCTGTGATTTTCCGCAAGGGCGCGCTCTTTCTGGCGCAGCTTCTCCACCACCGAAGAGAGAGGAAAAGCCTGGTATATTTGATGGAGCTGCGCTACAGAATTTCTTTCAGGAAGCTCCAGCATTCTGCTGAGGAGATCGCCGGGTTCCTCGTAATAGGATTCCAAAACCCGCAGAGCGTAACGAGCATCCCCAAGGGCGGTATCCACATCGAAACCGTAGGCAAGGGTTTTCTGGCCAGGATTCTGGGCACTTCCCTCTTCATCCCGGGGAGTAATAATCTCACAGAGTCCGAAAGACTGGAGCGCCCCAAGAACGGCTCGTTCCGCATCCCGGTGTACCGCCAGCCCTATTTTACTAACCGCGGCTACTGTCATATCGCGCCATCACCTCTTCCGCTATCCATTTTGCGACAGCTCCCACACGCGACTCATTCTTAGATACAAAGGCCTCAGCTTCTTTTTTTCCTTTTCCAAGAATAGTATTCGCAGCGTTTTCCGCCTGAGTTTCAGCCTGCTGGATGCTATTGCGGTAGTGCAGCCGGGCTTCCTGCCGGGCGGTTTTTTCTATCTCCTCAGCCTGAGTTTTGGAGGACGTCAGGATTCTACGTGCCTCTTCCCGGGCCTCCTGAAGGAGATGTTTTGCGTCTTCTTCTGATTTCTTGATCTCCGTAGCTACATTCAAGCGCGCCAATGCTGTCACCTCCTTTCTGATCGTTATTATGGGGCCTCAACAATTGTAAGACCAGACTCCAGTTCTGGCAAACAAAATATTGCCTTGGCTTGAGAAAAATATCTCAAGGGAATAGTGGCAAAAGACCTGTCAAAAAACGTATATGCAGAAAAAAGCTTATTTTTCAGTAATTTTAGGCTATTTTTTGACGTGAATACAAGCATTGTTTTGATACAATCTTACAAAATAGGTGAAGGTATAAAAAATGGGAAAGGCACGGGCCCTTCCCAATGTTTTCTGGAGCGGAAAACGGGACTCGAACCCGCGACCCTCAGCTTGGGAAGCTGATGCTCTACCAACTGAGCTATTTCCGCAAAAACCGAAGAGTATTATAGCTATCTTCGCATTTTTTTTCAAGGGGTAAAGAGCATTTGATCTCCCGAATCGCCTGATCTTCGCCATGGCTCTGCGGGAACTCTCTGGAGAGCCATGGCGCATCTCTTTTCGGGAGGCCGCTATACCACGGCAGGCTCGTTGATCAGTTCTCCCGTGGCGAAGCGACGGTAGTGAAGCATGTCGATGGGCATGGAGAGATCTTTGCCGAGAATGAGCTGGGCGAGAAGCTCTCCCGTGGTGGGGCCAAACATGAAGCCGTGTCCCGAGAAACCCACGGAGAGGAAGAAGCCCTTGATATCTTCGGCTTCCCCGAGGATGGGCTGGCGGTCGGGGGTCATGTTGTAGAGTCCGGACCACTGGCGAACGATGCGAACCCCTTTGGTTCGGGGAAGGAGCTTGTTGATCGTTCGAGCCATCTGTTCGAGGAACTGCCAGGAGTTGCCATTTTTGTAGTCCTCAGGGTGCCCTTCAGGGCTGCATCCCCCGATGATGGAGCCATGAGGCCGCTGCTGGATGTAGTAGTTGCCAGAAAAGCTCATGAGCATAGGGGGGCAGACGCCGAACTCCACGGGCTCGGTGATGATAATTTCGTGGCGCTCGGAGAAATTGGGAAGCTCCAGCCCCGCCATCTTCGCCACCTTCTGAGCGTAACCTCCGGCGCAGTTCACCACAACGGGAGCCGCAATATCACCTTTGGTGGTGCTTACTCCGGTAATGGCACCCTTTTCCACCTTGATTCCCGTAACTTCGGTGAACTTGTGGAAGGTAACTCCCAGGCGCTTGGCCGCCTCCTGATAGGCAAAGGTGGTGAGGAAGGGGTCCGCATGGCCGTCCTTATCGTGGAAGGTAAAGCCCACCGCATCCTCCGCCGCAAGACCAGGGCAGATGGAATAGGCTTCGTCTTTGCTGACCACCTTGGTATGAATCCCCAGGCTGTTCTGGAGTTTCATGCTCTGCTTGAGGGTTTCGAACTCGGAGTCCCGATAGGCTACCATAAGATAGCCGCACTGGTTGAGACCGACATCCATGCCGAGTTCTTCGGTAAGATTCTCGAATTTACTGAGGCAATCCATGCCGATGCGGCAGTTCATCTCGGTCCCCCACTGGGCACGGATTCCTGCACCGCAGCGCCCGGTAGAACCCGAGGAGACTGTGTCTTTTTCGAGAACAACGATGTTTGTAGCACCCATCTTCGCCAAATTATATGCGATGGCGCACCCCTGAATACCTCCGCCAATGATGACATACTCTGCTGTGTTCTTCCAGGTCATTACCGGTCGCCTCCTTCCGCAAGGCTTCCAATTTTTATCGGTTTTGCGGGGGGACGAATGGTCCCCTGGGGGATGTTTGCATAGGAGGTTCCTGTCATTTTGGAGATCTCCCGAAGGATGATCTCGCGGCATCCACGGCCC
>CAZIFL010000070.1:0-4023 GCA_964539095.1 uncultured Synergistaceae bacterium
GTCCCCGGCAGCGACCATAGTGGTCGGCGAGCGCAGCTTTGCGTCGCGGAGGCCCGGTGCCGGCACAGGACGTGCCGGTAAGCCCCAGCCGCGCAGCTGGTCGGCGCGCCTGGGGCGACGGGCCGGAGCAGCAAAGCAAGGGAGCGGTTTCGCCACTTTCGGAGCAGAGGGGACACACAAGCGGAGGCTCCGTGAAACAGCACATGACACATTATTTCTGAAACCGCTCTAATCCCCGAAACGTTCCCGGGCGAGGGCGATATGGTTTTGGATGATCTCCTGAGCTTTTGGGGCGTTTTTCTCCTCAATGGCCTGTACAAGAAGTTCGTGCTGCTCCAGAATGGTGCTGGGCCACTTTCCCTGGGAGAAGGCCAGAGCACGGCTCTGACCGATGTATTTGGTCATCACCGCGGAAAAATCTTCGTACACCCGGGAGAGTAGCCGGTTATCCGCAGCCTCCACAATAACCATGTGGAGCAGAGAGTCCCAGGAGGCCCCTTCGCCGGGCTCCTGCTCCCCCTCCTTTTCGATGCGTTCCAGATGTGCTAGGCACTGCTGCATTTTCTGAAGATCTTCTTCGGTTCGCCGCTCTGCGGCCAGTCGCGCTGCGGGAACTTCGAGAAAGCTCCGCATCTCCAGAAGATCCCGGAGCATATGCTCCGGCCAGAGCCGCACCGTATTGAGATGAGACTCGAATTCCGGAATTTCGTCGCTCTGAAGAAAGATGCCCTCCCTTCCCCGAGTTTCGAGAACTCCCATATATTCCAGAGCCACCAGAGCCTCCCGCAGAAGATTCCGGCTTGTGCCGAGCTGGATCGCCAGCTCCCGCTCCGAGGGGAGCTTCCCCTCCTCCCCCAGGGCGCCCTGGCGGACTTTATCCGCAATATCCTGAATGAGTTGATTCCGCTTCTTTGCCATGGAAAATTTTTCTATCCTCCCCCGGATGTCGTTCTCCACATTATCGCCATGCGGTTTTTTCGAAAATCTTTTTTTGAAAATTCTCAAAAATCCCCTTGTTTTTCCGCATCAAGCATACTATACTATGCATCAAAATGGTAGTACCAAGGTTGATCCATATCTTTGTACGGGGAGGCAGCAATAATGATGCACAAGAAGATGCGAGTAGTATCTGCGGCGTTTCTGGGAGTTTTTCTGAGCGTTAGCATGGCCTTTGGAGGCATGAACATCAAGGTGGCTCACGTGGTGAACGAGCAGGATGCGTTCCAAGTCTGTGCGCTGAAGTTCAAAGAGGTGGTAGAGGCGGAGACAGGCGGTGAAATTACCGTTACCATCTTCCCGAATGCTAAGCTTGGGGATGAGCGGGCACTTTTGGAGAACATGAAGATGGGGGCAGTGGATGCGGGGATTATCACCAGCGGCCCCATCATCAACTTTTTGCCGGAGTTCGGTATCTTCGATCTCCCCTTCCTCTTCAGGAACCCCGAGCATGCCTATGCAGTGCTGGATGGTCCCATCGGACAGGAGATGCTCCAGAGCATGGAGTCTCAGGGATGGATGGGCCTCGCCTACGGTGAGCGGGGATTCCGGGATCTTACCAACAGCAAAAAGGCGGTGCAGACCCCCGAGGATATGAAGGGGCTCAAGATCCGGCTCATGCAGAACCCGGTCTACGTCGAGAGCTTCAAGCTTCTCGGAGCCAATGCGGTGCCCATGGCCTGGACCGAGGCCCTCACGGCGCTCCAGCAGGGAACCATCGACGGTCAGGAGAATCCTCTGAACGTGATCGTCTCCTTCAAGCTCTTCGAGAGCCAGAAGTATCTCAGCCTTACCCGGCACGCCTATGCCCCCAACGTGATCATGATGAGCAAAATCACCTGGAACCGCCTCTCCCCGGAGCAGCAGGAAATCGTGAAGAAGGCTGCCGCTGAAGCAGCGTGGGAGAACCGGAACTACGACAACGAAAAGGCCGCGGAGTGGCTCCAGTTCCTGAAAGATCAGGGGATGGAAGTGGTGGAGAACCCCGATCTCGGAGCCTTCCGTCAGGCGGTACAGCCCCTCTACGACAAGTACGAAGAAAAGTTCGGCAAAGAGCGCCTTCGGGCCATCGCAGATACCCAGTAGCATGAAACAAAAACGGGGATAGTGTTCTTATGCAGGCCTGTGAAACTGCGCAGAAAACCCAGGGCGATCCTTCGGGGTCGCCCCTTTCTCTCCTCTCCCTTCTCTCGGAGCGGGTGAATGCTCTCTGTGAAGTGCTCCTCTTCGTCCTTATTCTTGCCATGGTGGGGATTACCACCATGCAGGTGATCTGCCGCTTCTTCTTCACCGCCCTCACCTGGTCCGAGGAGCTTACCCGGTTTCTCCTGGTCTTCGCCTCACTGGTGGGGGCCTCGGTGGGATTCAAGCGGGGAAATCATATCGCCATTACCGCTCTTCGGGAGAGACTTCCCGCCAGGATAGCTTTCTGGATGCATCTGGGTACCCAGATTATAGGGCTTTTCTTCTTTGTGGTGGTGGCGTGGTACGGAGGGGTGCTCATGATCAGCGAATCAAGCCAGACCACTCCTGGAATGGGGATCTCCATGATGTGGATCTACAGCATGTACCCCCTCATGGGAGGGGTTATTCTGCTGCATCTCGGAGCGGAGCTTGCTCGTTTCTGGAAGGGGCGGATCTGATGGGCTGGATTCTTGGAGGAACCTTTGCGCTTCTCATGATTCTCGGCATGCCCATCGCCCTGGCCATAGGATTTGCGGCGCTACTTCTGTTGCTTATCAATGGGCTCCCCTTGGCCATGCTCCCCCAGATGATGTTTACGGGGAATAACTCCTTTGCCCTGGTGGCGGTCCCCTTTTTCATTCTGGCGGGGGATATTCTTGCCCGGGGAGGAATCTCCGAGCGGATCATCTCCTTTGCGGAGGCTACCCTGGGGCGCATCCGGGGAGGGCTCTCCATGGTCTCCATCGTGGCCTCCATGTTCATCGCCGCCATCTCGGGCTCCGGAGCGGCCACCACCGCTGCGGTGGGGTCCGCTCTGCTCCCGGAGCTGAAGGATCGGGGGTATGACCTCGACTTCTCCGCCGCCCTTATCGCCTCTTCGGGGACCATCGGGGTGGTGATTCCCCCCAGCGTCCCCATGGTGCTCTATGCGGTGATCGCCGGGGAATCTGTGGCAAAGCTCTTTATGGGGGGTTTTATCCCCGGAGCCCTCATGGGGTTGGGGCTCATCCTTCTGGCCCTCTATGTAGCCCGGAAGCGGAACTATCCCGCGGCGGCCCTGGTCTCTTCACAAGAGAAATGGGGACGCTTCAAGAACGCCCTCTGGGGGCTTCTTACGCCGGTGCTTATTCTGGGAGGGATCTTCTCCGGATGGTTCACCCCCTCCGAGGCGGCGGCCATAGCGGTGGACTACTCCATCATCGTGGCCTTTTTCGTCTACCGGAGCATGAGCTGGAAAAAGTTCTACCAACTCGTGGTAGGGGCGGGGGTTACCTCCTCCCTCATCATGTTCATCATCGCCACCTCGAACCTCTTCGGATGGGGGCTCGCCTTCTATCAGGTTCCCGAGGCGGTGGCCCAGGCGCTCATCGGTGTGGCGGGGGGGAGCCATGCCCTGATCTACCTGATGATCCTCGTGATCATTCTTCTGGCGGGAATGGTGATGGAGACCGCTTCGGCCCTTATCATCCTTACCCCCATCTTTCTCCCCACGGTACAGCAGCTTGGAGGAGATCTCATCCACTTCGGGGTGATCATGGCGGTGGGGCTCGCCATCGGCATGGCCACACCGCCCGTGGCCATCAATATCTACGTGGCCAGTGCTATTACGGGGCTTTCGGTGGAACAGATCAGCAAGCCCATCCTCCCCATGGTGCTGGTGCTGGTGGGGGTACTCCTTCTGGCGGCATATATTCCCTCTCTAGTGATGTTCCTCCCCGGGCTTATCTGGGGGTAGAGGCTAAGAAGTTAGTGGGCTGTTCCGCATTATATTGTGCCTTAAAGTCGGTGCCTCCGCTTGTGTGTCCCCTCGGCTCCGAAAGTGGCGAACCGCTCCCTTGCTTT
>CAZIFL010000071.1:0-3160 GCA_964539095.1 uncultured Synergistaceae bacterium
ATCAAAGGCCTCATACGAACCCTTCTGCCCCTGAAGTTCCAAGAAGTAAGTTTCATACTGGGTACCAGCAAAGCCGAGGCTCAGCCCCCCCGTTTCGTGGTCTCCCACCACAACGATGAGGGTTTCCTCGGGGTGTTTAGCGTAAAAATCAAGGCCCACCCTTACCGCATCATCAAAGGCAAGAGTGTCCCGAATGGAGGCCACCGCATCGTTAGCATGGCAGGCCCAGTCGATTTTGCCTCCCTCTACCATCATAAAGAACCCTTCGGGGTTATCCAGAAGCTCAATTCCCTTGGTGGTAAATTCCGCCAGGCTAATCTCCCCTTCTCCGGCATCCATAGCGTAGGGGAGTGCCTTGGAACCGTCCAGCACGGGATTTATAGCCACAGTCTTCACACCGGGCTTGAGATTCAGGAAGTCCTCTCGGTTATTTACCACCAGATATCCCTTTTCATCCAGCATATCGAAGACACTCTTCTGATCCCCGGCCTTACCCTGGGGCTGCACGAAACCGCCGCCGGCAAAATAATCAAAGCCGCTTTCTGTAAGCTGACAGGCGATATCGTAGTAGTTTTTCCGGGAAGGATTATGGGCATAGAATACAGCGGGGGTGGCGTGCTCAATAGAGACGCTGGAGACGATTCCAACCTTCATTCCCTTATCCCGGGCCATCTGTGCCACAGTCTTGTAGGGCTCCTGAGCGCTGGGATCCATGGCGATAACCCCGGAAGCAGTCTTTTTCCCGGTAGCAAAGGCAGTCCCCGCTGCAGCAGAATCCGTGATAAGAGAGTTGGTAGAATAGGTGGTAATCATCCCCTGGGCGGGCATTTCATTCATGGCAAGCTTCACAATAGAGGGCTCGCCGTTCTTTCCCTGCAACGCCCCAAGGTACATCTCCGCCGCATTCCGCTGGGAAATCCCCAAGCCATCCCCGATGAACAGGAAGACATATTTGGCCTCCCCTGCAAACGCCCCACTTACCAGAACCAGGGCAAGGAAAAGAGCTGAAACCGTTCGAAAACTCCACTTTCGACAATAACGCATGATATCCCTCCTTCAAAATATGGAACCTGAATGAGGAGATTTTAGCAAGGGAAGGTTACAGGGATGCTACAGAGAACTTTCCGTAAGGCTACAGAGAGGACAAAAATCCGAGGGAGGAGGAAACGAGGAGAAAGGGACAAAAAAACCCCCCGAGGGGGGCGAAGGAACAAAAAATATTAAAAAAGCCAGCGTAGAAGGGCAAAAACACCGATGATGCCGAAGAGCACCACACCCCACAGAAAGGTTCCCATAAGCAGAAAGGGAAGGAAGCCGATAATGAGAAGCACCACAAGGCATCCGAGACAGCTTCCGCCGCCTCCCAGAGAGACATATTGCATCCTTCGGGGCGGCTCCTCTCCATTCCCGAAGGGAGGGTCCTCTTCAAAATCCTGACGCTTCCCGAGGGATTCGGAGAAGAAAGTCTCCTGTTCTTCCGTCTCTTCCCCCGCATCCTTCCGGCGAAGCCGTTCCAGCATATTTTTATCGTCCATCTTCAGGGCCTCCTCCAGGGGCATACCGTATTCTCATGAGCATCATACCATAGAGCCCCGGAAAGTATGAAGAGCCCCCCGGTATAATCGCCGAGGGGCTTCCACGGTTCTCAAGGTTCGCACGTACGAGAGAAGACGTTCTTCCTACTGGGCGTACTCCTTCACCACGATCTCTCCCGCCACGATTTTCTGCTCAATCTCCCGAAGCGTGGTCGCCACATCCTCGGGGATGTTCTTTATGGCAACATCGGTCCAGGAGAGGCCCACGCCGTTATCCTTCAGGCCGTAGCTCAAGGTGGCTCCATGGGGAAGCTCCCCAGCTATCTTGGCCTGTATAAGGTCGAAAACTGCAGTATCCATACGCTTCAGCATGGAGGTAAGGGTAGCTTGGGGCATGAACAATTCCTGGGGGGCATCCACCCCGATGGCCCAAAATCCCGCATCCTGAGCGGCGTTGAGTACCCCTTCTCCGGTGCCTCCGGCGATCTGGAAGATTACGTCCGCTCCGTTTTTGTGCTGGTTCAGAGCCATCTCCTTGCCACCTGCGGGGTCATCCCAACGCCCCACAAAACCGATGAGCAGCTGCACATCGGGATTGATATACTCCGCTCCCTGGCGATATCCTACGAGAAAGTTATGGAGCACCGGGATATCCTCCCCAAGCACCGCCCCAATGATGGCATTAGAAGGATCTACCCGGGGATCTCCCTCCCGGGTGGTCATGAGAGCCGCCAGGGCTCCCGCAAGAAAGCTTCCTTCGTTTTCTCTGAAGTTGGCAAAGGTCACGTCCCCCAGATCGCCGCTCATATCCATCTGAACAAAGCTGGTATCCGGGAATTTTGGAGCCACCTGCTCCAGGGCATCGTACATGCCAAAACCTACCACGATAACAAGGTCGAACTTCTTCGCCGCCGCCGCAAGATAGGGGACGTAGTTCGCAGGATCATAGCCGCACTCGATGGCCTTGGCGGTTACTCCCAGCTCTCCCACAGCCCGCTCCAATCCCCGGTTGGCAGAATCGTAGAAGGAGGCATCTCCCAACTGCCCCTCGATAATCACAGCCACCGAAGGCTTGTCTGCCCCCCAGGCGGCTCCTCCGAAAACCACACACAGCACCAGTACCCCCAACAAAATCTTCTTCATGAATTTTCCCTCCCATACATAGAAAACAGCACTGTCCCAACTACCCCAGTCTTTTCAAGAAAACTTCCGGCAAAAACAAAATTCATTGGCAGGAATCAATGTTTATCTTTCATCATCCCCCCCTAATTTCATTTTTCCAACTTTTTCTACCGCCAGAATCTTCCAATGTTTCCCTCCATCCGCTACCACATGGGCATGAGAACCAAGGGAGCCACTGGGAAACGGTTGATTTTAAAATCAGACTTGGTACTCCTGCCCCGAGGGAATCAAGCTTCGAAAATACCTAGCATGATTTAGGACATTCCCCTACTCGTCCATTCCCTGCCATGTGCCTGAAAATCTCATTTCCAGCTTTGAAAAACGAGACGATTGACTTTCAGAGCTGGTCGTGACCAATGCTCCTCCATGGACTGCATAAAACCAGGATAAACCAGTTTCGCCCGCTGCATAAGCCAATCATCTTGATCAAAACGGAGATAAAT
>CAZIFL010000072.1:0-2270 GCA_964539095.1 uncultured Synergistaceae bacterium
AAGGGGTTGTGGCTCTTCTGCAGGGCCTCTTCATCCCCCTCGTAGATCTTGAAGGTAGGATATTCGTACGTTACTCGGGAGCCGAAACGTTCCCAGCGGTAGAATCCCTCGGCGTGAGCGGGGGGGAGGGGTTCCGTAAGAAAGGCCAAACCCGCCACAGGGCGATTATAGCGGCTCTCCAGAAGGCAACGGTACCGGTGCATACGGAGGGGAAACTCTTCGCAACCCCCGGAACCCTGCACCTCCGCATGAAGCAGTATCCAGGCATGCTCTCCCGAAAGAAGAGGCACATCCGCCAGCATATCCACGAAGCGCCCGGAATCCGGGGGGCCTCCGGGATATTTCTTACTGTACCGGGCAAGACGCTGCAGCTCCTTATCCAGAAAGGTGACAGAACTGCTCGTATCCACTTCCTGAGCCATCTCCGGAAGCACCGCCTCAAGCATGGGGATGAAGAAACGGGAAAGAGTCTCTTTCCAGAGGGAGTCATCGTAGCGTCTTTCCGTTGGTTCCCCGACTTTCTCTTTTGCCTTCTCCCCGGCGGCCTTCCCGATGTCCTTCGTTATCCCTCTCTTCTCCGTCTTCTCTGCCTTCCCTGTCCCCTCTATCTTCTCCGTTTCCCCGGTCTTTTTCGCGCGCTCCCTGCTTTCTGTGTTCTCTACACCCTCGGCGTCTCCCGTACCCTCTCTGCCTTTCGTGTTCTTCCTCATAAGAAGTCTTCCCCCTTCGTTAGAACAAGTATAGCACCCCCCTGCAAAGAGGGGCAAGAGATCTGAAGAGAAGGCACTGCACCCTGGGGGGCAACGTGGTATGCGCAAGAAGGGGCCTCTCCGCTAATATGTGAGTGCTTACTCGAAAATGTAACCCCTGGCTTGTGAGGAAAATCCCCCCGTATTGACACCCCAAAGCAAAACATTACAATAGGGATAACGTATACGCAAAAGGGGAGGGGATACTGTGCCGGAATTCAACGACGGAATATGGAAAAACGCCATCCATGCTCTCTTTCGCTCCATGGTGGCCTTTCACCTTCCGGAACTCTATAAAGCAGTAGACTGGAGCCGGGAAAACCTCTTTCTCGAACAGGAGCTTGCGAACCTCTTTAACCCGGAACAAAAAAACAAACGCTACGTGGACATGCTCATTCAGGTACACCTTCTTGACGGTACCGAAACCTACATCCTGCTCCACGTAGAAGTGCAGGGATACGGCAGCGGCCCCCAGGATATCCGGGAATTCGAAAAGCGCATGTTCCGCTACTACTACCGCATCACCGAAAAATGGGAAAAGGACGTGGCGGCCCTCGCCATTCTCACGGACGGCAACAAAAACTACCGTCCCAACCGCTACGAACGTTCCTTCTTCGGCACCACCCTCAGCTATAGCTTCAACACCTGCAAAATCTTGGATTACCCCGACAAAGAACTCGAAGCCAACCCCAACCCCTTCGCCACCCTGCTCCTGGCGGCCAAAAAGGCCCTTCGGGCGGAAAAAGGGGATGACCAGCGGCGAAAACGCTTCAAAATGTCTCTCATCCGGCTCATGCTCAAGAAAAAGCACCGCCGCAAGGAAATCGAAGCTCTCTTTTTCTTCATCGACTGGGTAGTGCAGATAGAAAGCGAAGAAGTACAGCAGGAATATCTCCAGGAACTACGAGAACTCGCAGAAGAGGAGGGGGAAATCATGCAGGTTTTAGGAAATTACGGAGAACAGTGCAAAAAAGAAGGTCGCATGGAAGGCCACAAGGAAGGCTGGAGTGAGCGCAACAAAACTCTGGCGGTGGCCATGCTCCGGGAGGGGCTTGCCATCCCCATGATTGTTAAGCTCACGGGCCTCGCGGAAGAGGAAATCCGGACTCTGGCGCAAAAGGCCGCCCGCTGATTTCGGGGTTGCTTTAGAGCCCCCGGGCGGCTTGGCTCGGGCTTAGTTTGGTTTGTCTCGTGCCTGGCTTGGGGAATCTCTGGAATCGAAATTCCAAAACTCCAAAGCATACAGAACTTCAGAGCACAGAGAGCGCCAGAACCAGGAAACATAATGTTTCTGGGTTCTGGCGCTCTCTGCCCGTGGTCACTGCTGTTCCTATCGCTCCTACTGTTCCTATTGTTCTTGCTGCTCCCTCTTGCTCCTGCTTGGCCCACCGCACCTGCTGCCCTCACTAGGCCAATTTCACTCCATGACGTGCCAACCGTGCTAATGGTTCTCCCCGTTCTCCCCTCGAAGCTCCTCAAGCTCCTCCGGGGTGATCTCGGTGTAGAAAAGGATCTTTGCTT
>CAZIFL010000073.1:0-2159 GCA_964539095.1 uncultured Synergistaceae bacterium
TAGTGGTGATCGTACCGCAGCCCGTTGCTGTGGCTCCTTCGGGAGGTGGCGGAGGATGTGTTACTCTGGCGACATCCTTTTCGGCGCTCCTTTTGCTGGTTTTGCCGCTTTTGTTGCTTAAACGTTGATTCTAAGAGGGTGCGTTTTGTAATTACGACATGACGCTACAGCAAAAGGCCTGGGGAGATCTGCAGATCTTTCCAGGCCTTTTGCGTGGGACCCCAGCAGGGTGGTACGGGGGTTTTTATTTTCGGAACAAGATCAGCGGGAGCAACAGCGCAAGCGCTCCCGGAAAAAATCCCAGGGAACACCCGCCGCCGCTGGAGGGGTATCCCGGAGTACCTGCAAAGTCCCTTTCCCAGAGGTTGGCAGGAAAGCCCCAGTTTTCCGAGGTTCCCACGCTTTCCCTCCGAATTCCTGGGGAGAACATGTACCCCTCTGCAGAAGGCCGGAGTGTGTAGCTGTTTCCCGAGGGAACCTTCGAGAAGGCGTAGATCCCTCTGGCGTTGGTCACGGCGGTTCGAGGGCTTGCAAGACCGGGCCCCGAGAGGGTTACCGTGACGTTCTCAAAGGGATTCCCATCCTCGTCGAGAATGCGGCCGCTCAATATCTCTCCGCTCCCCTCGGTAAAGACGTTATACACCACCTTGTAGACCGAGCTGAACATGGGTTCTTCCTCTTCCCCGGGGGGGATGTCGCGCTCGACATCGATATTCGGAAGGTTGTACCAGGCGTTGGAGTCTCCTCCCCACCCCATGTTCAAATGGTGGTAGAGAGTCTCTCCCTGGTAGCCGTAGCCATCTCCCACGATGGCATGGCCCCCTGCGAATCCGGTAATGCCGAAAAGCACGGGGTATCCCGCATCGAGATTAGGGAGCACCGCAGCGTTTCGGAAGTCTTCCGAAAGGTTGTATCCGCCGTTGTAGCCCTTGATGGCGTTTGAGTAGCGGAAGGTCTCTTTGAAGGCCTCCGCCGCCATGAGAGTGTTCGTGCCGGAGCCTTCGAGGGAGTAGTACATATTCACCGAGAGCCCCGCATCATAGGTGAGAGCTCCGATGGCCTGACGCTGCCCCTCGGTGATGGTTCCGTCCGGTTGAAGTATCATGGCGCTCCAGTTATAGGGGCCTCCCGCGCCGTCTCCTCCCCGGGTGGTCTGGTCTTCGGAGATTTCATCTACGTAAATCTCGAAGCTCCGCGCCCCGATTCCCAGGGCGGGGTGCTCGTGAAAGCGCATAAGCTGGGCCATGGCGGTGGCCACACAGCCGCAGGGGTAGCCTTGGGGGGTGTAGTAGTTGTAGCAGAGGGCACCCTCCACGGCTTCCTGGCTCCAGGTGCTTTCAAGAAGAGGCGCTACCCGGAGATCCGAGAGGGAGGGGATGCCTTTTTTTGAGGAAGGGTCTTCTTCGAGGAGAGTGTGCCATTTACCCCTGTTCGAGGCCCCCTGCTCCGCCAGGGTTCGGGATGCCCTCGGAGCGGTACGGATCTGGTACGTTCGGAGGGTGAGATCTTGGGTTACCAGGGCTCCCAGGGGGTTTCTCTCCGAGGGGTCGTAGGCTGTTCCTCCTGGAACCAGGGCAATTACCGGTTCCAGGAGGTCATCCCCTGCCAGAATCAGAAATCCCCGGGGGGCGAGAAAGGCTACGTAGTAAAGAGGATTTCCCTGAGCATCCCCATAGCGGGTGAGGTTTGCCACCCCTTTTCCGGTGCGCTCCCCCAGAGGATTGTGGTTCTGCTCAAGCCAGGAAGCCGCGGCCCGGAGGGCCTGGGCTTCGGTAACAGGAGCAGCGAAGCCTCTTCCGGGGTTTATCAGGAGTTCCCCCGAAAAGATTCCCAGGGCTATTACCATCACGATAATCAGGTTTCGCAAGGTGTTTCGTCTCTTGTGCGGATACATGCTCTCATTCCCTTCTCTGTATCTTGATTTTCCCGCCCCGGCCACATGGCTCTGCCGGGGGGTGTTTTTATGTATACCATAATACAGCTCGGGAGCAAAGGTTTTTCTGAAAAATTCTATTCCCCCTGCCTTGGCCCTTTTTTTCTGCGATCTTCTGGCACTCGGCATCCTAGAGCGGTTCTCGTTGCCATGTGACACTATATTAACGGAAGAGCCGGAGCTTGTGTGTCCCCGGCAGCGACCATAGTGGTCGGCGAGCGCAGCT
>CAZIFL010000074.1:0-2113 GCA_964539095.1 uncultured Synergistaceae bacterium
CCCGCGACCTACGGCTTGGAAGGCCGTTGCTCTAGCCAGCTGAGCTACTCCCGCACTGAAAAACCAGAACTTTTTTCGGGAAAATTCCCCGACTGGCGTTCATTGCCAATGCGAGAGTATTTTACAGTTTCTGCCTCAACTGTCAACCCCCTCCCGAAGGATTTATGGAGGAGCAGAGAAATTAACGTCGTACACCACCGTTGCACCGTCTCCCTGCGATCATCGCCAAGGCAAGGAGAAGCAACATACCCACCCCTTCCACCGGAGCAGATCCAACCACACAGCCGCCGCCGCCTCCGCCGCCGCCAGCGGAGGCGCGCGTCAGCGTAAAGGTCATCTCCGTTCCGGGAACGGCATTCCCTCGGCTGTCAAAGGCGCTGACCCGAACAGTCAGAGGCTTTTCAAAATCCTCCGGAATGGAAATGTCGTGGCGGAATTCGTAGATGGAGGGGTTTTCATTCACCCCGGTTCGGATAAGCTCCACTCGCTTACCCTGCAAAAAGAGAACCTGTTCCGTGCCGTCGAAAAACGCATAGTTCAGCGTGGCAATCCGGTTGTTGACGGTAAAGGTTCCATCCTCCGAGGGGATAACATCCTCCAGAGAGGGCTGCAGGGGCTTCACCACACCGAAAAGACTCAAAAGCTGCCGGGGCTTCACCGCAATCCCATCGGCAACATTCCAGTCCACACTCTTACTCGTATGCTCGGGATCGTAGACGTAGTCGGAGGGGATGATCTGCGTTTCACCATCCCCCCGGATCTCTCCCCGGGTCATAACAAGGCGCCTCCCCTCGGGGAAGGGGGTGATCACCCCGGACTTTGCAGTAACCTGCCCCCCAGCATCCCAACGAACTTCCGTATCACCAATATCGTAGTAGTACCAACGGACGACATCCGATCCAAGGCGACCCGCATGGGCGAGCCCGCCGATCTCGACGCTCTGGGTAGAGGAAGTTGCGTGAATATTATAGATAATTCCCCGGATGCTACCGTTCAGGTACTCCACAAGATCATTCGGACGCCAGCGCCTCGTGATCTCGTAGAAGAGTGTTGGCGCCACCCCTCCGTGGGGGAGCTTGGAGGCGTCCCAATAGCCGGGGAAGAGATCGGCGTAGATGTGCGCGTTGTTGGCCAGCGCAAAGGCTGTTATGTTCTCCATGTGTTTCGCCGGACTGAAACGCGAGAGTATTTTATCCGGTACGCTCCCAAAGGTCAGGGGGATGCTCGAAGAGTGCAGCTCAGCTCCGGCGGCGCCGACCGCAGTTACCTTGAGGGTGTATTCCCCCTCCTCAAGATCACGGGTGTAGATGGTGCTATAATTGGTATCGAAATCTTTCGTGCGCCCTCCCTGAATAAGTGCCGCCGCATAGTGCCGCATAACAACCGCCTTCAGGGATGCATCATAGATGGAGACCGGTAGCGCGGGGTTATAGACAAGATCGGGGGGCGGGGAGGCAAGAATATCCAGAGCCGTACCGGGAGTCCAGCCATGAGGATAGTCGGTTCTGATGGCGGCCAGCGGCGTGAGCCCCGTGCTGTCGTCCACGGTGCTGGTCACCGTACGCACGGGGGCGAGAACCCCGTTCCGATAGAGTTCGAAACGAACGTTGAAGGGCTCCTGCTCCGGATTTCTTCCCTCCCTGTCGATGGCAACGATGGCGTAGAGATCCCTGGTAGGGGCCATAATTCTGGAACCCTCCGAGGGAGCAGCCACCGAAAGGATTACAGCCTCCGTATCCGGAACTCCCGACAGAAAAGCGACGCATAAGCAGAGCAAAGAAGCAAAACGCTTCATCTCGTGAACACACCCTTTCATGTAGTTGAACGCTGTGCCTTGAGGACAATCATACCATTCTCGGTGCTTTTTGCGAGAGAAGATCTGCGCGCACCAGCGTGAGCACCTTCGGGGATAGAGAGGGGAGTAAAAGGCACCGTCACCAAATCCAGACCCTAAAAAAGCCGCCTCCCCCCGTTTCCGGAAAAAGACGGCCACACCGTTATACACGTTGATAAAGTATCACTTCACATACTGCGTCACTGTTGTGCCTTCACGTTTTTAATTTTGGTCGGGGTGAAAGGATTCGAACCTTCGACCCCCTGCTCCCAAAGCAGG
>CAZIFL010000075.1:0-2110 GCA_964539095.1 uncultured Synergistaceae bacterium
GGTTCCTGTCATTTTGGAGATCTCCCGAAGGATGATCTCGCGGCATCCACGGCCCTGGCAGGGGCCCATGCCGACCCGCAGCACCCGCTTCAGCTCTTCAAAGCTATCATACCCCTTGGCGATCCACTCCCGGATCTCTCCCAGAGTGACCTCTTCGCAACGGCATACCACGATATCGTTCTGCTTGTCCGCCATGTTACGCCACCACCTTTACCGCTCGGATTTCCATGACCAGATCCTTGGGAACCGATACATGTACCACGTAGGTTTTGTCTTTCCAGGGTTCCGTTACCGAAACAACGGTCCCCCGATGTACCTCTTCCCCCTGCCGGTTGCAACAGGCGACGGGGTCGCCCTTGGCGGGGAGGGGGAGCATTTCGTAGGGGAGCTTCATGAGCGCCTGATCAGCTTCTCCCCAGGTGAGGTCTACGACAAAACAGGCGAGGCCGGGACATTTGGCTACGCAGAGGGCGCAGCCGGTGCATTTGCTGTAGTCGATCCGGGGGGTGTCGTTGATGTCTTCGAAGGGGAGCACCGCTCCGGTGGGACAGCTTGTGTGGCACGGGTTGCAGGGGATGCGCTGAGGACATTCGATGAGCACAAGCCCGTTCTTTTTGCTTTCCCAGATTTCACGGGGGGGCGCGATGGCCCCGGGGCATTCTTCCGTGAGGATGCCGCTGTTAAAGAGTTTTTCTTTGTCCATCATGGTTTTCTACCCCCAACATTCACAGCAGACTTCACAGAGGCCTGCCCGGATTTTTTCGCCTACTTCTCCTGCCCGGAGGTCTTCAAGACGCTTGTGGTAGAGGGCGGAGCGCTCTTTGTGCTCTTGCGGGGTGCCGTGGCTGAGGCTGGCGGCGGCGGCGAGGCCCGCAATGCGTCCTTCTACCATGGCGGCGGAGGCTTCTTCGATGCCTGCAGCGTCTCCCGCTACCCAGATGTCGGGGTGGGAGGTGCGCATGAGGGGGTCCCGTCGGGCTACGTAGCCGCAGAGCTGGGGGACAAATTTCATGGTGCAGTCCGCCTGCCAGAGGAGTTCACAGGTGGGGGTGAGGCCCACAGCGAGGCAGATGATGTCGCAGTCGACTTTTTTGGGTTCCCCTACGGGTTTGAAGCAGCTGTCGATTTCCTGAATGAGGGCACCTTCGATGATGCTCTCTCCCAGGGCTTCGGTGATGGTGTGCTGGAGGTAGATGGGAACCCCCATACGCCGGATTTTGGCGGCGTGGACCCAGTAGCCTCCGATTTTGGGCATGGCTTCGAGGATGCCCACGATTTCAACGCCTGCCTGCATGAGCTGGTAGCTGACGATGAGGCCGATGTTGCCGGCTCCTACCATGAGGACTTTGTCCCCGGGGGCGACGCCGTAGACGTTCATGAGGGTCTGGATGGCCCCGGCTCCGTAGACTCCGGGGAGATCGTTGTTGGGGAAGGGGATGAGCCGTTCCTGCGCCCCGGTGGCCATGACGATCTTTTTGGGTTTGATCCGGACGTATTCTTCTTCGCCTACCACATAGCTTACCACGCCGTCTTCTTTGTAGTAGCCCGTGGCGGTGGCGTTGGAGAGGACTTTGACTTTGCCGGATTCCTGGTGGTGTTCGAGTTCTTCGAAGAGGATGTCCGCTATGGAGAGCCCCCGGGTGCCTGCATGTTCTTCTTTGGAGCCGAAGAATTTGTGGGTCTGTTTGATGAGCTGCCCTCCGAGCTTGAGGTCACTGTCCAGGACGGTGACTTCCGCTCCCAGGGAGGCGGCTTCAATCGCCGCAGAGAGCCCCGCAGGGCCTCCGCCGATGACGAGTATTTCTGTGGTTTTCATGGTTTTTCCTCCCCTTAGCCTTCTACCGTCACGACGCCTTTGCCCGTCTGGGTTTCTACCTTCATCCCCGCTTCAAGGGGGGTGACGCAGGTTCGTACGTTGGGCACTCCGTTTACCGTCATGAAGCAGGAGGAGCATTTCCCGATGGCGCAGAAGAAGCCTCGGGGGCGTTTCATTTCAGGGGTGATCCGGTAGGTGCGTACGCCGTTGGCGTGCAGCGCCGCAGCGATGGGTTCCCCCGCAAAACCTTCCAGCTGCGTGCCGTCGAAGCTGAAGGTTACTTTCGTCTTCTTG
>CAZIFL010000076.1:0-1560 GCA_964539095.1 uncultured Synergistaceae bacterium
CAAGCTCTTTTTCTGGGGAGCCCTTACGGGGCTTGCGGGGCTGGGGGTGCGGCATCTTCTCCCCTTCGGCTCCCTGGTTGCCGCAGGCATTACCACCCTCTGTCTTTTCAGCGTAGGATATCTGCTCTACCGGCTTTTTGCCCTGCGTTCGGAAATTCCCGTGGGCTGGGCTCCCGAGGATATCGTTACAAGAATCTGGGTTCCCCTGATGCAGCGTCTGCGGCCTGGGGGCCGAAACTGACGTACCAGTAATAAAGCCAAAACTGATACAATGAGGGCATCCCATGCAAAGAGGTGAACCTGCTATGGTCGTATATGCGATTTGGAACAATAAAGGCGGAGTTGGCAAAAGCTATCTCACGTTTCAGCTGGCTTCGGAGTATGCCAGGGTGCACCCTGAAAAAAAAGTGCTTGTCCTTGATCTCTGTCCTCAGGCTAATGCTTCGGCCATTTTTCTCGGAGGTATTCCTTTTGGGGAAAATCGGCTGACGGAGATTCATCGTGCGAAGCCGAGAAAAACTATCTCCGGGTATGTGGAGGAACGGATCAAAAGCCCCTATGTGTCTCCTCATTGTGGTGGTGAGTATATAGCCCAGGTTGTATTACATAACGAAAGGATCCCCGAAAATCTCTACATGGTTTTGGGGGATGAGCAGCTTGAAATGCAGTCTTCAAGAGTCTCCGGGGCGGCTTTTCCCGGCCCTCAGGATGCTTGGAGAATTGTGCATCTTTGGATTCGTGATCTTATTGATGATATCCTGCAGTATTCTTGGAATAATGGAGATTCCTGTGTGTTTATCGATTGCAACCCCAGTTTTTCTATCTATACGGAGTTGGCTCTTGCCGCCGCTGATAGGCTCCTCATACCTTTTTCTGCTGACGGTTCTTCGAAACGGGCGGTGAAGGCGGTTCTTTCCCTGGTGTATGGAGTGAAAAGAGAGCAAGGGGACGCACGGTCGGAATTCGTTTTAAATTCCGAGAAATACCGTATGGAGCTTCCTAAAATATACATGTATATCGGTAACCGACTGACCCAGATGAATAAGTCCTCTGCTTCGGCCTTCAAAACCGTGGTAAACGAGATTGGGGAGGAGATTTGGAGCGTTTGGCGTTCTTCTCCTCAGCTTTTTTGCGTTCACCCGGATTCTTCTCCCACCCCCACATCCCAGAAAACCTTTCGAGATATGTTTCAATATGAAGTCAATGATGCAAACACCGCTTCGATGGTCTCCGGGGCCCTCGGTATTCCCATAGCTTCTTTAACCGCGGGGCCAAAGGAGATTGCAGGGAAGTCAATTACAGTGAACCAATCTCAGTTGGATAAACAGGTTCCCAATATTCGGCAGCTGGTGCGCAATATCGAATAAGGCGGGGGAACCACGCTTCAGGCAGAAGTTTCAGGCATGGCAGAAGCAGCAGAAGAAGCGGGATGGGTGATCTATGAGGTGCCTCCCGGTTTGAAGAATAAACGGCGCAAGGAAGGTTTGGCAAAACGGTGGGATATAGGTGGGATATGAAGGAGGATCGATGATGAATGTTCCTGGAATCGAGTTCGGAGAT
>CAZIFL010000077.1:0-1534 GCA_964539095.1 uncultured Synergistaceae bacterium
GGCGGGGCTCACGACAGTAAGCACACCCTGGGTATGGCCATGGATTTTATCCCCCGGGGAATTGCGATCCCCGAAGCGAAAGAGAGAATCCTGAAAGCCTACGAGGCGGGGAAACTTCCGGAACTCGGAGGGCTCGGATATTACCCGGATCAGGGTTTTCTGCACATCGACGTATATCAAACGGGGCATTTGAGGCGGTGGTAGAGCGTGGATGAAATCAAAAGGGTCGGCGCGTTCCTCCTTCCGGCCGTTCTGATTGCGATGATTGGCAGCCTCGTGCGGTATCTTCGATTCCACCGGCACGAGGTTTTTTCCTGGGGAGCGTTTATCACCGGGCAAATCACGTCAGCCTTTATAGCGGTCGTGGTCGGGTGTTTTTGCCTCGGTGCGGGACTGAATCAATTGACCTCCCTTGCGATTGCGGGGGCCCTTGCCTATACAGGAGGTCGCTTTTTGGATGTTGTACAAGAGGCACTGTTTAAGTGGTTCGTCCGGTGGTTTGAAAGGAGGAGCAAGTAAGGAAGAATAAAACAGATGGCAGAGCATTGGCTCCGGTGGCTACGGCCTCCGGTTTTTTTATATCTTGAAAGGAGCAGAACATGAATATTAAGGAAAAACTGCGCCAGATTCTGGAAAACACCAGCGAATCTTTCCAACAGCTGAAAGAAATCAAGTCCTGGAGCATCTCGTCTCTTTGGGGGAATCTCGGAATCATTGTCCAAGCATCCAAGGATGGGCTTGAGGCCATTACGGAGCTTAAGGAGGTTTTCGGGGACGTGGTCCACGACTCCGAGGCCCAGAACGAACTCGCGGATCTATTGGATGACGCCATGGAATTCAATGCAATCCTGGAGGCTGTGGACGGAATGATCTTCAAGCTCGTCATCAAGGCGGCTTGTACCGCCCTGGCGCCCTTTGTGGATGGCCCCGCGGGAAACCTCGAAGGCAGTGGAAAGGAGGTGACGGTATGAAGGATGCTGTGAAGATGGACTTTCACGGCGTTCAGATGGACGAGGACGGGTTCCTGCATTTTGGAGAAGGCGAGTTTGAGCGAGCCCCGGGCTGGAAACGGTGGACCGTCGGACTCCTGAACCGGATGCGGGAAGTGGAGCTGGAGCAGAAAGAAGCGTAGCAGGGGGGGCGAAAGCCCCCCTCTTTTTTTGTGACAATAGGGTTATTCCCTGAGACGAAGCAAAAAAATTTCGGTTTCTAGCTGACTCCATATTGACTCCAGAAAAGAAAAAGGCCCCGGGGGAAAATCCCTCGGGGCCAGTATTTGCAGTGGTGGGCGACACAGGGCTCGAACCTGTGACCTCTTCCGTGTGAAGGAAGCGCTCTTCCACTGAGCTAGTCACCCGCAACGGGAGACATTATACCCGGGACACCCCCACTTTGGCAAGAGTTTTTTCCCTTTTTCTCTCCTTCACATCCACACCACTGCATCATTCCTGCTTATATTGCGAGCCTGAATGAGCCGCAGGAGCTGGAGCTTGTGTGTCCGGAGGCGCGAGCATAGTGGTCGGCGAGTGCAGCT